>OMWV01000040.1 GCA_900314845.1 uncultured Eubacteriales bacterium
ATTTCCCCTCTGTCCTTCCCTTATATAGCTGAATGATAGTTCATTCAGTGGTAACTAATAACCTTATAAAACTATTATACGAGGAGGCAGGCCTATGAACTGTGAAACGGACGATGTACGATATCTGGTTCAAAAAGATGTCATGGAAGGAAAAGAAACAGCATGGATAAATCCATACTACCTTCCATACCGGATGGTAAAAGCTGTATCTGAGCTGACAGTTTCAGACGCAGATATCCGGATGTCTTCCGAGCGTCTGGCTCGTTTTGCCCCCTTTATCGCAAGGGCATTTCCGGAGACAGCTTCTGCCGGAGGGCTTATTGAGTCCCCGCTGCGGGCTGTTCCTTCCATGCAGGCGGAGTTGTCCCGCACATATGCGCCGGTAAAAGGCAGACTATACCTGAAAATGGACAGCGACCTGCCCATATCCGGGTTAGTCAAAGCGCGTGGGGGGATATATGAGGTGCTGCAGCATGCGGAGGCTCTGGCTGTTGAAAATGGGATCCTTAAGCCGGGTGATGATTACGGAAAACTGGCAGACTATTCCTGCCGGCAATTTTTCGGCCGCTTTTCTATCCAGGTAGGATCCACAGGAAATCTTGGGATGTCTATCGGCATCATGGGCGCAGCGCTTGGCTTTCATGTCACTGTCCATATGTCGCAGGATGCCAGGCAGTGGAAAAAGGATCTGCTGCGTAGTCATGGCGTGACTGTCATAGAGTACGATTCGGATTATTCTGCCGCTGTCGCTTCAGGAAGAGCTGCAGCCGCCAATGATCCGTCCACATATTTTATAGATGATGAATGGTCGAAAAATCTGTTTCTCGGATATGCCGTTGCAGCTGAGAGACTGAAGAGTCAGCTGGAAGAGAAGTGTATATCCGTCGATGCGGAGCACCCGCTCCTTGTCTATATTCCTGCAGGGGTCGGAGGGGCTCCGGGAGGGGTCGGATATGGGCTGAAGCGTATATTCGGAGACAATGTGCATGTTTTTTTCACTGAGCCGGTGCAGTGTCCGTCCGTGCTCCTGGGGATCGCCGCACAGCAGTTCGAGAAAGCAAATGTGAAAAATTATGGCCTTTCCGGCAAGACGGAGGCGGATGGACTGGCCTGTCCGAGCCCATCCGGTTTTGTGACACGGCTGGTGACAAATCTTGTATCCGGTGATTTTACGGTGAGCGACGGACGGCTGTATGATTTTCTGCGGCTCTTGTACCGCAGCGAGCAGATTGAAATAGAACCATCCAGCTGCGCTGCCTTTATGGGACCCATTGGACTTGTCCATTTTCCGGATGCAGTCTCCTATTGTCAGTCTCATGGACTGACGGACGGGAGGATGGAGCGAAGCACGCAGATCTGCTGGGCTACCGGCGGCAGTATGATCCCCGAGAATATAAGAGAGCAGTACAGGGAAAAATGTCTGCCAGTGCCGGAGTTTTGAAGAAGACCAGAATAGAACGGGAGGGACGATCATGTCAGAAATGACGAAATCTATAAGAGATCAAAGGGGATTCACGGAAGGAGGGTCCTGGTATAAGGGAAATATCCACTGCCACACAACGGTCTCCGACGGCAGTCTGACACCGGAAAGTGTGGCAGACCTGTACAGGAGGCACGGTTACTCCTTCCTGGCAATCAGTGACCACGATGTGTTTACGGATTTTCGCTCTGAACTGGACAGAGACGATTTTATCATACTTCCTGCTGTGGAGTCTTCTGCCGTACTCTACGCAGATGAAGAAAAGGCGAGGGAGAGACGTCTGGCTGTCCACCATATCCACGGACTGCTGGGAAATCAGGAAATGGTGAGGGAGGCAAAAAGAGGTCCCTTTCGCCATCTGGAATATATTCCACCTCTTGAATACATCGGCTGCTGGACAGGTTCTGAAGCAGCCCAGAAACTTACGGACAGACTTCTTGATCACGGTTGTATCGCTATATATAATCATCCTGTCTGGTCGCGGATCGGGGAGGAGGATTTTATTCACACAAAAGGCCTTTGCGCACTCGAGGTCTATAATTACGGGACTGTCAATGAGAGTGGGACGGGATACGATGAGATCCGTTGGGATGTCATGCTGAGGCAGGGAACGCATATTTGGGCCACTGCGTCAGATGACAACCATAATGACGGTATCTTGAAGGATTCTTTTGGCGGATATATAATGGCTAAGGCGGAGAAACTGGATCATGAGAGCCTGATAAATGCAATTATTTCGGGGAATTATTACTCCTCTACAGGTCCGCAGATCTATGACTGGGGCATTCATGAGGGAAAGGCTTATATATGCTGTTCAGCTGTCAGCGCTGTTTATTTTATTGCCGGGAATCTCATAAATGCCGGCGGCGCAGTTTTTGATCCTGCCGGGAATGACAGCATAACAGAAGCTGCATTTTCCCTGAAAGGGAATGAGAGCTATGTGCGTGCAGTCTGCACGGACAGCCATGGGCATAAAGCCTGGTCTAATCCGCTGTATCTGTAAAAATATTGTATAGAAAGGCAGAAAACAAGGGATGGAAAAACCGGAGGGCATGGTCGGGCAGTTTATTTTTTCTATTTCGGAATTTGCCGAAATGAACGGCATCACGACGGAGACGCTGCGCTATTATGACCGGATCGGTCTGCTCAAGCCGATCGTGAAAAAGAAGAGCGGATGGCGATACTATACGATCAGGCAATACGAGAAGATCCGGACGATCATTGAACTGAGAAAAGCAGGCATGTCCATAAAGGAAGTGCAGGCTTATTTCGATAATCGGAATCTGCAAAAATCAATCCGAATGATAGAAAAACTGCAGAAGGACCTGCAGAGGCGGATAGATGAGGAGATTCAGATGAACCGGGAACTGCTTGAAAAAATAAAGTTTCTGCATTCACTGGAAGATTTGACTCCCTGTGGTACGATTTTTGAGAAAGATTTTCCCGCCCGCTATATGGTGACACTTGATGTTACTTCTGTGAATCGGGAAGAACATGCTATGGAATATACAAAGCTTACGAGCATACTGAAGACGAGAATCCCGATCCTGGCAAGCGACAGGGTCGGGATATATTCAGATGAGAAGATCCTTTATCCAAGCGCAGGCTTTGTGAAGGCTTATCCCATGCTCCTGGTGGACCCCGGAGACGCAGATTCTGAATATGTGATTCAGATCCCACCGGGCCGTTACGTCTGTATGTACTACAGTGACGGGCTTCTGCAGAAATACCATCCCAGTTTTGACAAAGTCCGGGAATATCTGGAAGAGCATCATCTCACCATAAGCGGACATATTCTGCAGACATATAAAGTGGATGTCACTCTGACAAACGAAAGCGAAGAAGTGGTCATTGAACTGCAGGTTCCGGTAAAGAAAAACAGGCAGCCGGAGGTTACTCTCCCCAGACTTCCCGGGCGATATCCTTTACAAGCTTAAGCTTTGCCCACTGCTGCGCCTCGGTCAGCTTGTTGCCGATCTCGCAGGAGGCGAAGCCGCACTGGGGGCTCAGGCAGAGCCGCTCAAGCGGAATGTATTTCGCAGCCTCATGGATGCGGTCGATGATATTTTCCCTTCTCTCGAGGAGGGATTTTTTCGTTGTGACAAGACCCAGAACAACTTTCTTATCGCCGCTCACCCTGGAAAGAGGCTCAAAGCCTCCCGAGCGCTCGTCGTCGAACTCAAGATAGTAGGCATTGACATTTTCCCTGGCAAAGAGGGTTTCTGCCACGGCGTCATAGGCCCCGCTGCTGGCGTAGGTCGAGTGGAAATTCCCCCGGCAGACGTGGGTGTTTATGACAAGATCATCGGGTTTTCCTTCTATGGCCAGGTTGTTGATGAAGAGGAGCTGCTCCTGGATCCTCTTCAGGCCTTCCTCGTCCGTTCCGAAATAGACCTTGGCCATAGGGTCGACGAGCATTCCCCAGGAGCAGTCGTCAAACTGGATATTGCGGCAGCCGGCGGCATAGAGGTCGGCAATGACCTTCTGATAGCCCCGGGCGATGTCGCGAAGAAGTTCATCGTTGTCAGAGTAATATCTGGCAGTATTTTCCTGGGCAAAGGGCATGATCATCTGCTCCAGGAACTGGGCCGGGGCAGGGATCGTCTGCTTGGCGACCGTATTCTCATCCTCAAACTGTTTGACGAATTTAAAATGCTCGACAAAGGGGTGGACGCCGGTCAGGGATACCTTCCCGGTCAGGTAGGTGTCGTCTATCATGGCAGCCTCGTCGTGGAAGGGGAGCCCCGTCTTTGTGGGGCAGTGGCCGACCCCGTCAAAGGCCCACATAAAGTCAAGATGCCAGGTGGCGCGGCGAAATTCCCCGTCCGTGATCACGTGATAGCCGGCCGCCTTCTGCTTTCTGATCAGGTCTGTGATGCACTCGTCTTCGACATCCTTGAGCTGGGCCGCGGTAATCTTGCCCTCCGCGAGATTCTGGCGGGCTTCTTTTAATTTCTGGGGCCGCAGGAAGCTTCCTACATAGTCATAACGAAATGGTGTATTCATATCTTAATTCCTCCTGAATTGCTGTAATCTTGATAGATATTATAGGAAATCTCCTGCGATTCGTAAAATACTTAAAATTTCTGGTTTGCAATAGAAAAAACCTATGGTAAAATTTTTTGGAAAGCATTTTTGAAAATGGAGGAAACATATGACCTTAAAGCAGCTGGAGTACGCGGTAATGGCAGCAAAGACAGGAAACATGACGGAAGCGGCAGACCTTCTTTTTATCTCGCAGCCCAGCCTTACGCATGCCATACGCGAACTGGAAGAGGAGATGGGTGTTGCCATTTTCTCCCGGGGAAATAAGGGTGTGACAGTGACCGCGGACGGGAAAGAACTGCTTGGCTACGCCAGGCAGGTCCTGGAACAGGCCAGGCTCATGGAGGACCGGTTTCAGAAGAAAGAAGAGAGAAACCCCCGCTTCTCCGTCTCCTGCCAGCATTATTCCTTTGCCGTAAACGCCTTCGTCGATGTCGTGCGCGAATTTGACGCAGACACCTATGATTTCACTCTGCGGGAGACGCAGACGCATGAGATCATAGAGGACGTCAGCAGCATGATCAGCGAGCTGGGCATCTTATATCTGTCCAAAAGGAACCGGGATGTGATGGAAAAGGCCTTCCGCAAATATGATCTTTCCTTTGAAGAGCTTTTCCAGGCCAGCCCCCACATCTTCATCGGCAAAGATCACCCTCTTGCCGCGAAGGAAGAGGTAACACTGGAAGACCTGGAGCCCTATCCCTATCTTTCCTATGAGCAGGGGGAATACAATTCCTTCTATTACTCAGAAGAAATATTAAGCTCCCTGGAGAGAAAGAAAAATATCAAGGTGAGAGACCGGGCGACCCTCTTCAATCTGGCCATCGGCCTGAACGGCTATACCGTCTGCTCCGGCGTCATCAGCCGGGAGCTGAACGGGGGCAATATCGTGGCAAGACGCCTGTCCGCGGATGAGAATATGCATATCGGCTATATTCGGAGGCGGAAAATGCCCCTGTCCAGGTACGGGCAGAGTTATCTGGCCGCTCTGAAGAGGTATGTGGAGGATATTAGCGGATAGTGTTGATTTCCTCTTGAAAATGAAATATAATTGCATTATTGGGAGGAAATAAGCATGATCGTATCGACAGAACAGTTGCTTATGGAGTATGCGGAATATAAGAGCCCACATCACAAGATCCAGTCGCTGGTGAAGCAGGGAGAATTGATCCCGCTGAAGCGCGGACTCTATGAAACGGATCGGCATATCGCAGGATATATGCTTGCAAATGTGCTTTATGGTCCGTCATATCTCTCATTTGAGTATGCTTTGTCGTATTATGGCATGATGCCGGAAAGAGTCACGGTATATACGTCCGCGACGCGGAACAAGCGCAGGAAGAAGGAATTTCAAAATCGATTTGGTGTTTATACCTATCAAGATGTTCCGGCAGCGGTGTATCCCTATGGCTATACTAGAGTCGAGGCAAAGCCATATCCTTATCTGATCGCTGACCGGGAGAAAGCGCTCTGCGATGAGCTGGCGATTCTTCCGCCTATACGCGGCAGAAAGGCATTTGAGGAATATCTGTTTGAAGGGATGAGACTGGATGAGGATATTTTTGAAGAACTGGATCCCGGGAAGTTGAAGAAGCTGGCAGGATTGTACCACCGCACGAATCTGGACCAGCTGATCCGAATGATCGATGGAAGGGAAAAATAAGGCAATGGAACAAATATCAGTTAAGGAGCTGCACAAGTCTGCAGATACAGGAATCAATATATACGAGATAAAAAATGCGCACCTCAGGGTGATTGCTTCCAATCTGGGCTGCCACATTCTCTCCATCTATGCGCCGGACAGGGAGGGCAGGATGGAAGATATCGTGCTGGGCTACCAGAACGTGGAGGACTGCCGCAAGGACAACAGCTGCCTGGGAGCCATCGTAGGGCGGGTGGCTAACCGGATCGGCGGTGCGGCTTTCACCCTGAACGGCAGGACTTTTACTCTGGCGGCGAATGCAGGGGAGAACCATCTGCACGGGGGCCTGGAGGGCTTTGACCGCAAGCTCTTTTCCCCGGAGATCCTGGCGGACGGGCTTCGCTTTACCTACGTCTCCCCGGATGGCGAGGAAGGCTATCCTGGGACACTGACCCTGCAGGTGGAATACCTGCTGGAGGGGGACAGGCTGCACCTTAATTTTTACGCGGACACAGACAAGGACACGATCCTGAACATAACGGCCCACACCTATTTTAACCTGTCCGCCGGCAGAGAGAAGATCTACGGCCACCAGCTGCAGATCATGGCGGATCGGTTCGCGGCCGTGGATAAAAGCTGCCTGCCCACAGGGGAGAGACGGGATGTGGCCGGCACGCCCTTTGATTTTAGGCAGTTTCACGAGATAGGAGAGCGGATCTCTGAGGATGACGACCAGCTGAAAAATGCCGGCGGTTACGATCATGCTTTCTTCCTGAAGGGTGACCGGGATCAGGTCAGGCTTTACCACGCAGGCAGCGGCAGACTTGTCAGCATTTCTACGACTCTTCCCACCGTGCAGGTCTATTCGGCAAATTATCTGGCGGGCGGGGCCCCGGGCAAGGGCGGAAAACCTTACGAGAACAGGGACGGCGTCGCTCTGGAGACCCAGTACATGCCCGATTCCATTCACCGGGAGAAGGATTCGCCGGTCATACTCCGGGCGGGAGAGAGTTACAGGGCGAAAACGACATATCGTTTTTCTGTCCGCTGAGGCAGACGCAGAAAGGATACAGGATGGCAAGGAAAGATCTGAAATGGGATATGGAAGAGTATAAGCGCACTGCCCGGCAGGCAGCGGCAGAAGGATTTGTCCTTCTGAAAAATGACAAGGGAGCGCTGCCCCTTGATCAGGGGGCGCACGCCGCGCTTTTTGGCAGGAGCCAGTTCCATTATTACAAATCCGGCACAGGCTCCGGGGGAATGGTGAATGCGGTCTATGCCGTCGGAGTAAAGGAAGCCATAGAGGAGAGCTCTGATCTGGTGCTTGACCGGGAGCTGCTGGATATCTACAGAGAATGGCTGGCTGATCACCCCTTTGAGAGCGGCACGGGCTGGGCGGACGAGCCCTGGCATCAGGAGGAGATGCCGGTCTCCCCGGCTCTGGCAGAGCGCATTGCCTCCCGCTGTGACACCGCTCTTGTCATCATCGGAAGGACGGCGGGCGAGGATCACGACAACGCTCCGGTCAGGGGAAGCCTTCTGCTGACGGAGACAGAGGAAGAGATGATCAGAAACGTCACAGCGGCCTTTTGCCATACCATTGTCCTGCTCAATACCGGCAATATCATGGACATGAAGTGGGTGAAGGCATATGACCCGGACGCGGTGGCTATGATCTGGCAGGGGGGCCAGGAAGGCGGGAGGGGCGTTCTCGATGTTCTGATGGGCCGGGTCAGCCCCTCCGGCCATCTGGCGGATACCATAGCGGCCTCCATCGAGGATTATCCGTCCACGGCGAATTTCGGCAGCCCGGTGCGCAACATCCAGCAGGAGGACATCTACGTCGGCTGCCGCTATTTTGAGACATTTGCCAGGGATAAAGTCCTCTATCCCTTTGGCTTCGGCCTGTCTTATACGTCATTTGCCCTGCGGCCCCTGTCGTTTCATGTGACGGATGGGTGCGCAAGGCTCTGCGTAGAAGTGACGAATACCGGGGAGGCAGCCGGCAAGGAAGTCGTCCAGGTCTATGTCACAAAACCGCAGGGAAGGCTGGGACAGCCGGCGCTGACTCTGTGCGGCTTTGCCAAGACGGGAGACCTTGCGCCGGGCGGCAGGGAGATCGTGGACGTGACTATCCCCGTCCGGGAGCTGGCATCCTTTGATGACTCCGGCCTGTCCGGATATCAGTGGGCCTGGGTCATGGAAAAGGGAACCTACAGCTTCTGGATAGGGGATAACGTCCGCGACCTGCAGCCGGCGGGCAGCTATCAGCTGGATGAGACAAGGCTCATAGCGCAGCTCTCTTCCCAGATCGGCCCCAGGACCGCTTTTAACAGGATCCGGCCCATCCCGCGGGCTGGACAGACCGGAGGGAAGGAGACGGCACTTGCGGGAGGCAGCTATGATATCGGCTGGGAAGATGTTCCTCTGCGCGGCACGGATCTTACCCGGGAGCGCCTGGAGGACCTGCCGAAAGAGATCCCCATGACCGGCGATGTGGGCATCCGTCTTGTAGACGTATATGAGGGCAGGCAGACTATGGAGGCTTTTATCGGCCAGCTCTCCCGGGAAGACCTGACCTGCATCGTCCGTGGGGAAGGGATGAATTCCCCCAAGGTGACGCCGGGATGCGGCGGGGCCATCGGCGGCGTGACAGACAGCCTGCTCCATTTTGGCATTCCCATAGCCTGCGTCAGCGACGGGCCCAGCGGGATCCGCATGGACAGCGGCGCGGAGGCCTTTTCTCTGCCCGGCGGAACCCTGCTTGCCTGCACATGGAATGAGAAACTGCAGGAGGAGCTCTACCGATTCGAAGGCATGGAGCTGAGCAGGAACCGGATAGACGCCCTGCTGGGACCGGGAATGAACCTGCACCGCAATCCCCAGAACGGCAGAAACTTCGAGTATTTTTCCGAAGATCCCCTTCTTACGGGAAAATGTGCGGCCGCCCAGCTGAGGGGCCTTAAGGCTGGGGGCGCAGACGGGGTCATCAAGCATTTTGCCATGAATACCCAGGAAAAGGCCAGGCACGATGTGGAGGCCCTGGCCTCGGAGCGGGCGGCCAGGGAAGTCTATCTGCACGGCTTTGAGATCGCTGTAAAAGAGGGAAAGGCATCGGCCGTCATGACGACATACGGCCCGGTAAACGGCATATGGACGTCCAGCCACTACGGACTGGTCAGCGGCATCTTAAGAAAAGAGTGGGGATTTGACGGGATCGTTACGACAGACTGGTGGGCGAAAGGAAGCGAGGAGGGAGAGCCGGGCTCTTATCAAAATGAAGCGGCCATGGTTCGCGCGCGGTGCGACCTTAACATGGTAACGGCCTGCGCGGCGGACAATACGACCCATGACAATTCCCTGCAGGCCCTGGAAGAAGGCACTGTGACGATCGCCGAATATCAGCGCTGCGCGTCAGATATCTGCAGCTGGCTCATGAAGACGCAGGCATTTTCCCGCTTCACAGGCAAAATAAAATAAGGGCAGCAGGAGGAAAGTACCGGCGCAGGCCGGGGCCTGCTCCAGCCGGATACTGATTCCATCGTCCTTAAGAAGGACGGTCCTGCTGCCCTGGAGGGCATAGATTCTGATATGGCGGGCTAAGCTGTCCCTGGAGGAAGGCCTTATCTCATCGTGACATGGACCTGGACCGGATCCCCTTTTGCCGCCTGAGGCGGGATCACATTGCCTGCGACAGGCCGGCCGTCTACGGTCATTATTCCCACGCCCTTTTCCACATGGGCATGATTATCCACCGTGATGTGGTAGCGGACGCCCCGGTAGACGCGGTCGACTGTGTAGCCGTCCACATGGGCCGGAATGCAGGGGTCTATGCGAAGCCCGTCCAGCGTCGGCTGGATCCCCAGGATATACTGGCTGATGCAGGTAAATGTCCAGGCGGCCGTGCCGGTCAGCCAGCTGTTCTTGCCTTCCCCGAATGTCGGAGCGTCCCTGCCGGCTACCATCTGGCAGTAGACATAGGGTTCCGTGCGGTGGATATCGCTGATATCCTCCAGATAGACCGGGCAGGTCTTGCGGAAAACTTCAAAGGCACGGTCTCCGCGGCCCATGACCGTCTCCGCGCAGGCAACCCAGGGGTTGTTGTGGCAGAATATGCCGGCATTCTCCTTGTAGCCCGGCGGGTAGGACGTGATCTCGCCCAGCTCGACATGATACTTTGTGTAGGCTGGCTGCAACAGGCAGATGCCGTACTTTGTATCCAGGTGCTTTTTGACACTGTCAAGCGCGGACCGTGCCTTCCCGTCTTTTATGCCGATGCCGGCCATGACGCACATGCCCTGGGGCTCTATATAGATCCTGCCTTCCTCGCAGCTTTTGCTGCCGACAGGCTGAGAGTAGGCGTCGTAGGCGCGGATGAACCATTCTCCGTCCCAGCCGGCCGTCTCCACGGCTGATATCATCTTCTTTACTTCTTCTTCGACCTGGACAGCTTCCTGATCCAGCCCGATATGGCGGCACAGGTCGGCATATTCTTTCCCGTACTTCACAAACATGCCGGCGATAAATACGGATTCTGCCACCGGTCCTTCGCTGGGGCCGAATGTCTGGAAGCTCTCGCCGGGTTCCTTTGAAAAGCAGTTCAGATTCAGGCAGTCATTCCAGTCCGCCCTGCCGATTAGGGGAAGCCCGTGCGGGCCCTTATGAGATACTGTAAAATGCAGGGACCGGCGCAGGTGTTCCATCAGCGTGGCGCCTTCTGTAAAGTCGCTGTCCCAGGCGCAGGTCTCATCCAGGATAGAGTAGTCCCCGGTCTCGCGCAGGTAGGCACAGGTGCCGGCGATCAGCCAGAGAGGGTCGTCGTTGAAGCCGCCGCCTATGGCGGCGTTGCCCTTCTTCGTGAGCGGCTGATACTGGTGGTAGGCGCTGCCGTCCGGGAACTGGGTGTTGGCTATGTCCAGGATCCTCTCCCTGGCCCTCTCCGGGATCAGATGAACGAATCCCAGCAGGTCCTGGCAGGAATCCCGAAAGCCCATGCCGCGGCCCATGCCGCTCTCAAAGTAGCTGGCGCTCCGGCTCATATTGAACGTGACCATGCACTGATACTGGTTCCAGATATTGACGACGCGGTCAAGCCTCTCATCCCCTGTCTGCACGGAATAAGTGGACAACAGATCCTTCCAGTGGCTTTTCAGCTCAGAGAGAGCCTGGTCCACCTGCGCATCCGTCTGATAGGCAGAAAGGAGCCTGCGGGCCGGTTCTTTGTTTATGATGCCGGGGGCTTCCCACTTCTGATCCGCCGGATTCTGGCAGTAGCCGAGGACAAATATGAGAGAAGTGGTCTGCGAGGGCTCCAGGTGGATCTTCAGATGGTGGGAGCCGATCGGCGCCCAGCCGTGTGCTATGCTGTTTCTGCTCTTTCCTTCCAGGACAGCCTGGGGACCGGCAAAGCCGTTATATAAGCCGATAAAGGCGTCTCTTGCGGTGTCAAATCCGTCTACCGGCCTGTTTACAGAAAAAACGGCATAGTGATCGCGGCGCTCTCTGTATTCTGTCTTGTGGTAGATGGTACTGCCTCCCGCTTCCACCTCCACTTCCCCGGTGGAAAAGTTTCGCTGGAAATTCGTGGAATCGTCTTCTGCGTTCCAAAGGCAGAATTCGACAAAGCTGAAGAGGTCAATATCCTTCGCTTCTCCGCCCTTGTTCGTAAGTATGATCCTGTTGATCTCGCAGGCATCGGAAACAGGGACAAATGCCTGCAGACATGCCTGCAGATGATCCTTTTCTCCCGTGATGACCGTATATCCCAGACCGTGGCGGCAGGTATAGCTGTCCAGGGGCGTCTGGACCGGCTGCCAGCCGGGGTTCCAGATGCTGTCCCCATCCTTTATGTAATAGTACCTGCCCCCGCTGTCCAGAGGACAGTTGTTATAGCGGTAGCGGGTGAGGCGCATGAGCTTGGCGTCCTTGTAAAAGTCGTAGCCTCCCGCTGTGTTGGAGATGATCCCGAAAAATTCTTTGGATCCCAGGTAATTGATCCACGGCAGCGGAGTCTGCGGCGTCGTGATCACATATTCCCTTGCCCGGTCGTCAAAATATCCGTATTTCATGGTGTCTGCCTCCAAAGCATCCGGCGGATGCGGAAAAAGTAATGCCTGAAAGATCATAAGATCAGGCCCCGAAAACGATTTACTCCAAAAAATTCAACAACGAAACCGTTTTCAATTATAATTATTATATTTTGTCTGGCGTCAATGTCAAATAATTTTTAACATACAAGTAAAATTTGTGCAAAACGACCGAATATTGTAGGATTTCTTTATGGGATTGTACGATTGACAAAACATCGAAAACGATTTAGTTTTAGAGTACGAAAAAGAAATCGGCACTTTCCTAAAATGGTTAAAAGAAAAGTGAGGAAGCCGTCAGGAAGGTGGGAAGAATGGTAACCGTCAAAGATATAGCTATGATATGCAAGGTCTCACCTGCAACGGTAAGCAAGGCGCTGAACGGATACGAAGATGTGAACGCGCAGACGGCGGAGAGGATCCGCCAGACAGCGAGGAAGCTTAATTATCTCCCTAACGCGGCAGCCAGGCAGCTGAAGACAAATATATCGAACAACATCGGAGTGCTCTTTTTCGATGAGACGAACAGCGGTCTGACTCATGAGTATTTCTCCAGGATACTCAACAGCGCAAAGATGGCAGCAGAAGAGCTGGGCTACGACATCACATTCATAGGGAGAAGCATTGTAGGGCGGAAGGGAACATTCCTGGAGCACGCCAGATACCGCAAGGTTGACGGCGTCCTGATCGCCAGTGTGGATTTTAAGAATGAGAATGTAAGAGAGCTTGTGGACAGCGAGATCCCGACTGTGACCATAGATTACAATTTTCCGGGACACGCCAGTGTCATGTCGGACAATGTGGAAGGCGGATATGCCCTGGGCAGATATCTGCTGGAGCTGGGACACCGCAGGATCGGCGTCATCCATGGAGAGATGACCTCTGTTACCCGCAAAAGGCTCAATGGTCTTTACAATGCCTGCAGGGAATACGGAGTCACGATCCCGGAAGAGTACATCGTGGAAGGCAGATATCACGACGCGAAGGTCAGCGCCGAGGCGACAAAACGTCTGATGGAGCTGCCTGACAGGCCGACCGCCATCATGTATCCCGATGATTTCGCTTATCTGGGCGGAATGGCGGCACTGGAGAATATGGGGCTTTCTGTTCCGGAAGATGTAAGCGTCACCGGCTACGACGGCATCCCGCTCGGTCAGGTTCTTAGGCCGAAGCTTACGACATATGCACAGAACGCAGAGGAGATAGGCGTTCAGGCAGCCAATAAGCTGATTCGGATCATTGAGAACAAGGATAAGGAAAAGGAAGAAGAGATCTCTGTGAGAGGCAGGCTGGTCGCCGGAGAGAGTGCCAGGAGCATAGGGGTGTTCCACTGACAGGGGAAAGAAAGAACTGAGTGGTCAGTTTTTTCATATAAACAATTGAGAAAGAGAAACTACAATTTTCAAGGAGGGTACAACATGAAAAAACGTACGGTTAAGATCGTCAGTCTGCTGGCAGCTGGCGCAATGGCAGCTTCTTTGACAGCATGCGGAGGCGGCAGCTCATCATCATCCGCGGCAAGCGAGACAGGTGCGGCAGAGTCTGCAGCTGAGTCTGTATCGACAGCAGATGAGGGCAAGGTCCTTAACATCGAAGTATGGAACAATGAGTTCCCCAACAGACTTGCAGCACATTATCCCGGCTTTGAGCCCGCTGACAAGGATGACGCGACAAAGGGCGGCACCATCAACGGCGTTAAGGTCAACTTCATTCTGACAGACAACAAGGATAACGGTTATCAGACAAAGCTGGATGAGGATCTGGCCAAGCAGGCAGACGCAGCTGCTGATGATAAGGTTGATATGTTCCTCATCGAGGCAGATTACGCTCTCAAGTATGTGGACGCAGAAGCTGATGTAGCAGAGCCTCTCAAGGATCTTGGCATCACAGCGGATGATCTTTCCAAGCAGTACAAGTATACACAGGATGTTGTTACAGATGCCAACGGCGATATCCGCGCTTCTTCCTGGCAGGCATGCTCAGCAGGTCTGATCTACAACCGTGAGATCGCCAAGAAGGTTCTCGGCTCTGACGATCCCGAAACAGTACAGAAGGCTGTTGCTGACTGGGATACATTCACAAAGACAGCTGAAGAGATGAAGAAAGCCGGCTACAATATGACGGCAACTGTTAATGATACCTATCGTGTATATTCCAACAACGTTGCAGGTCCCTGGGTACAGAACGGCAAGGTTGTTGTAGACGACAACATCAAGAAGTGGGTTGATGACTCCAAGACTATGGTAGATGCCGGCGAGACAACGACAAACGATCTGTGGAGCAAAGAGTGGAGCGCAGGCTTCAAGGCACCCGGCGATGTATTCTGCTACTTTGGCCCCGCTTGGCTGATCAATTTCTCCATGGGCAATGCACCGGATGGTGAAGATGACGGTTCTATCGCACATGCAGGCGGCTGGGGACTGACAAACGGACCTCAGGGCTACTACTGGGGCGGCAGCTGGATCTGCGCGGCACAGGGCACAGATAACCCGGCACTCGTAAAGGATATCATCCTTAAGCTCACAACAGACAATGATGTTATGAAGGAAATCGCCGTTGACGATTCCGACTGCGTAAATAACAAGGAAGTCCTTGCAGAGCTTGCAGGCGATGATTCATTCGGCAATGCGATCCTCGGCGGACAGAACCCTTACAAGATGCTGGCAGACGGCGCTGAGAAGGTTGACATGAGCAACATCTCCGCATACGATCAGGGCTGCAACGAAGAGTTCCAGAAGGCTATGAAGAACTACTTCGACGGCAATGCATCCTATGACGACGCTCTGGCACAGTTCAACAAGGCGATCGTTGAGAAATATCCGGATCTGAAGGCAGAGTAATCTACACGGAATATGTGAAATAGATCTGATCTTAAAAAAGGAGCCCGTCCATCTGATGAGCGGACTCCTTTTCTTTATCAGATCCTGGCCGTGATCCGGAATGCATTCGGATGAAAAAAGCGGCGATCCATTAGACGGGAGGTTTCATATGGCCGGAAGTACAGGCAGCAAGGCGGCATCTGGCAGAGACAAGATCAAGAGCTACAACAAGTATGGTTATCTCTTCCTGATCCCCTTCGCGGTGGTATTTGTCATATTTCAGCTGATACCGCTGGTCCAGACGATCTACTACAGCTTCTTTGAGAATTACCGTTCCGGTCTGAAGATGATCGGACCGAATTTTATCGGGCTGGAGAATTACAAGACTCTGTTCCAAAGCGGAGATTTTCTCATTTACTTTAAGAATACCATGATCATGTGGGTCCTGGGATTCGTTCCCCAGATCCTGGTATCTCTGCTGCTGGCGGCATGGTTTACGGATGTGTCTCTCCGCCTGAAGGGACAGCGCTTTTTTAAGACCGTGATCTACCTGCCCAACCTGATCATGGCATCCGCATTTTCCATGCTCTTCTTTACCCTTTTCGGCGATATCGGGCCGATCAATTCCATTCTCGTGAGTCTGGGGCTCATATCCGGACCCTATAAGTTCATGTCCCACGTCTGGAGCGTGCGCGGTCTGGTCGCTCTGATGAATTTCCTCATGTGGTTCGGAAACACAACCATTCTGCTGATGGCAGGCATGATGGGCATAGACAAGTCTCTTTTTGAGGCGGCGGAGGTGGACGGCGCCACGTCCGGCCAGATCTTCCGCAAGGTCACACTTCCTCTGTTAAAGCCGATCTTCATCTATGTGCTGATCACCTCCCTGATCGGCGGTCTGCAGATGTTCGATGTGCCGCAGATCCTGACAAACGGATCCGGCGATCCCAACCGTACATCCATGACGCTTGTCATGTATCTGAACAAGCACCTGTTCAGCAAGAATTACGGTATGGCAGGAGCCCTTTCCGTCATCTTGCTGATCATCACGGGTATCCTGAGCCTGATCGTGTTCAGGGCAACGATGAAGGATGAGGACTGAAAGTGAGGCGGAATATCCATGAATAAGAAATATAAAAATACGGTCGGCCCCAGAAGAGCCGCTGCCTATATCGTGCTTATCATCCTGACATTTTTCTGCCTGATCTGGTTCTATGTGCTTTTCATCAACACGACCCAGTCGAACTCGGCACTGAAATACGGATTTACGGCTGTTCCAGGCAATTATCTGTTCAAGAACATGTACAACCTCTTCCACGGACCGACGCCTGTTCTGCAGGGCATGCTGAACTCCTTTATCATAGCAGCCCTGTCCGCTGTGCTTTGCACCTATTTTTCCACCATGACAGCCTATGCGATCCACGCCTATTCCTTTAAGGGAAAAAAAGCAATCTTTACATTTATCCTGGCCATCATGATGATCCCGACCCAGGTGACGGCCCTCGGCTTTATCCGTCTGATGAATACCATGAGGCTGAACGATTCCTTTATCCCGCTTATCATCCCGTCCATTGCGGCCCCCATCACCTTCTTCTACATGAAGCAGTATATGGACAGCAATCTGCCGGGGTCCCTGATAGAAGCGGCCCGGATAGACGGGGCAGGCGAGTTCAGGATATTCAACAGCATCGTGATTCCGCTTATGAAGCCGGCCATCGCTGTGCAGGGCATATTTACATTCGTGGCGAGCTGGAATAATTACTTTATTCCGAATCTGATCCTGTCGGACAAGATGAAGAAGACGCTGCCGATCATGATCGCGGAGCTGCGCGGTTCTGACTGGAAGACATTTGATATGGGCCAGGTCTACGCAATGATCACATTTGCCATCTTCCCGGTCATCATCGTCTATCTGATCCTGTCGAAATACATCATCGGCGGTGTCACGGCTGGCGGCGTCAAGGAATAATCTTTTATTAACAGGACAAAGAACCGGGTTTGGGGTGAACAGGCTGCCAAGCCTGCCGGGTCCGGAACGTGATATGGACAGGGAAGGAAGGACATATGGCTACAGTATCGCTTCAGCATATCGAGAAGATCTACCCGGCCGCGGAGGGCGGCAAGAAGAAGAAAAAGAAGGAACCGGAGAAGAAAAACAATCTCAAGGTGACAGAGCAGGGCGTTGTCGCAGTTGATGATTTCAATCTGGAGATTGCGGACCAGGAGTTCATCGTGCTGGTCGGCCCGTCCGGATGCGGAAAGTCCACGACCCTGCGGATGGTAGCCGGCCTGGAGGAGATCACGAATGGAGATCTCTATATAGACGGAAAGAGGATGAACGGAGTGGAGTCCAAGGACAGGGATATCTCCATGGTATTTCAGAACTATGCCCTCTACCCGCACCTGACCGTGCGTCAGAATCTTGAATTCCCCCTCAAGCTGCGCAAGATGCCAAAGGCTGAGATGGACAAGAGGGTGGAGCACGCGGCAGATATCCTGGGTATCACCCAGTATCTGGACCGCAAGCCCAAGGCTCTCTCCGGCGGCCAGAGACAGCGTGTGGCTATAGGCCGCGCCATTGTGCGGGAACCGAAGGTTCTGCTCATGGACGAGCCCTTATCCAACCTGGACGCCAAGCTGCGCAACCAGATGAGGGCGGAGATCATAAAGCTGCACCAGCAGATAAAGACGACATTTATCTATGTCACGCATGACCAGACAGAGGCCATGACCCTGGGCGACCGGATCGTCATCATGAAGGACGGCGTCATCCAGCAGGTCGGCACGCCCCAGGAAGTGTACGATCATCCGATCAACACATTTGTTGCCGGCTTTATCGGCGTTCCGCAGATGAATTTCTACGATGGAAGCCTGATCCGTCAGGGAGACCAGTACAGTGTGAGCGTGGGAGAGGCTGTGATCCCTCTTTCCGCGGAGAAATCCGCCCGCCTGGCGGAAAAGGGCATTTCGGAGGGCTCGGTTACTGTCGGCATCCGTCCGGAGCATATCTCTCTTGCGGAGGCGCCCGGCAGAATGCTGGAGGGCACGGTTGACGTTTCCGAGATGATGGGCGCTTCTATCCATCTGCATGTCAGCACGATGGGCTGCGACAGCATCATCGTCGTGCCGACCCTGAACCTGCAGAGCGGCATGGATGTGAGCATAGGCGCCAGGATCCATTTCACGTTCGCGGGGAATGCGGTCCACGTCTTTGACAGGGAATCCGGCGAGAATCTGGAGCTGGACTAAGGTCTCACAAAACGGAATCAATGTGTTTGATAATACCCATTACCCATAGAAAGGGAGCTGCTGCAAAAAAATGCAGCAGTTCTTTTTCATGGTATGGGAAATTTCTCTGATCTGAGCATTGCCAGATGCAGATTAATTTTAACACTACAAGTCTGGCTATTATTTGAATTCAGAAAGAACGGATCTGGAGATTACGATCTTCTGAATCTCGGATGTACCTTCGTAAAGAGGGATGATCCTTGCATCTCTGTACATCCTCTCAATCGGGTAGTCCTTCATGTAGCCGTAGCCGCCATGGAGCTGAAGGGCCTTGTTGCAGACTTTAACGGCATTTTCGGAAGCAAAATATTTCGCTTCCGCAGCTTCTTTGCTTACGCGGCAGCCCGGCATGTCATATAGCCTTGCGGCGTTGACAACGAGCTGGAGAGCAGCCTCAGTCGTAGTAGCCATGTCAGCGATGTACCACTGGATACCCTGGTTGGCGTTGATGGGCTTGCCGAACTGAACTCTCTGTGTGGTATATTCGACAGAAGCTTTGATAGCAGCCTGGGCAAGACCAACGGCCTGAGCACCCATGCCGATACGTCCGCCGTCGAGACCAGCCATGGCGATCATGAAGCCCCGTCCCTCGTCGCCGAGACGCTGGGTCTTGGGAACACGGCAGTCATCAAAGATCAACTCGGAGACCGGAGCAGCGCGAAGGCCCATCTTGTTCTCGGTTTTGCCAATGGTAAAGCCGGGAGTACCGCGGTCAACGATAATGGCTGACATACCTTTTGTCTTCTTCTCGGGCTCTGTCAGGGCGATCAGGATAACATAATCTCCCTCGTCAGGCCCCATGTTGCTGATAAAGCACTTGGTGCCGTTGATTACATAATCATCGCCATCAGCGATTGCCTTAGTCTTGGCAGAAGCGGCATCAGATCCGGCATTGGGCTCTGTCAGGGCGAAAGCTCCGACGGCGCCTGTGCAGGCTTTGGGAAGATATTTCCTCTTCTGCTCTTCATTTCCCCTCTTGAGAATAATATCGTTGGAAAGCGTGTGAACAGAAAGGACCTCAGCCAGACTGGCGTCATATTTTGCAATCTCAGCGATAACAAGAGCCTTGGTCACGCTGTCCATGCCGACGCCGCCGTACTCTTCGGGCACGTTGATTCCCATGAAACCGAGGTCAGCCATCTGCTGAATAAGACCAGGCCTGAACTTTGCCTGCTCATCCATTTCCTGTGAATAGGGAGCAACTTCATTCTCTGCAAACTTCTTAGCCAGGGAGATAATATCCTTCTGGTCATCCGTTAAAATGATACTCATAATAATTCCTCCTTGATAAAATATTGAATCATCTTTTATTTTATCCTTGGACACAAGCCGTATTTTTACTGTTCCTGAAATGTTTCGATGCCAGGAACAGGATGGGATAAACAAGCAATCCGGTAAAGATTTCCAAGGATAAATTCTTTTGGATAAAAATAAACAGGATCCCGACACATGCATTTATGATCAAATAATGTGTCAGCCGCGACCTGATCAGAGCTGTATCTGCCTCTGAACAGGTTATATCTCAAACTTCCCACTTGAAAAATGCTGTAACAGCCGATGGTTTCTTGCTCAACAGGTGATTTTTTGAAACTTGACAGCATTATG
>OMWV01000030.1 GCA_900314845.1 uncultured Eubacteriales bacterium
AACAGGGGGTATTGCTCATTTTTTTCGCAAATCCCCAGAAATCAAGGGTTATACATGGTTTATTCATGCTTATGCATGACACTACGAAAAATAGATGGAGGGATAATCTATGAAGGTATCATATTGGAATCGTTTTTGCCCTACACTTTTTGGCACAGGCGCTGTTGAGCTTGTAGGCGAGAAGGTAAAGGAACTCGGAGTTAAGAAGGTCATGGTCGTTACAGAGAACGATCTGATCAGGTTCAATGTTGCAACAAAGGTAATAGACAATCTGAAGGCAGCAGGTTTTGATCCGGTCATCTTCGATAAGTGCAAGGCAGATGCTCCGTCCAATATCTGTAATGACGGCGCAAAGCTCGCTTATGAGAGCGGTATCGACGGAATCGTCGCTGTCGGCGGCGGATCCAGCCTTGATACAGCTAAGGCGATCGGCATCATCGTAAGCATGGGCGGAACCAGGATCGAGGATTACTATACAACATCCTGCAAGGAAAGAAAGCTCAAGCTTGTCTGCATCTCTACAACAGCAGGCACAGGTTCCGAGAACTCCCAGTACGCGGTTATAGGAGATGAGAAGACGGGCGTTAAAATGGTTCCGGAGTATTCTCCTGACCTTGCTCTTGTAGACCCTGTTATGACATACACCCTGCCTAAGAGCCAGACAGCAGCTACAGGTATGGATGCCCTGGCACACTGCGCAGAAGCCATCACTTCCAAGAACTGGAACCCTTATGTATATGAGATCGGTTCCATCGGTATCCGCACTGTCATGAAGTATCTTCCTATCGCTGTCAAGGATCCGGCGAATGAGGAAGCCCGCGAGAAGATGGCATTTGCAGCCAACCTGGGCGGTCTTGTTATCCTTGAATCCGGATGCCAGATGGGACATGCATTTTCACAGTCATTTGGCGGTAAGTATCACGTAGCACACGGCCTCGGCTGTGCATGGGGCTTCCCCGGCTCTATGGTATATGCTGCAAAGTACGGTGACAGAGAGTCAGCAGAAGTAGTAGCAAAGGCTATGGGCATTGAATTCACAGACGCGACAACCTCTGATGATCTGGCTAAGATGATGGGTGATAAGGCGATCGCCCTTATGAAAGAGATCGGCATTCCTTCTCTGAAGGAGAGCGGTTATTCACTGGAAGACGCCCTGAGCATAGCGGGAGTTATGGAGAAGGATGCAGCCATCGCAAATGCGCCCGGCGAGCACAACCTGGATCAGATCAAGGAATACATCGAGTATACATTTAACGCATACCAGTAAAAGGCACCCTTTTCACTCTGAATTTATAAAGTAGAGGAGATATCATCATGACGGCAAAAATGAATTTTATTAATGGCGTATGGGTACCCGCAAGGTCGGGCAAGACAAGAAAGATCATTAACCCTGCTACAAGCGAAGTACTCGCTGAAGTTGCGGACAGCGGCGTAGAAGATGTAAGAGACGCGATCGCGGCTGCAAAGGAATCTTTCTATGGCCCCGGTATCTGGAGACGCATGCCCAATTCCGAGAGAAGCAAAAAGCTCTACAAGGTTGCTGATGAGATCGAGAGGATTTCAGATGAGCTGTGCAGGCTTGAGTCCATGAATACAGGTATGACCTATAACAACGCGGTTGGCAATATCGGCATGGTAGTTGGAACATTCCGTTACTACGCAGGCCTGATCAACAAGTCAGAGGGACATATCAACCCGCTCAATGCAGGGAAAGATATCCAGTCTATCACAATAAAAGAGCCTGTCGGCGTATGCGGTCTGATCGCTCCCTGGAACGTTCCGCTCCTTATGTTCTCATGGAAGGCAGCACCTGCTCTGGCAGCCGGAAACAGTATCGTATTCAAGCCGGCATCCCTTACACCGCTCACAGCGATCCGCGTATTTGAGGTTCTGGAAGAGGTTGGATTCCCTAAGGGCGTCGTTAACCTTGTTACAGGCCCAGGCGGAACGATCGGCAATGAGCTTGCGTCTAATGTGGATGTAGATATGGTTACCATGACCGGTTCTACAGCAGTCGGCCAGGATATCATCCGCGCTTCGGCAAGCAATGTTAAGAAGGTCGGCCTTGAGCTTGGCGGTAAGTCTCCTATCATCGTTTACGATGACGCAAATATTGAAAATGCGGTTGAGTGGGTTATGGAGACTGATTATTCCAACCAGGGCGCTAACTGCTGCGCAGGTTCCCGTGTATTCGTTGATTCCAAGATCCATGATGAGTTCGTAAAGCTCCTTGTTGAGAAGACAGAGAGAGTAACCGTAGGCATCGGTCTGGATAACCCCAACATCGGCGCTGTTGTATCCAAGGGACAGCTTGAGACGATCATGCATTATATAGAGCTCGGCAAGAAGGAAGGCGCAAAGTGCCTGGCAGGCGGTTATCAGCTGACAGACGGCATCTATGCGAACGGAAACTTCGTACGCCCGACCGTATTTGACGAGTGTACACCGGATATGACGATCGTTAAGGAAGAGATATTCGGACCTGTTGTTACGATCCAGACATTTGAGACAGAAGAAGAGGCCTTCAAGAAGGCAAATGATACCTGCTATGGACTGGCAGGCGGCGTCTTCACAGAGAACTACAGCCGTGCTCTCCGCGCGGCGGAAGAGATCCGTGCCGGAATCATCTGGATCAATCACTACAACTGGGCTTACGAGCAGTGCCCTTGGGGCGGCTACAAGATGTCCGGTCTTGGCCGTGAGCTTGGTGAAGACGGTCTTGAGGAGTTCCAGGAGACAAAGCAGATCAATGTAAGAATGGATTCATCCGCACCTGGTATGTGGAAGTAATCTTTCCCCAGGTCTGCATACAGAATTAATGTTTACCATCCTATAATTATAAGTCATAGGCCCGCTGCAAGCTGTGCGCTGCAGCGGGCTTTTGTGGTACAATATATTATCTCGAAATCAGAGAATGCGGAAATAAGGAAGGATGGGCACGGAAGATGTGCGGCAGATATTTTATCAGTGAAGAGACGGAGAAGGATATCCGGCGGATCGCGGCCAGGCTGGATCTTGATATAGACTGGTCGGCAAAGGGAGATATTTACCCCTCGCAAAAGGCTGCTGTTTTGTCTGCCATGCCCGGCGGCGGGGGGCTTTATGCCTCAGACATGGGCTGGGGCTTTCCCATGGCAGGAAATCCCCGGGCTGGGGATCAGGGGGAAAGAAAAGCAGCCGGCGGCCGCCTCCTTATAAATGCCCGGGCAGAGACAGCCCTTCAAAAGCCTCTTTTTTCTGCCAGTGTCCTGGGCCGCCGGATCGCCATACCGGCAGCAGGCTTTTATGAGTGGGACAAGGCAGGTGACAAGGTAAGCTTTTTTATGCCGGAGCAGGCCACCATCTATCTGGCTGGCTTTTATCAGATCTTTGGGACAGACCCCCGCTTTGTCATCCTGACAAGGGCGGCGAATGAGTGCATGGCCCCTGTCCATGACCGGATGCCTCTGATCCTGCCGGAGAGGGAGCTCTGTGACTGGATCTATGAGGACGGAAAGACAGGTGAGTACCTGAGATATGAGGGGGCTCATCTGTCAAGGAAGCAGGAGTTCAGGCAGATGTCCCTCTTTGACCTGTAAGTTTATACTGCTTCCTTTGCTTTTGCCTTCCTGGCAGATCTCTTTTCCTGAAGGTGGGATACGATCAGGGCGCAGGAGGCGTCGCCTGTGATATTCAGGGTGGTGCGGCCCATATCGAAGATACGGTCTACGCCGGCGACGAGAGCGATGCCTTCAACAGGAAGGCCGACAGATTCCAGGACCATGGCCAGCATGACCATTCCCGCGCCGGGGACGCCTGCCGTTCCTATGGAGGCGAGGGTCGCTGTCAGAACGATGGTGACCATCTGGGGAAATGTAAGCTGAATCCCGTAGCAGGAGGCGATGAAGATCGCGCACACTCCCTGATAGATCGCCGTTCCGTCCATATTGATCGTGGCGCCGAGCGGGAGAACAAATGTGGCGACTTCCTTGGAAGCCCCCAGCTTCTCCGTGCACTCCAGATTCAGGGGAAGAGTTCCCACGGAGGAGGCGCTGGAAAATGCGAAAAGGATGGCGGGAAGCATTCCTTTGAAGAACTTCAGGGGAGAAAGTCCGCCCAGGATCCGCACGGTTGAAGAGTATACAAGGATCGCGTGCACAAAATAGCAAATGTAGGCTGTCAGAAGGACCAGGCCGAGGGAACCGATGATCTTGGCTCCGTTTTCCGCTACGACAGGACAGAGGAGGCAGAAAACGCCGATGGGCGAGAGACGGAGGATCATGTCCATGGTCTTCATGAAGATATCGTTCCAGATATTGATATGCTTTATGACAGGCTGGGCCTTCTCACCGACCAGGATGATGGCAAAGCCGATCAGCAGGGCCATCACGATGACCTGCAGCATGTTGGATTCCGACATGGGCGTGATAAAGTTCGACGGAAAGATATTCACGATCGTGTCCATCAAGGAGACCGGCTCCGGTTTATCGTAGGACAGGCCGGATGTGCTCAGCACCGGATAGTGCCCCTTGAATATGTTGGCGAAAAACAGGCCGATCGTTGTGGCGAAGGCTGTCGTCAGCATATAGTAGAGAATAGACGTGCCGCCTATGGCTCCGACTTTCTTTATATCGCTCATGGATATGACGCCCGACATGATGGAAAAGAGCACGATCGGCACGACGATGAATTTTACAAGATTGAGGAAAATGGTGCCGAAGGGTCTTATGTAGCTGACGGCAATGTCAGAATGCCCCTGCAGCAGCATGCCGGCAATGACAGCCAGCACCAGGGCGATGAAGATCTGCCCCGCGAGAGGGATATTTTTCCTTGCCTTTTTCTCTGTTTTTTCTTCCATATTCAGCCTCCTTGAGAATCAGTCACATTCTCTGCCAGTAATATTATTTCTATTATAAATTTCAGGTAAAATGTTTGCAATGGAAAGTTTAATTTCCTCATAAGCTTTCAGAAAAGGGACACTTTGCCGATATTGTTGTCTGAGCAACTGACAGGCCCCGGCAAATGGTATATAATAGTAGTGAAAATAAAGAAGAGTCCAGCGGTGATATGTCAAGCACTGATTGAGAAAAAAATCGCATATTTTTTAGCTCATTTCAAGAAAGCGCAAAACACCCACCTA
>OMWV01000031.1 GCA_900314845.1 uncultured Eubacteriales bacterium
AATGGACGTAATCTCCCACCGCGGCGGCAAAATTGCCCCTCAGGAGGGGACGGGGCGGCAGGCTTTTCCTCGAAATGGACGTAATCCCCCCGCGGCGGCAAAATTGCCCCTCGGGAGGGAACCCGGCGCGACAAGAAGACGAGCAGAAATGAACCATTTACGATAAGGGTTGAGAGGTGAAGAATTTGAGAACTGAGAGAGATATCCTGGGGGAAGTGGAGCTGGAAGATGACGCCCTCTACGGCATAAACACCGTCCGCGCCATGAAGAATTTTGACCTGGGGGAGAAGAGGACGGACAGGGATCTGATCCGGGCTCTTATCCTGGTGAAGAAGGCGGCTGCCCTGACATACAGAAAACTTCATATTGGTGAGGAAGCTGTCTATGAAGCCATCATAAAGGCCTGCGATAAAGCCCTGGATGGAGAATTTGACAGCTTTTTCGTGACCCAGGCCCTCCAGGGAGGGGCGGGGACTTCCACAAACATGAATGTAAATGAAGTCCTGGCAAATGCTGCCCTGCTTGAGCTGGGCAAAAAGCCGGGCCAGTACGAGTATGTGCACCCGGTCGATGACGTGAACCGGGGCCAGTCCACAAATGACGTCTACCCGACGGCCCTGAGGATAGCGGCGATCGGGAAGCTGAGGGCCCTCTCCGAAGAGTGCGCTAAGCTGCAGACGGCTCTTCAGGTCAAGGAAAATTCCTGGGAAGATATCATGAAGCTTGGCAGGACGGAGCTCATGGACGCTCTTCCCATTTCCATGGGAAATGAGTTCGGCGCCTACGCCCAGGCCATTGCCAGGGACAGGTGGAGGCTCTACAAGGTGGAGGAGAGGCTCAGGCAGGTCAATATAGGCGGGACGGCCGTCGGCCTTGCCGACACCGCCAGCCGCCGCTACCGTTTTGATGTGATAGAGGAGCTGAGGAAACTGACCGGCTACGGTCTGGCTTCGGCGGAATACCCCATGGACATCACCCAGAATAACGACGTCTTTGTCGAGGTGTCCGGCCTTGTGAAGGCTCTGGCCGTGAATCTCATGAAGATCAGCACGGACCTGAGGCTGATGAACTCCGGCCCCAACGGGGGTCTGGGCGAGGTCAGCCTGGCTCCCATGCAGCAGGGCTCCAGCATCATGCCCGGCAAGATAAATCCCGTCATCCCCGAGATGGTCACGCAGTGCTCCATGCGGGTCATGGCAAATGACAGTGCCATAACCATGGCTGCGGCCCATGGGGAGTTTGAGCTAAACGCCTTCACCCCCCTGATAGCCGAAAGCCTGCTGGAAAGCCTCCGCCTTATGACAGCTGCCGTGCGGATCTTCCGGGGAAAATGCATAGAGCCTTTGCGGGTGAACGAAGAAAAGTGCAGAAAGCATCTTGACGCCTCCTATGCCTTCGCTGTATCATATATCGGCGTGCTTGGCTATGACGCGGTCAGCCGGATCGTTCACGAGAACTCACCGCAGCAGGCCAGGCAGATCCTGGAGCAGATGGCCGGCCAGAAGAAGTGAGCCGTCTGCCATGCCTATAGAAAGTGAGCCGGCTGTCATGTCTATAGAAGGATAGAATCATAAAGAAACGATAAGCCGCAGACGAAAGGAAGAAGGACATTTGGAGGAGAAAAAGGAAGAAGTAAGAACAGAGAATAAGGAAGTAAGAACAGAGAATAAGATGGGAACGATGCCGGTCAAGAGACTGGTCGTCAGCATGTCTCTGCCCATGATGGTATCCATGCTCGTACAGGCTCTTTATAACATAGCGGACAGCTATTTCGTATCCTGGATCGCACAGGATGCCCTGGCCGCCGTTACTCTGGCATTTCCCATGCAGAATCTTATGATAGCGGTCGCCTCGGGAACAGGTGTCGGCATAAATGCCCTCCTGTCCAGATCCCTGGGAGAGAAGAAATTCAAAAGGGCAGACGAAGCCGCCAACACAGGCATCGCCCTGGCATTTTTCAGCTATCTTGTCTTTCTGATCCTCGGCCTTACAGCTGCCAGGCCCTTTATCAGCTTCCAGACAGAAAGCAGCGCCATAAGAGATTACGGCGTGACCTACACGTCCATCTGCTGCTGCGTCTCCATAGGCGTCTTCTTCCAGGTGACCCTGGAAAGACTCCTGCAGTCAACGGGCAGGACTCATCTGAGCATGATATCCCAGATAACCGGCGCTGTGATCAATACCATATTTGACCCCATCATGATATTCGGCCTGGGCCCCTTCCCTGAGATGGGGATTGCAGGCGCAGCCATCGCCACGGTCTTCGGCCAGATCACGGCCTCCTGCATCGGCGTCTTCCTCAATGTCAGGTACAACAAGGACATCCACCTGTCCTTAAAGAGCATTTTCCATCCCGGGCTCAAGACAATAAAGACTATCTATTCCGTCGGCGTGCCCTCCATCCTCATGATATCCATCGGATCCATCATGACATTTACCATGAATAAGCTTCTTGGCGCATTTACGGACACGGCGACGGCCGTCTTCGGGGCCTATTTCAAGCTGCAGAGCTTCTTCTTTATGCCGGTCCTTGGCATAAACAACGGAACGGTTCCCATCCTGGCTTACAATTACGGAGCCAGGCGCAAGGACAGGATCAATGAGACCATCAGCTTCTCCCTGAAGCTGGCTGTCTCCATCCTGGTCGTCGGCCTGGCCATCTTCGAGCTGATCCCCGACCGGCTCCTGCTTATCTTCCACGCGAACGAGGAAATGATCTCCATCGGCGTCCCCGCCCTGAGGATCATAGCCATCCACTTCCCGGTGGCGGCCTGCTCCATCGTCCTCTCATCGACATTCCAGGCATTTTCCAAGAGCATATACTCCCTGATCGTCTCCGTGAGCAGACAGCTTGTCATCCTGCTCCCCGCGGCCTGGCTTTTGTCCCTGACCGGCGTGCTGAATAATATCTGGTGGGCCTTCCCCATGGCTGAGGTGGCCAGCATCACCATGTGCGTCATATTTTTCCGCAAGGTCTACCGGGAAGTGCTCGACTTTTAGCACATTGTCACTTCAGTGTGCGAAAATACTTGACAGGTCACTTTGTTAGTGCTAATCTCAAGTTCATAGAGTGCAGTTTTTTGCACACAGAGATCATCATATTTCGATAGAGGCGCGGGTTTCATCAGTACCGTAAGAGGGAAAGGGCTGCCCGCCGAAGCGGTTTCTTCCTGTGATATTCATTTTGCCGCATATCACAGCTGAAGCTGCTGGGCTGCAGGGGAATACCCTGCAGACTGTCACCTGCCGGGCGGCATGTGGAGCGCTATCAACAAGACGGCTTTAAGCCGTTTCGCCGCTTTGCACATGCAGGGCGGATTTTTCATTTTACGGCATATCGGAATATCCATTGCGGCAGAGGAAGAAGGTCAGATTATGAAGAAGAGGATCTTAGCGATCTCCATGATCGCAGCTATGGCACTTTCCATGACAGCTTGCGGCGGCGGTTCCGGCTCATCGGCAGCTGAATCGACAGAGGCCGCAGCTGAGACGGCAGCTCCCGCAGCAGGCGAGAGCGAGGCTGCAGCATCGGCCACAGGCAGCGGCGTGGAGGACGGCGTTCTCTCCATAGCCATGGAGTGCGCTTATGCCCCTTACAACTGGGCACAGCCCGATGATTCCAACGGCGCGGTTCCCATCGTTGATTCCAATCAGTTCGCCAACGGCTATGATATCATGATGGCCAAGAAGATCTGTGAGGCCAACGGCTGGAAGCTTGAGGTTCATCAGCTCGACTGGGATTCCCTCATCCCCGCTGTACAGTCCGGAACAGTTGACGCCGTTATCGCCGGCCAGTCCATGACAGCAGAACGTGAGAAACAGGTCGATTTCGCAGGCCCTTATCTCTATGCTTCCATTGTCTGCCTGACAAAGAGCGACAGCAAGTTTGCCGACGCCAAGGGCATATCCGATCTCTCAGGCGGCACATGTACCTCTCAGAGCGGTACGATCTGGTACACGGAATGCCTGCCTCAGATAGACGGGGCAAAGGTTCAGGAACCTGCCGAGTCAGCACCTGCCATGCTCATGGCTCTGGAGACCGGAACGGTTGATTTCGTCTGCACGGATATCCCCACAGCTCAGGGCGCCGTTTCCGCTTATCCTGACATGAAGATCCTTGATTTCTCCGATACAGATGACAACTTCAAGGTTTCTGATGAGGATGTCAACATCGGTATCTCCGTCCGCAAGGGCAACACAGAGCTCAAGGACGCGATCAACGATGTCGTTGGGAAGATGACAAAGGATGACTTCAACAAGATGATGGAAGACGCGATCGCTGTTCAGCCGATCTCTGATTCATCCAATTGATCCTGCAAAGTAGTATTTTACCCTGCTGAGGCGCTTTTTCTCATGAAAGCGCCTCAGCCTCTTGTGGAAAGGACAGACAATGAATCGGTTTACTGTTTTAGGCTCAGATATTGCCAGTTTGTGGGCAAAATACGGAGGCATGTACCTGGGAGGCATGCGCAGGACCCTTATCCTGGCCCTCATCGGCACGGCAATCGGCTGTCTCATAGGATTTATCTGCGGTATCCTGCAGACCATCCCCGTGAACAAGAATGACAACATCGTCAAGAAGATCGTGCTGGGCATCATCCGCGTGATCCTGAGGATCTATATAGAAGTCTTCCGAGGCACGCCCATGATCCTGCAGGCCGTCTTTGTCTTCTACGGACTGCCTTATTTCACAAACAACATTCTGCGTTTCAGCGACAAGTGGCTTGTCTCCATCATCGTCGTTTCCATAAACACAGGCGCCTACATGGCAGAGTCCGTGCGGGGCGGCATCATTTCCGTGGATCCCGGTCAGACGGAAGGCGCCATGGCCATAGGCATGAATCATTTCCAGACCATGACCAGTGTCGTCATGCCCCAGGCTATCCGCAACATCATGCCCCAGATCGGCAACAACTTCATCATCAACGTCAAGGATACCTCTGTTATGTTCATCATCGGATTCTCAGATTTCTTTGCCATTCACAAGTCTGTATCCGGAGCCACATTCCTGTATTTCCCGTCGGCGACGGTGGAGATGGCGGGCTACCTGTGCATGACCCTGATCTCGTCTCTGATCCTGCGCTGGGTTGAGAAAAAGATGGAGGGCAGCAGCGACTACGAGCTTGTCGCGGCGGATTCCCTTACGATGACGGCGGGCACTTACAATATTTCAAAGCCCAAGGATACTCAGAACAATGATGTGAAAACGATCGACAGGGAGGGCAGATAGCTATGGATGAGAAAATTGAGAACAGAACAGAACCTATCATCTCCGTCCGCCACCTGTCAAAGAGCTTCGGCAAGCACGAGGTCCTGAAGGATATTGATTTCGACGTTTTCAAGGGGGACGTGACCAGCATCATCGGGGCTTCCGGCTCCGGCAAGTCGACATTGCTTCGCTGCATAAACCTGCTTGAGACGCCCACGTCCGGCTCTGTCATTTTCCACAAGGAGGACATGACCGCCAAGAGCGTGAACGCCCCCAAGTACAGGTCCCATGTGGGCATGGTCTTCCAGCAGTTCAATCTTTTTAACAATATGACCGTGCTGGACAACTGTCTGGTGGGGCAGACGAAGGTTCTTCACAAAAGTGCTCAGGAGGCTCAGGAAAATGCGATGAAGTATCTGACCCATGTCGGCATGGCTCAGTACATAAACGCAAGGCCCCGGCAGCTCTCCGGCGGCCAGAAGCAGCGTGTTGCCATTGCAAGGGCTCTGGCCATGGGACCGGAGGTCCTGCTCTTTGACGAGCCGACATCGGCCCTCGACCCCGAGATGGTCGGCGAGGTGCTCGACGTCATGAACACTCTTGCCAAAGAAGGGATGACCATGATCGTCGTCACCCACGAGATGATGTTTGCCAGGGAAGTCTCCACCCAGGTCGTATACATGAACGACGGCGTGATCTGCGAGCAGGGACCGCCCCAGCAGCTTTTTGAGAATCCTCAGAAGCAGGAGACAAAGGAGTTCCTCGCCAGATATAGAAGAGGCTAGATGTCCGGCTGCCATGCCGGCAGGCCGGGGTAAAATAAGGAAAGGATGGATAGAAATGATAGAACAGATTTCACTTTTTGCCGAGAATAAGAAGGGAGCCATGAAGAATATCACAGATATTCTGACAAATGCGGATATCAACATTGAGTCTCTTGTCACAAATGACAGTGCCGAGTTTGGTATCATCCGCATGCTGGTCTCCGATTCCCAGAAGGCAGCAGATGCCCTGACAGGCGCTGGCTACCTTGTCCACATCGATAAAGTCATCTGCGTTGAGATGAAGGATGAGCCGGGCGGTCTCAATGTCCTGCTTAATGATATCCTGACCGGCAACATCAATCTGGACTACATTTATATCTCCTACGACCGTGCCAGCTCTGTCCCCCTCGCCATCATAAAGTCCCAGGACGAGGCAGAGGTGGAGTACTGCATAAAGGGCTACGGCCACAAGGTCCGCTGATCGAAGGCAATAACAGTTGACGAAGCCCTGCAGATATGATATGATTTGTCTGCTTTCATAAACAAAACCCGCAAGGGCGTGGATTTTTCCCGAGCGCGCGGCGCGCGCCCGCTTTTCGCCACATGATCTTATTCAGGTCATGTGGTTTTTTTTGTGGCGACCGCTCATCATCGAAAATCCGAAGGATTTGAGATGTGGAGCGGCAAAGCCGTGTCGAGTAGGGGGATGAACTTCCTCCTACTCGATTG
>OMWV01000064.1 GCA_900314845.1 uncultured Eubacteriales bacterium
GCATAATGCTGTCAAGTTTCAAAAAATCACCTGTTGAGCAAGAAACCATCGGCTGTTACAGCATTTTTCAAGTGGGAAGTTTGAGTTCTTTATTATATCGTTCTTGTAATAAAAGTCAATTGACGCACCGTTTTCACCTGGCATAGGACCCTCCTGCCGTGATAATATATTCTTATGCTTATTTTACCATATTAGCCGGAGATGAGGAGAAAAGGATATGGCTTATTTTACAGCAGAAGATGGGTGCAGGATCTTTTACGAAGAGCGAGGGAGCGGCCAGCCGGTCATCCTGATCCACGGGTGGAGCGGCAATCGGCATTTTTTCAGAAAACAGGTGCCGGCATTTGCCAGGAAATATCGGGTCCTGGCCTATGACCTGCGGGGACACGGCGACTCCGACCGGCCGGAAACCGGGCTTTACATGGAGCAGTACGCCCGGGATCTTAAAGGCCTGATCGGGAGCCTGAACCTAAAAAACGTTGTTCTCATCGGCTGGTCCATGGGCGTCCAGGTAATCTGGGAGTACATCAAAGAATTTGGCTGCTGCAATCTGAAGAAGATCGTTCTGGCTGATATGACCCCGAAAATGATGGCTGAGCCCGGGGAGGACTGGCCATATGCAATCTGGGGTGGTTACAGCAGAGCAGATGCCATGACCTATATGGAACGGATCGCCCGAAACTGGGAAAAGTGCGCGGCAGGATTTGTCCCCGCTATTTTCTCAGATGGCCCCTGCCGGGAGGATATTCCCTGGGTGCTGAACCAGGTTCTGAAAAATACTCCTCACGTGATGATCAATATGTGGCTGGCGATCCTGCAGAAGGATTACAGAGACTTGATGGGTCAGATCCAGGTTCCCTGTCTGTACACCTACGGCAGGAGAAAATCTATGTGTTCTCCGGAAATTGCTGATTGGCTGAAGGTGCGGATTCCCGACTGCAGCACGGCAGGATTTGACGGCGGACATATTCAATTTTTGCAGGATGCGGAAAATTTCAACCAGGTGGTCTTTGAATTTCTGGGGAAATAACTATTTATCCCGTCTGCCTTTCGATTAGTGGCACCTTGATCGAAGCAGGCAGATGAGATCAAGGTTATTTCAATGCTCAAGGCAAGTTCTGCATTTTACGCCGCTGAGCGGCCACCGGTGCGTTTGTTATGTCAGAAAAAAGATAATGGACTTTGTATATTGCGTAAAAGGAGAGTAGATGGTAATATGAAGTTAGTTTGACCTAACATTGAGGCATAGATATGTTTTTGACGATCATATTGACACTGTTGTTCTGTGGTCTGGTGACAGCAGCCATGGCTGTTTTTCTATTCATGATTCCGAAGTTTGGCGCAACACATTTTGGAGCGCCTGAAGACATTCAGAAAATGGTCAAAAAGATGCCCGATCTTCCAAAATGGAAAAATGCTCAGGGAATGTCGCTTTTTATTCTCATCGTACTTGGGATTCTGGGCAGCTTTTTCTGGGCTGGCTTGGATGCCGTACACACAGATATGGACTTCGGACAGGTGTTCCTCCGCTTTGTTGTCATGCTGGAAGGATACAAGCTTTATGATATCTTCTTTTTTGACTATCTGATGTTGACAAAGATGCAATGTGTTCTGATCGGTATCAAGAGCGGGTATTTGATGAGGAATTCCAGGGAGCTAACATAACATGATGTTTCATGAATTCGGAAAAGAAGGGGAAATACTGCGCTGCTGATTCATGGTCTCGGCTGCAATGCAGAGACATGACATGGAAACTTCCTGACAATCTGGAAATCCTGAATTGTCCTTCCACGGTATTTTTTCACGGCAGCAAGGAGAAGACCATCATCAAAGGTGCGCATATCCTCAAGGGGCGGCTGCCTGAAATGAGAATTATCTGCACTGGAGATTATGGTCATGGTGAACTTATGTTTATTGACCCACAGAGATATACAGAACTCATCGCTAATGAGATGAGAAAAATATGACCTATGAGCCGGAAATCAAATTATGGGGCTGAAAAATATTGAATTTTTCAGCCCCTGTTCCGGTTAGATCATATCAGACACGATAACTTTCTTCTTCACTTCTTGGGATAGAAGCCCGAAGGTGCGTAGTCCAGGTTGATCATGATATTCTTCTTCTGCGTATAATGCTCCAGGATGACCTTGTGGGTTTCTCTGCCGATGCCGGACTCCTTGTAGCCTCCGAACGGAGCTCCCTCCGGGATCTGGTTGTAGGTGTTGATCCACATACGGCCTGTCTCCACGCCTCTGGCAACCTTGAGCGCCTTGGCGATATCCTTGCTCCATACGGCTCCGCCCAGACCGTAGCTGCTGTCGTTGGCCATGGCGATCACTTCGTCCACATCGTGGAACTTAATAACGACACCGACCGGTCCGAAAATTTCTTCCCGGGCAACAGACATATCATTTGTCACGTCTCCCAGCAGGGTCGGACGCATGAAGCAGCCCTTAGCGCAATCGCCTTCCGTGTATCTTTCACCTCCGCACAGAACCTTTGCGCCCTCCTTCTTGCCCTGCTCTATGCAGCCCAGGATCTTTTTCAGCTGTCTTTCGTCGATCTGGGAACCCATCTGGGTGGCGGGATCCAGAGGATCGCCGACAGTGACCTTATTAAACTGGTCTACGAGAGCATTTACGAATTTATCATAGAAGGTATCCTGTACGAAAATCCTGCTTCCTGCGCAGCATACCTGTCCCTGGTTGAAGAGGATGCCCAGCTGTACGCCGTCTATGGCCTGGTCGAAGTCACAGTCGTCGAAGAAGATATTAGCACTCTTGCCGCCCAGCTCCAGGGTGGCAGGGATGATCTTCTTCGCCGCCTCCAGGGCGACATTGCGGCCGACTTCCGTGGAGCCTGTGAAGGCAAGCTTGCGGAAACCGGGGTGCTCGAGCATGTACTGGCCGGCTTTGGAACCGGATCCGGTGATGACGTTAAATACGCCGTCCGGAAGAATGCCGTGGGTGAGTCTGGCAAATTCCAGCATGGAAAGGCTGGTCGAGCTGGAGGGCTTGAGAACTGTGCAGTCGCCCGCCGCGATAACCGGTGCCAGTTTCCAGGCTGCCATCAGGAACGGGAAGTTCCAGGGCACGATCTGGCCGACAACCCCGATTGGCTCTCTTAAAATAATAGATAAGAACTGTTCGTCGAGAACGGAAGCCTCTCCCTCCTGGGCAAGAATGCAGCCTGCGAAATAACGGAAATGCCGGATGCTGTATGCGACATCTATGGCCTTTGTCTCGCGGATGGGCTTGCCGTTATCCATAGACTCCAGCTCTGCGAAATAATCCGCATTTTCTTCTATGGCGTCTGCAATCTTATTGAGGATCTGCGCCCTCTGCATGGGTGTGGATTTCTTCCACTGGGGAAATGCTTTCCAGGCTGCCTGAACGGCTGCGTCGACATCTTCCCTTGTCGCCTGTGCACATTCTGTTAAAAGTTCTCCTGTTGCGGGATTGTACTCCTTATAGGCAGCGCCGTCAGAAGCGTCCTTCCATTCTCCTCCAATGTACAGTCCGTATCTGTCTTTCAGTTTGATCATTCTTATATCCCCCTTTAATATATTTAGAGGATCCTTCCCTTATTTCCTCTATGCTTTACATTTTAACCATAATCTGATACTTTTATAAGTACCAGATTGTGCATAATTTACGGTACCAGTTGGATTTATTCTGCAATATTATATAAATTAGTCAAGGAGACCTGTATGGTTAGTTATTTTTTTGACGAAAACAGCGATATGCCTCTGTACGAGCAGCTCTATCAAGATATCCGTTCTGATATCATCAGCGGAAAGATCCGGCCCAATCAGAAGCTGCCTTCCAAAAGGTCTCTGGCGGAAAATCTGCATGTCAGCCTCAATACGGTGTCAGCCGCCTACGATACGCTAAAAGCAGAGGGCTATATCCGGACTGAGGAAAGGAAGGGGTATTTTGCAGAAGATCTGACCGGCTACCTTGTAAAAAAGCCGGCGAAGAAAAGAGATTCGCAGAGGGCACAGAATGAGGAAAATGAGGACTGGTATCTCGATTTCAAGGCAAATGCCGTGAGCGTCAGCCTCTTCCCTTTTAATATATGGAACCGCTATCAGCGGGAGACCATGCTGATGGACCCGTCTGTCCTGGGCCGGCCGCTGCCTTATAACGGTCTTTTTGAACTTCGCTGCGCCATAGCCGATATGCTGAGGGACAACCGCGGCATGGATGTGGATCCCGGTCAGATCATCATAGGTGCCGGAAGCGAATACCTTTATATGCGGCTCATGCAGCTTTTAGGGGAAAGTAGTGTGCTGGCCGTAGAAGACCCAGGCTATCAGAAATTTTCCATTATAGCGGAAAGCCTTGGCCATACCCTTGTCCCTGTGCCGGTCGACGACAAGGGCATGGATGTATCTGCTTTGGAAAAGAGCGGAGCCAGAATCGTCCATCTTTCCCCCAATGCTCACTTTCCGACCGGCGTGATCATGCCTGTTTCCCGGCGGCTGGAATTATTCTGGTGGCTGAGCGGCGGAAAGGACCGCTACTGCATTGAGGACGATTATGACAGCGAATTCCGTTTCTGGAACAGGGGCATGCTGCCTCTGTATGCTGAGAATGTGCAGGACCGTATCATATACATGAATACATTTACAAAGACCGTTTACCCGTCCCTGCGGATCAGTTATATGGTATTGCCCTGGAAGCTGATGGATCGTTTCCGGATGACGCAGAGCTTTTATTCCTGTACCGTATCCACGATGGAACAGTACTCTCTTGCCAGATTTATTAAAGAGGGCAAATACGAGTATCATGTACAGTTCATGCGGAATTATTACCGCAAATACCGTGATAAGGTTCTGTCTGCCCTAAAGGATTCAAAAATAGGGAAAAAGGCGGAAATAATAGAGCATAACGCCGGTACACATTTCCTCCTGCGGATCCGGACCGGCCTGTCGAAGGAAGAAGCCGCCCGGCGGGGCAGGGACGAAGGTCTGGCCCTTTCCTTCTTCTCGGATTATTTTTACCATGGTTACAATGAAAAGGAATGCTGCACCCTGGTTCTAAATTATGCTGCCATAGAAGAGAAAAAGCTGCCGGGGCTGATAGAAAGGCTGGAGAGGATCTTTGAATATTAAACCAGCGATTCAATGACAGATACTGCCTAGGGCGCTAAACTATTCCTATCAACAGAAAAATTAGGAGGTTTGGGCATATGGGTATTAACATTTATCTGGACATTTCAAGATCGGTGACAAAGAAAGAATGGGCTGATGTATATCAGGAAACAGTGCAGCTCATAGAGCATTTTCCGCTTGCAGAGAGCCGGAAGATAGACATACATGGAGTGAAAACAGTCTGCCTTGTAAAGACTCAGGACCGCGAGATCGATTTCGGGCGGGTCAGAAGATATGGCTGGGCAGCGGACGGGGACATGAAATACATGAAGACGGCAGAAGAATATTTCCTTCCCAGAGATCTTATCTCTGACGAGTCGTTTGATCCGGGGGCCGGTGATGCGATCCTTGGCGCTCTTTCTGCCTATTTAGACTATGATGCCTATGAAGCCTATCTTGCGAATGTCTATGAGATATGGGGCGCGAAGACGCAGGCGGAACCCTACCATATTCATCTTCTGGCAGCTGCCTGTCTGATAGAAAGCAGGCTCGGCAGGAAGGCTTTCATCTATGGAGATATCACGAGAGGCCAGTGCAGAAAAGCGGTGGAGATCGCCAACGAATATCTGGAAGACCCGATTGAGATGCCGGACCGCTGCTATGAAGACCGCTTATTTAAGAGGGTAGAGGCCTTAGATCTGACAGATACAGAAAAGGTGAAAGTGTTCGAGCAGTTTTTCATGGGAACGAAAGATGCTGCCTTTGGTGATTTTCTGAGGAGATCATACTCTGAGGAGAATCTGGCAGCCTATTGGAAGGATAAATTTAAGTTTCCGGTCGGGACCGTCGGCTTTGACAGTAAAGTCAGCGATTATCTGCTCTGGGGATTTGACATTGAGAAGCTCTGTTCCTATGTGAACTTCAAAGACAAAGATGGCAATATGCTTTATGAGCAGTTCGTGACAAGGATCATGGATGCCAAGCTTCATCTGAAGGATAAGAACTGTGTGGATCACCTGAAGATCGATCCCGAGGAGGAGCGGCCTTACAGTATCTGGACCTTATTCGCCCAGGTCGGCTTCGCCGGCGCCCGCAATAAAAAGGTCGATCGCTATGTGCCGATCGAGGATATCAGAGCAGCCCTGAAGAAAGGGCTTTCCGGAAAGTTTGATGCTGACCCTGTGATCGATGCTTATCTGGAGAAGGAATCCAGGCAGACCGCTATAGATCTTAGAGATAAGGAAGAGGTCACGGAAGAAGATATAAAGGCGGCCGTAGATCAGGACGCTGCGGAAGTCTTTGACCAGTTCATGGAGGGGAAAAGAGAATCCCTGAAGGAGACCTATGAAAAATATGATATCAACGACTATGATATCCTTCAATTCTATGAGGATGGAGACTCTATTTATCCGGAGCTTGCTGAATCTGTTGGGAAGTCAAGAAAATTTCTGGACACCCTTCTGGATGAATCTCATTATAAGGAGCTGGCCGGAAAGTCCGCAAAGGAAAAGCTGGAGTGGCTGGCAGCGACAAATCAGTATATCATGATCAGGGAGTCCGATTGGGAAAAGGTATATCAGAATCTTGCGGAGGATCCGGATTCCTTTGCCAGATATTATCCGCTCATGAGGGCCAGGGCCGGTTCAGACAGCCTGAATGATATGCTGAGGGCGCTTATGATCAATGATGAATTTTACCGGTACAGTAAACAGCTTGCCGATAATCTTTCGGATGAATCTGAGACTTAAATGGAGCATTCCTGTTAGGTAACAAATAGCGGATTTGCAAAAAAAGAGTACCTACCATAGAATAAAGTTGTTAACCGACCAAAGTTATA
>OMWV01000063.1 GCA_900314845.1 uncultured Eubacteriales bacterium
AAAACGAATATATCTGCAATTTTCAAGGTTCGAACAGAGCCTTCTTTTTTAGACCCTGGTTTTCATAGCTTACTTGACACTACCCTAGAACAGTTTTTCCAGATGGAACGCCTTTTTAACGACTGCGATAATGACCATTGTGATGATCAGAACAATAACTGCTATCGCCGCAGCAAGGTTCCAGTTCAGCAGCTTGCTTACCTGCGTCTGGATGAGCTGAGCGATCATAGTATTATCTGATCCGCCCAAAAGAGCCGGCGTGATGTAAAATCCGATGGACAGGACAAAGACCAGCACGCTGCCCGAGATGACACCGGGTATGCTCAGGGGCAGATACACTTCGAAAAAGCTTACTGCTGAATTCGCCCCCAGATTCTTTGCCGCCATGACCAGGTTCGTATCTATCTTTTCCATCACGGAATAAAGAGATAAGACCATGTAGGGGATCATAACGTGGACCATGCCGATCGTGACGCCGACAGAATTATACATGAGCTGCAGGGGTTCCTTTATGAGATGGATATTCAGCAGGAACTGGTTGATGATACCATTCGTCTGCAGCAGGGCCATCCAGGCATAAGTCCGCACTAGAAAGCTGGTCCAGAAGGGGATCATGACCAGCAGCATGACAAGGCTCCTCCCCCTCGCGGATATCTTTGTCATAAAATAGGCGATCGGATATGCCATCAGCAGCGAGACCAGCGTGACGGTCACAGCTGTGCGGAGGGTGATCAGGATGACCTGATAGTACATGGAGTTGGTAAATATCTCATGAAAATACTGGCCGGTGAAGCCCGTACTGTCATAAAAACTCAGACCAATGATCCGAAGCAGGGGATAAAACATAAAAACAAGCAAAAATAATGTAGGCAGGATAAGAAGAAAGAATGCGCTTTTATCCCGTAAATATTTGTTTTTCATACTGCTGCCTCATTCCACTGCCCTGATATCATGTTCAAATACACCGAACCGCAGCTCGTCTCCCTCGTGGATTCCGTTTACAGCATCCGCGAAGAATTTGGCAAAAAACGATTCGTTGTCTAATGTCTTAAGATATACTTTCACGATATCTCCGATGAATATGATTTTCTGAACCCTGCCCTGCACCGTAAGGCCTTTGATCTCATCCCCCGCTGCCAGCAGATGGAAATGCTCCGGCCGGATCGCTATGTCTGTTTCCGAACCTTTTTCCACTGCCTTATCCATATGCACGCTGTAGACATTCGAGAGAAGGCGGACGGTAAAATTCCCCTTCTCATCCGAATCCTTCAGGGCAAATGTTTTTATGATATTTGTCTCCCCAATGAAAGAGGCAACAAATTCGGAATTCGGATTCTTGTAGATATCTTCCGGGGAAGAAATCTGGGCTATGGCCCCGTCACGCATGACACAGACCTTGGAAGCCATCGTAAGCGCTTCCTCCTGATCATGCGTAACACTGATGGTCGTCAGCCCCAGTTCGTCGTGGAGAGCCCTGATCTCGATCTGCATCTGTTTTCTCAGCTGCTTGTCAAGGGCCGCCATGGGCTCGTCAAGGAGCAAAAGCGGAGGATTGTATACGATTGCTCTGGCCATGGCGACTCTCTGCTGCTGGCCGCCCGAAAGCTGCCGGGGATATCGCTTCTCAAAACCGGTAAGCCTCACCTTTTTGAGCATTTCATGCACTTTTTCTTCCCGTTCCTCTTTTGGTATCTTCCTTATCTTCAGAGGGAATTCTACGTTCTCATAGATCGTTTTATGCGGAAAGAGCGCATAATTCTGAAAAAGCATTCCAATATTTCTCTTATTGACCGGCATGGACAGGATGTCCCTGCCATCGACCGTGATCTCCCCGGAAGAAGGTGCTTCAAATCCTGCGATCATTTTCAGGAGCGTTGTCTTGCCGGCGCCGCTCGGCCCCAGGATCGTCACAAAATCACCCTTGTCTATATCCAGGTCAATGTCTTTCAAAGCCTTGAAATTTTTGTAGTTCTTGCATATTCCTCTGATAGAAATATATGATCCTTCCACTTTTTACACCACCCTAACTGATATTCCGGGAAACACCTCCGCAAGCCCACAGCACTTCAAGAACTAAGAAAGACCCCGGAAGAGCATCCTCTTACTGCAGCAGCCATTTTGTATATCTGGCAATAACATCGTCTCCGTTTTCGACCCACCAGTTGTCATCCATCATGATCTGAGTCTTGCCTTTTTCCGGGTTCGTTGCCAGACCATCCAGCGTATCCTGGTCAAGAAGATCGTAAGCTTTCACATTCACAGACCCGTTCGGATAAAGCTTCATAAAGGCCGCCATCTGTTCCGGTCTTGTCGCGAAGTTGATAAATTCCATGGCCAGATCCTTTTTCTCGTCTCCCTTCAGAACGACCCAGGCATCCGCACCGATAATGCCCTGATTAGATTCAATCTCAACAGGCTGTCCCTGAGACTTTGCTTCCGCTACACGGCTGCCCCAGATAGCTCCTACAGATGATTCGTCATTGGAAATGAGCTGAATGGATTCTGCTCCTGTATCCCACCACTTAACGACATTCGGCTTGATCTCATCCATTTTCTTAAAAGCCCGGTCAACGTCGAGCGGATACAGATCCTCTGCCTTTACACCGTCCGCCAGAAGAGCTGCCTCCAGCATGCCGGTAGGATAATCCCAGAATGTCCTCTTTCCGGGATATTTCGTAGTATCCCAGACGTCTGCCCAGGATGAGGGGTGATCGCCGGAAAATTCTTTTGTGTTATAGACGATGGATGTGGAATAGAGGTCGCTTGCGACATAGTAGTCGTTGTACCATTTCTCATCAAAATCTGTCTTATCTATGATGTTCCAGTCAAGCGGTTCGAGATAATCCTTCATTCTGATCGCGAAATCAGGCTGGACATTGACTACGTCATAATCAATTTTCCCGCTTTCGCACATCGCTTTTACCGTGCTGTAGTCCGTAGGATTCACTTCATTGATCTTTACGCCGTATTTTTCCTCGAAAGGCTTGAATATAGCTTCTCTCTGGGCATCCTCCAAAGCTCCTCCCCAGCCGACTACCGTTAATGTCTCACCTTTATATTTTTCTGCAGCATCCCCGGATGCCTCTCCGGATTCTTCCGCCGAGGACGAGCCGGATGCATTCGATCCATTCGATCCGCCGCACGCTGCCATTGATATCGAAGAAATTACCATTCCTGCTGCCAAACATAATGCCGTAAGTCTTCTCTTCATAGTAAACCTCCCTTTTTAGTCAATCCTCGGTACGATAGATACCGAACCTGTTGTCTATTGCATCAGCCATCAGATCGACCGTGCCTTCCTTTCCGAATGCGCCCACGTCGATCATCAGATTGTTGCTTTCTCTGTTCCCTCTGTTGGACCCTGTTACATACTTGTAATAATTGTGGCGCTGCCTGTCGACTCTGTTTATGAGTTTTGCCGCGCTCTGCGCCGGAAGATTATATTCCTTTGAAATATGGACGATCCTGTCCTGGAGATGTGCATACAGAAAAATGTTCAGACAGTTCTCTTTCTCCTTCAGAAAATAATTGGAACATCTGCCAAAGAAGATAGCCGGACCCTTTTCCGCCAGCTCACGGATCACATCTGCCTGAACAATGATTGCCTTATCGGAATAGAAATTCATGGTAGATCCATACAGGAACTGCCCCAGCAGCTTTTCAGCCTTTTCCTGTCCGATAACAGCCTCCATATCCTGGATTTCATCTTTTCTTATGCCCGCCCTCTGGGCTGTCAGATCGATCAGATCCTGATCATAGAAAGCGATGCCAAGCTTTTTCGCCAGTGTCTGGCAGATTTCTCTTGCACCGCATCCGAATTCACGGCTGACCGTTACTGAATAATTCTCCATTCATACCTCCCCTTCCATCACCTGTTTTTATACGGCAGAGATATCCGTACCTAATCTGCTGCAGACAGGCAGAATCAAAAAAACAAGGCAGCTGAGCCCTTCTGCGGCCCCATTGCCTTGTTTGCTGGCTATTATAGTTGAAGGGGGAAAAAGTTTACAGATGCAGCAGCACAATCTTTTTTGTGCAAAAGTAATATTACCAGGACGTCCCGGGCAAAAAAACGCCGGAGGCTTGACTATCCCCCGAATGAGTTTTATGATAAATGAAACAGCGCAAAGGTGCGATATGATTCGGTTCCTTTGCGCTTTTTTTCTTTTAGGAGAGGGGGCGCGGCATATGGCAAATCCTGTTCAGCCTTATTTTGCCCTGACGGCGGAGAAATATTATAAGCGAAATGTTGGTGCCTTCGGCATTGCCCATATCTACGAGTATGTCTGTCAGAGGCCGGAAGACGGGAGGACGATCGCGGTGCCGGATGGTTCGATAGACGTCATGCTCGATGAGACTGTGCCCCTGCCGGATGAGACCTGTTATGCCGCCGGCACGGTCCTGCAGGCGACGAAGATCATAAATGCCGCCGGCCACCGGTATTTCGGCGTCCGCTTTCAGACCGGCGTCATGCCCTGCTTCATAGACGGTTCCCCCCCAGGATCTGATCAGCGGACAGATCAGCCTGTCTCTTTGCAGCAGGTATCGCTTCCCCTATGAACAGCTGATCCTGCTCCCCGATTTTTCCGCCAGGGCAGACTTCTTTCTGCAGTGGTACCTGGGCATCCTTGGAAAAAACAGGCCGGAATACGGGAAAGGGCAGCTGGTCTCGGTCATCCGCAGCCGGATAGAAAAAAGCCGCGGGATATTGAGGATAGCAGACCTGGCCGACTATACCGGCTACTCCTCCCGCTATATCAGCCGCGTATTCCGGGAACTTACAGGCCTGCCGCCCAAGACATACGCGAAGATCATCCAGTTTCAGGAAGCCCTGGATCATTTCGACCACGACACGATGACTCCCTTAGCAGAGCTGGCGGCAGAACACGGCTACTTCGACCAGCCGCAGTTTATCCGCGACTTCAGAAAATTTACGTCCTGTACGCCAAAGCAATACAGGACGCTTCTCGGTTCGGATTATACCACCCGCTTCGTCATGCGCTGAACCTTCGTCTCATTTCGCACGACCTGATACATCTCATTTTCCATGGCCATGACCTGCTCAACGGGCAGACTCTTAAAGAGCGGCAGCTTCATGACCTTCTTTATCCATATGACCGCGTAGACAGCCAGAGCCGCGAAGATGATGAGCACGACCTTGTAGATCAGCGCCCTGGTGGCCCCGTCGGAGGCTATGTTGTACATCATGAACACATTTCCCGCTATGCCGAGGATAGGCAGGACGGGCCCGAAGGGCACCTTGAATGTCCTGGGCGCTTTCGGCATTTTCCTGCGGAAGATGAGGACTTCCAGGGAGGCGATGGCGTAGGCCGCCATCCAGAAAACACAGCCGATCAGGATCAGAGTGGACAGCTGCGATGTCGTGGAAAGACCGGTCGCATTTATCACGATCATCAGACCGCCGATCAGCAGGATCCCTACGTAGGGCGCGCCGTACTTGTTCTTCTTCTGGAAGGCTGAGGGAAAGAGCCCGATCTTGGCCATGCCGGCGCAGATGTAGGAAAGAGAGCTTATGACGGAATTGACCGTGCTGACGACCGCAAAGATGGAAACGATCGCCATCCAGATCCGCCCCGCATTGCCCAAAAGAGAAACACCGTAGAAAATGTGGGGGGACGGATTCTCGGCCAGTTCCTGCCAGGGCGTGTAATTGTGCATGCCCAGGACGACCAGGATCTCCATGCCGCAGACGATCAGAAGGCTCAGCACCATGCCCAGGGGGACATTGCGCCTGGCGTTCCTTACGTTCGGAGCTATGGGGATGATGAACTCACAGCCCAGGAAGAGGAAAAAGGCGAGTCCTACCATGGGGAAAATATCTGTTATGCTGCCTCCCAGGACTGCCGGCTGCTGGACCACGGTCCCGGTCCCGCTTTTTGTCATGCCTATGATCCCCATGAGGACCAGGGAGATGATCAGGCCGTAAGCGACGAAATCCTGGATCTTGGCGAACATGTCAATGCCGGTCAGGTTGGCCGCTATCAGAATGATCAGCATGACGATGCAGAAGAAGGAAGAGGGAAGAGAGGTGTGGAAGACCGAGTTCATGGTATTTCCGAACATGGCGCATTCCACGCTTCCCGCTATGGTATTGCAGACGAGATATCCGCCGGCCATGCAGATGATGGCGACGAAGGGGCCGAGGGCGGCCAGCGTAAACTGGGCCAGGCCTCCTGTCAGATTCGGCATCAGCGCATTGAGCTCAGCCAGTGAAAGTGCAGTAAATATGTTTACGACGCAGGCAATGACCATGGCAGCGATAAAGGAGACCCCAATGGCTCCCGCGCCCTGCCCCAGCGACATGAGGCAGCTGGTGGCCACGATAAGGCCGACGCCGGTCGCTATGCAGCTGGGCAATCCCAGTTTCTTATCCATAAGCCGTCCCTCCTTAGAATTTTTCTTATTCCAGCGCCTTTGCGCCGTCTTCTCCTGTCCGGATACGGATCACATTTTTCACTTCCGAGAGGAAGATCTTGCCGTCTCCGATGTGGCCCGTGTAAAGGTCTTTTTCTATAGCGTCTATCAGCTTGTCCAGGATAGCGTCATCCACGATCATCATGATCATCTGTTTGGGAAGCAGGACCGGATCTTTGCGCTCCTCAACTTCGTATTCCTGCGCCCCCTTCTGGACGCCGCAGCCGAGCACCTGGAAAACCGTCATCCCGGTCACCCCGAACTTTGACACCGTTTTCTGAAGACTGTCCAGCTTCGCCATGGACGTGATCACTTCAACTCTTGTAAATCCCATATCCGCACCTGCCTTTCTTTATGCCAGCTTGGGCTCTTCCCAAAGATTCAGTTTCTGACCGATTCCCTTCTTCAGGGCGTTGCGGTAAACGATGGTTCCCCAGGCAACGTCCTCGACCGGCATGCCTCCAACGGAGTAGATGACGATCTCATCCTTTTCCCTGTGAACCGGGATATTTCCCATCAGAACGTCTCCCAGGTCGTCGATATCCTCTCTCTTCATCTTCCCTGCCGCGATGAGATCCTCCACAGCGACTGCCGGTATGGGAATGGTATTGTAAGCATTCGGCGCGTACTCCTCCTCCCAGGCCTCGTAGAGCATGATGTTGTCCGTCACGGTCCTTGCCCTGTTGATGAGGAAATCTTCATCAAAGCGGAGGGCTGCCGTCGTGCAGATCATAGCGCCCGGCTTTATCCAGTCCTCTGCGATATAGGGGTAAGCCTGAGGATCTCCTGTGGGAGAAGATGTCGCCGCGTAAACGATATCGGAATCCCTGACGGCGTCTTCTACGCTGTCAACGACCTGGATAGAAGTGATCTGCGGGTATTTTTCATGGATAAAGGCAATATATTTGTCCATGGATGCCTTGCCGCGGCCCTTTACCTTCACGCTGCTGATGGCGGGCCTGACTGCCATCATAGCTGTCAGAGCCGTCTTGCTCATGACGCCGGGCCCTATGATGCCGACGGTCTTGGCATTTTCCGGTGCAAAATACTTGAAGCCGACACCGGGGACTGCACCTGTCCGGAAGGCGCTCAGGATATTGGCCGACATGTAGGCGACCGGGGCGCCGGTGTCCTTATCATTGAGCGTCAGCATGAGGATGGACCGGGGAAGGCCCTTTTTCCTGTTCTCGGCGTTTGAGCCGTACCATTTCATGCCTGCCATGTCGAATTTTCCGCCCAGATAGGCCGGCATGGCCATGAATCTGCGGTCCGGTCCGTCCGTGGGCATCTCCGGGAAAGGAGACTGGGCCGGAAATGAGACCATGCAGCCGTGGGAGTTGCCGTTCTGGCCGCCCATCCGGTAGTCGCCCACCTTCATGAGCTTCAGCATTTCCTCCATCGCCTCTATGCAGGCCGGCATATCCTCCACGCCGGCGCGGATCATGTCATCTTCATTCAGATATAAAAAATCAACTCTGGGAAGTGTACTCATCTCTTATTTTCCCCCTTATAATGCTCATCAGGATTTTGCATGAAAACGGTCATACTTAAGACCGGATATATCGCAGGACGTTTCCTCTCCCGCGACGAGCTGTGCGACAACTGTGCCGACTGCCGGCGAGATGCCGAATCCGTGGCCGGAAAATCCGCAGGCCAGCACAAGGCCCGGGACTTCATCCACTGTATCTATCACCGGGACGCCGTCCGCGCAGTAGTCCATCCAGCCAGCCCAGGTCCTCACAATCTTTGCCTCGGAAAGTCTGGGCACATAGCGGATGATGCCGCGGCAGGTGCTGGGCGCTGCCAGGGAACAGTTCACCGGCGTTCCATTGTCCTTTACCACATTTTCCAGGCCGGTGGTCCCCCCGAATACGAAGGATCCGTGCTTTGTCTGATGGCCGTAGAAATCAGCCTCCGCCGTGCCAAGCATCTGGCCGAACATCACGGGCTCTGCCTCCGTGACAAGAGATTCCAGCATCATGGATACCATGGGGATATCTATGCCGACTGTGCCTGCTATCTTCCGGGCGCCCAGGCCGCAGGCCAGTACGACCTGGTCTGCCTCATATTCATTTTCCTTTGTGATGACCTTTCTCACCGCTCCCCTCAGCTTTTTCAGGGCAACGACGGATTCGCCGGTTATGAAGCGGACACCGAGTCTTCTTGCCGCCGCGTAATAGGCCAGGGTCGCGTAAAGGGGATTGGCGTGTCCGTCCGTCGGGCACCAACTGGCCCCTATGACCTCCTCGGAAAGATAGGGATTGATCTGCCTGACCTCGTCGCCGCTTATCATGCTGACCTCAAGTCCGCATTTGACCGCCCGGTCCGTCAGCCCCTGGAGGATCTGAAGATGCTTTTCTGTTTTTCCCAGCCTCAGGTTCCCCTCCTGTACATACTCAACGTCCCGTCCGAGTTCTTCGGAAAGGGTCGGCCAGAGGTTCTTTATCCCGTACATGGCCAGGGGCAGCTCTCTGGGATCCCTGCCGGACTGGCGGACGCCGCCGCCGTTTCGGGAGGACCCTCCATCGCCCACGATATCAGATTCCTCCAGGACGAGGACGCGGTACCCTTTTTTTGCCAGATAATAGGCGGAAGCGTTTCCGATGATCCCTGCCCCGACAATGATCACATCTGCTGTATTTTTCATCATTTCGCCTCCACTTCGTTTGCAAATACCCTCATCTCAACCGGGCGCATGGGTGACCGGGAGGTCGCCGGCTCAAGTTCCGATCCGGGAACTCCCAGCTCCGACGCCACGATGCCCTTCACCAGCTTGCTGCAGGTCTGTCCCTGGCAGAGCCCCATGGTGCAGCGCAGGTAGCGGCGGATCTCCGCCATGGTCCACATCCCGTCGTGCACTGCCCGGCGGATCTCGCCTTTTGTGACCTCCTCGCACCGGCAGATGATCATGCCATCGTCCGGTCTGGGAACAAATTCTCCGATATCTCTGGATCTGTCTGTTATCTTTGCCATTCCCACTAACTCCTTCCTGCCGGTCTGAAGAATCTTGCCTTCATGGAATATTCCGCGGGCACCTTTATCGTGACAAGATGGGTGCCGTCAAATGCTTTTGAGGATCTGACCCTTACGACAGAGGCCTCGCAGACCGGCTGCCCGCTCCTTGATAAGGCCGTCCCCTGGTCTCCCTCTTTGGGAACCGGGAGAAATTCATAGGGGATCGTGATCTCGGCCCCGCCCTGCGCCGATTCATCCACAAGGAATATGGCCTGGCCGGGACAGTTTGCAACGCACAGGCCGCAGTTAATGCACTTGCTGCTTTCCTCAACTGCCGGCAGGGCCGTAATCTGCGACCCGATCCGGATGCATCCCTGGCTGCAGGCATCCTGGCAGGGATTGCAGGGGATATTCTGCGTACACTCTATAACAGGATGAACGGCAGCCTTCTTTGTAACGCCCGGGAATCTTTCTATCTCATCGTCCGCGACGAAGCCGCGGGTCAGAAGATTCTGGGATATGGCGATCCCCTCATCTGTCTTCTCTATTTTCTTTCCTTTTCTGCCCGGAGCGAACATGCCCTGGCGCAGGCCGTCCAGCATCTGATCCAGCTGAGTCTCCTCCGCGTCCATCTGCTGCTCCTCTTCATAGCCCAGATATGCCGCGGCGTAGATGCCGGCCTGGCGGCCTTCTATCATGGCCGAGCTGGCCTCTTCTATTCCTGATACATCGCCTGCGGCGAATATGCCGGGGATGGATGTCTGTCCGTGGGCATCTGTCACCGGTACCTGGCCGCCCTTTCTCGGGTCGTCCACCATCCGGCAGCCTGCCATCTTCATCAGCTGGCTCATAGGCGAGAGGCCGACGGCGATGCAGATGGTATCGACGTCAAAATGCTTTTCAGTCCCCGGGATCAGCTCAAAACCCGGTCCCACCTTTGCTATGGTCACGCCGGTCACATGATCTGTCCCCTCTGCCTCCTTTATGGTGTAGGGAAGATAAAAAGGAATGCCGCAGCGGGCCACCTTGGAGGCGTGAACGCCGTAGCCGCCGATCTGGGGCGCGGCGTCGACAAGGGCGGCGACATCGCAGCCCGCCTGCAGAAGCTGAAAGCTCACGACCAGTCCTACATTTCCGGATCCCAGCATCAGGATCTTCTGTCCCGGCCTGACGCCGTGCAGGTTCATCATGGTCTGGGCCGCGCCGGCGCCGATGACGCCCGGCAGGGTCCACCCTTTAAAGGGGACCATGTTCTCCGCCGCCCCGGTCGCCACGATGATGGCGTCTCCCTTGACGTGTTCTACCCCGTCTCCGATCCTGACCAGGACTTCTTTGTCCTGATAAATGCCCATGACCGTCGCATTTAATACGACCTGCACGCCCGCCTGGTCTGCTTCCTCCAGGAGCTGACGGCCTATGCGGATCCCGCGGATCTTGGCCCTGTGTTCCTTTGAACCGAAAAATTTATGGATCTGCTTGAAGAGCTGGCCGCCCGGCCTGGCATTTTCGTCAAATACAACGACTCCGGCTCCTCGTTTTGCTGCCTCTATGGCTGCAGAAAGTCCGGCGGGTCCGGCTCCGATTACGATCAGATCATAGCGTTTCATACCCTTTCTCCTCCCTGCTGCTTTTCAAAAGGAACGTCCGTGGTTCCGTACTGGGTGTTGACTGTCATTCCCTCTCTCAGGGGCGTCATGCATGTCCTCACGTTGGGCACGCCGTCCACGACCATGACGCAGTCCGTGCATCTGCCGATGGCGCAGAATATGCCGCGCGGGCTGTGCCTCTTCTGGGTATATCTGTGGATCTGAACGCCCGCGGCTTTCAGGGCTGCGGCGATCGGCTCGCCTTCATATCCCTGCAGCTTTTTGCCGTCGTGCGTAAATGTCACAAGTTTTCCTTTTTCATATGTCCCAAGCACCGGATGCTCTGCAATACGTGATTCCAAATCCATCCCTCCTATTTGCGAAAATAAAAAAGACGCCAATCCACTCTCCGTGGAATTGACGTCTTCGTCCTGTTTCTTAAGTACAGGACAAGGATAGCGCCTCTCGGGCAAAATTAATTGTAAAAATCGGAACAAGCCGGCAGTTTATTACTTGTCAATAATAGCTCTTCTGTGCTGGCCCTCTCCGATCAGTCCCTTTTCATCAAAAGCCTTCACGTTAAATAAGATTTTTCTCCCCTTGACCTCTGCCACTTCAACTTCACATCTGACCTTTTTCCCGCTTTCGGTTGCTGCCACATGCCTGATATTGACTGCCATGCCGACAGATCCTTTTCCTTCCTCTATGTTCCTGGCCAGCAAGTCTGCGCATGTCAGCTCCATGAGACCTAACATGCTCGGCGTGGAGAAGACATGGGGCAGGTCAATTTGGGGAAGCTGCTCGTTCACGCAGTCCGCGCACATGTCATCTGTAACTGTGATCTCCCATACATTTTTCATTCCAACTTCAATACTCATAGCAAATCCTTTCATAAATCGTGCCGGCGGCACCGGGCCTGTGTTATCTGCTATAAAATATATCACATATTTTGCGCCATTGCGAATCGTTTCTGCTGACAGGTTATTGCTCAGGCAGCTGCTGCCCTCAGCCCCTCTTTCTCACGATCCGCAGCACAGCTGCCAGAAGGCCGTAGGCCACGCCGGCGATCGGCCAGATGATCCAGGTGGACTCCCAGCGAAATGTGACAAAGCTCCAGATCAGATAGACGGCTGTTGCCGCTCCCCAGTATACGGAGGCCAGAAGGCTGTTTCTCTGATTCTCCAGCTTTGTGCTCCGGGAGTAATTCCCCTCCTCCAGAAGGATATGATAGCCGTCCCAGATTATGCTGGACTTGGCAAGACACAGGACGCCGATGGCAGCCATGACCAACAGGATCGCGACGTGGAGGCCATCTGTCTTAAGAGCCCCGTCCTCCTGCAGGGAGGAAAAGATAAGCGGCATGGCACAAGCCACACAGAGAACGACCCCCGCGACGATCATCGCGTCATGCGTCTTTCTGTATTTTTCTCTGCGCTCCCGGGCAAAACCCGCCACATCATATTCTGTATCCAGCGCGTGGGTCTCATAATCTTTAAAAGGTTCCTGTGCCAGATTATCTCTTACGAAAAGGCCAACAGCGCAGGCCACTGCAGCCAAAAGCATGACCAGACCGATCCGAAATCCTGTCCCGGCCTCCCCTAATAACAGCAGGGGAACAGGCGACAGGATGCAGAGCATGACGCCCAGGCCCACTCGGTTCGATTTCGCATTGCGCTGCTCCAGGAGGGCATTTGCCTCCTGCATGCTGACTTTTTTAATGGGAAGTCTGTCCTCGGAAGGCTCAGCCTCGACTTCGCCTTCTCCGTCCGGATCTTCCACGGAATCCTTGAGCAGATAATCCGTGGATACATGGAAGAGTTCCGCCATCATAAGGATCCTCTTCATATCCGGAATACTCTGCGCGCTCTCCCACTTGGAGACCGACTGCCGGCTCACGTCCAGCTTGCCGGCCAGTTCCTCCTGCGACCAGCCGTTTTTCTTTCTCATCTCTATGATCTTGTCTGCCAGAATCATATACTCCTCGCTTTCCGGGACCTCTCTTATCTTGAAGATCACCCGCCATTTTCTTTCGGCCCTGCCCTCCAAAAGAGGGCTGCCTCTTTCTTGTTTCTGCCCTGAGTATGCCTGAAAATGCAGTTGCAGACAAGAAAACAGACTTGGAAATCCCGCAGCCGGCAGTTGCGTCGGCGGTTGCAGCGCTGACAAACCGGCGGATTCCCATTTTGCCCTCCCATTTTATCAGGCCAGGGCAAAATCCATACGAGGATCCTGTAAAATCCAAGGCAAGGAAAGTTTTGAAAAATGATGCCTTTCTTTCTGCAGATTTTCCAATTTTATACTTGACTTTTTATCAGCAGGCTTCTAACGTTAAATTGATATTCACCTTTGCTGCGGCTTACTTACTAACGACGATCATATAATGATATATAGGGGAGGCGACATGAAATGAAAAAAAACTTCTATAAGCTGGTTTTTGATGAGGTATTGAATCTATCCCAGGATGGTTTCATCGTTGTCGACGAAGAAGGCACTGTTACTGATATCAGTGAAGTTTACGCTCAGTTTCTCGGACGTCCAAAAAGCAAGATAATCGGGCATTCCATCCTCGATACCATACCTAACTCCAAGATGCCGGATATCGTAAAACACAAGTTTAAAGAAGAATTGGCACTTCACAAATTTATACCCGGTTATATTAAAGATGATAATAATTCCTTTGTACTGGTTAGCCGATCTTATGTAACAGATGAAACAGGCAAGGCCGTCGCCGGCGTTGCTCAAGTCCATTTTAGAGACCAATCGATCACTAATGCGAAACGAATGCTCAAGGAATACAATGAACTTGAATTCTTACGGGAGCAATATCAAAATTTTTATGCAAATGAAATGAGCTTTGGAGATATTGTCGGCATAAGCGATATTATAAAAGAAAAAAAGATGGAAGGAATAAAGGCATCCAAAACCAATTTCTCCGTACTGATCACCGGAGAAACAGGAACCGGCAAAGAAGTTTTTGCCAAAGCAATTCACTATTCCAGCTCCAGGAGCCACAGACCTATGGTTTCTGTAAACTGCGCTGCAATACCTGAAGAACTCCTGGAATCTGAACTTTTCGGTTACGTGGACGGTGCTTTTACCGGTGCTAAAAAGGGCGGGAAAAAGGGAAAGTTTTTACAGGCAGATGGCGGCACACTATTTCTGGATGAAATCGGCGATATGCCGCTGCTAATGCAGGCTAAACTTCTGAGAGCACTGCAGGAACGGGTGATTGACCCCGTCGGCAGCACCCAACCAATTCCCGTAGATATAAGAATAATATCCGCAACCAGAAGGAATCTTGAAGAGATGATAAAGGAAGGTACCTTCCGAGAAGATCTTTACTACAGGCTCAACGTCATTAACATTAACCTTCCTCCCCTGCGGGAAAGGAGGGAGGACATTCCCAGTCTGATTCATTATTTTCTTGATAAGCTCAATAAGGAATATAACAGAAATGTCACTATGTCACCGAATGCAACCAACCTGCTTTTTCGTCAACAATGGTATGGAAACCTTCGTGAGCTTGACAATGCGATCCGAGGTGCCTATGCAATATGTGATGGTCTGAGCATCGACGTCAGCGATCTTCCGGTAAAATTCCAAAAAGAGAACAACTCCGCTGATCTTGCGGCTTCTGCGGAAGCCGACCCTGATCATAAGCCCATGTACCCGTTTGATCCTCAAAATCAATCTCTGCGCCAATATCTAAAAAGTATAGAAAAAGATGAAATCGATGCAGCTTATAAAAAATTTCACAGTGTGAGAAAAGCCGCCGATTATCTTGGCATGAGTATGACAACGTATGTGCGAAAAAGGCAGGAATACTCACAAAAAAAGTCTCGCCAATAGGATGAAAAATAAAATAGCGGCCGAAACATCAGTTTCTGTTTCGACCGCCATAATAATGGAGTATAATCCATGCAATATCAGAGAAAATAATGAATTATTTCTCGATATGTACTACCTTGTCATCAACAAATTTCTGAATATCAGCCTCTGAATATCCATACTCTTTCAGTATCGCTTCAGAATCCTGGCCAATTTTCGGAGCCTGGCACTTTACTGTAGGGGCAATATCATCAACTGACTCAGGCTCTTTTTCACAGAACCTGATCGGAGTCATTGCCTGCTTTGTAACAGTTCCGTCAAAATTCTCAACGGGGACCACATACTTGTTTTCATTAGCCTGAGGATCTGTAAGTACCTCTGCAAAATGCTGGATCTTCTCATGCGCAATATCAGCGTCTGTCAGGATCTTGTCCATTTCGGCCTGTGTATGCTTAGCGAACTCACCTTCAAGCACCTCAATCATCTCAGAGCAATGCTCTTTTGAAGCTGCTGCTGTGCAGAAACGAGGATCGCCAACCAAATCACTGCGTCCAAGTACTTCCATGAGCTTGTCGTTGTAACGATCCGGTTCAAGAATACTAAGGAAAATCCATCCTCCGTCAGAACACTTAAACGAATTGATAACAGGGGAAACAGCTTCTTTTCTTGACTTGGGATACTGATCACCATACTGTGTTGAAACCATTTCAGCGCTGGCATTCCAGATAGCCTGTGAGAAAAGAGATACCATAACCTTGCACCCTTTACCGGTTTTTGCTTTCTGGTAAAGAGCTGCACAGATTCCGCCGGAGAGAGAGCAGGAGGTTGTAGCATCGCCAAATCCGATTGGAGGATTGATGGGGCTTGTATCTTTCTCCGCAATATCCATCATCGTCCCAGAGCGGGCCCAGAATGCGACAGTATCGAATCCCGGGTTATCTTTTGCAGGGCCGAAATCACCAAAACCATTAATCTGCGCCCATATCAACTGCGGATATTTTTTGCTGAGAGTATCATAATCAAGTCCAAGCCTCTTAAGAGCTCCGGTACGATAACTTGATACAAAAACATCCGCTGTCTCCAACATCTTACCAAGGATTGCTTTACCTTCGTCTGTCTTGAGGTTCAGGGCCAGTCCTCTTTTATTTGCGTTATATGCTGTATAGAAAGGGTTGCAATTCATCGTTGCAGGTGCTGACATAGTTGCGCCGGTACCTCTTCCGGGATCACCAAAAGGCGGCTCTACCTTAATAACATCTGCTCCCCAGTCAGCCAGAATTCTGGCAGTACCAGGTCCGGCTACAAAATATGTAAGATCAATAACCTTTACACCCTTTAACGGCTGAAACATATTCTAGTTCTCCTTTCAAAAATGAATAAAAATGATAAAAAATAATTCTGTTAATCCTCCGCACTGATTACAGGCGAGGGAAATAATCTATTACGGCAGGTTCGGGAACAAAGTAAACAAGATAACGCCCAAGATTGAACCGATAAAAGGCATAACTACCGTAAGCCTGAACGTTAAACCATAAGAATCATGATGCGTCTCATGGCAGAGACCATTCGTAACCGTAACGATATAACCATTATGGGGCAGTGAATCCAGTGCTGCTGAAGCCAGAGCCATTACACGGTGGATCGTTGCAGGTGCAAAACCAAGATTTTGATAAACAGGGCCAAGAATGGGAACTGCAATACCCAGACCGCCTGAAGCACTTCCGCAGATGCCGGCAATAATAGTCGTACCGATTACCAGACCAAGAAGCTTAGGACCAGGAATATTTACCATTGCGTTTGTAATTACATTGAATACAGGACTATTGGAAGCTACTCCGCCAAAACCATTAACTGCACAGGTATTTGTGATTGAAAAAAGTGCAAGAGCAGCAGCATCGGCAAAATATTTCGGCAGTTCTTTAACTTTTATATGCTTATACATGATGAGAATCGCACAAACTGCACCCGCAAGAACACCGACTTCTACAGGAACTATTGCTTTTCCATCTGATCCTTTGAGATTAACAAGAACGATCGATACAATAAGAGGAATCAGTGAAATGATCGGATTAGGCAGTTTTTCATTAGGATCATCATTAAAATCATCAACATCCTTAGCTACAAAGTGCTCTCCATTTTTCTTTGCCTTATCAAGCCATATTTTGAGCCATATCATGCCTACTATCAGAACAAACCCGCAGCAAATCCATCCATTCACAGCGCCTGCCATAAATGTTGTCCCTAAATTTTCCGCAGGAACAGCATTATGAATCTGTACAGCTCCGGGCGCGACCATGGCCCAGGTTGAACAGCCGAAACAAAGCGCACCTGGAATTGCCCGCCTTGGAAGATCCGCAGCTTTGAAAACCTGAAGGGCAATCTCAAAAACGCAGAATGAGCAAACGAATGCGGAAACACCGCCGAAGCAGAGAATACCACAGGCAAGAGGGACGGATACGAATGCCCAATTTACACCCAATATCCGGATGATTGCCTTGGCGATACTTTTCGCTGCCCCTGTAATCTCCATTGCTTTTGCCATGAGAGTTCCGGTAAGGAATATCAAATAATAACTTTTAAAGAAATTTGTGAAGCCTGTCATGAAGTGTACTTTATACGCTTCATAGATATTCATCTGGCTTGTAATGGCAACAACCAGAGTACATATGAACACGGTCAGATAAATATTTACACCCTTCATGATCAGGTACATAAGAAGTGCAAATGCAATTATCAAACCGATAATACCAATCACATTTGTCATATCCAATCCTCCAAAGTCAGTCAGCAATTATTGTTATTTGTTCTTAAATACAGCAGGGCGCTTTTCCAAGAATGCATGACAGCCTTCCATCTTATCTTCAGTGCCAAATACGATAGCAGCTGCATCCTTCTCAATCTCAAGTCCGGCACGGATGTCGACGTCAACACCACGGTTAATCGCAACCTTAGCATATGCGATTGCCTTAGGAGCCTTGCTGAGGATCAGGGTCATCATAGACTTAGCTTCTTCAAGAAGAGCCTCCGTTGCAACGACCTTATTTACAAGACCGATTGCCTTAGCTTCTTCTGCTTTTACATTCCTGCAGGTATAGATAAGTTCCTTAGCGATTCCGGTGCCAACAAGCCTTGAAAGTCTCTGTGTTCCTCCGAAGCAGGGGATAAGGCCCAGATTAGCCTCCGGCTGACCAAAAACTGCCTTTTCGGAAGCAATTCGAATATCGCAGCTCATTGAAAGCTCACAGCCGCCGCCAAGTGCATAACCATTAACAGCTGCAATTACAGGTTTTTCGATGGTCTCTATCTTGCTGAAAAGTGTCTGAGCTCGGTCAGCATACTTTCTGCCCTCAGCACTGCCATAATCTTTCATCTGCGAGATATCTGCACCCGCGACAAAAGCCTTTCCAGAGCCGGTAATAATGACGCCATAAACATCCTCATCTTCTGCAATGGCAGTAAAGAAAGCATCCAGCTCGCCAAGTGTCTGATCATTAAGGGCATTCATAGCCTTAGGGCGATTCATCGTAAGAATAGCAATCTTGCCATCCATTTCACCCTTAACATTCTCTGTTGTCTTTGCCACATCCAAAAATTTTTCACTCATCTTTATTACCTCCTGATAAATGATGAAAAAAAGTTTCCGTTATGTAAGAAACATAAACTGTATTTTCTGCCCCTATATAAAACAATTGATGTGCCAATTTGATTAAAAAAAGAGAAAAATAATAAATTAAAAATAAAAATCTTTTTCTTCCATAAATATTCCGTTAAAAAAATAACCCGCTCACTCAAAAGCGAACCCCCTTTAAGCGAAATAAATTCCCATAGAATTTCGATTTATTCATTTATGGAGCGCTTCTTTTTTGAAACATATTCGATAGTGGAGCGCGCCGTTATTGAATCATATCCATTTTTGAAGCGTTTTTTTAGATATTTTGCTGCTTCATTATTGGATATATTTTTAAAAACGAAAAAAATACATATATTTTGCTGAAAAATGTCCATTTTTTTGTTTATATTATTGGTGGGTACTTCATCTGCCCATTAATCCAGTGATTACATTATTTTGTTATATTATTACCATTAATTTTTGAGAATTTATTAAATTGTGGCACTATACTTGCTTTTATATTTAAATAGATTGGAGGGAAGGGAAATGAAACGTATAATCGTCAAACTCCTCAATATAAGAAAACGTATTACTGCTGCTCTTTTAAGCAATGCAGGAGGACGTCCGGCTTTTATCATGATTATTGGTGCACTTGCCACTGTCAGCGTACTCGTTTTTCTAAAAGACGAATCGCTTGGCTTCAATGTCTTTCTTGTCGCTCTGTTTATCTTTCTGCTCATGACCCTGTTCCTGGGATTAGAAATGCCTCAAAGATTGATTTGGATCATATCCAGGCATAAGCATGAACAGCCTAAGAACTTATTGAAGGATTTTACAAATATTTCCTTTCTTTACGGGATTCTTTGGTTCTCTATATATTCATTCATTACAATATATTTCTTTACCATACTAAATGATTTATTATTTGGCTTGAACAGCAGTGTACGCGATGTAATGGCCAGTTCAGGTACATACATTTTTATCATGCTCCTGTACCTGTTCATTCTTTTATATTTTTCTTACCATATAACTCAAACTTCCCACTTGGTCCGACCCTCGAAAAACGTTGAAAATACGCCCAAAATTGAACTTTTTACTATGAGTTTTTCGGCT
>OMWV01000050.1 GCA_900314845.1 uncultured Eubacteriales bacterium
CCGGAAGAGCTTGACTATATCATCCCCGGCAACGATGATGCCATCAGAGCCGTAAGGCTTATCACATCCACCATGGCTGACGCTGTTATCGAGGCTAAGCAGGGTATGGATGACGCAGCTGAGGCTGAAGAGGCTGAGGAAGCAGAAGCTGAGACAGAAGAGTAATTGAACAGAGGATTAATGGAGGAGATAAAACATGGCAGCAATTACCGCTAAAATGGTTAAGGAACTCAGAGAGATGACCGGCGTCGGCATGATGGACTGCAAGAAGGCTCTTACAGCTACAGACGGCGATATGGACAAGGCTGTAGAATTTCTCAGAGAGAAAGGTCTTGCAGCTTCTGAGAAGAAGGCAGCAAGGATCGCTGCAGAGGGTATCGTTAAGACTGTTATCGCTCCCGGCGCTAAGAAGGCAGCGATCGTTGAGGTAAACTCTGAGACAGACTTCGTTGCCAAGAACGCTGTATTCCAGGAATATGTAGGCAGAGTAGCAGACCAGGCACTCGCTTCTGCTGATACAGATGTAGAAGCTTTCCTCGAGGAGCCCTGGATAGACGACGCTTCTATCACAGTAGCTCAGGCTCTCTCCCAGAAGGTAGCCGTTATCGGCGAGAAGCTTTCTATCAGAAGATTCGCCCAGGTAGTGGATGAGAATGGTGTTGTTGCTTCCTATATTCACGCAGGCGGCAAGATCGGCGTACTTGTGGATATGGAGACAGAGGCAGCTCCCGAGGAAGTTGCTGAGATCGGCAAGAACGTAGCGATGCAGATCGCAGCTATGAAGCCCAAGTATACAAACAGAGATGAAGTTGATGCTGATTACATCGCGCATGAGAAGGAGATCCTTCTGGCTCAGATCCAGAACGATCCCAAGGAGTCCAAGAAGCCTGAGAAGGTTATCCAGGGCATCATCATGGGCCGTATCAACAAGGAGCTCAAGGAAGTATGCCTGCTCGACCAGGTATATGTAAAGGCTGAGGATGGCAAGCAGTCTGTCGGAAAGTATGTTGAGGCAGAGGGCAAGAAGCTTGGCAAGGCAGTCAAGATCAAGGGCTTTGTCCGCTATGAGACAGGCGAAGGAATGCAGAAGAAAGAAGAAAACTTCGCTGAGGAAGTAGCTAAGCAGATGAAATGATCCGGACAGATCCTTCTCTCAGAGATAGATTTTTGTCAGGCAGATAAGATTATTACAGGGAGTACGGTTGTACTCCCTTTTTTGCTGAGCAGCAGGGAAAAAAGGGCCGGTGAGATTACACCGGCCCCGTTCCGAGGTATATTTATAACTTTCAGGGGAAAATCCTTCCTGAAATTACATGGTTACCTTACTTGTGCGTGTCCAGATTCCCATCTTCTCTGCCTCTTTTATGAGTTCATCACGGAAATCGGGATGCGCGATATTGATCAGAGCTTCCGCTCTCTGCCATGTTGACTTGCCCTTTAATGTGGCAACGCCGTACTCTGTTACGATGTTGTGAACAGCTGTACGAGGTGTTGTTACGATAGAGCCTGTCTGCAGGGTAGGAACGATGAGGGACTGACGGCTGCCATCCTTCATGGTCCTGGTCGAGTGGAGGCAGATGAATCCCTGGCCGCCCTTCGAGAGGTAAGCGCCCTCGGCGAAATCGAGCTGTCCGCCTGTACCGCTGATCTGTGTGAAGCCTGCTGATTCCGCGTTGACCTGGCCAAAGAGATCCAGGTTGATGCAGCTGTTGATGGAGACGAACTTGTCGATGCTCTGTACAACGCCTACGTTGTTTACATAGTTTACCGGAGCGTTGAAGACGATCTGGTTGTCATCGATGAAATCATAAAGCTTCTTTGTTCCGCCGGCAAATGTATAGATGATCTTGCCCTTGTCGCGGTTCTTGTTGCCTGTGATCTTGCCGGCCTCGTAAAGGTCAACATAGGAATCAACAAGCATCTCTGTATGGCCGCTCAGATCCTTAATATCGGATTCTGCCAGCTTCTTGCCGATAGCGGAAGGCAGACCGCCGATACCCAGCTGAAGAGTAGAGCCATCCTGGATCATGTTTACAACATAGTCAGCGATTATCTCATCTTCCGGAGTAGCTGCCTTGCCGGGAATCTCGGGCATAGGAGAACCGGAACCTTCTACGATATAATCGACATCCGCGATGTTGAGCTCTGTCTCATATCCGAGAGCCCTGGGCATCTTCTCGTTTGTCTCGACGATGACCATCTTCGCAGCCTTGAGAAGACCTCGGAGATCGGAAGCCTGGGGGCCAAGGTTGAAATTGCCCCATTTATCCATGGGATGAACCTGGATCGTGAGGATATCGATGCCGGTCTCCGGCCAGTAGTAGGGAAGCTCATTGAAAAGCATGGGGATGAACCAGAGCCTGCCGGCCTTGTTTATCTTTCTGTCTATTCCATTCATATGAGCAGAGGCAAATCTGATATTGTCTACATCTGCATCGTCTGTATATGCTGCATACAGCTTATCGACAACAAGTGTTGTGCTTACGATCTCTACATTGTGGAGCTCTTTTGCTCTCTTGCCGATAGCGATATCGATGTCGTGAGGAGCGGAAAGACCGAGGCCGTAGGAAACTCTGTCCCCGTCCTTTATCTTGGCAGCTGCTTCATCTGCCGTGATAAGTCTCTTCTTGTATTCCTCAGCTATCTGCGAAATCTTGTACATCGTATTACCTCCTTTAATAGATGCCCGTCAGACTCTTTGTCAAAATTTTCACTATTCCTATTATAAAGCATAGATTGCCTTTTTGCAATTATGTATTTAGTAAAATACCACATTATTTTCGAAGAATATTCTGAATATTATGTGACTTCTGTTCGAAAGAGGCAGGGCTATTATCCCGGATCATTAGGGAAAATGCACGGAAGAGCGACCTGCGCGGTTAGACAAGCCTGCTCCTATAATGTTATAATCTGTCGTAAGGGTGATCCTATGAGAAAGTTTAAGCATCTGTATCTCTTTGTCCTTATCCTGGTATTGATCAGCGGGGGCTGCGGCGGGGCACCGTCATCGGCTGAAACTCAGGCAAGAGCCGGCGAGAGTATGTCAGAAACTGTTTCGGCGGCTGTCCAGGCAGAAGAAACTTCAGAGAGACAAACAGCTGCCATACAGACCGATAAACCAGCGGAAAACAGACCCTCAGGCCGGATGAAGGTGGAATTTCTCGACGTTGGTCAGGGGGACAGCGCGCTGATAAGCTGCGGGAAGCATTATATGCTGATAGACGGCGGCAAGCCGGCCTATTCGAGAAAGATCTATACGATATTAAAAGACAGAGGAATAAAAAAGCTGGATCTTATCGTGGCTACCCATGCCCACGATGATCATGTCGGCGGTCTGTCCGGTGCCCTAAATTACGCTGGCGCCGGAAAGATCCTGGCGACGAAGACCCGCGCCGGCGAGGATGACGACAGAAGTTTTCGCAGCCTTGTAAAGTATGCAGAAAAAAATGGGACAGGTCTTACTGTTCCAAAAGCAGGCAGCAGTTATAAGCTTGGCACTGCCCTTGTGAAGATCCTGGCGGTAAACAGCACGGATCCTTCAGAGGAAGATGCTGTCAACGATTCTTCTATTATATTGAAGATAAAATTTGGCAATACGTCATTTCTTTTCACGGGAGACGCGGGATACCGGGCGGAAGAGGTCCTGCTTGGGAGCGGTCAGGATATCCGGGCAGATGTGCTCAAAGCCGGCCATCATGGCAGCGAAACTTCAGGCAGCTCCCGCTTCCTTGATAAAGTCAGGCCGGAATATACGGTTATATCCTGCGGAAGGGGAAACACATACGGTCATCCGCGAAAGGAGACGCTGAGCCGCCTGCAGAGCGTGGGGACAAAAATATTCCGCACGGACCTGCAGGGAGATATCACCTGCGTCTCGGACGGGGAGAAAATTTCCTTCACGACTGAGAAAAAGGCGGATGAAAAGAGCCTGATGACTCCCGGTAATGCAGCCGGGGAGACGAAACAGACTCAGGCAAAGGCTCTTGATGACGGAGAAAAGGACAGCCGGACTGGGGTCAGAGAATATGTTCTCAATACAAGGTCCATGAAATTTCATGATCCAAACTGCCGGGCAGTTTCAAAGATGGCGGCCGGCAATACAGTGAGGAAGAAATGCACAAGACAGGAACTGATCGACTCAGGTTACAGTCCCTGCAAAATATGCAATCCCTGATTGCGGACTTTAGAGAAAATATCAGGAGGTCATTCATGAGGTACGGAAAATACTTACAGATGAGGGAATATCTGGCAGAAAAGCCAAAGCTTGACAGGGCAGTCAGCCTCTTGTCCCGGGGACTGACAATTTTCATTTATATCTCTTATACGGCACAGGCTCTTTTTCTGCTCCTTAAGAAGGATAAAAAGGCAGCGGGATTTTTGGGAGTGCCGGCTGCAGTCTTTGTCAGCGGAAGTCTCATACGAAGATCTATTGACGCTCCCAGGCCGGGCGATGTGCTGGATCTGAAGATCAGGCAGACGGGAAAGGAAAGCACCCGGTGCCGGGGAAAGGAAAGAAATAAGAGGAAGGGAAAGAGTTTCCCCAGCAGGCACTCATTCTCAGCCGCTGTTGTGGCGGCAGCATTTGGCTGGCTGGATAAGAGGGCAGGGGCTGTCATGGGAGCGGCGGCTGTCTGTCTTGGCATCTGCCGGGTATTAAAGGGTTCTCACTGGATAAAAGATGTCGCGGCAGGCCTGGCCTATGGGACAGGCGGAGGGCTTGCAGGATTTCATATTATAGATATAATAGAAGGAAAACATTGAAGAAATTTATTTTTCAGAGAAAGAAAGTGATGCGATGGGCAAGATAGGACTGGTTGTAGAGGGCGGCGGCATGAAGTGCGCCTACAGCGCGGGTGTGCTGGATGCCTTTCTGGACGATGGGATAAGATTTGATTATGTGATCGGTGTTTCCGCCGGCAGCGGGAACTCGGCATCGTATCTGGCAGGACAGAGGGGAAGAAACCTCAGATTTTATACAGATCATATCAGCAATCCCGCCTATTTTGGCATTCGGTCTTTCCTGAAGACAGGTGATCTGTTCGGCCTTCGGTATATCTATGGAACTCTCACGAATTCCGGCGGCGGGGATACTCTGGACTATGACAGCATGCAGAAGAATCCGGCAGAATTTGTTGTTGTGGCGACGAATGCCAGGACTGGGAAGCCGGCTTATTTTACAAAGAGAGATATCCCCAGAGATGATTACCGGATCATCATGGCATCCTGCGCGATCCCGTCCGTGACAAAGCCTGTCAGGATAGGCTCTGAAAAATATGTAGACGGAGGCGTTTCCGATTCTCTTCCTTTCAAAAGGGCCTTTGAGGATGGCTGCGACAAGGTGGTCATGATCATGTCAAAGCCCAGAGATTATGTCAAGGAGCCGGAGAAAAACCGCCTCTTTTATCACACGATGTGCCTGGGATACCCCAATGTTGTTAAGGATCTGGACAGGCGCCATATCGTCTACAACCGGCAGCTCAGGCAGGCTCACAGACTGGAGAAGGAAGGGAAGATGTTTATTTTCTGCCCCAGCCGGCATATGAAAATGGACACCTATGCCATGGACGAGAAGGCAAACAGAAGACTCTATGATCTGGGTCTGAGGGATTACTCCCATCTGAGGGGAGATCTGGCCGCTTTCCTGGCAGGGAAGTAAGGGAAAATTTCACTGGGTCCGGAGAAAGCTATTGACGAAGATAACTTCTTGTGTTATATTACATGTAGAACAAACAGGATCAGCAGATACGTCTGCTGATCGTTTGGTAAATGGAATATTCACAGAGGAGAGACGGTTATGGCTAAGAGAGATTATTACGATGTCCTCGGAGTCAGCAAAAGCGCCGATGATAAGACGATAAAGAGAGCTTACAGGAAGCTTGCCAAGAAGTATCATCCGGATATGAATCCGGGGGACAAGGCGGCGGAGTTAAAATTTAAGGAAGTCACTGAGGCTTACAATGTCCTGAGCGATCCGCAGAAGAAGAAGATGTATGACCGGTTCGGACATGCAGCCTTTGAAGAAGGCTTCGGCCAGGGTGCCGGCGGAGCGGGTCAGGGACCCTTTGGCGGTTTCGGGGGCTTTGGCGGCTTCGGCGGTTCCGGGAATGGGGGCTATCAGACCTATACGTTCACTGATGAAAATGGCAATGTCCATACATATAAGACAAACGCCGGCGGCGGCTTTTCCGGCTTCGGCCAGGGAGCGGGCTTTGGCGGCAATATGGGAGACATATTCGGGGATCTGTTCGGCGATATGTTCAAGGGTGCCTCTTCAGGAGGCGCCGGGCGGCAGGGCGCACCTTCAAGGGGAGCAGACCTGACATCAGATATAGATGTTGCCTTTGACGAGGCAGTCAGAGGCTGCGAGAAGCTGATCCGCTTCAGAGATCAGAGCGGCAGGGAGCATTCTTTAAAGGTTCATATTCCTGCCGGCATTGAAGATGGCAAGTCCATACGCCTGCGCGGCAAGGGAGCAGCAGGTCCTGCGGGGAACGGCGATCTTCTTCTCAGAGTCCACGTGGGAGAGAGAGCCGGATTTATCAGGAAGGGGAGAGATATCTACACAAGTGCCAGCATCCCCTTTACGACGGCGGTCTTCGGGGGCGAAGCTCTCGTTCAGACCGTAGACGGCACAGTCAGATGCCGGATTCCGGCGGGAAGCCAGTCGGGAAGAAAGATCCGGCTGCGCGGCAAGGGTGTTCCCGATATGAAGAACCCCTCCGTGTGCGGCGATGAATATGTGACTATCCAGATCCAGGTACCCGTCGATCTGAGTCCGGAGGCAAGGAATAAGCTCAGAGAATTTGAACAGATCTGTAAGAATGATAAGAAGAGGACAAGAAACGGGAGCGCGGCGTGATGACTGCCGCTGAAGTTTTCGCGAAGGATAGAAGAACCTTCTGCCGGCCGGCAGAAGGTCCTTCGTTTTATCTTTTATTCCTCAGATGTCTTGTTCTCGACAAATGATCTCAGAAGTGCCCGGATACTGCGGTGCAGATAGGGCTTATACTCTTCATAAGGAAGGGGTTCCCCCTCCAGGATGACGTCGTAGCAGGCTGCGCCGACCATCTCTATTATCGTGTACACAGCGATCTCCATCTCTTTTTCGCTCATCTTATAGGGAAGGATGTCCGCAAATTCGCCGAGGACTCCGGGATCTGCCTGATCCATGGCGCGGGCAAAAACTCCCCAGCTTAGTCTCTTGTTGATAAAACGGAGCAGAGCCTTGTCCTCCTGAAACTGATCCAGGATCGCATCGATAAAAGCGATCACCTTATCTTCCGGATCATCATACTGGCTGAAATCAGAGCAGCTGAGGGCATGGCGAATCATCTTGCTTGCCCTGTCGGCGATCAGCTTCTGCTGCAGGTCATACTTATCATGGAAATAGAGATAGAATGTTCCCTTAGCAAGACCGGCCTGACCGGCTATGTCGGAGATGGATGTCCTTGAGATCCCCTTGCTCGTGAAAAGATGAAACGCTGAATCCATCAGTTTGTGAAGCTTCAGCTGCTTGTTCTGTTCGACCCGTCCCATATCGATACTCCCTTTATCCTGTGCATAAACAGTAATGCGGTAAAACGGCATTATTTACGATTATTTTACTTCTATTGTCGGCAATTGTCAAAGAATTCGGCTTATTAGCAGTCAAATGCCTTGCTGGCTACAATCACATGAAAATGTCAGGGTTTATTTTGCATACATAAATTGACCGGCGGTCACTTTTGTAGTATTATACCATATGAACGTTAAAATGACCAGTGGTCATTTATTGTCAGGGAGGAGTATTTATGCTGCGTTTTAGCAGGGCTATAGCAAAGGCCCGGTTCGTTATTGTGATAGCAGCCTTTCTTTTGCTGATCCCATCTGCTCTGGGCTATGCGAAGACAAAGGTAAATTATGATATTCTATATTATCTGCCGGATAATATAGAGACGATGAAGGGGCAGGATATCCTGCTCAAGGATTTCGGCAAGGGCGCCTATGCCATATTTATTGCCAATGGGATGAATGATTCCCAGGTATCCCGGCTCAAGGATCAGATCGAAGATGTCGATCATGTCGACCAGGTCATCTGGTACGATTCCATGGTCAGCAATACGATCCCTCAGGAGATGCTCCCGGATAAATATTACAAAGTATTTCATTCCGACAAGGGCACGATGATGGCTATATTCTTCGACGAAGGTACATCATCGAACGGCACTCTGAATGCCATAAAGCAGATCCGAAAGATATCGGGCAAGGACTGCTTTCTCAGCTCTATGTCAGCCATCGTCGAGGATACGAAGGAATTGACGAACAAGGAGCTCTTCTGGTATGTCCTGATCGCCGTCGTTCTCACGGCCATCGTCCTGGCTGTCACTATGGACTCTTTCATGGCGCCGGTTCTTTTCCTTTTGAACATAGGAATGGCTGTCATCTATAATCTGGGGTCCAATATCATAGCCGGGGAGATCTCTTTTATCACTCAGGCCCTGGCGGCGGTCCTGCAGCTGGCGGTCACGATGGACTATTCCATCTTCCTGTGGAACAGTTATATGGAAGAGAAGAAGGAATTTGACAACAACAATGAGGCGATGGCTCACGCCATTTCCAAGACCATCGTTTCTGTGGCGGGTTCTTCTCTGACGACAGTCGCCGGTTTCATTGCCCTTTGCTTCATGCAGTTTACTCTTGGCAAGGATCTGGGAACAGTTATGGCCAAAGGCGTTATCCTGGGAGTCATATCCTGTATCACCATTCTGCCGGCATTTATCCTGATCTGCGATAAACTGATCAAGAAGACAAGTCACAAGGCTCTTTCCATAAACGGGGGACATCTGGCCAGGTTTATCGTAAGGCATAATAAGCCGCTTCTTATCTGCCTGCTGGCCCTGTGGATCCCTGCCATCATCGGATACAACCACATAAAGGTCTACTACGATCTGGCATCCAGCCTTCCCGGCTACCTGCCTTCCGTTCAGGCCAATAAGGAGCTGGAGTCCGATTATGATACCAACTCCATCATGATGGTCCTGGCGGATGAAAAGCTGCCGGCCAAGACAGTGAGAAATATGGTGTCCGATATGGAGGATGTGAAAGGAATTGAATTCTCTATTGCAGCCGATTCTCTGGTCCCTGCCGGCATGCCCAAGGATTTTATAGACAATGAGGCTATGGACAAGCTCAAGGGCGGCGGCTATCAGCTCATGCTGATCAGCTCAAAATATAAGGTCGCCAGCAATGAGATAAACAGCCAGATCAGCAAGCTGAATGAGATCGTTCACAAGTACGACTCCAAGGCCATGTTGATCGGTGAAGCTCCCTGTACAAAGGATCTGATCACGATGACGAATCATGATTTCCAGGTCGTAAGCATGGTTTCCATCGCATTTATCTTCCTGATCATTCTCTTTGTACTCAAATCGGTATCGCTTCCGATTATCCTGGTTCTGGTAATAGAACTGGCCATTTACATCAATATGAGCCTGAGTTTTTATACAAACACGACACTGCCTTTCATCGCTTCCATTGTAATCAGTACGATCCAGCTGGGCGCGACTGTTGATTACGGAATCCTGATGACAAACAGGTATCTGAATGAGAGGGTGGCCGGGAACAACAAGATGGCTTCCATGACAACTGCCCTTTCTGCCTGCGCGCCTTCCATCATTACGAGCGCGCTTGGCTTCTTTGCCGCGACGATTGGTGTCGCGATCTACTCGGATGTCGATATGATCGCTTCCCTCTGCCTGCTGATCTCCAGAGGCTCTCTGATCAGTATGGGACTTGTCCTCTTCCTGCTGCCGACGCTCTACATGCTGCTTGACGGCGTGATCATGAAGACAAGCTGGGGCCTGAAGAAAAAGGCAAAGAAGAATGCATATCTGGAAGAAGAGAAACAGCAGTATAAACTGGAGCAGGCAGCTGCTCAGGATCAGTAAAGACGAGCGATGAGGAGGATCTTACGATGAAGAAAGGACTTACAAAGACATTTGCTGCCGTGCTCGCAGCTACATTAGCTTCTTATTCCCTGACAGGTGTGACAATGCCTCTGATAAATGCAAAGGCAGCAACGCAGGCCGAGACAGAGGAGGCTTCAGAAGATCTCAATGACGAGGCTGTAAAGCTGCTGACAGACAGCGATTCAGAGGAAGACGCGGGCAAGAACGAGACCGTCTATGTGATAGCGGATGCCCAGGGCAAGGTTAAGAAGACTATTGTCAGCAGCTGGCTGAAGAATAAAGATAAGTCTGATAAGCTGAACGACGTCTCTGACCTTGATAACATAGAGAATGTCAAGGGCGATGAGACTTATAAGGAAGAGGGCGGCGATAAGCTGCAGTGGGATGCCGGCGGCAATGATATCTATTATCAGGGCGAGTCGGACAGGCAGCTGCCTATAACGACCAATATCGAGTATACGCTCGACGGGGACAGCATTTCCCCTGAAAAGCTGGATGGCGCAAGCGGTCATCTGAAGATAAAGTTCACATACAAGAACAACCTCTCGGAGAAGAAGATCATTGACGGGAAGAGTGTTACCCTTTATCAGCCTTTTGCTGTCGTATCCGGCATTATGCTCGACGATGACAAGACATCCAATGTGAAGGTGACAAACGGCCGCGTCTATGACACGGGCGATTCATCAGCCGTCCTGGGCATGGCATTCCCGGGCCTATCTGACAGCCTGGGCCTTGACAATATGAAGGATACAGAGGGCAAGAAGATAGATATCGACGTACCGGAGACAGTAGAGATAGAAGCGGACGTTAAAGACTTCTCCCTGCTGACCTCTGTCACGATATTTGACAACAGCGCCCTCTCCAGACTGAACCTGGACGATGTCTCTTCCTGGGATGACCTCAAGAAGGCTTCCAAGAATCTGAGGGAGGCCTCCGATAAGCTGGTGGATGGAACTTCTGACCTTTACGACGGAGTCGACAGCCTGAAGGATGGAACCACAACCCTGACGGACGGGGTGGATAAGCTGGACGATGGTGCCTCAGACCTGAAGGATGGAGCCAAGAAGGTCGACAAGGGAGCCTCAGATCTCACGGACGGGGCCAAGAAGGTTGACAAGGGCACAGGGAGTCTTAAGGATGGAATAAAGCAGGCCGATACAGGGGCAGGAGACCTCAAGGCCGGAGCCAAGAAGCTGGACGCCGGGGCTGACACAGCCGTTGCCGGGTCCAAGAAGCTTGACGAAGGAGCAGGGAGCCTCTTAGACGGCACCAAGCAGGTAAATAAAGGAACGAAAGCTGCCAAGGACGGGGCAGAAAGCCTGTCCAAGGGAGCTGCGGCGGCTGATGCCGGCGCCCAGTCGGCCCTTGCCGGGGCAAAGAAGCTGGCAGCCGGTGCCGGACAGCTGGACGGCGGTGTAAAACAGGTCGCAGCAGGAGTTGTAACTCTGCAGAGCGGAGCTTTAAGTGCAAAGGAAGGCGCAGAAACTCTCGCATTTGGAATAACAAAAACAAAGGAAGGCGCAGCGGCCCTTAAGGAAAATGTGAAAAAGGCAGATGATGGAGCGGCGGCTATTCTCAAAGGATCTGCTGAGGTATCCAAGGGTGCTCAGGACGCGGTGGACGGCTCTAAGTTAGTAATCGCCGGTGTAACGCAGATAGCTGGCAAAGACGGCGCCGTTGAGAAAGCTGTAGAAGGCGGAAAGCAATTGACAACTGGAGCGACTGCAGTCGCAGCTGGCGCCGGAGAGCTTTCTGATAAGGCATCAGAGTTGGCGACAGGTGCCGGACAGCTGTACGGGAATATAGATACCCTGCTGGGGCTGATCAATGGCATTGAACCTGTGGCCGGCGATGTGGCAGCCCTGTCTGAATCTGCCAAGAAGGTCAGCGAGGCCTCATCCGCTTTAAACGGCGACTCTTCTATCAAGACGAAAGCAGGAGATATCTCGTCAAAGGCAGACACTTTGCAGGGTAAGGTCAGTGATGCCCAGAAGGATGCAAAGACTGATCTTAATACTGCATACACCAGCGCAGAAGGAGCAGGCAAAGAACTTTGCAGTGCAAATGAAAACATAAGCTCTGCAAAGAAAAAGCTGGAAGGTCTGCAAAATGACGATAATCTTACAGAGGGTCAGAAGAAGGCGATAGAGAGCGCTCTTGAATCTCTTGGCTCTGCCTCGAGCAAAGTAGAAAAGACGGATGAATCTGTCGGCTCAGTTCAGACAAATATCGATTCCGCAAAGAAATCTCTTGATGGTTCCAAGGTATCGGCAGATAATCTGAACAGCCTGTCCAGTGGATTGGATGATATAAAGAAAGACGCGGGAACAATATCAGGCGATGCTGGCAAGCTGGATGGACTGGGCAGCGCTCTTACGGATTGGAATAAAAAAGCTTCATCCTTCCAGTCAGATATTGACAAGCTTCCTAAACAAGATAAAATCAGCAAACTGGAATCGGCATCAAAAAACGTTAAAAAGATTTCTGATGGCGCGCAGGCAGTAGAGACAGCTTCTGACAAATTAAAGAAAAGTACAGACGAAGATTCAGACCTTGTAAAGGGAACAAAGAGTCTTAGTGATGGGCTTGGCCAGCTGGAGACAGGCGCATCCAGTCTCCTGAGTGGGACAGATACTCTGAAGAAAGGTGCTGAGACTCTTGAGACTGGGGCAGATACTCTGAATGCAGGCTCTAAGGATCTGAAGGATGGACTTGATGCTCTTTCCGGAGGATTTGACCAGCTGTCTGATGGAACCACTGATCTGACTAATGGAGCAGATAAGCTCAAATCCGGCGGTGAGCAGCTCTACGGAGGAACAACAGCCCTGAATAATTCCATGCCCACACTTACAACAGGATCCGGTCAGCTGGCAGCAGGTACAAAGGAGCTTGTCGGCAAGGAGGCTAAGGATGGCCAGGCGGCAACCGGCCTTACAGCCCTTAAGGACGGGACAGCCCAGCTGTCTGTGGGAGCTTCCATTCTCGCGGGCACCAATGGCCTTGCAGGCCTCTATGCGGGTACGGAACAGCTTGTAAAGGGCGCTCAGGAGCTTAAGGGCGGAACTGCTGCTCTTTATTCCGGCAGCGGAAACCTTAAGAAGGGCACAGCGGCTCTTTACTCCGGAACGGGTGATCTTAAGAGCGGTACTTCAAAGCTATACAAAGGAAGCACGACTCTGAAGACCGGAACATCTGCCCTCTACGGCGGCAGCAGCAAGCTTGCCAAGGGCACCGGGGACCTCTACGATGGAACTGTGACTCTCAAGGACGGGACCGGAAGCCTGAAGGAGGGAAGCGATAAGCTTTCTGACGGCGTAGACAAGCTGCTCGACGGAGCTGAGGATCTTCGCGACGGCATGGACAAGTTCGCAGATGAGGGAATCAGCAAGATCTGCGATGCCATAGATAAGGACGGTCAGGAATTCGTCGACAGGCTCAAGGCCCTCAGGGATTACGGCAAGGAATATACGAACTTCTCCGGCAAGGCTGACGGTGTCAGCGGATCGGTCAAGTTCATCATGAGAACCGAATCCATAGGCGACGAGGACCTGGATGATAAAGATTGATCAGATGTATGAATAAGCCGGGACGGGCAAGGGCGGCTGCAAAAAGGAGCAGCCTCTCTGAGCCGCCGGCTTTTTTGCTACTTGTGTAAGCATTTAGAATCGGATATAATAAAAGTTGTACAATGATGCCGGCATTATTCTGCCGGCAATCTTAAGTGACTTAATATTTTAGAGAAAGAGTAGACATAAAGGAGTGAACCAGAATGGAGACTTATGGAATCGAGAAGCTGGGGATCATTGGCCCCAAGGCAGTTTACCGCAACATGTCGCCGGCAAAGCTCACTGAGGCAGCTCTTCGCAGAGGAGAGGGTAAGCTCAGCGAGACAGGTGCTCTTGTCGTGTACACAGGCAAGTATACAGGAAGATCACCCGACGATAAGTTTATCGTAGATACCCCGACCATCCACGATGAGATCGCGTGGGGCAAGGTCAACCGCCCGATCAGCCGCGAGCGTTTCGACTCGATAAAGAGCAAGATCTGCGCTTATCTTCAGGGCAGGGAAGTATTTATCTTTGACGGATACGCAGGAGCTGATACAAAGTACAGGCAGAAGTTCAGGATCATCAATGAACTAGCCAGCCAGAATCTTTTCATCCATCAGCTGCTGATCCGCCCGACAGACGAGGAGCTGGCTCAGTATGGCGATCCCGATTACACACTGATCTGCGCTCCCGGCTTTAAGTGCGATCCTGAGATAGACGGCGTCCACAGCGAGGCAGCGATCCTCATAGATTATGAAGCCCATACCATCGTGATCTGCGGTTCTCAGTATGCAGGCGAGATAAAGAAGAGTGTCTTCTCCACCATGAATTATGTCATGACTAAGATGGATGTTCTTCCCATGCACTGCTCCGCCAACATGGATCCCCAGACCCACGAGACAGCTATATTCTTCGGACTTTCCGGCACAGGCAAGACAACACTTTCCGCTGATCCTGCCAGAAAGCTGATCGGAGATGACGAGCACGGCTGGTCACCGGACGGCGTATTCAATTTTGAGGGCGGCTGCTACGCAAAGTGCATCAACCTTTCCGAGGAGAATGAGCCTGATATCTATCATGCCATCCGTTTCGGCTCTCTTGTTGAGAACGTTATCATGGATGAGGAGACCAGAACGTTTGATTTTGCTGACGGAAGTCTGACAGAGAATACCAGAGTAGGCTATCCGGTAGACTACATTGCCAACTCTCAGATCCCCGGTGTCGGCGGCATTCCCAAGGTCGTTATCTTCCTTACCGCTGACGCATTTGGTGTTCTTCCTCCCATCAGCAGGCTGAGCAAGAATGCGGCTATGTATCATTTTGTAACAGGATTTACATCCAAGCTGGCTGGTACAGAGCGCGGCATCACAGAGCCCGTTCCCACATTCTCCACACTTTTCGGAGAACCCTTTATGCCGATGAGCCCTTCCGTTTACGCGAAGATGCTGGGAGATAAGCTTGACAAGTACGGCACTAAGGTATATCTGGTCAACACAGGCTGGGCAGGCGGAAGCGCTGCGGCTGGAGCTAAGCGTATGAAGCTTTCCTACACCCGTGCCATGGTCAGCGCCGCTCTCAATGGCGACTTCGATCAGATAGAGTTCAAGCACCACGACATCTTCAATGTAGACTATCCGGTAAGCTGTCCGGGAGTTCCCGATGAGAAGCTTGACGCAAGAGGCATGTGGGCAGACAAGGACGAGTACGACAAGCAGGCTAACAAGCTGGCGGCAATGTTCAAGAAGAATTTTGCTGACAAGTATCCTTTCATGGACAAGGACATCGTCGAGGCAGGCCCTCAGCCCAAATAAGAATTATCAGCATAGATAAGATAATGGCTGCCGCAGATCATGCGGCAGCCGTTTTAGTTATTGGAAATAAAAAAGAAAAAAATCAGTCCAGTTTGTCCAGGATGTCGTGAAGCTGCTGGGCGCTCTCGCTGCCATGCCGGATCGTATAATTGAGTTCTGCCCCCAGAAAGAGCTGAAAGGCGCAGAAGTAGAGCCAGAGCATGATGACCATGATGCCGGTCAGACTGCCGTACATGTAGGAAAAGCTGTTCGTGTAGCTGAAGAAAAATGCGAACAGGTAGGATGTGATGATCCATCCGATCGATACGCTTACTGCACCGGGAAGAACCTCGAGGATCTTTGTCTGGGTATTGGGAAGGACCCGGTATATAAAGATCAGGCCTATCGTGAGCAGGATAAATATGATCAGCAGGCGGATAGACAAAATGAAAAAGAAAAAGCGGTGGAAGGGGAGCATATCCACGACATTGCGAAAGAGTTTCTTGCCAAAGAGCAGGAGCATCATGATAAAGATGAGGCCGATGGCCAGCATCATGGTGTAGATCATGGCGTTGAACCTGAGGTGGAAATAGTTCCTCGTTTCCTTGATCCTGTATATCTCATTCAGCCCGTTTGCTATCGTAAAAAGCGCTCTTCCGGCTGACCACAGGACGAAGAGGATCGTAAATGATGTGATGGCGATGGTCGATCTCTCGTAGATCTGCTGCAGCATGCCATCCACATAGTCAGATGAAACGCCGGGGATCAGAGTCTTGAGGACGGTCAGAACGTCATCGTATGACAGAGGAGAATACTGAATGATCGAAAGCACGAATATGGCAAAGGGGAGCGCGGAGAGTATGATAAAATAAGCCGCCTGTGAAGCATAGGCGCCTAAGTGGTCGTGATTGACCTTATCAATGATATCGAAAACGAACCCCTTTATCAGTTTCATGAGCTCCTCCGTGCAATTGTAAAGATATGTAATTTTATCATAAAAAAGTAGATTTTACAAGGAAAAGGGTGCAAATGCGTCCTGCCCCGGACCCTTTCAGGGCCAGGGCCTCATTCTTACCTTTAAAATCCGGCATTGACAAGGCGCCTTGTTATGATAAAATGAATTCTGAACGGCTAAGATCGCGGCAGGGCAGATCCGCATATTTTTTATTGATCTGTCTTTGCAGGACTGTTATATTCCATCAGAGAGGAAGCGCCGCTGGCTGAAAGCGCATCCGGGTTCCTATGACAGTTTACATTCACGCGGGAGTCCTGGCTTTGAAGGCATCTTTCCTTATGCGGGGGTCTGCTTGTAGGAGCCGGCGGAGTGCGCACGTAAGGCGCGAATGAAGAGTCACCGCTTGTAGCGAGTGGAAGTAGGGTGGTACCGCGGATCATTTCGTCCCTGTATGTCAGAGTTTATCTGGCATGCGGGGATTTTTTTGCGCAAAGTCAGTTCGCCTGAGCCTGCGGCATGTGGGAAGGGCGGACAGAGGAGATGAAGGAAAGGAGCGTATGATTTTCATACGGAAGACACTATGAACGAAAAACTGCAGAAGATAAGAGATGATGCCATTGAGCAGATCAAGGCTGCAAAGGGAATGGATTCCCTCAATGATATCAGGGTAAAGATACTGGGCAAGAAGGGCGAGATCACTTCTATCATGAAGGGGATGAAGGATATCCCCAAGGAAGAGCGCCCCGCCTTCGGCCAGATGGTGAATACAGCAAGGCAGGAGATAGAGGCTGCCCTTGAGGAGACGAAGCAGAAGATCGCGGCAGCGGCAAGGGAGGCTCAGCTCAAAAGAGAGATCATAGACGTTACTCTGCCCGCCAAAAAGCCGGCTCTGGGCCACAGACATCCCAACAGCATCGCTCTGGAAGAGGTGGAGAGGATATTTGTCGGAATGGGCTATGAAGTCGTGGACGGACCGGAGATCGAGAAGGATTATTATAACTTCGAGGCTCTCAATATCCCGGCAAATCACCCGGCAAAGGATGAACAGGATACCTTCTATATCACAAAGGATCTGCTCCTGCGGACTCAGACATCCGGCACCCAGGTCCATGTGATGGAGAACCAGTCCCTTCCCATCCGCATGATCGCACCCGGACGTGTATTCAGGGCAGATGAGCTCGACGCGACCCATTCCCCCAACTTCCACCAGATAGAGGGCCTCGTCATAGACAAGAACATCACATTTGCCGACCTCAAGGGAACTCTGGCTGAATTTGCCAGACAGCTCTTCGGCCCCGACACAAAGGTAAAGTTCAGACCCCATCATTTCCCCTTCACTGAGCCAAGCGCCGAGGTGGATGTCACCTGCTTCAAGTGCCACGGCAAGGGCTGCAGGGTATGCAAGGGCGAGGGCTGGATAGAGATCCTCGGCTGCGGTATGGTCCATCCCCATGTGCTTGAGATGAGCGGGATCGATCCGAACGAATATCAGGGATTTGCATTTGGCGTGGGACTTGAGAGGATCGCCATGCTCAAATACGAAATAGACGACATGCACAACATGTATGAGAACGATATAAGATTCCTTAAGCAGTTCTAAGAGATATTCAGGAGGATAAGATATTATGAGGACTTCATTAAAATGGATAAAGGATCTGGTGCCCGGAATAAAGGACATGGGTCCGCAGGAATATATGGACGCCATGACTCTGTCAGGCTCAAAGGGTGAGTTTTTCACCGAGATGGATAAAAATCTGGAAAAGATCGTAGTCGGCAGGGTTCTCAGCATTGAGAAGCACCCCAACGCGGACAAGCTGGTCATCTGCCGGGTCGACATCGGTCAGGACGCGCCCCTGCAGATCGTAACAGGCGCTCCCAATGTAGTGGAGGGGGCCCTTGTCCCGGTCGTTCTGGACGGGGGACGTGTGGCAGGCGGCCATGACGGATCCACACCGCCCACGGACGGCATAAAGATAAAGAAGGGCAAGCTGCGCGGCGTAGAGAGCTATGGCATGATGTGTTCCATAGAAGAGCTGGGCTCAAGCCGTGATATGTATCCCGACGCTCCGGAGGATGGAATCTATATCTTTAAGGGAAGAGACGATATAAAGCCCGGCGATGACGCGGTTAAGGCTCTGGGCCTCGACGACGCAGTCATAGAGTACGAGATCACGTCAAACCGTGTGGACTGCTTCTCCATTATAGGCATCGCCAGGGAAGCGGCTGTTACATTTGATACAGAATTTAAGCCTCCCGTCGTAACTCCTACGGGAAATGCGGAGAATGCCGCTGATTATATCAAGGTCCAGGTGGACGATCCAGACCTCTGCCCCAGGTATACGGCCAGGGTCTGCAAGAATATAAAGATAGGCCCTTCACCGGAGTGGATGCAGAGAAGACTGGCTGCTCAGGGGATCCGCCCGATCAACAATATTGTCGATATCACAAACTATGTCATGGAAGAATACGGTCAGCCCATGCATGCCTATGATCTGTCAACGATCCACGGCAGCAAGATCGTAGTCCGCCGGGCAGGGGACAATGAGACATTTACGACCCTTGACGATCAGGAGAGAAAGCTTGACAGCTCCATGCTGGTCATCTGCGACGATGAGAAACCGATCGGCATAGCCGGCATCATGGGCGGTGAGAATTCCATGATCACAGAAGACGTGGACGCCATCCTCTTTGAGGCTGCCTGCTTCGACGGGACGAACATCAGGCTCAGCGGCAAGAAGCTGGGCATGAGAACAGACGCCCAGAGCAAGTTCGAGAAGGGACTTGATCCCAACAATGCCGAGGAGGCAATCAACAGGGCCTGCCAGCTGGTAGAGATGCTGGGCTGCGGCGAAGTTGTCGGCGGGATGGTAGATGTATACAGCAAGAAGAAGGAACCGATCTCTATCCCCTTCGAACCGGACCGTATCAACAAGCTTCTTGGTACCGATCTTGCGCCAGAGACCATGCTGGACTATTTCAGAAAGCTGGAGCTTGTCTATGACAAGGAGGCAAATCTGCTGAAGATCCCCACATTTAGGCAGGATCTTCTGGGGACGGCCGATCTGGCGGAGGAAGTGGCAAGATTCTACGGATATGTCAATATACCCGAGACCCTTCCCAGCGGCGAGTCGACAAGCGGCAGGATCAGCTTCGAACACAGGGTGGAAGACGCAGCCAGGGAGACCGCCCGCTTCTGCGGATTCTCGGAGGCCATGACATTCTCCTTTGAGAGTCCCAAGGTATTTGACAAGTTAAAGCTTGACGCGGACGATCCCCTCAGGCAGGCAATAAAGATCGCCAATCCCCAGGGTGAGGATTACAGTATCATGAGGACCCTGCCCCTCAACGGTCTGCTCACATCCCTGGCAAGGAATTATAATAGAAGAAACAAGGACGTAAAGCTCTATGAGATGGCCAAGATCTATCTGGCAAAATCCCTGCCTCTGACAGATTACGCAGACGAAAGAGTAGAGTTTACGCTGGGATCTTACGGCGAGGGCGACTTCTTCACCATGAAGGGTGTCGTAGAAGAATTCCTTGAGGACGTGGGCATGAAAGATCATATCACTTACGATCCCAAGGCAGGCAGAAACTATCTTCATCCGGGACGCCAGGCAAATGTCATTTACGATGGAAAATGCATCGGCTATCTGGGCGAGATCCATCCGGATGTGTGCGACGCTTATGATATAGGCACCAGGGTCTACATTGCGGTCCTTGATATGCCGCTTATCACCCAGATGGCTTCCTTTGACAGGCATTTTGAGGGAATAGCAAGACATCCCGCTATGTCCAGAGATATCAGTATGGTAGTGCCAAGAGATATCATGGTTGGATCCATAGAGGATGTCATTCGCCAGAAGGGCGGAAATATCCTTGAGAGCTATGCCCTCTTTGATATCTACGAAGGAGAACAGATAGAAGAAGGATACAAGTCTGTGGCTTACACCATCACATTCCGGGCAAAGGACAGGACGCTCGAGGATACAGAGGTAAACGCGGCTATGGATAAGATCCTGGCAGGCTTATCTGATATGGGTATCGAACTCAGAAAATAAAGCCGGCAGAAAATATGAGCGGCATCCCGCATAAGGGCTGCCGCTTTTTTTCTGCAGGTTGCTCCTTGAAAAGGGCAGATATTTCTTATATAATAGGAAGCCGGAATATCATGAGAAATGAGGAGAAAGGGATTGAAGACCAGCGATTTTTACTATGATCTGCCCAAAGAGCTTATCGCTCAGGATCCGCTCGAAGACCGGTCGGCGTCCAGACTGATGCTGATAGACAAGAAGACGGGACAGGTCAGCCATCATATATTTAAAGAGATCATAAACTATCTGAACCCGGGGGACTGTCTGGTCATAAACGAGACAAGGGTCATCCCCGCCAGGCTTTACGGCATAAAGGAGGATACGGGAGCTCATGTAGAAGTTCTTCTTTTAAAGAGAAGGCAGGGAGATGTCTGGGAGACGCTCACCCGGCCGGGCAGGAAGACAAGGGTGGGAACCCGCATCACATTCGGCAATGGAGAGCTGAAGGGGGAAGTCGTCGATGTCATCGATGACGGAAACCGCCTGATCCATTTTGAATATGAAGGAATCTTTGAGGAAGTCCTGGACAGGCTGGGCGAGATGCCCCTGCCTCCCTATATCACCCATAAGCTCAAGGACAGAGACAGGTACAACACGGTCTACGCCAGGAACGACGGCAGCGCTGCTGCCCCCACGGCAGGTCTGCATTTTACCCCTGAGCTTTTGAAGGATATAGAGGAAAAGGGAGTAAAGATCGCCAGGATCACCCTGCATGTAGGCCTGGGGACATTCCGGCCCGTCAAGGCGGAGGAAGTAACAGACCACCATATGCATTCCGAGTTCTATCAGATCCCCCAGGAGGCGGCGGATATCATCAATTCCGTCAAGGATGCCGGAGGAAGGATCATATCCGTCGGCACGACAAGCACGAGGACTCTGGAATCCGCAGCGGATGAGAAGGGTCATGTGAAGGCGGTCTCCGGCTGGACAGATATCTTCATCTATCCGGGCTATCAATTTAAATGCATAGACGCCCTGATCACGAATTTTCACCTTCCGGAGTCAACTCTGATCATGCTGGTCTCGGCTCTCGCCGGCCGTGAGAATATCCTCAATGCATACAAGGAGGCTGTAAAGGAGAGATACCGTTTCTTCAGCTTCGGGGACGCTACCTTTATCTACTAAGAACATTTGACAAAAGGAAAGATATATAATATCTTTTAGAAAGAGTTTCACGGGAAACTTTTCCCGAAAAAATATAAAACAAAACATAAGGCAGGTAATTATTATGACATTAATGGAAAGATGGGATCAGCTGGCAGGTCAGTTTGCCAACGATCAGCGCGCCGCGCAGAGATTCTGGGTCGATTATTACAACAAAGAGAAGGCAGTATATGAAAAGCTCCTGGAGGAGCCTGAGAAGGTATGGGAAGGCACGGTGGAAGATCTGTGCGCTCAGCTGGGAATGGACGACGTTGTATATTTCGGAGCCTTTCTCGACGGGATCAATGAGAGCATCAAGGAGCCCAATCCGGTAGACCAGATCGTAGAGGATTCTCAGGTAAAGATAGAGATCGATCCGGAGAAGCTCTATTATAATATGGTAGCCATGAAGGCTGACTGGCTCTACAAGCTGCCCCAGTGGGAGAACATTCTCAGCGAGGAGAAGAGGACAGAGCTTTACAGGGCGCAGAAAAAGTCAGGCACGATCGTCAAGCCCAAGAAGATCGGCCGCAATGATCCCTGTCCCTGCGGAAGCGGGAAGAAGTATAAGTTCTGCTGCGGCAGATAAGCGGAGGAACTTCAGGACCTGAAATAAAGTGTCGATATATGATACATATTGCGAAAAGTGTATTATTATATTGACACTTTTTTTTGTGTGCATCTATACATAAAAATGCTGATGTTCTATTATAATTTCGATGCCGCGGCAGTTTTCCTGCCGCTTAAGTTTTTGCTTTGAGGGAATGTTGTCAGAAGGGAGGATCGCTTCTCATATATGGACCTCATTGAGATACTGGTCATTTCAGTGGGCATTTCCCTGAATGTTTATTACGTTGTCATGTGCTTTGGCTCATTGCTGAGGACGATAGAAGAATCCAGGCTGCTAAAGACGATCGGAATATTTGCCCTGTGGCAGGTCTTTGCGGAAGTCGGAGCCCAGTTTCTGGTATCCATAGACGGCATAGAGGGTTTTTTCTCCAGCAAGAAGACTTTCGCCGCTTTGCTGTCTGTGATGATCCTGATCGTGCTTGGCCTTAGCATGATAGTAAAAGGTATAAAGGACAAGCCTATAGAGGAACGGCTGACGCAGCTGAAGTATTCAACGATCATCCTGTCCGGCATAGCGACCGGCGCCTATTCCGCGTTTGCCGGCGCGGCTTTCGGACTGATGAAAACGCCCCTTCTTCCGGTCATCGTGATCACGTCTGTCGTTACAGCTGTTTTCGTTATCGCGGGCCTGTACACAGGTTACAGGATGGGATGCGAAGGCAAGGGAAGAGTACATATCGTCGGAGGTATCCTTCTCCTGTGTGCCGCTGTGCTTATAATCCTGCGGTATATGGCGGGGCTTATCTGAGACGGGATCTGATCCCGCTTCAGAGGGGAATGTGACAATTACATATTATTTTCTTATAAAGGAAAATACATTATTTTACAGCCGAAAGGCATGAGAGAGAGGTAGATTTAATGAACGCAGCTTTGGATAAGGTTTCACACGGAATTCAGAGAGCAGTAGTAGGCAAGGTCATGGACAAGTGGGTCGGCAGCCTGCAGAAGGATAAGCAGGAGACTCTGATCAAGGGCATAGACCTGATGCAGAAGTTCTGGAAGAGTGATTATCCGGACAGCTTCTATGAAAAGATGAGGAACGATGTCAGGAACAATTCAAGATGGGCAAAGTTCTTCAGTACAGTTATCGATGAGACCGATCCCAATGTAGCGAAGACAACCATCATGAACCTGGGATACGAGGCATTTATCCGCGGCACAAAGATGATCAGAAGGAACAGGAAAATCTATCACTGCAATATCCCCTGGCTCATCCTTTTTGATCCTACTTCAGCCTGCAATATGCACTGCAAGGGCTGCTGGTCCGGCACATACGGCCGCAAGTACAATATGAGCTTCGAGGATATGGACAAGATCATTACTCAGGGCAAGCAGCTGGGAGTTTATCTCTATCTCATGACAGGCGGCGAGCCGACTGTCCGCAAGAAGGATATCCTCAGACTTGCTGAGAAGCACAGGGACGTAGAGCTTGCCCTTTTCACGAACTCTACTCTGATAGACGATGACCTTTGCAAGGAAGTACAGCGTCTGGGCAACATCATTTTCCTCCTTTCCATAGAGGGTACTCCCGAGACAAATGATATGAGAAGAGGAGAAGGCCATTACGCTGCCGTTATGCACGCCATGGATCTGCTCAAGCAGTACGGAATCCTTTTCGGTACCTCCATCTGCTATACCAGATCAAACATCGACGCTGTAACAAATGACGAATTCCTCAGGATGATCGGAGAGAAGGGAGCCCGTTTCGGTTTCTTCTTCCACTATATGCCTGTCGGAAACAATGCGGTTCCCGAACTCATGCCTACTGTTGAGCAGCGTGAGTATATGATAAAGAGGATCAGAGAGGTCCGCTCCGATAAGAGCGATATTCCCTTCTATCCCATGGATTTCCAGAATGACGGCGAATATGTCGGCGGATGTATCGCAGGCGGAAGGAACTACTTCCATATCAACTCAAACGGAGACGCAGAGCCCTGTGTATTTATCCACTACTCAGACTCCAACATCCATGACAAGTCCATCCTTGAGATTCTGCAGAGCCCTCTGTTCATGTCTTATTACCATGGACAGCCTTTCAACCACAATCATCTTCGCCCCTGCCCTATGCTTGAGAATCCGGACAAGCTTCAGAAGATGGTCCATGAGACAGGAGCCCACAGCACAAATCTTGAGTCTCCCGAGTCTGTAGAGCATCTGTGCGGCAAGTGCGAGCCCTATGCCAAGGAGTGGAAGGATCACGCTGACAAGATCTGGAATGCTCAGGAAAAGCATTTAAAGACATACGACAACTACTATCATCCGGAAGATGAGAAGGCAGAAAGCAGTGCCCAGGCAGGCCGCTGATGCTCCTCAGTCTCTTATCTGACACAGAAACCGGCCAGGACTTAAGGATCTGGCCGGTTTATTTTGGATACGGAATAATAAATTTGCTTCCTAAAACTTTTATGATATAATTGCTCTTATAATGCCAATGCAAAGGGGGGGTGTACTTGGAACGCCGAAGGAAGATGACGAAGTCACTGATCAGTGACAGCCTGAAGTCGCTGATGCAGTCGCATCCGTTTGAAAAGATCACGATAAAGATGATCACAGACGCCGCGGGGGTCATCAGGCCGACATTTTATAATTATTTCTGCGACAAGTATGAAGTCCTCGAATGGATATTTGTTGATGAGATCGTAGATAAGGTCCAGGCTCTCTTTGATCAGAAGATGTATCAGGAAGGGCTGAAGATGATCTTTGTCTGCATAAAGAACGATAGCAGATTCTATAAAAGAGCCTTTGAGGTAACAGGCCAGAATTCATTTGAAGATATAGTGTCCAAGCACCTCTATGACCTTTTTATGTCTGTCCTTGAAAGATCTTTTATCAGGCCGCGGACGGACAATCAGCTGGTCACGAAGTCCCTGATCGCTCATCACTATTCCCTTATGCTGCTCAATCTTCTCAGGAGCTGGGTCGGAGGAGAGCTTCAGAACTTCAGCACGGATGAGATGGTCGACGCTTATATCTTTTTATGCACGCATAAGATAACAGATTATGTCAGTCTCTGATATACAAATAATAACAAAAGCCGCCGCACGTTCTTGTGCAGCGGTTTTTTTATCGTCTGTGAATAACATAGGAAAACTTTGCCAGGATCGCGCAGGCCCGCTCGACGGAATCCGAGTCGTAAAATTCTATCCGCAGGACGCCGTCTTCGAATTCGCGGTTGTGGATAATGGAGATATTCTTTATGCTGATATTGTTTGAGGCGAGGATGGTGGCAATGGTCGCTATGGCTCCGGATTCATCTATGATATCGACAAATATATCATAGGAAGGCTTTATGCTGCCCGGGTTGCGCGAGGGCATGTCGTCCCTGTAATCCCTGGCCTCCTGAAAGAATGTGTGCAGGTATCTGCCGTCTTTTTCCTTTATGGCGTCCTCTATGGCAGAGAGGAGTGATTTGTAGGATTCTATGGCGGTCAGGACCGGTCCGCTGTTCTCCAGGCAGATGGATTCCCACATGTCCGGGGATGATGACGCGATCCTGGTAATGTCCCGAAAGCCACCTGCTGCCAGCTGGCGCATAAGCCCGTCCCTGCTGTCGGATGTCCGAATCAGATTCACAAGGGAAAATGCGATGACATGGGGGAGATGGCTGATGGAAGCCGTGATTTTGTCATGCTCGCGGCAGTCTATGACAATGGGGATGGAGTGGATATCCCTGGCGATGGAGCGGATGGCCTCGATCCTTTCCTCAGGCAGGCGGGGCGATGTCGTAATAATATAGTAGGCATTCTCCATGAGAAGGGGGCTGGAGTTGGCGTACCCGCTCCGCTCGGAGCCTGTCATGGGGTGGCCGCCTACAAATCTGTCCGAAAGGCCGAGCCTCTCAGCCGCCTCGTGGATGCCGCTCTTTACGCTTCCTACGTCAGTGATCACGCAGTCCTCTGACACAAGATCCTTCAGCCTGCCCAGGCAGGCGATGTTGAGGGAGACGGGCATGCCCAGGATGATGACGCTGCACTGGGAAAAGGAAGAGTCTATCTTGTCTGTCGCCTGGTTGATGACCCCGTCCTGCATCGCCCGTACCAGGCTGTCGCCGGCTCTGTCAAATGCTATGAGTCTGTAGTCCGGATGGGCTGCCCGCACAGCCCTCGCTATCGACCCGCTTATGAGGCCGAGCCCAATAAAACCGATGCACTTACTGTCCATAACGCTCCATCTCCTGAAATATCTCTATATTTACGCAATTATAGAAAGTCTAGCATTACGCGGGCAAAATGTCAACGCTTTAATGCTTTAAATCGTCATAAAGTATACACTTTAATGAGGAAGAGATGTCTTTATTTTCTGGAAAAAACTCATAATTTTATTGAAATATCAGATGATATTTAGTAGAATATATACATGGGTCTCCCACAGCTGCGGTTTCGGTTTTGGAAGAATTTTTCCGATGCCGGCTGGGCGGGGCGCCTGTAATATTTCTAATTGGAGGACTGACAATGAAGGTTTATAAAACACAGGATGTCCGCAATGTTGCTATTCTCGGACATGGCGGATGCGGCAAGACTACCCTGGTTGAAGCCATGGCGAACGTGACAGGCGTTACAAAGCGTATGGGCAAGGTAGCTGACGGGAACACGATCAGCGATTATGATAAAGAAGAGATAAAGAGAAAATTTTCAATAAGTACATCCATAGTTCCCATAGAGTGGCGCTTCTGGAAGATAAACCTTCTGGATACCCCCGGTTATATGGATTTCACAGGCGAAGTCGAGGAAGCTCTTTCCGTAGCGGACGGGGCTATCATCGTTATCTCCGGCAAGGCCGGTGTAGAGGCGGGTACGGAGAGAGCCTGGGATTTCTGTGAGAAGTATGAGATCCCCAGAGTATTCTTCGTGACAGATATAGAGGATGACAACGCGGATTACATGAAGATCATCGAGGATCTGAGGAATCTCTACGGCAAGAAGATCGCTCCCTTCCATCTTCCGGTAAAGGAGAACGGCAAGTTCACAGGGTACGTGAATGTTGTCAAGATGATGGGCCGCAGGTGCACGGATGACGGCAACAAGTTCGATGACGTGGCGCTTGAAGATATGAATCTTTCTGATGAGCTCAAGGCTGAGCTGGATCCCTGCCGTGAAGCCCTCAATGAGGCGGTCGCTGAGACAAGCGAAGAACTCATGAACAAGTATTTTGACGGCGAGGAGTTTACACTTGACGAGATCATAGACGCGCTCAGACAGAATGTAAATGAAGGCAGCGTTGTTCCGGTACAGTGCGGTTCCGGTCTCGAGAATATCAGCATAGAGAATCTCGTGAAGACATGCGTTGAGTTCCTGCCTTCTCCTATCAGAGACAATGTTAAGATATTCGGCAAGGATCCCCGCACAGACAAGGAATACAATGTGGATTATGACTCCAGACGTCCGTTCTCCGCATACGTATTCAAGACTATCGTCGATCCTTTTATCGGCCGTTATTCCCTGATAAAGGTATGCTCCGGTACTCTCAAGAATGATATGACCATCTACAATTATGAGAAGTCCACGGAAGAGAAGATGAGCAGGCTCTATCTGCTCAGAGGAAAGGATGCCATAGAGGTACCCGAGATAAACGCCGGAGACATCGGCGCCATCGCCAAGCTCACGAACACAGCGACAGGGGATACCCTTTCCCTGAAGAATGATCCCCTTGTATTTGAAAAGTTTGAGATCAGCGCGCCTTATACCTACAAGGCATATCAGGTCGAGAACAAGGGAGACATGGACAAGGCTGCCCAGGGCCTGCAGAAGATGATGGAAGAGGACAGAACGCTCAAGTCATTTAACGATAAGGAGAATCATCAGATGCTCCTCTACGGCATGGGTGATCAGCATCTTGATGTAGCTGTCAGCAAGCTCCTGGCCAAGTATAAGGTTCAGATCAACCTTACAAAGCCCAGGGTTCCCTACCGTGAGACCATCAGGGCTAAGGTAGAGGTTCGCTCCAAGTACAAGAAGCAGTCCGGCGGTCACGGCCAGTATGGCGATGTCGCTATGGAATTTGAGCCTTCCGGCGATCTGGAGAAGCCTTACATCTTTGAGGAGAGAGTCGTAGGCGGAGCAGTTCCCAAGAACTACTTCCCCGCTGTAGAGAAGGGTATCGCGGAATCTGTTGACAGAGGCCCTCTGGCAGGTTATCCGGTTGTCGGCGTAAAGGCAACGCTCTTTGACGGATCCTATCACCCGGTAGACTCTTCCGAGATGGCCTTCAAGACGGCAGCCCGCCAGGCATTCAAGGAAGCATTTCTCAAGGCAAAGCCCACCTTGCTTGAGCCTATCGCTTCTCTGAGTGTTCTTGTTCCGGATTCCTATACCGGCGATGTCATGGGAGATCTCAATAAGAGACGCGGCCGTGTTCTTGGCATGAACCCTGCCGGCGGCGGCAAGACAGTAGTGGAGGCAGAGATCCCTCTCGGCCAGCTCTATGGATACTCAACGGATCTCAGGTCTATGACAGGCGGACGCGGTTCTTATTCATACACATTTAACAGGTATGAGCAGGCTCCTTCTGATGTTCAGGAGAAGGTAATCGCAGAGAACGCGAACGCGGACGAATAAAAATATTTTATTTAGAATGATATTATGATACAATAAGTGAGAATTTTCTGTTGAAAACAGAGGATTCTCACTTATGTTTTTCCGTTTATATGCTATATTTTTCTTGTTCACCATGGAAAGGAAGGTCAGATATGGCGAAAGCTTACAACCATAAAGAAGTAGAAGACAAGTGGACCAGGCTCTGGGAAGAGCACCCGGTCAACGCCGATGACGGCAAAAAGCCCAAGTATTACTGCCTTGATATGTTCCCCTATCCCTCAGGCAACGGTCTTCATGTAGGCCATTGGAGAGGATATGTGATATCCGATGCCTGGAGCCGCTACAAGATCCTCCAGGGCTATCATGTGATCCATCCGATGGGCTGGGACGCTTTTGGTCTGCCCGCGGAGAATTATGCCATAAAGATGGGAGTTCATCCTGCCAAGTCAACGGCGGATAATATCAAGAATATCAAGAGGCAGATCAAGCAGATCGGCGCTGTCTATGACTGGGATCTTGAGGTCAACACGACAGACCCTTCCTTCTATAAGTGGACTCAGTGGATATTTGTAAAGATGTTCAAGGCCGGACTTGCCTATGAGAAGGAGATGCCGATCAACTGGTGCCCTTCCTGCAAGACAGGTCTTGCCAATGAAGAGGTAGTGAACGGACGCTGTGAGAGGTGCGGTTCTGAGGTGACGAAGAAGAATCTCAAGCAGTGGATGCTCAAGATCACAAATTACGCCGACAGACTGCTTGATGACCTGAATAAGCTTGACTGGCCGGAGAAGGTCAAGAAGATGCAGACAGACTGGATCGGCAAGTCCTACGGCGCTGAGGTAGATTTTACTGTGGAAGGAAGCGGTCAGAAGATCACGGTCTACACGACAAGGCCCGATACCCTCTATGGCGCAACATTTATGGTACTGGCTCCCGAGCATGAGCTGGCTGCCTCCCTGGCAACGCCGGATACAAAGGAAGCAGTCGACAAGTATATATATGATGCTTCTGTAAAGTCTAATGTCGACAGGCTTCAGGGCAAGGAGAAGACAGGTGTATTTACCGGCTCCTATGCGATTAATCCCATAAACGGGGCGAAGGTTCCCATCTGGCTGTCCGATTATGTTCTTGCCGATTACGGTACCGGTGCTATCATGTGCGTTCCCGCCCATGATGACCGTGATTTTGAATTTGCCAAGAAATTTAACATTCCCATCATCCAGGTCATCTCCAAGGACGGCAAGGATCACGGCGAGCTCAAGGAGGCCTACACAGAGGCGTCCGGCACCATGATAAACTCAGGCGAGTGGAACGGCATGGAGTCCTCCGTCCTCAAGAAGGAAGCTCCCCTCATCGTAGAGAAGAAGGGCTTCGGCAGGAAGACGGTTAATTATAAGCTCCGTGACTGGGTATTCTCCCGGCAGAGGTACTGGGGCGAACCCATCCCCATCATTCACTGCCCCAAGTGCGGCGCGGTCCCTGTCCCTGAAGATCAGCTTCCGCTGCTTCTTCCCAATGTCGAGTCTTATCAGCCGACGGGAACAGGCGAGTCCCCTCTGGCAGATATTGACGAGTGGATGAACACGACCTGTCCCTGCTGCGGCGGCCCCGCAAGGCGTGAGGCCAATACCATGCCTCAGTGGGCAGGCTCTTCCTGGTATTTCCTCAGGTACATAGACAATAAGAATGATAAGGAGCTTGTTTCCCGGGAGAAGGCAGACAAGTATCTTCCCGTTGATATGTATATCGGCGGTGTGGAGCATGCTGTCCTGCATCTGCTCTATTCCAGGTTCTACACAAAGTTCCTCAACGACATCGGTGTGATAGATTTTGACGAGCCTTTCAAAAAGCTTTTCAATCAGGGTATGATCACCGGCAAGAACGGAATAAAGATGAGCAAGTCCAAGGGAAATGTCATCTCTCCGGATGATCTTGTAAGGGATTACGGCTGTGATTCTCTCAGAATGTACGAGCTTTTTGTCGGACCTCCGGAACTGGATTCCGAGTGGGATGACAGGGGAATAGACGGTGTCTACCGTTTCCTCAATCGTTTCTGGAACATGGTCCAGCAGAATATCGAGAAGGACGCAAAAGAGACAAAAGAGCTGGTAAAGCTCAGGAACAAGATGGTATATGACATTACCGGAAGATTCGAGGCCTTCAGCCTGAATACGGTCATTTCCGGATTCATGGAATACAATAACAAGTTCATAGAGCTGACGAAGAAGGGCGGAGTTGACAAGAAGACACTTGAGACATTTGTCATCCTCATCTCACCTTTTGCTCCCCATATTGCCGAGGAACTCTGGCAGGATCTGGGCCATGACACATCCGTTTTCGAGAACAGCTGGCCGAAGTGGGATGAAGCTGCCATGAAGGACGATGAGTTTGACGTTCCCGTCCAGATAAACGGCAAGACAAAGCTTGTGATAAAGGTATCTGAGGATGATTCCAAGGATGATGTCATCGCCAAGGCAAAGGAAGCCCTCGGCGGCAGGCTGCAGGGCAATATCATCAAGGAAATATATGTTCCTAAGAAGATCGTGAATATCGTAGCAAAATAATTGACATTTCGCAGCTAAATAACAGAAATATTTGGCAACAGGTGATTTATAGTTTTATGAAACCTCGTGAGGAAACAAAATTCGGACACATGCTCAGGAAGTATCGGTCCAGGCATCATATGAGCCAGGCTCAGCTGGCTGACAGCATAGGCGTCAGCCAGAACACGATCCACCTGTGGGAGACCCGCAGGTGCAGACCGGAGATGGGCTCTTTGCAGAACCTTTCTGAGCTTATGGGCATCCCCCTGATCTCGCTTCTTGAGATCACGTCGCGGTGAGCATGTGTCCGGGAAAGGCATAAAGATGGGCTTTAAGGCCGGGAAGGAAAAAATATGAAAAACCCTGTTCTCGTTATCATGGCAGCAGGTATGGGGAGCCGATACGGGGGCCTGAAGCAGGTGGATCCTGTGGACTCCGACGGACATGTTATCATGGATTTTTCCATATATGATGCCATAAAAGCCGGGTTCAGAGAGATAATTTTTGTCATAAAAAAAGAGAACAGAGAGATCTTCAGCCGGGTCATAGGAAGCCGGGTGCCGAAGTCAGTCAAGGTAAGCTATGTTTATCAGGAACTTTCAGATATCCCGCAGGGCTTCCAGATTCCGGAGGGGCGCATGAAGCCCTGGGGCACTGCCCATGCTGTCCTCAGCTGCAGGAATATCATAGACGGTCCCTTTGCGGTGATTAATGCGGATGATTATTATGGCCAGAAGGCTTTTGGACTGATCTATGACTATCTGACCTCCCATGAAGATGACGGCATTTACAGATTTGTCATGGTCGGATTTATCCTGGGAAATACGCTGACAGACAACGGGCACGTTTCCCGGGGCGTCTGCACAGTTGATGATGAGGGCAGTCTGCTTTCCATAAAGGAAAGAGTCTATCTTGTAAGGACAAAAGGCGGGGCCGCCTACTCAGAAGATGATGGGAAGACATTTACCCCCATATCGGCAGACGAGACGGTATCCATGAATCTCTGGGGATTTTCAAAGGGAATCATGGATGAGCTTGAGACCGGCTTTTTGGCTTTTCTGGAGCAGAAGATGCCAGAGGATCCGCTGAGGGCGGAATATTTTCTTCCGTCAGTAGTCGGAGGGCTGATAGATGAGGGCAGGGCTCAGGTAAAAGTCCTGCGCTCTCCGGACAGATGGTATGGCATGACATATAAGGAGGATAGAGCTCAGGTCGAGGCTGCCCTTGAGCAGCTCAAGGACGAGGGAGTCTATCCCCGGCATTTTTGATCAGCAAGCTCTAGGCAGCGGATAAAGGAGGACTTTATGGCAATCAGGAAGACAAAGATAGTGTGTACTCTGGGACCGGCTTCAGACAGCGAAGAGGTCATAAGGGAACTGATGCTCGGAGGTATGAATGTCGCCAGGATGAATTTTTCCCACGGAACCCATGAATCCCATCTCAAGACACTGAATATCGTGAAGAAGGTCAGAGAGGAACTGGATCTGCCTGTGGCTGCTCTGCTGGACACAAAGGGACCTGAGATCAGGCTGAGGACTTTTAAAGGCGGCAGGATCACGCTGGAACCGGGTCAGACCTTTACTCTGACATCCGATGAGATAGAAGGGACGAATGAGAGAGCCTCCATCACATACAAGGGCCTCCCTTCAGATGTAAGCCAGGGAACGACGATCCTCATAGATGACGGCCTCATAGAGATGAAGGTGACGGATGTCACGGATACAGATATCATCTGCCGGGTCGTGAACGGGGGAGAAGTCTCAGACCACAAGGGAGTGAATGTACCTGACTGCAGGCTGAGCATGCCCTTTATCAGCGATCAGGACTATTCGGACCTGGTCTTTGGCGTTGAGAACGGTTATGATTTCATAGCGGCCTCCTTTACAAGGACTGCTCAGGATATTCTGGACATGCGCCGGGTTCTTGCCCAGCACGGAGATGATTCTATCAGGATCATCGCCAAGATAGAGAACAGGGAAGGCATAGACAATATAGATGACATCATCCGGGTTTCGGACGGCATCATGGTCGCCAGGGGGGATATGGGCGTTGAGATTCCTTTCGAGGAGGTGCCCATCCTTCAGAAGATGATCATTAAAAAATGCTACCAGGCGGGCAAGATCGCTATCACGGCTACGCAGATGCTGGAATCCATGATAGAGAACCCCAGACCGACCAGGGCGGAGGTTACGGATGTGGCAAATGCAGTCTATGACAATACCAGCGCTGTCATGCTCTCCGGGGAGACGGCAGCCGGCAGGTATCCTGTGGAGGCGGTTAAGACCATGGCCAGGATCGCCCAGATGGCGGAGGAGGCCATAGACTACGGCAAGATGCTCCATGATTACCAGTCAGCTCCGGACACAGATATCACGAATGCCATATCCCATGCCTGCTGCACGACGGCAGAAGATCTGAACGCGTCGGCGATCGTCACTGTGACAAAGTCAGGCTTTACGGCAAGGATGCTGTCCAAGTACAGGCCGGTATCACCCATCATCGCCTGTGCCATGGCTCAGGATGTCAGGAGAAAGCTGAATCTGTCCTGGGGCGTTATCCCCATCCTGATCGGCAAGGAAGATTCCACGGATAAGCTCTTTGACTGCGCGGTCGATTCTGCTCAGAAGGCCGGCCTCGTGAAGCAGGGAGAGGTTGTTGTTATCACGGCAGGAGTTCCCTTAAGCGTGTCCGGCACGACGAATATTCTCAAGGTCCATGTTGTGGGACATGTTCTGATAAAGGGCCGGGGATACGGTGGCAAGGCTTCCGGCAATCTCTGCGTCTGCTCAAATGAGAGTTCCTTAAAGCGCATATACAAGCAGGGAGACATTGTTGTCATCAGCCATACAAGCAACGGCATCATGGAGCAGCTGCGCACGGCTTCTGCCATCATAACGGAAGAGGAGGGAGAGGATTCCCATGCGGCTGTCGTCGGCAGCGCCCTCAGTATTCCGGTCATCACGGGAGCAAAGAATGCTGTCCAGATTCTCAAGCAGGGCACATACGTGACGGTGGATGCCGACAAGGGAATGGTCATTGCCAACAATAAATAAGACCGGGAATTGTTCTTGTTTTTCCTGAAATAATAAAAATGAAAAAGGAGCGCCTGCGCACATCGCCGCAGACGCTCCTTTTTAGATCAGAGCTTATTCTTCTTCCTCTTCCAGTTCTTCCCAGATCATCATAAGTTTTTCCTCTTCTTCTTCCAGCTGGCCTCTCTCGCCGCTGAGTTCCATCAGCTTCTTATGGTCTGTGTAGATGTCTTCCTGAGCAAGAAGTTCATCTATCTCTGCCTTCCTTGCGTCGATCTCATCGATCCGGGCCAGAGTTTTCTTCAGCTGGTTTTCCCGCTTCCTTTTCCTGGCCTGTTCTTCCTTCTGCTGCCTGTAATCAAGCTTTCCCTGGCTGATCTGCGGGTTATCTTCTTCCTCTTCCCTGCCGGCGCTTATGCCGGATGATGTTGTGGGAGAGGGATTGAGTTTCTTCTCCAGATATCTGTCATAATTGCCGTCATAACTTTTCAGGCCCTGGTCGGAAAGTTCCAGGATGCGGGTCGCTGTCTGGTTAATAAAATAACGGTCATGGGAGACGTAGAGCAGGGTGCCTGAGTAGGAACTCAGAGCCCTCTCCAGTACCTCCTTCGAGACGATATCCAGGTGGTTGGTCGGCTCGTCCAGTATAAGGAAATTGGCAGTGGAAAGCATGAGCTTGGCAAGAGAGACGCGGGCCCTCTCGCCGCCGCTTAAGTCCCGGATGTACTTGTAGACATCATCCCCTGTGAAAAGGAAGGAGGCAAGGACATTCCGGATCCTTGTCTGAGTCATATCCGGCCAGGTGTCCGATATCTCATCAAAAATTGTCTTGTCCATGCTCAGCATCTGCTGTTCCTGGTCATAATATCCGATATGAACGTTTGTCCCAAGCTTCACATAGCCGCTGTCCGGAGCCAGGGAGCCTGTGATGATCTTGAGGATCGTGGACTTGCCTGTACCGTTATCCCCGATGATGGCGACTCTTTCCCCTCTTTTTATATCGATATTGATGCCGCCAAAGAGCCGCTGACTGCCGAAAGATTTGCCAAGGTCTTCTGCATAAAGGACATCATTGCCGCTTTGGATGCTGGCTGTCAGGATCAGGTTCATATCAGCCTTCAGCTCCTGGGGCTGATCCAGCCGTTCCACCTTCTCCAGCATCTTCTGCCGGCTTTCGGCACGCTTGATAGACTTCTCTCTGTTGAACTGCTTCAGCTTGCGGATAACATCTTCCTGATGTTTTATCTCCCTCTGCTGGTTGAGCCAGGCCTTAAGCTGTGCGTCCCTCAGCTGAGCTTTCTTCTGAGAATAGGCCGTATAATTCCCCGTATAGACCCGCCCCTGATGATTCTCTATCTCTATGACCTTTTCCGCGATCTTATCCAGAAAATACCTGTCATGGGCTACAACAAGGACAGCGCCGGGGTATGTGGACAGATAAGTTTCCAGCCAGGCGACAGATGTCATATCCAGGTGGTTTGTGGGCTCATCAAGCATAATGAGATCCGGCTTCATCATGAGAAGTCTTCCCAGACTGACACGGGTCTTCTGGCCGCCGGACAAAGTTGAGACTTTTTTATCAAACTCATCCTCGGAAAAGCCCAGCCCCTTGAGAACACCGACGGTCTCGCTGCGCAGGGCATAGCCGTTTTCCTGTTCAAAACGGTGGTTGAGCCGGTCGTACTCCTTCAGAAGGGACTCAAGCTGATCTCCCTGGGCCTGCTTCATTTCCTCCTCGACCTGTCTGAGCCTGTCCCAGATATCGGTAAGCTCTTTCCTCACGCTTATCACACAGTCATATATGGTCTGGTCGGAAATGACATCCTGGCGCTGGGCAAGATAGCCGATCGTCTTGTCTTTGCCGAACGTAATCTCACCCTGGTCGGGGCTCAGCTCGCCCGTGATGATCTTCAGGAGAGTTGATTTGCCTGCACCGTTTATGCCGACGATGGCAGCTTTCTCGTGATCTTCAAGCTTGAAGCTGATGCCGTCGAGTATCTCCTCGGTGCCTATGGAAAAACAGATATTGTAACAGGATAAGACCATGTCCGCCTCCGAAAAATAAAATCTCAGCCTGCCTTATGGCAAGCAAACATTAGTATTATAGACAAAAAAACGGGCCTTTGCAACCGGATAAGAATGGGGAGATCCGCGAAATTTTCAGACGGGTGATTGACAATAAAATCACAACTGATATAATAATACATAAAAGATTAGAAAAAGTGGTCCATTATCGCGGGCAGGCGGTATCTGGATTGATCGAAGGACAGGAGTGAAATAGAAATGTCAGAGAGAGTTATTTCCCCCGCGGTGATCAAGCGCCTTCCGCGGTATTACAGGTATCTGGGAGAACTCATAGAGAATGAGGTCGTAAGGATCTCTTCCAAGGAACTCAGCATAAAGATGAAGGTGACTGCGTCACAGATCCGCCAGGATCTCAACAACTTTGGCGGTTTCGGCCAGCAGGGATACGGCTATAACGTGCAGTATCTCTATGACGAGATCGGCAAGATTCTTGGCCTGGATAATCAGCAGAACATGATCATCATAGGCGCGGGCAATCTTGGACAGGCACTGGCCAATTATGATTTCAGCCGTGTCGGCTTCAAGGTCATAGGAATATTCGACGCGAATCCCAGACTGGAAGGCCTTGCCGTGCGCGGCATTGAGATCCAGATGGTGGACGAGCTGGAAGAGTTTGTAAAGTCACATTCCGTCGATGTGGCAACGCTCACAGTGCCCAAGAAGAACGCAAGACCCATAGCGAGCAAGCTGGAAGAACTGGGGATCCGGGCTATCTGGAATTTTGCGCCCACGGATCTTAAGGTCTCAGACGACGTATGCGTAAAGAATGTTCATCTGGACGAAAGCCTGATGACACTTTCATACAATCTGCGCCACAGGGGCAATGAAAAGTACAGTTATAACTCATATATGAATGACTGATTAGAGAGAAAGCGGCAGCGCTTATTAAAGCTGAGGTTATCAGAATAACTTCAGCTTATTTTTGTGAAGGCGGCGAGCCGCGGGGCGGCGCGGCGTGCTTGGTACGCTAAGGCAGGAATGGAGGAGAAAAAGAATATGGAATATCTCGTTGACGGAAAACAGGCGGCTCTGGTGGACAGATTCTCCATAGACCAGGCGGGGATCCCCTCCCTGGTCCTCATGGAAAGGGCTTCCCTTTCCTGCGCGCAGGAGATCAGGAAATATCTGGACGGTTCGGAGAAGGATCTGAAAGTCCTGTCTGTCTGCGGCAGCGGCAATAACGGCGGCGACGGAATGGCGGCGGCAAGGATCCTTCATACCTCGGGTTTTCAAGCCTCCATTCTTCTCGTGGGAAAGCGGGAGAAACTGTCTGTGGACGCCAAGAAGCAGCTTGATATCGCTTCCTTCATGGGCCTGGATATCATATTCGGCGATGAATGGCTGGCCGGCGCCGGGCAGGAGGAGAAGCAGGAGAAGATGGAAGGCCTGCTTGGGAAATACGATATCCTGGTCGATGCTATATTCGGGACCGGCCTGTCCCGGGAGATAGGCGGCACATACAGGGACTGGGTGGAGGCTGTGAACGCGGTATCTGCTCAGGGGAAACAGGTCTTTGCCGTCGATATAGCTTCCGGGGTCAGTTCTGCTGACGGGCAGATCCTGGGAACTGCCGTCCGGGCAGACGTGACGGTAACATTCGGATACAGAAAGCTGGGCATGCTTCTTTATCCGGGCGCCCTGTTCAGCGGCCGGATCGTCTGCGCGGAGATCGGATTTGACCCGAACGCGATCCATCATATCGAAGGCCTGCATATTGCCTACGGGCCTGAGGATCTTGGCAGGCTTCCCGCCCGCAGACAGGATTCCAATAAAGGAACATACGGAAAGACCCTCATCATAGCAGGCAGCAGGAATATGGCCGGCGCCGCGGCATTTTCAGCCAGAGCGGCTTATTACATGGGGGCAGGCCTTGTGACGATCTACACGCCCGAGAGCAACAGGGTCATATTGCAGCAGCTGATTCCCGAGGCAGTCATGAAGACATATCCGGACCATGAATTTGATGAAAATGCTCTGAAGGATCTTCTTGCTTCCTGCAGCACTCTTGTAGTCGGCCCCGGCCTGGGAAAGTCTGATATTTCCCATAAGATCGTACATTATGTCCTTGAGCATGCCGCCTGTCCTCTTATCATAGACGCGGACGCCCTTAATATCATATCAGAACAGCCGCAGATCCTGAAAATGTGTTCCGCGCCGGCAGCTGTCACACCGCATCTCATGGAGCTGTCGCGGCTGACTGGCTATAATATCCAAACTCTTAAAACAAATTTACAGAAAATATGTGTAGATTTTAGTCATGAATATGGTGTAATATGTATCTCAAAAGATGCAAGAACGATGATATTCGGTGACAATAAAGATATATATGTCAATTTATCCGGCAATAACGGCATGTCCACAGGGGGAAGCGGAGATGTCCTCACGGGCGTCATCGCAGGCTTGTGCTCCCAGGGAATGGATCTGATGGAGGCCTCAAAGCTTGGCGTCTATATCCATGGCCTTGCCGGGGAAAGGGCATCAGACAGAAGAGGAGTCCGCTCTGTGACGGCTTCTGATATAGCAGAGGCGATCCCGGACATTCTTATGCGCTGAGGCAGTCTATTGTTGTCACCGGATATTTTGCGTGTGTATACAGATAATTTCTGGAGGTTATTTCATGAGGAACACATATCGGGTACGTGCTGATATTTCACTTGACGCTCTTGAATACAATATCAGGCAGATCAAGGCAAAGATAAGACCGGAGACAAAGCTTATGTGCGTGATAAAGGCCAATGCCTACGGGCATGGAGCAGCTGTTCTGGCGCAGGAACTCCTGGCGATGGGCGCGGACAGCTTTGCTGTGGCTACGGCTGATGAGGGTGTGGAGCTTAGAAGGAACGGCATAGAGGTGCCCATACTCATACTTGGCTATGTGAACAAGGAAGAGTATCCGATGGTCATCTCCTATGATCTCACTCCTACAGTATCTTCCTATACGACGGCCAAAGACCTTGACAAGGCAGCCGATAAGCTGGGCAAGGTCGTGAATATCGATATAAAGATAGATACAGGAATGAGCCGGATCGGATTTAAGGTCAGCGAAGAGTCTGTCAAGAGCATAAAGATGATCGACTCACTCCTGCACAATGTAAAGATCCACGGAATATTTACACATTTTTCCTGCGCGGACTGCGAGGATGATCAGCTGACAAAAAAGCAGGCAGAAAAGTTCATCACAATGATAGACCACCTGAAAAAGTGCGGAGTGGATATCCCCTGCAGGCACTGCGCCAACAGCGCCGCTATCATGAGATATCCCGAATTCCAGATGGATATGGTCAGGGCCGGCATCATCATATACGGCCTCTACCCCTCTGAGGAAGTGGACAAATCTCTTCTTCCGCTCAAGCCGGTCATGAGCCTTAAGAGCCGGATCGTCCACATTAAGAAGGTGGAGGCGGGAACTCCTGTCGGATACGGAGCCACATTTGTCTGTAAGAGACCGACCAGGATCGCGACAGTATCCATAGGCTACGCGGACGGCTATCCCAGGACCATGTCCAACAGGGGAAGAGTGCTGATCGACAACAACTCATATCCCATCATAGGCCGTGTCTGTATGGATCAGCTCATGGTCGATATCACGGACGCGGTCACGGAGATCAATCAGGGAGATGAGGTCACCCTGATCGGAGGCCAGGGCAGCGAGGCTGTCTCCGCAGAAGAAGTCGCGGCGCCCGGCGGGTCTTTTAACTATGAACTCGTATGTAATGTGAACCGGCGCGTACCCAGAGTCTATCTCAGGAACGGACATGCAGTCCGGGAAGTCAATTATCTGGATCAGATAACTAAATCTCAGATCTGATCCCCCCTTATATTTCTCACTTCAGGAAGGAACAATTATCATGGATGGTGACCATTTGCCGCTAAGGGTATTTTTATTTGTCATTCTGACCCTTATCTGCGCAGTATTTTCCGGAACAAGTGTAGCGATATCTGCCATGGGCAGATCAGCTCTTTCAAAAAAAGCCGAAGCGGGCGATGAGAGATCTGCCCGGGTGCTTGAGCTTGCAAAAAAGCCTTCGGTATTTCTCAGCATGGTGGATATGATCGTTACGGCAGCCTCCATCATCACAGGTTCTTATGCTGCCGGCCCCTTCGTGCGAAATCTTCACGATGTTCTTCGCAGGGCAGGCCTGGGCTTTTTCTTTTCTGCTCTTTTTAGTCATCTGATCGTGTGGGCAGTGATCATCTACGTCATCACAGTTTTTGGCATGCTTTTTCCCAAGAGGCTGGCCCACAGACATTATGAAGGCTGGATCCGTGTATTTTACAGACCTGTTGCATTTCTCAATATCATATTCCGGCCCTTTATCGCCCTGATAGGCCTTTCCGTAAAGGGTCTGGAGAAGGCGGCCGGCCTGAATACGAAAAATGTGGAAGAAAACGTCACGGAAGAAGAGATCATCATGATGGTCAGCGAGGGTCATGAGCAGGGCGTTATCGAGGAAAATGAGGTCGAGATGATCAGCAATATCTTCGAATTCGATGACAAGGATGTCTCGGATATCATGACTCACAGGCGCAATGTGATCAGTATAGACGCCAGCCTTTCTATTTCCCGAGCAGCTGAATTCATGGCCAGCGAGCCTTATTCCCGTTATCCCGTTTATGAGGATGACGAGGATAATATCATCGGGATCCTTCATCTGAAGGACGTGATGAGGATGATCGTTCACGGGGAGAAGAATGTACATATCAAAGAGATCATGCGCAAGCCCATGTTCGTGCCGGATACACAGAGCATAAACAGTCTTTTCAATGAGATGCAGGCTAAAAAAGTGCACATGGCCATAGTCGTCGATGAGTACGGGCAGTCTGTAGGCCTTGTCGCTATGGAAGATATCCTTGAGGAGATCGTGGGGAATATCATGGATGAGTACGACAGGGATGAACATTTCATTCAGTCTATCGGGGACGGCTGGTATATGAGAGGGATGACTCCCCTGGAAGATATCACAGACCTGCTGGGCATAGAGTTCTCTGATGATTTTGATACACTGAACGGCTATCTGATCGCTAAGCTTAACAGGATCCCCAGCGCGTCAGAGGGAGCCAGCGTCGACGTGGATGGTTACAATTTCAGGATAGCAAAGGTCAGGGATAATATGATCACACTTGTCCGGGTGACAAAGAATACAGAAGAGGCTGTCTGTCAGCCTGCCGACCGGACGTAAAGTCTTGATTTTTATATCGTCAGATGATAGAATTAGTAAGTTATCAAGAAGAAGAGAGAACAGTAGATAGGAGAATAGAGATGTCAGGACATTCTAAATTTGCTAACATTAAACATAAGAAGGAGAAGAACGATGCCGCTAAGGGTAAGATCTTCACGATCATCGGCCGTGAGATCGCGGTAGCCGTCAAGGAAGGCGGAGCGGATCCTGCCAACAACAGCAAGCTTCGCGATGTGATCGCCAAGGCAAAGTCCAACAACATGCCCAATGACACGATAGACCGCGGCATAAAGAAGGCGGCAGGCAACCTTGATTCCGTTAATTATGAGAACAACACCTACGAGGGCTATGGGCCCAGCGGAGTCGCGATCATTGTTCAGACTCTTACGGACAACAAGAACAGGACAGCCGCGAATGTGAGAAGCGCATTTTCCAAGGGCGGCGGCTCTATCGGAACAGCGGGCTGCGTTTCCTTTATGTTCGACAGAAAGGGTCAGATCATCGTAGACAAGGAAGAGTATGAGACAGATCCGGACGAATTCATGATGACAGCCCTGGACGCGGGGGCGGAGGATTTTAATGAGGAGGAAGACTCCTATGTTATCCTGACGGATCCGGATGATTTCAGCACAGTCAGAGAGAATCTTGAGAAGGCCGGAGTCCCTATGGCTTCTGCCGAGGTCACTATGATCCCTCAGAACTATGTGGATCTGACGAAGGAAGAAGATATCAACAATCTGAACCGTATCCTTGATCTTCTGGACGAGGATGACGATGTGCAGAATGTTTATCACAACTGGAATGAATAAGCCATGGAACTTTTTGCTTTTATAGGAATGGGGAACATGGGATCTGCCATGCTGACCGGCTGTCTGAAGAATTTCAGACCCGGCCAGATTGTTTTTAACAGAGCAGATCCCGCCAAGGGACGTGAACTGGAGGAGAAGACAGGGGTCCATTTTGCCGGCAGTGCCCTGGAGGCAGCCCAGGCTGCCCGGGTCGTCATTCTCGCCGTTAAGCCCCAGGTCTATCCTGCCGTTCTTTCTCAGTTAAAGGGTCATTTAGGCGGCAGGATCGTGATCTCACTTGCTCCTTCCTATTCTATTGCCCAGCTGAAGGAAGAGATAGGGGAGGATGTGAAGATCGTCCGCGCCATGCCCAACACACCGGCTGCGATCGGCCAGGGGATGACCGGAATATCTTTCTCTGATGATGATTATACGGACGAGGAGAAGAAGCTGCTGGATGATTTCTTCACTTCTTTCGGCCTGGTCGAGACGGTGCCGGAGAATCTTATGGACACAGTTACGGCTGCCAGCGGTTCTTCACCGGCATTTGTCTATATGATGATAGAAGCTCTTGCGGACGGCGTCGTTGCTTACGGGATGCCCCGGGCCAAGGCCTACAGATTTGTCGCTCAGGCAGTGAGCGGCGCGGCGCAGATGGTCCTTACGAGCGGCCAGCATCCTGGCCTGCTCAAAGATGCTGTCTGTTCGCCCGGCGGAACTACGATAGCCGCGGTGGAAGCTTTGGAGAGAGATGGCTTTCGCAGCAGCCTGATGGACGCGGCTGCCGCCGTCTGTGACAGATGCCGCAAGATGTAGACCTTATCATGGACAGTCAACTGGAACAGTTTATCAGATATCTTGCAGATGTCCGGCATTCGTCAGTCAGCACGATCGCTTCTTACCGGAGAGATATCTGCCGTTTTCTTGCCTATGCACAGGAAAACGGTATGAGAGATCTAGACATGGTCTCATCGGTCGCGATGGAGGCTTATGTCCGGAGCCTTTCCGATAAAGGATTTGCAAGCGCTACTGTCTCACGGAATATAGCATCACTGAAGAATTATTTTTCTTATCTATTTGATCAGCATTTGATCTCATTCGATCCGGCAGCAGATCTTGCCCCGCCGAAAGTTCAGCACAGGGCGGTCGCGGTCCTGTCGGTCGATGAGGTCAATCTTCTTCTTGAACAGCCCTGCGGCGGCAGCAGTAAAGCCGTCAGGGACAAAGCCATGCTCGAACTGCTCTATGCGACCGGCATCAGAGTGAGTGAGCTTCTGGCTCTTACCCTCGATGATGTGAATATGGTTTCCGGATATATCAAGTGTATCCGCCGGGGAAAGATGCAGATCATCCCCTTCGGGCACTGTGCGCGCAGAGCCATGAATGCTTATCTGGAATCTGCCCGGCCTGCTCTGGTAAAGGAAGAGGACCAGAGACTGCTTTTTGTCAATTGCAGCGGCAGGCAGATGTCACGTCAGGGCTTCTGGAAAATTATGAAATGTTATGCGAAGTCTGCCGGTATAAAGGCAGATATTACACCGCATACACTCAGGCACTCTTTTGCTGTCCATCTTCAGTCGGGCAGGGAGGGCCTGCATGTATAGAATATTTGGGGTGGTATTATGGGACAGAAGGTTCTGTTTGTCGTGAATCCTTATTCTGGGCGCCAGAAGATAAGGACCGAGCTGATAAATGTCATAGATGCCCTCACGAAAGCCGGCTGTGAGACGGTGGTCATGACCACACAGGGAAGAGGGTATACGCAGAAGATGCTGAAGGAAGCGGAGGGCAGATACCAGCTTCTCATCTGCAGCGGCGGGGATGGTACTTTTAATGAAGTTCTCTCCGGCGTCATGACATGGGATGATGAGAAGAGACCTCTGCTCGGCTATATCCCGGCAGGTTCTACAAACGATTTTGCGTCAGGTGTGAATCTTTCCTCGAATATAGGCACTGCCATAGACGATATCATTCACGGCCAGCCTCATACATTTGACGCCGGGATGTTTAACGATACCTATTTCTCTTATGTCGCGTCTTTTGGAGCATTTACGGAGGCATCCTACTCGACGCCTCAGAATATAAAGAACAGTCTGGGCCATTTTGCCTATATCCTTGAGGGGCTGAGGGAACTTTCTTCTTTTTCGATAACCGACTATCCCATGCATATAGAGTACGACGGTCAGGTTATAGAGGATTCCTTTGCCTTTGGCGCTGTCAGCAATGCAAAAAGCATAGGCGGGGTCTTCAAGATGAGCGATGATTTTGTCGATCTGAATGACGGACTTTTCGAGGTCATGCTGATCAGGCGGCCCAAGACTCCCATCGATATCAGCCAGATCATCACATCTCTCAATACGATGAATTACGACAACCCCATGTTCCTGACATTTCAGACAAATTCCGTCTCATTTATGTCGGACAGACCCCTGACCTGGTCTCTTGACGGTGAGAGGATGGACGGGGGCATCAGGACGCAGATCAGCTGCATCAAAGATGCCTATCAGCTTATCGTCAACAGCGGGGACAGAGATTAAGTATGGAAAAGATCAGCTACAGGCTTCAGAATTTCGAAGGTCCTCTGGATCTGCTGCTTCATCTGATCGAGGTCAACAAGGTTGACATCTACGATATTCCTATCGCCCAGATCACGGATCAGTATCTGGAATATATCGGCCGGATGGAGATACACGATATGGAAACGGCAAGCGATTTTCTGGTCATGGCCTCAGAACTTCTCCGGATAAAGTCAAAGATGCTGCTCCCTGCTCAGAAGAGCGAGGAAGAAGAGGAGAGCGGTGATCCGAGAGAGGAACTGACAAGAAGGCTGATAGAGTATAAAATGTATAAATATCTGGCCCGGATCCTGAAGGGGCAGGGTCTTGCAGCCGGAAGATGCTGTTATAAGGAGACGACGATGCCTCCCGACATCACATACAGCCCCGAGCCTGTAGATCTGGAACAGCTTGTGGGAGGGCTGGACATCAGCCGCCTGCAGGAAATATTCAGCCAGGTCATGCAAAGGTCTGCCGACAGGATAGATCCGGTGAGAAGCCGCTTTGGAAAGATAGAGGAGGAGCCGGTAGACTTTGCCGAGAGATCGAGGCAGATCCGAAAACTTGTCCGGACAAAAAAGAAGGATCTGAGTTTCAGAAAACTTCTTGATTCCGGCTCGTCCAAAGAGGAAGTGATCGTAACATTTCTTGTTGTCCTCGAGATGATGAAGGACGGCACGGTCCACACAAGGCAGGACAGGATATTTGACGATATTCTTATAGAGGTGACAGCATGAGAGACGGGATGACCCCAGGAGACGGACAGCCGGAAAAGCTTGACCGGGCCCGGGGAGCGGCAGATGGAAATGTGGAAGTACTCAGTGACGAAAAGGCAATGGCAGTGATAGAGTCATTGCTTTTTACTATGGGCAGGGCAGTAGCCGCGCAAGACCTGGCCAGAGTCCTGCATACAGATCCGGGACGGGCTGCTGATCTTGCCCGCCGGCTGGGAAACCTATGCATAGAAGAGGGCAGGGGCGTGCGCGTCATAGAACTTGAGGATTCTTTTCAGATGTGTACAGATCCGGAAATGTACGATTATATCAATGCCCTGATCCATCAGCCAAAGAAATACTCTCTGACAAATGTCATGCTGGAGACGCTGGCGATCATAGCTTATATGCAGCCGGTTACCAGGGCACAGATAGAGAAGATCCGGGGCGTCAGCTGTACGCATCCCGTGAACAGACTTCTGGACTATGGCCTGATCATGGAAGCCGGCAGGCTGGATGCTCCCGGCAGGCCGATCCTCTTCGCGACGACGGAGGAGTTCTTGAGAGCCTTTGGAGTAAGCAGGCCGGCAGAGCTGCCGCCTGTGCCGCCTGCTTTGATGGAGGAGTTCAAAGGGGAAGCCGAGAAAGAGGCAGAGGATACCATCGGGGTATGACTCTGCCTCTATTATTTTGCATAGGAAATATTGTTAAGAAATACACAAAAAAATTCTTTCTTTCTCAAAAAGCGGCAGAGGATCCTCCATCCATACTTTGAAAAATCTGCGTAAACTTTTTTATAAAAATTATTGATATCCAAAGTCTCCTGCTCCTATTTACCTCTGCAAAATACATAAACAATTCTGCCTATTTTCTTCACATCATGACCATCATTGACAGACATAAGGGCAGCCCTGCCCGGACCGGCTTGGCCGTAAATGCCTTTTGGCCGGATCACAGGCATTTCAGGAGCAGGAGAAGGGCAGGCTGTTAAGGCAGCAGGAGGGCAGGGAGATAAGAATTCACCCAAAACATAAAAATACAGTTGATTTGCTGAGGATATGTGGTAAAATGGCTTTAATTAATGGCTTTTTTCCACATTGTTTGGAAAAATTTACCACTTCCGAAAAATGTTGGCATGTTTTATAAAAAAACATATAAAAGAACTGTACAAATAACATTTTTATGTTATAATATAGATGATGTTAATTTATTGACAAAGAAATGACTTCTACACAGAGTTTGCTCAGGTTGATAAGTTGGCGGACATTGTTTTTTGCAGTTTCATTTTTTCAAAGTGGTTAATGAAAGGAAGGCAATTCATGAAAGATGTTGTAATCGTAAGCGCATGCAGGACTGCTATCGGCACATTCGGCGGTACACTTAAGAACACTCCCGCTGTAGAGCTTGGTGCTACAGTTATCAAGGAAGCTGTCAACAGAGCAGGTATCAAGCCTGAGCAGGTTGACCAGGTTATCTTCGGCAACGTTCTTACTGCTTCTCTTGGACAGAACCCTGCACGTCAGGCATCAATGAACGCTGGTCTGCCTAAGGAAACTACTGCTATGACGATCAATATCGTATGTGGTTCCGGTCTTAAGTCTGTTGCGCTTGCAGCTAACACGATCAAAGCAGGCGAGGCTGATATCATCGTTTGCGGCGGTATGGAGAACATGAGTATGGCTCCCTACGCAATCCCTTCAGCTCGCTGGGGCGCAAGAATGTTCAACACTAACATGATCGACTGCATGGTTAATGATGGTCTGTGGGATGCTTTCAACGGTTATCATATGGGCATCACAGCTGAGAACGTAGCTGAGCAGTGGGGCATCACAAGAGAGATGCAGGATGAGTTCGCAGTTCGTTCCAACAACCTTGCTGAGAAGGCAATCGAGTCCGGCAGATTCAAGGATGAGATCGTTCCCGTTGTTGTTAAGAATAAGAAGGGCGACATTGTATTCGATACAGATGAGCATGTAAAGTATGGCTCAACAATGGAGAAGGTTTCCAAGCTTAAGCCCGCTTTCAAGAAGCCCGATGGTACTGTTACAGCCGGCAACGCTTCCGGTATCAACGACGCGGCAGCAGCTCTCGTAGTTATGAGCGCAGAGAAGGCTGAGGAGCTCGGTCTCAAGCCTATGGCTAAGATCGTTTCCTACGCTACAGCTGGTGTAGATCCTTCAATCATGGGCACAGGCCCCATCCCTGCTTCCAGGAAAGCTATGGAGAGAGCAGGCGTTACGATCGACGATATCGACCTTGTTGAGGCTAACGAGGCATTCGCTGCACAGTCACTTGCAGTAGCTCATGACCTCAAGTTTGATATGGATAAGGTTAACGTTAACGGCGGTGCTATCGCATTAGGACATCCTATCGGTGCATCAGGCGCTCGTATCCTTGTTACACTGCTCTATGAGATGCAGAAGAGAGGCAGCCACAGAGGTCTTGCTACCCTTTGCATCGGCGGTGGTATGGGCCAGGCTCTTATCGTTGAGATGTAATCAATATCTTCTGAAACTTCAGAGCTGCTGCAGTCATGCAGCAGCTCTTTTGTTGTATAAGAAGAGCTTTTTATGCTATAATACCATCTATGCTGTGCGGTCAGTGTTTCAATGGTGGATGGTGAGACTGGTGAGATGAAGAAAAAGATCATAATAATCGGAGGAGGAGCAGCCGGTATGATGGCTGCCATTTCTGCGTCCGGGAAGAACACAGAGGTCCATATATATGAAAAGAATGAGAAGCTGGGTAAGAAGCTTTATATAACAGGCAAGGGCAGATGCAATGTGACAAATGCCTGTCAGGATACGCAGACCCTGCTGGACAATGTGAACAGCAACAGAAGATTTCTCTATTCTGCTTTCTATTCTTTTGGGAATCACGACATGATGAGACTTCTGGAAGAGAACGGGCTGCAGCTGAAGACGGAACGGGGGCAGAGAGTATTTCCCGCATCGGATAAGTCATCGGATGTGATAAAGGCGCTGACCGGCATGCTGAGAGCCCGCAATGTTCATGTCCACCTGGACAGTCCGGTATCGAGGATCCTGTCCGACGGGGAAAGGGTCAGCGCGGTGGAACTGTCTGATAAAGCTCAGGTTCAGGCTGATGCCGTTATCATTGCCTGCGGGGGGATATCCTATCCATCGACAGGATCAACAGGGGATGGATACCGGATGGCTCAGGAGACAGGGCACAGCATTGTGCCGACATTTCCCTCTCTTGTACCCCTTGTTATCAGTGAGCCCTGGTGCAGAAGGCTGCAGGGGCTTTCCCTTAAGAATGTCGGATTTACAATGTCTTCAGGCGGAAAGAAAAGGTTTGAAGACCGGGGAGAGATGATGTTTACCCATTTTGGCATCACAGGCCCCCTCGTGCTCAGCGCAAGCGCTGTCTATGCCGGCCTTAAGAGCAGGGAGAAGACAGTGATCCACGTAGATCTTAAACCGGCTCTTTCCGAAAAGCAGCTGGATGAGAGGGTTCTAAGAGATTTTTCTGAAAATCTTAACCGCCAGCTGGTCAATTCTCTGAAAAGGCTGATGCCTTCCAGCATGATCCCGGTCATTATCGAGCTGGCAGGCCTAAGCGGTCACGAGGTCGTAAGGGATATAAAAAAGGAAGAAAGGCAAAGGCTTGTCCGGACCATGAAAGATCTCGTCTTGCATGTGCAGGGGACAAGAGGGTATAATGAAGCAGTTGTGACCCGCGGCGGTGTCAATGTGAGACAGGTATTTCCTGAGACCATGGAGTCCAGGAAACTTCCGGGGCTTTATTTTGCGGGTGAGGTTCTTGATCTTGACGCGATGACCGGAGGGTATAACCTGCAGATCGCCTGGTCCACAGGTCATATGGCGGGAACAGCAGCAAGGGAGGCCCTGACAGATGAGGAGCCTGAGAGAGAAGGAGAAGAAAGATTATGAGTATCAATGTAGCCATAGACGGGCCGGCAGGAGCGGGCAAGAGTACGATCGCCAGAAATCTGGCACAGAATCTGGGATATATATATGTAGATACTGGTGCTATGTACAGGGCTATGACCCTGTATATGCTGGAGCATCATATCGATACGGAGGATGAGAAAGCTGTCGCGGATGCCTGTCCGGATATTGAGATAAAGATCAGCTATGAGAAGGGAGAGCAGTGCGTATATCTGAACGGGGTCAATGTAAACGGCAGGATCCGGACGGAAGAGGTCAGCCGGATGACCAGCAGGGTATCAGCGCTGCCCGTTGTGAGAGAAAAACTCCTGGATCTGCAGAGATCCCTGGCTGCTTCCGAGAACGTGATCATGGACGGCAGGGATATAGGGACAAATGTCCTGCCGGGTGCCGATGTAAAGATCTATCTTACGGCAAGCTCCCTTGTCAGAGCACAGCGCCGCTATAAGGAGCAGCAGGAAAGAGGCATTGACTGCAGGCTGGATGAGATAGAAAAGGATATCATAGAAAGAGACCAGAGGGATATGAACCGGGCGGCCGCTCCTCTTCGCAAGGCAGAGGATGCCATCCTGGTAGATACGTCTGATATGAATATAGAGCAGGTAACGATGACTCTTAAGAAGCTGATCCTTGAAAAGGTCGGGAGATAATTAGCTTCCTGTATAATTCAAAGTGTAGACGACAGATAAGTCAGACTTAACAAAAAGAGATACCTCAGCTAAACTGTCATTAC
>OMWV01000034.1 GCA_900314845.1 uncultured Eubacteriales bacterium
CCAGCCGCTTTAGCAGACTGACCGATGGCATGAAAAAAGCATACACTTTTATTTTTGCTGTGTCCTTGACATGGGGTACACTTTATATGTAGCGCTGTGATTCCCCAAAGAGCAGCCGGACAGGCTGCCCTGCAATACCTGTCCGGCCCGGGTATCTGCCATTTCGCCAGAAGCCCTTTTCTTTTGGCAAGATTATTCTGCTTCGGGGAGATACTGGAGAAATTGTTTCCGGCGCCGTATTATTATCTAAAAATTTTCTTAAATTTATATCTGCGAAGGATATTCTGCGGCCATATGTGGTAAAATAAAAAAGCGAGTGTTCACTGACCAAGCGAAGGGATGTTTTCAGATGGAAGACAGAGTTACATTTTCCAGGGAAGAGATAGAAGCTAAAGTCAAGGTGCCGGCTATCGTAGAGGTAGAGCTCAAGCACCTTGTCGAGGACCGTCTCAAGCAGAGCGGTCTTTATTACCGTCTATTTTCCAGAATAAAGACAGCCCAGTCCCTGGAGAATAAATTTAAGCGCAAGGCTTATAATCAGAATAAGAAGATTCAGGATCTGATCGGTCTGAGGATCGATGTATATTTTGAAGATGATCTTCGAATCTGCCGCGATATATTGAGACAGCTTTTTGAACTTGTGGAGTGGTCAGAATCCGAACAGAGTGATATGGAGTTTAAGCCGACCAAGATAAACGGCGTCTTCAAGCTTCCCTATTACCTGATGAGGCAGATATCCGAGGAGACCTGGGATATGTGCATAGACAGCACGGTAGAGATCCAGCTCAAGACTGTGTTCTTCGAGGGCTGGCATGAGATCGAGCATGATATGAAGTACAAGGGAGGAGAGCTCTGGAGCGGAAAGTCCAGTTTCTCCCGGTATTTCAACAGCATACTGGCGACGCTGGAGCTTTGCGACAAGAGTCTGGTCAATCTTTTTGAGAATCTTGGCCACGACCTCTACAAGGAAGGCAACTGGGCCGGCATGATGAAGGCCCACTACCGGATCAAGATGGAAGAGAGGCAGATGTACCCTGAGGTTCAGGAGATCCTGGACAACGATCACTCGGAGGACAATATCGGCAAGATCCTCTTTAAGACAAAGAGGTCTGTGCTGGTGGAGGAGCTGCTGAGGCAGCCCAGGCCGGTGCCGATCAATGTGAATACGATCACGGCCCTGATCAATCAGGCAGTCATCCATGACGACAGCCTGACCTGGATATTTAATGAAAGGGATGTCTTTGACGACGGCGGCAGCGCCCCCGGTGATGAGAATAACTTTTACAGACTGGAGCCCCTCAGAGAGGTCACGGTTTTTCATGCCCTTGTCAATCTGTCCACTTATAAGTATGATACGCATGAGGGCTGTGAGCTGGCTGCCAGGCTTGTCTATTCCTGGGTCTATGAGAAGTTCGGCCGCCTGGACGGGCATATGCCCAAGGAGCCGGTCTCTTTTGAATGGAATCCCATCGGCTACCGGATCAAGGTAGTCTATGAGCCCTGGAGGTCTTACTGGAAGGTCAGCTGCAGCCATGTAGACATGGAGGCGCCCGGGCAGGTATGGATCACTGAGGCGGAGAGCTACCAGGTGGAGGACGGCAGGCAGATGCTCTCTGTCAGCAACTCCTATGCCGTGGCAGACGCCAACAGGGAGAACCTGAACCGGTATTTTTCCTGTCCCAAGTTTTATTCTACCATTTCTGACCGGATCGGCCTTTTTGACGTCCGCTACCTGTCTACCTCCCGCAGGATCATCCGGGAGAAGCAGGTCGACAAGATCCGCGACCTGATCTTAAGCCACAGAAGGACCATGCCAGTCTGCCTGATCGTATCCAGACAGCAGGAGAACGGGTGGCTGGATGAGAGCTGGCTGGGGAACTTCAGAGTTTATGATTTCACGAGGATGGCCGGCAGGTACGCTCATATCTATACCTGCAGCGTGGAGATGGCCTGGGCTGTCCTGCAGCCCCTGGGGATCATTGTTGATGACCGGGCCGTCTATGTCTTTAAGCCCGCCAGGAATATTGCGGACAGAGATATCGTGGGCAATCATATCCGCTATACGGAGAGCGACGTTCAGGGCTGCAGCTTCGGCCGCCACCAGGTAAGATATGAGACAAACCGTTATGATATCGTGACCGGAGGCCAGGCCTTTTATCACAAGCTTCTGTTTGAGGTGAGAAGAGAGATGATGGAGTGATCAGTCACCGGCTCGAGTCCTTCGGACTCCCGACGATGAGCGGCCGCTTTCAAAAAAATAAGCCGAGGGCTCGTAAGAGCTTCGGCTTATTTTATATCCTCCTGTCCTGCAGACCCTTCGTTGTTGACTCTGAGATCTCTGTCCTTCGTGGAGTGATGCGCGATATTGCCAATATTTACTTTTTCTGACTTTGACTTGGAAAGGGAGATGACCTTATGGCCGCCGCTCTTGGCTTCTATCTCTTCCTTTTCCTTTTCCTTCTTATACCGGTAATCGCGGATGAGAAGATATAAGATAATGCCGCAGCTGGCGATCGTCATTCTGCCCGCCCTGGCGCCGACTTTTGTATAGGCATAGTATATGGAAAGGCCGCCGATGATGATGACCAGTATGGTTGCGATGATATCAGCTTTTTTGCTCAAGAAAACCACCTCATTTTTATCATAAAAAGGGGCGGCAGCACTTTTGTACTGCCGCCCTGAAAATCTAGATCACATGCATCTGATCATGAAATCTTATAACAGATTACATGGGAGCTACTGCGTCAGCTGCAGGGTTAACACCTGCTCCGATCGCAATGGCAACAACGATGATAACTGTGATGCAAAGGATGATACAAGGCAGGAAGTCTGTCCTGATGATCTTACCTTCGTTACCAACTGTACCTGTAGTAGCTGTAGCTGCAACAACGTTGTTGATACATACCATGTTGCCGATAGCGCCGCCGTTGTTCTGAAGAGCAACGATGAGGGCTGCCGGAAGACCGGTAGAAACAGCTGCCTGGAACTGCAGGGATGAGAACAGGGTATTCGATACGGTATTGGAACCGGAAATGAATGCGCCCAGAACACCGATCAGAGGTGCTACGATGATGTATGCTTTCTGGAAGATGTTTGCAAGAGCCTCTGCCATAGCTACCAGCATGGACGGCATATCAGCGGAATCGAAGTTTGTGTAACGGAAAAGGTTAACCATGGCAACACCGAAGATAAGGGCGATAGCTGCGCCGCTTACCATCTTGAGTGTATCCTGAAGGCCTGCCTTAAACTCGGAACCCTTCATTCCATGAATGCCGATCGTGATCAGAGCAACGATGATGAATACAACACCGGGGCTCCAGAGGATAGCGAAGTTCCAGTCAAGACCCATGATAACGCCCTTGCCGGGATCATGAACACCGGTACCTACTGTGAAGGACTTCATCCAGGTAGACCAGCCAGCGCCGAACTTCTGGGTTACACGGGTGATGATGAGGATAGCCGCGATAATGAAGTAAGGAGTCCATGCCTTAACAAGAGGCATATCGGATGTCTTGGGTTCGGGAACCTCTGTTGTGGAAAGCCAGCTCTTATCCCACTGATCCTTGGGATCAAAGTGAAGAACATTCTTCGGGATGAATATACCTTTTGATGTCAGTGCCAGAGATACGATCAGGGTGATCGCGGCTGCAACAAGTGATGTAAGCTCAGCGCCGATGAATGTAGCGATGATCAGGTAGATAACATCGAAGAATACTGTTACGAAAATGATGAAAGGAAGTACTGCGAATACATCGGAGAACTTCTTGTTCTCACCGAACATCTTGCAGAGGATACCTGTTGTGACGATGAGGATGACGAGTGTGCAGACAGCCATGTCGATAGCTGACCACTTTGTCATCTGTGCCTTCCATGCATCTCTGAGGGCGGGATCGTTGACAAGAGCGTCCTGAACAGTTGCGTAAGCGGTGTTCGTAGGAGTACCAACAGCACCGAAACATACAGGTACGGAGTTGAACTCAAGAGCTACAACAGCGGCTGCAAGAGGCGGGAAGCCTACACTGATGAGCAGGGGAGCTGCCAGAGCTGCAGGAGTACCGAATCCGGCTGCGCCCTCGATGAAGGCACCGAATATGAAGCCGATGATGATGGCTTTTATACGGATATCAACCGTGATACTTGTGAACATGCCGTTGATAGCGGCCATGGCGCCTGATCTGGAAAGTGTGTTCATGATCAGGATAGCGCCGAAGATGATTACGATAACCTCGAAACCGCCGAGGAAACCGGTGATCGTGTACGCGATTGCATGCATAATGCTCAGTTTCCACATTGCTACCGCAATGATGAGAGTGAGTAACCATGCAAGAGGAAGCGCACGCTTGGCAGGCCAGTTAAAGGCTACCATGAGTACTACTACTACTACGAGTGGTATGAAAGCAATAAGTGCTAACATAACTTTACCTCCTTTGAGTGATAAGTGATACTAATGTGCTGTCATCCTGACACCCGAGCCCTTCAGATCCCACAGAAAAAATGAAAACCTTGGGCGCTCCTGTGCACGATCAACTTAGCCAGGGTTGAAGATTCGTGCAAAATGCCGGATGACTGAAGAGATGTCATTAAAAAAAAGACCAACCCTTCAAAACTACAAGCATATTGTAGCACAAAACTGATATATGAGCAAGAAAATTATGCAATATCGTTAAAAATTATTAAAGTTTTCGAAACTCATTGTGAAAAAAATATCAACAAAACAGATTTTTTGCTTTATTTTTTTGGCGGGCGCTGCGGATCAGACGGACGATCCCGCGGAGGGAAAATGTTAAAATGAAGGGATTCTTCCCGGCATATTGCAGAAAAGTTGCGGCTGCATTTCTGTTTATGCTATAATAAACAAATTACACTCTGATAAAGGATGCCGTGAAATAATTGTCTATTTATGCGGCATATATCAGACATTTTATGTCATATTGTCACTCACTTTATAAGGCGGCGGGCTTATTTGACGGTTCTGCCCCTGAATTTTCAGTTTGCCGGGAGTGTATATGGAGATTTTCGCTGACGTTGTCGTAGACATCAATATAAAATCTGTTGACAGAGTATTTTTGTACAGGGTGCCTGAACATTTGAAAGGCCGGGTAGCAGCCGGATCGCGCGTAACAGTTCCTTTCGGGAAGGGAAACAGGGAGCTTGGCGGCATAGTTGTGGCCGTCTCCGATCAGAAGGATGAGTCGGTAGCTGCTCCAAAGGATATCCTGTCCGTATCGGGGGACCTGCCTCCGGCCTCCGCTCAGCTGATCCGACTGGCCGGCTGGATGAGGAGCCGCTATGGCTGTACCATGGTCCAGGCCCTGAAGACGGTCATGCCTGTCAGAAAGCCGGTAAAGGAGCGGGTGCAGGTCAATTACTATCTGACAGATGAGGCGGCGGCCAGACAGGTCTATGAGAAGATAAAGGGGAGCAAAAGAGAGAGGGCCCGGGCGCGGATGCTGGGGGCCATGCTGGATTCCGGGGACGGGTCCATCTCAAGAGAGACGGCGGCGGGCATCCTGCGGATCAGTTCTTCCACGATCCGGTCACTTCTGTCGGCCGGCCTGATCCGGGAGGAGTCCCGGCAGATCGTGAGGAATCCCTCCGGCCTTCTTCCCTCCCGCTGGGGGAGAGTGCAGCTGAATCCCGAGCAGACAGAGGCCGTGGACCAGATCATGGCTTCATGGGACAGGATGCAGGAGACCGTCCGGCAGGGCGGGAGGGCTTCCAGCCGGGATATGGTCCACCTGCTCTACGGCGTAACCGGAAGCGGCAAGACAGAGGTCTACATGGAACTGATGGACAGGGTCCTGAGTCAGGGCAGGCAGGTCATCATGCTTATCCCTGAGATATCTCTTACCCTGCAGACGGTGACAAGATTCTATGAAAGATTCGGGGACCGGATCGCTGTTATGAATTCCAGACTCAGCGCCGGGGAGAGGTACGACCAGTATATGAAGGCCAGGCGGGGGCAGGCATCTATCATGATAGGCCCCCGGTCTGCCCTGTTCACCTCATTTGAAGATCTGGGCCTTATCATTATAGATGAGGAGCACGAGCCGGCTTATAAGAGTGAGTCCAGCCCTAAATATCTGGCAAGGGACGCGGCGATCCAGAGGGCAAAGCTGGCCGGAGCCATGGTGGTGCTGGGATCGGCCACGCCATCCCTTTCTTCCTATTATAAAGCAAGGACCGGGGCATACAGTCTGCATAGGCTGACGACGCGGGCAAGGCAGGGAAGCCTCCTGCCCGGCGTTGATGTCGTGGATCTGAGGGAGGAATTTAAGCGGAAGAACATGAGTCCCATCAGCGGTCCTCTGAGAGAGGCCATGGATCAGTGCCTGGCGCAGGGCAGCCAGATTATGCTCTTTATCAACAGGAGAGGATTCGCGGGCTTTGTATCCTGCCGCAGCTGCGGCTATGTATTTAAATGCAGGCACTGCGACGTATCCATGACTATACACGGGGATGGGATCCTCCGCTGCCATTACTGCGGCTCTGAGCAGAGGATGCCAAAGGTCTGCCCCTCCTGCGGGTCACCTTATATCGCGGGATTCGGCATGGGCACGGAGAAGCTGGAGACCCTGGTGAAAAAAGAATTCCCCAAAGCGAGAGTCCTCAGGCTGGACCGGGATACGGCATCCGGCAAGGGGGAGATGGACGCCATCCTGGAGAAGTTTTCTGAAGGGCAGGCGGATATTCTCATCGGAACGCAGATGATCGTCAAGGGGCACGATTTTAACCGGGTATCCCTTGTCGGCATCATAGCGGCGGATCTCAGTATGTTTTCCGGCAGCTATCTTTCCTCCGAACGGACGTTTCAACTCCTGACCCAGGCCGCGGGCCGGGCGGGCAGAGGGAGCAGGCCTGGCCGGGTTATCATCCAGACCTACAGGCCGGATGAGGCCTGTATCCGTTTTGCCGCCGCCCAGGACTATGAAGCTTTCTATGAGCAGGAGATCCGTTTCCGCCAGGCCATGCACTATCCCCCCGTCTCCCAGATGCTGATGATCAGCATAGAGAGCAGGAGCGATCAGGAGGCGGCTCAGGCCGGGGCCGGCATCAGGGGATGCATAGACCGGGAGATCAAAAGGCAGAGAGAGGACGGCGAGCAGGGGCTTATCCAGGTCATGGGTCCTTCCCGGGCCGGGATCCGGAAGGTCAGAGATATATACCGGTATGTGATCTATGTCAAGAATGACAGCCGGCAGAGCGCATTTTCCATTAAAAATGCTGTGGAGGCCTTTGCGGACAGGAGGAGCGGGGATTTCAGACATACATATATCGGGACAGACCTGGATCCCTATCAGCTTTTCTAGTCCTCTATTCCGGCAGATGGAACTAGTCAGAGAGCGTGCATCTGTAGTATAATAAATTTTAACAAATAAAAAATCAGATCCAGGAGGGATATAAATGGCGATAAGACAGATCAGATTAGAAGGAGATCCTATACTTGGCAGACCATGCAGGGAGATAAAAGAGGTGACTCCCAGGATCCGGGAGCTGGCCCAGGATATGCTTGATACCATGTACCAGGCGGGCGGCGTGGGCCTGGCCGGCCCTCAGGTGGGCGTGCTCCGCAGGATCGCGGTTATAGATGTAGGCGAGGGCCCTTATGTTTTCATCAATCCCAAGATCGTCGAGACATCCGGCGAGCAGGTGGGAGACGAGGGGTGCCTTAGCGTTCCCGGCAAGGCGGGCAGGGTCAGAAGGCCCATGCACGTGAAGACCCAGGCCTTTGACATTAATATGAAGCCCTTCATCGTGGAGGGGGACGAGCTTTTTGCCAGAGCCATGTGCCATGAGTTTGATCATCTGGACGGCCACCTCTACATAGAAAAGGTAGAAGGCAGCCTGCACGATGTGGAAATGGAAGAGGACGAGTGATCATGAAGGCAGTTTTTATGGGAACACCGGATTTTGCTGTGCCGGTTCTTGACGCTATGCTGAAGGCGGGGATAGACGTGGCGGCGGTGGTGACGCAGCCTGACAAGACAAAGGGGCGGGGCAGGAAGCTGATCTATTCGCCCGTGAAGGAGCTGGCTCTTTCCCGGGGGATCGAGGTTCTCCAGCCGGTCAGGATAAAAAAAGACCCTGACTTTCAGGATAAGATCCGGGCTATAGCCCCGGATGTGATCGTCGTTGTTGCCTTTGGCCAGATCATCCCCCAGAGCCTGCTGGATATTCCAAGGATTGGCTGTGTGAATGTACACGGGTCTCTCCTTCCAAAATACAGAGGAGCCGCTCCCATTCAGTGGGCCATCCTCAAGGGGGAGAAGGAGACCGGAGTCACGACCATGCTGATGGACGCGGGGCTTGATACCGGAGATATGCTGCTTAAGGCGGTTGTTCCTATTGCGAAGGATGAGACGAGCGAGTCTCTCTCCGGGAAGCTTTCGGAAGCGGGGGCCGATCTTCTGATCCGGACTCTGGAGGGACTGGAGAAGGGAACGATAAGCCCTGTGCCCCAGGATGATTCCCGGGCGGGCATGTATGCTTCCATGCTCAGCAAAGAGATGGGAGAGATAGATTTCAGCCTGCCGGCAGAGCAGATAGACCGGCAGATCAGGGGCCTTTATCCCTGGCCGGGGACCTATACTCATTTTAATGGCAGGCTTCTGAGGATCTGGAAGGCAGATATCGGTCCGGATGCAGGCCCGGGGGCAGAGCCCGGGACGGTCGTGAATGTGACAAAGAAGAATATGACAGTTCAGACCGGGCAGGGAGCCCTCATTATAGGAGAGGTCCAGCTGGAGGGGAAAAAGCGCATGGACTGCGCCTCTTTCCTCAACGGGAACAAGGTCTTGCCGGGCATGGCCCTTGGCGAGTGAAGTTTATCGCATTTGGCAAAGCAGCGAGCGGATATTTTGATATAAGGGAGAAATTTTATGTACCCTATCGGATTTTATGATGTTTCCTATATACTGGTTATCATTGGAGTCGTTTTGTGTCTCCTGGCCCAGAGCAAGGTGAAGACGACATACGCCAGGTACAGCAGGGTCCGCACCATGAGCGGGATCACCGGGCAGGAAGCCGCTGAGCGCATACTCAGGCAGGAAGGCATCTATGACGTAGCTGTCGTCCGGGTATCGGGGACTCTGACAGACCACTATGATCCCAGGAATAAGACTCTGGCCCTCTCAGACGCGGTCTTTGACCAGACAAGCGTGGCAGCGGTAAGCGTGGCGGCTCATGAGTGCGGCCATGCCGTGCAGGACAGCACAGGCTACGCCCCCCTGCGGATCCGCGGCGCTCTTGTGCCCGTCGCCAATTTCGGAGCGCAGATCTCCTGGCCTATGATCATCCTGGGCATTGTCCTGGGCTGGAACAGGATCCTCATAGAGATCGGCATCATAATGTTCACGGCAGTCGTCCTTTTTCACTTTATCACCCTTCCCGTTGAGTTTAACGCTTCGTCCAGAGCCCTGAAGATCCTTGATTCTTCCGGCATGCTGCAGGGGGAAGAGAATACATTTGCCAAAAAGGTGCTCTCGGCGGCCGCCATGACTTATGTGGCCAGCGCGGCATCTATGGCTTTGCAGCTGTTAAGACTGCTGCTTTTAAGCAGAAGGAGAGACTGACAGATGGATCAGGTCAACACGCGGTCCCTAATATTTGACATGCTGGATTCTGTGATCCGGGAAGGGCGCCCTTCCCATATCGTCCTTGCCCGGGCTTTGGAAACCTATGCCTATCTGGACAAGAGAGACAGAGCATTTATCAGCAGGATATTCAGGGGCGTGCTGGAGCAGAGGATATACATAGATTCTGTCATAGACAGGTTTTCGTCTGTTAAGTCAGGCAGGATGAAGCCCGCCGTCAGGCTGGCCATAGAGATAGGTACCTATCAGATCCTTTTTATGGATCATGTGCCGGATTCTGCCGCCTGCAACGAATCGGTGAAGCTGGCGAAAAAACACGGCCTTAAGAGCCTGTCCGGTTTTGTGAACGGGGTGCTCAGGAGCATTTCCCGTGGAAAGGAAGGTATCATTATGCCTCAGAATGATTCAGAAAGCGCAGAGAGTATAGCCCAAAAGTATTCTCTGCCCCTTTGGCTTGCCCAGATGTGGATCCGGGACTATGGAGCTCAGAATGCTGCCATGATGGGGGAGGCTGCTCTGTTAAAGAGCCCTCTTACGGTCAGGGTCAGGACGGCTTTTACAAATGTCGGCCCTGTGCACGGGTCAGGAATGGCCGACCTTATCGTGGAGCTTGAGTCTTGCGGCATCACGATGGAAGGCGGCAAGATCATGCACGATGCCCTTCGGATCGAGGGTTTTGACCGGCTGGAGGATATACCCGCTTTCGCGGACGGCAGGATCACCGTGCAGGATGAGAGCACGATGCTGGCGGCCGTTTTTGCCGATGTAAAGGGGACAGACAAGGTTATAGATCTTTGCGCCGCTCCGGGGGGCAAGACCATTCATCTGGCAGATTTTATGAATGCTTCCTACAGGCGGATCATCCACAGGGGACAGATGTGCCGGGAGGGAGTCGTCATCGCGCGCGATATCAGCCCGGCCAGGGCGGAGAAGATAAAAGAGAATGTGAAGAGGGCAAGGCTCAGGAATGTCAGGGTCGAGGTCCAGGATGCCCTGGTTAAGAGGCCGGAGGACGTGGGGACAGCTGATGTCGTTGTGGCAGACCTTCCCTGCTCCGGTCTTGGCGTCATAGGGAGAAAGCCGGATATAAAGCTTAACGCGAGCCCTGAGGGGATAAAAAAGCTGGCCATGCTCCAGAGGGATATCCTCGCCGTGGCGGCTGACTATGTAAAGCCGGGCGGCACGCTGATCTACAGCACCTGTACGGTCTCAAAGGCTGAGAATGAGGACAACGTGCGCTGGTTTACGGAGAATTTCCCCTTCCAGGGGGTATCCGTGGACGACTACCTGCCCTATGGGCTCCGGTCTAAGACAAGCGCCCAGGGCTGGATCCAGATCCTTCCGGGACAGTACGGGACGGATGGATTTTTCGTGGCAAAGTTCAGAAAGAACAGGGAGTAAGGCAGAAGAGAGTGCGGATGAAGATCGATATAAAATCTATGGATAAGGGCCGGCTTGAGGACTATGTGACCGGGACTCTGGGAGAGAAGAAGTACAGGGCCGGCCAGCTCTACAGCTGGATGCATAAAAAGCTGGCCCCGTCATTTGATCAGATGAGCGATATCCCGGCAAGGCTCAGACAGAGGCTGGAGGATGAGTGTACCTATACATCTCTTAAGATCGTCAGGCGGTATGTTTCCGGCATAGACGGTACGGTCAAGTATCTGTTTGAGCTGGCGGACGGGAATATCATAGAGAGCGTGCTCATGCAGTATAAGCACGGCTATTCTGTCTGCATATCATCTCAGGTCGGCTGCCGCATGGGGTGCCGTTTCTGCGCTTCGACCCTGGACGGCCTTCAGAGGCAGATGACTGTCTCCGAGATGCTGGATGAGGTCTACAGTGTTCAGAGAGATTCCGGGCACAGGATATCCAATATCGTTGTGATGGGGACGGGCGAGCCCCTGGACAATTACGACCATCTGCTCGGATTTATAGGGATCGTCTGCTCACCGGACGGGCTGAATATCAGTCAGAGAAATATCACGGTCTCTACCTGCGGCCTCGTGCCCAGGATCCGGGAGCTGGCCGATGAGAAGCTGCAGATCACTCTGGCCATCTCTCTTCACGCTGCCTCGGACCGGACAAGGCAGTCTATCATGCCCATAGCCAGAGCCTACAGCATAGACCAGATCCTGGATGCCTGTTCCTACTATATAGAGAAGACGGGCAGGCGGATCACATTTGAGTACAGTCTGATCAGCGGGGTCAACGATTCTGACTCAGACGCCCGGCAGCTGGCTGATCTCCTTAGCAGCCTCAACTGTCATATCAATCTGATCCCGGTGAATCCCATAAAGGAGAGATCCTACCGCCAGTCCGTCAGGGCCCAGGTGGCCCGTTTTAAATCTATACTTGAAAAAAACGGGAGAAATGTTACTATTAGAAGGGAAATGGGCAGAGATATACAGGCAGCCTGCGGGCAGCTGAGGAAACAGTACGCAGACAGTCAGGAAAGGCAGTCATAGAAGTATCACTGATTTCGAATGACTGCTATATTTTGTGTTATCAATATGGAGGATATAAGATGCAGGCATTTGCCAGGACGGATACAGGCTGTGTCCGGGCAATGAACCAGGATTCCTATTATTTCAGTCTGGAACCCGTTGGTCCTCTTCCTAATCTTTTTATCGTCGCAGACGGTATGGGAGGCCACCAGGCCGGGGATTACGCTTCCAGATATGCCATAGAGGTCTTCCTGGATTTTATGAAGAGCAGCGAGGGTGACAATAAGATCAAGCTGCTGGATAAGGGCATAGCTCTCGCAAATTCCAAAGTATACGAGAAGTCATGTACGGACAGCAGTCTGACCGGCATGGGCACGACATTCGTGGCGGCCTACATAGACGGGACAGAGCTGTATGTGGCGAATATAGGAGACAGCCGCCTTTATATGGCAGGCTCGGAGCTTAACCAGGTTACGGAGGACCATTCCTACGTGGCAGCCATGGTCAAGGCCGGGGAGCTTACAAGGGAACAGGCACGGTTCCATCCGGATAAGAACGTTATCACGAGGGCTCTTGGGGTAGCGGATTCTGTCAAGGCCGACTTCTTTGAGGTCGATCTGATGCCGGACGACAGGATCCTGCTCTGCTCGGACGGTTTGTCGAATATGGTAGACGATGAGAACATTTTCAGGATACTTAAGGAGAATACTCCCCAGGAAGCGGCAGACCTTTTGATCAATCAGGCAAACGCCGCAGGGGGACTTGACAATATCACAGCTATCGTTATAGCGCCAGAGATAAAGGAGGTGAGTGAATAATGCTGTCACCCGGAACTTCTCTTTCAGGAAGATATCAGATCATTGAGAGGATAGGAGCAGGCGGTATGGCCGAGGTCTACAAGGCCAAGGATACGGCCCTCAACAGGTATGTTGCCGTCAAGGTGCTCCGGTCCGAGTATTGCTCAGACGAGACATTTGTCAGGAAGTTCAGAGTAGAAGCGCAGTCCGCCGCCGGACTTTCCCATCCCAATATCGTCAGCGTTTACGATGTAGGCCAGGAGAATGACGTTCACTTTATCGTCATGGAGCTGGTCGAGGGGATCACCCTGAAGAACTATATCGATATGAAGGGGAAACTTGATATCAAGGAGACCCTCAACATATCCGTACAGATCGCCCAGGGCCTGAGCGCGGCTCACGCCAACCGCATTATCCACCGCGATATAAAACCTCAGAACATCATAATTTCCCGGGACGGCAAGGTCAAGGTCACAGACTTCGGCATTGCCCGGATGGCGGATTCTACGACAGTGACCACAACGGCTGCCGGCACGGTGTCCTATATCTCACCGGAGCAGGCAAGGGGCGGCTACAGTGACGAGAAGAGCGATATCTACTCTCTGGGCATCACCATGTATGAGATGCTCACAGGCAGGGTGCCTTTTGACGGCGAGACGAACGTTGCCGTCGCCCTCATGCATATCCAGGGCAAGATGACTCCTCCCAGGGAGCTGGAGCCCTCCATTCCAAAGAGTTTTGAGAAGGTCATCCTCAAGTGTACCCAGAAGAAGCCCGAGTGGAGATATTCCTCAGCCCGCGAGCTGATCGCCGACCTGCGCAAGGTTCTGACTCACCCGGACGGGGAGTATGTTATCATTCCCGGGATGGAAGACGCGGCAGGCAGCACGATCACAGTCAGCGACGCGGATCTTGCCAGACTTAACGCCGCGGATGCCGGCCAGCCCTCAGGGCGCAGGCAGGAGGAGCCGGAGGCGGCCCCTGCCGAGAAGGCATCTTTCAGGAAGCTAGAAGATCTGTCCGATTCCGAGCCGGTGAAGGGAAAAGACGTGGAGGAAGCGGCAGATGAGGAGGATGAGGAAGTAGATTCCCATATGGGGAAGATCCTCATGACCATGGGCATCATAGGCTTTGTCATACTCATCATCGTTCTGATCATCCTGGGAACTTATATCACAGGTCTTGCGGGAAGCGGCTTCAGCCTTTTCGGCAAGCATGCCAAGGAGACAGGCTCAGAGACAGTCCTCACGACCCAGGAGCAGACAAAGGCTTCTGCTTCCGAGACAAAGCCGACAGAGACGACAGAGGAGACGCAGGAGAAAGTCACCGTTCCCAATCTTTTGGGCAAGACAGAGGCAGACGCCGTCAAGCTGCTCAAGAAGAAGAATCTTGAGTACGAGACAAAGGACGGCACAAGCGACAAGTACGATGCAGGGGAAGTCTGTGAGCAGTCTGTCGAGGCCGGGACAAGCGTTTCGGAGCATACGACAGTTATCCTGACCATCTGCAAGGGGACGGATGCTTTTGAACTGGACAATGTAGCGGGCATAGGCTATGATACGGCTGTTTCCATGCTGCAGGCCCAGGGGCTTAAGACGAAGATAAAATTTATATCGGACAATACAGTAGGCGTTGATGAAGTCGTCTACACAGATCCCAAGGCGGGAAGCAGCGTGGTAGAGGGAGATACCATCACTCTCTATGTGCACAAGGACAGCGCGAGTGAATCCGTGACGGTTCCCAATGTCATTGGCAAGGATCTGGATGACGCGGTTGCGGAAATTGAAAGCGCCGGTCTTACCTATAACGGGAAGTCATCTGATTACAGCGATTCCTATGCCGAGGGCAAGGTCATGAACCAGAGCCTGACATCCGGCAAGTCTGTGACAAAGGGCGAGGCCATGTCCATCACGGTCAGCCTGGGGGCGAAGAAGCAGTCATCCTACAGCGCGTCCATCAGTGTGCCCAGCCCCTTTGACAGCAGCTCAGAGACGGAAGGGGAGCTGAAGATAGAGGTCAGCCAGGGCTCTGAGACCAGAACGCTTTTTGACGATACCGTGGATGCTGACAGCCTGCCCTCCAGCCTGAGCGATAAGAGCTCATCAGATGAGGACGGAACAGTCACAGCATATTTTAACGGCGAGAAGTATGACAGCTTCACAGTCAGCTACAAATAAGGGAGAGAGCGTCAGGGGCAGGATCATAAAAGGAGTCGGCGGATTCTATTATGTATTTGTCCCGGATAGAGGACTCTATGCCTGCCGGGCAAGGGGTTTATTTCGAAAACAGAAGTTAAAGCCTCTTCCCGGGGACCAGGTAGAGCTTCTTATCACAGATGAGAAGGACAGGGAGGGCAGCATAAGCTCTATCCTGGAGAGAAAGAACAGCCTGATCCGCCCGGCTGCGGCCAATATAGACCAGGCCCTTGTCGTATTTGCCCTGAAAAGCCCCGATCCCAATTTCAACCTGCTGGACAGGTACCTCCTCAAGATGAGAAAGCAGGGGATAAAAACTCTGATCTGCTTTAACAAGACAGACCTGGTCAGCAGGCAGGAAGCCGACCGGGTGAGTCAGATCTACAGGGACTGCGGCAGTCAGGTCTTCTTTGTCTGTGTCAAAAATGGAGAAGGCCTTGAACAGGTGCGCCGGGCCCTGAGCGGGAAGACGACGATCATCGCCGGCCCTTCGGGGGCAGGAAAGTCTTCCATGACCAACACCCTGTATCCGGACGCCGGCATGGAGACCGGGAGCCTGAGCAGGAAGATCCAGAGGGGGAAGAATACGACCCGCCACAGCCAGCTCTTTGCCCTGGGAGGGGATACCTATCTCATGGACACCCCCGGTTTCAGCACGATCTATCTGAATGATATAGAAAAAGATGAGCTGGCTTATCTCTATCCGGAATTTGACAGCTATTATCCTGACTGCAGGTTCAAGGGCTGCAGCCATATCAGCGAGCCGGACTGCGCAGTCAAGAAGGCGGTAGAAGAAGGCAGGATCAGCCGGCAAAGGTATGACAATTACTGCCTTTTCTATGAAGAGATAGCGGACAGAAGACCTTACTGACAAGACAGGAGGAACCCGGGTCGGGGCCTCACTGAAAATATGAAACGGAGTGCGTGAATAAAATTATGAGAAAGCTCTTGCTTGCGCCGTCTATCCTTTCGGCAGATTTTTCAGAACTGGGAAGACAGATAGATATCATAGACAAAGCGGGCGCGGATTACGTCCACATAGACGTCATGGACGGGGCATTTGTCCCCAATTTAAGCTACGGGGCTCCCGTCATGAAGTGTGTCCGGCCATGCACAGATATGACATTTGACGTGCATCTCATGATAGAGAAGCCGGATCAGATGATCCCTGATTTTGTCAGCGCCGGAGGAGACATCATCACTGTGCACACCGAAGCCTGCACCCATCTGCACCGGACCATCCAGCTGATCCACAGCCTGGGCGCCAGGGCAGGGGCTGCCCTCAACCCGGCAACGCCCCTGAGCGCTCTGGATTATATCCTGGAAGACCTTGATATGGTCCTCATCATGAGCGTGAATCCCGGATTCGGCGGGCAGAAGTTTATTCCTTCCTCCCTGCGCAAGATAAGGGAGCTCAGGGAGATGATAGAAAGCCGGGGCCTTGACACAGATATAGAGGTCGACGGAGGAGTAGGCAAGGATAATCTGGCCAGCCTCATAGAGGCGGGGGCCAATGTCTTTGTGTCCGGTTCTAAGATCTTCAGCGGAGATATTGCAGGCAATGTCCACGATTTTAAGAAGATCATGGATGGCCGGGAATAAAATTGAAGAAGGGAAATGATCGGAGGATGGATATCCTTATCATCACCGGGGGCAGAATAGATGAAGATTTTGCCCTTGGTTTTTTATATGAGCATAGGTTCAGCCACATTATCGTAGTAGACGGGGCTCTGGCCTTTTGGGATAAAGTGGAGAAGAAATTTAATAAAGGCCTGAAATTTGACCATCTGGTGGGGGATTTTGACACGATATCCCCCGATATCCTGGAAAAATATCAGGACAGGGAAGATATCACTGTCCACCGCTTTATACCGGAAAAGGACTACACGGACACAGATATCGCGGCAAAGCTTGCCGTAGACCTGGGCCGGGAAGAGGCGGGAAGCCGGATCTTTTTCCTGGGGGCAACGGGAAGCAGGGCGGATCATTCCCTGGCAAATATCCAGCTTCTGAAATATATCCATGACAGGGGCCAGGAAGCCTTTCTCGTTGATGCCAACAACCGGATCCGCCTTATTAGCGGGAAAACGGTCCTGAAAAAGAAGGACCTGTTCGGGTATTATCTGTCCCTCATTCCTCTGTCTGAGAGGATAGAGTCTGTGACCATGAGGGGGGTCAAGTATGAAGTGACGGGCCTTGAGGTCGTCATGGGGCAGACCCGGTGCGTGAGCAATGAGGTCACGGCAGATGAGTGCAGCATAGACATAGGCGGCGGCATCGCCTGGCTGATAGAGAGCAGAGACTAAAAGGGCAGAGCCCGGATACAGATGGAGAAAATTTATGAGTTATGCAGACAGAGTTTTTGTAGACATGTGCCGGGATATCCTGGAAAATGGCACAAGCACGGAGGGGCAGAAGGTAAGGCCCAGGTGGCCTGACGGCAGTCCGGCTTACACGATAAAGAAGTTCGGAGTCGTCAACAGATATGATCTTTCGAAAGAATTTCCCGCTATCACTTTGAGGCGGACGGCCATAAAGAGCGCGGCGGATGAGATGCTGTGGATCTGGCAGAGAAAGTCCAACAATATCCATGACCTCAACAGCAGCATCTGGGATGAGTGGGCGGACGAGGACGGTTCCATCGGCAAGGCCTACGGCTACCAGATGGGCGTAAAGCACATCTATAAGGAGGGCATGATGGACCAGGTCGACCGGGTCATCTATGACCTGAAAAATGATCCCTACAGCAGGCGGATCATGACAAATCTGTATGTCCACAGCGACCTGCACGAGATGAACCTGTACCCCTGCGCCTACAGCATGACATTCAATGTTACAAAGGAGCCGGGGCAGGACAGGCTTGTCTTAAATGCCATCCTCAATCAGCGCTCGCAGGATGTCCTGGCGGCCAACAACTGGAATGTCGTCCAGTACAGCATCCTGATGCATATGCTGGCTCAGGTCTGCGATATGCAGGTGGGCGAGCTTGTGCATGTGATAGCGGACGCCCATATCTATGACAGGCATGTCCCTCTTGTAAGGGAACTGATCAGCAGGCCGCAGCATCCGGCTCCCAGGTTCTGGCTCAATCCGGATGTTAAGGATTTCTATGAATTTACGACAAAAGATATCCATATAGAGGACTACGAGACAGGCCCGCAGATAAAGGATATCCCCATAGCCATCTAAAGGCCGGATAAAAAGCCGGAGGAGCAGAAATGAATATTATCACCGCAGTGGACAAAAACTGGGCGATCGGATATGAGAACAGGCTGTTAAACAGTATCCCCGAGGATATGAAGTTTTTTCGGGAGACGACGACTGGCGGCATCGTCGTCATGGGCCGCAGGACCCTGGATTCATTTCCCGGGGGAAGGCCGCTGAAGAAGAGGGAGAATATCGTCCTGACAAGGAATCCGGACTTTGAGAGGGACGGAGTCATTAAGGCAGGCAGCCTTGAGGAAGTGCTGGAGCTGACCGGGGGCAGGGAAAATGTGTACGTCATAGGCGGGGAGAGCGTGTACCGGCAGCTGCTGCCTTACTGCGACACGGCGTATGTCACATACATGGACTACGAATACCTGGCGGATACCTGGTTTCCCAACCTGGATCAGGATCCTGAGTGGAGGCTCTGCCAGGTTTCGGAAGAACAGACCTACTTTGACATCCCCTATGAATTCAGAGTCTATAAGAGGAAATAGGAATATTTTCCAGTTTATTACGTTAACGTGTTGCAAAAAAGGGATTGATTTTATGATTCCGTTTGCTTATAATAAAGCCTATAGTGCCCATTTGTTATATATATTTGGAGAAAACGGTAAAGATTGAGAGGAAGTGTTTATTCATGGCAATAAAGGACCTTGACTGGGAACATCTCGACTTTGATTACAGAGTTACAGACAAGAGATATGTTGCGGATTTTAAGAATGGTGGATGGGGAGAAGGAGTCCTTACGGATGATCCTATGGTACAGATCAACGAGTGCGCCGGCATCCTTCAGTACTGCCAGGAGGTTTTTGAGGGCCTCAAGGCATACAGGACGAAGGACGGCAGGATCGTTACCTTCCGTTCCGACCTCAACGCAGAGCGTATGATAGATTCCGCCAAGCGTATGGAGATGCCCCCTTTCCCCAAGGAGAGATTTATCGAGGCAGTCGAGGAAGTTGTCAAGGCTAATGAAGACTGGGTTCCCCCTTACGGGACAGGAGCTACTCTCTATCTCAGACCTTATATGTACGCTACAAACCCTGTTATCGGAGTTAAGCCTGCGACGGAGTATCAGTTCAGACTTTTTGCTACTCCTGTAGGCCCTTATTTCAAGAACGGCATCAAGCCCATCACGATCTGCGTCAGCGACTATGACCGTGCTGCGCCGCGCGGCACAGGCTTCATAAAGGCCGGACTCAACTATGCCATGAGTCTTCATGCCAACGTGACGGCTCATTCAAGAGGATTTGATGAGAATATGTTCCTTGACCCCGCTACCAGGACATATGTCGAGGAGACAGGCGGAGCAAACTTCATCTTCATCACAAAGGACGGAACTCTGGTAACACCCAAGTCCGATTCCATCCTTCCTTCTGTGACCAGAAGGTCTGTTATGTATGTTGCTGAGCATATGCTGGGCATGAAGGTTGAGCACAGACCGGTCAGATTCGATGAGCTCAAGGATTTCGCTGAGGCAGGAATCTGCGGAACAGCAGCAGTCATCTGTCCTCTGGGCAAGATCGTTTCCGATAAGGAGACCATCTGCTTCCCTGCAGGAATGGAGAAGATGGGCCCTGTGACTGAGAAGCTTTACAAGACCCTCACCGGCATCCAGGATGGTGAGATCGAGGCTCCCGAGGGCTGGATCCACTACATTAAGTAAATAAGATCATACATTTCATAAACCGGCCGAAGGCGGTCTGCGGATAGTGCCGCAGCCGATGTCGGCCGGTTTTTTTTCACAGCGAGGGATAATTAAGATCATGAAAAAAGTACCTTTTGTAAGCAAAGAGCAGCTGGATGAGATCGTCAAAAAGTATCCTACTCCCTTCCATCTCTACGATGAGAAAGGGATCCGGGAGAATATCCGCCGGGTAAAAAAAGCATTTGCCTGGAATAAGGGCTTCAAGGAATATTTCGCGGTGAAGGCAACGCCGACCCCCGCCATCCTCAAGATTATGAGGGAGGAAGGCTTCGGGGCGGACTGCGCGACGAAAGTCGAGCTCATGCTGGCAAAGGCCTGCGGTTTTAAGGAGCACGACATCATGTTTTCGTCCAATGACACGCCGGCGAATGAATTTGCCTACGCGAAGGATATGGGGGTCATCATCAATTTCGATGATCTGACTCATATAAAATATTTCGAGGATAAGGTCGGCTCTTTCCCCGAGACCATGTGCTGCCGATTCAACAGCGGCGGCAAGTTCGCCATCAGCAACAATATCATGGACGATCCGGGGGACGCAAAGTATGGCTTCACAAGAGAGCAGCTGACGGAGGGCTTCCGCTATCTGATGTCAAAGGGTGTAAAACACTTCGGCCTGCATGCATTTCTGGCAAGCAATACAAAGACGAATGAATACTATCCGGTCCTGGCGGGCATTCTTTTTAAGATTGCTGTCGAGCTCCACCAGGAGCTGGGGGCGGATATCCGCTTTATCAATCTCTCCGGCGGCGTGGGCATCCCCTACACTCCGGATGAGGAGCCCAACGATATAGAGGTCATCGGGGAAGGCGTGCACAAGGTCTATGACGAGATCCTTGTGCCGGCCGGTATGGGCGATGTGGCCATCTTTACGGAGATGGGCCGTTTCATGCTGGGGCCCTACGGGCATCTGATCACCACCGCTATCCACGAGAAGCATATCTATAAGGAATACATCGGCGTGGACGCCTGCGCGGCCAATCTGATGAGGCCGGCTATCTACGGGGCTTATCACCATATCACGGTGGCGGGCAAGGAAGATGCACCCTGCGACCACAAGTACGATGTGACAGGAGGCCTGTGCGAGAACAGCGACAAGTTCGCCATAGACCGGATGCTCCCCAAGATAGATATGGGAGATATCCTCATTATTCACGATACAGGTGCGCACGGCTTCTCCATGGGGTATAATTATAATGGAAAGCTTCGTTCGGCAGAAGTCCTCCTCTGTGAGGACGGATCTACCCAGCTTATCCGAAGAGCTGAAACCCCTCAGGATTACTTCTCAACGCTTGATATCACCGGGGTATTCGACGGATTTCATTTCTGATTCGTGACAGAAATGAGTGATAAATTAGATTAACCATATTACGCTCCGCAATCGCCTATCTGTTTATCTGATAGGCGATTGTTTTTGAAAGGGAAATTATATCGGTGCTTTTTGATAAGTTTTGACAGGAGAGTAAAACTATTGTAAACTAAAAATGCCCATTGAAGGGCGGGAGAACACTGCAGATAAACGAAGGTGGTTTGGCTCAATCATCCCCTGAGAGGGGGTGAAAGCCTATGCGTTTAGCTTTTCATATTGGTCGATTTACGATCACTATTATTGTTAAAAGTAGAAAGAACCACCACTCGGCCAAGTGATGGTTCTAGGTAGTAAAACTATTTAGCCATTGGGGAGAGTCAGACCGCTTGTCGCAGTGTTCTCCTCTTTCTACAAGAAGTATACGATTAACATAGATTTTTGTCAAGAAGCATCGATTTCACAGGTTGGTTCTGCATTGATAAGTTATTAACAGAAGAGTAAAACTATTGTAAACTGAAAATGCCTATTGAAGGGCGGGAGAACACTGGAGATAAAACGACAGGCGGCCGATGCTGTACAAGAGGGATAAAAGGGAGTATTGTAAATTTAAGAAGCAGTAAACAGTAAACATATCATAACGCGTTCTTATTCTTATAATCTCAGGAGGAATTTATGAAGAACATTAAATTAAGAAAATCTTCCACGAACAAGTTTATCAGCGGCGTTTGCGGGGGGATTGCCGAGGCACTCGGAATCGACGCGACCATCGTAAGGCTTATCTGGGCAGTGCTCACGATCGTCACAGGCATTGTCTGGGGCGTGGTGCTCTATATTCTCGCGTCTATCATCATGCCTGAGGAGGATGACCTGTAGGCAGCATGCTTTTACAGACAAAAGAGAGGCCGGCGGATCCTGGCACCCGCCAGAAGTATTCATGATTATTGTGGGCGTCAGCCAGAGAAAAGGGGGTATGAAGCCCCCTTTTTATTTATTTCCCGTAGATCTTCTTCAGATAGTCTACGCGGGCTGTCATATTCATGAGAAGAGCGTCAGCTATGGCAAGGCTGGCCATGGACTGGACGACTACGACTGCCCGGGGTCCGATCAGGGGATCATGCCGGCCTTTTATATTGATCTCTATCTCCCGGCCGGCCTTTGTGACCGTGTGCTGGGTGCGGGCAATGGAGGGGGTAGGCTTTACGGCAGCGCGCAGTACGATCTGCGAGCCGTCGCTCATTCCGCCCAGAAGGCCGCCGGAATGATTGCTTGCCTTGACGATGCCGGAGCCGTCCTCAGAGAGACAGAAGGCATCATTATTCTCGGAGCCCCTGCAGGCAGCGGCCCCAAAACCATCTCCGATCTCAAATCCCTTGACAGCCCCGATGGAGCAGACAGCCCTGGCTATAGAGGCGCTCAGCTTTTCAAAAACAGGATCGCCCAGGCCGGCGGGGACTCCGTCTATGCGGCATTCTATGACGCAGCCGGATGAATCCATATCTTTCTTCAGATTATCCAGGTAAGCCCTGGCTCTGTCCGCGGCGGCTGCGTCCGGCATGCGCAGGGGATTTTTAAGGATCTGGTCCTTGTCAAAGTTCTCCTCCGATATGGTGACCGGCCCGATGGAGCGGACAAAGGCAGTGGAAGAGATGCCGACTTCCTCAAGAAGCTTCATGGCGACGGCTCCGCCGGCGACCCTGCCTATGGTCTCTCTGCCGGATGAGCGCCCGCCGCCCCGGTAGTCCCTGAAGCCGTACTTGCTGTCAAATGTATAATCCGCGTGTCCCGGCCGGTAATAGCCGGCTATGTCCGAATAATCGGAGGACCGCTGGGACTTGTTCTCCACAAGCATGGATATGGGAGTCCCTGTCGTCCTGCCCTCAAATATGCCGGAAAGAATGGTGACCTTATCGCTCTCCTTGCGGGGCGTGGTATATGAGGACTGGCCTGGCCTGCGCAGATCCAGAAAATGCTGTATATATTCTTCGTCTATCTCAAGACCGGCCGGGCATCCGTCCACGACGACTCCCAGCGCGGGGCCGTGGGACTCTCCCCAGGTCGTGATCCTGAAAATATTGCCAAAACTAGAACCTGCCATTTGATTACTCCTTATAAAAATAGAAAATTCTTTCAGACCAGTATAGAGGATTTGCCGGCTTCATGCAAGGGTGCATAAATGCATTTTGCCGGCTGAAAATGAATTTTTTAGTTGAATAATGGAGGGATTCCAGTTATAATCTGAAACAGGTGATTCTATGTATAAGATCGTTGCCGTAGACGGCAGAGCAAAAAGTGCCCATATGGATACGGTTCATGGGCCGATAGAGACACCGGTTTTCATGAATGTAGGCACGGTTGGCGCGATAAAGGGCGCTGTCTCGACAATGGATCTGAAAGAGATCGGTACGCAGGTCGAGCTTTCCAACACCTATCATCTTCATGTCAGACCGGGGGATGACGTCGTCAGGAAGCTTGGCGGCCTTCATGCCTTTATGAACTGGGACAGACCCATTCTCACAGATTCAGGCGGCTTTCAGGTATTTTCCCTAAAAGGGCTGCGCAAGATCCGCGAAGAGGGCGTCTGGTTTCATTCCCATATAGACGGGCGCAAGATGTTCATGGGGCCGGAGGAGAGTATGCAGATCCAGTCCAATCTCGGGTCTACCATCGCCATGGCCTTTGACGAGTGTGTGGAGAACCCCTCGCCCAGGGAATATGTCAGCGCCTCTGTGGACAGGACGACCCGGTGGCTGGTAAGGTGCAAGGAAAAGCTGGATCAGCTTAACAGCCTGCCCGATACCCTCAACCCCCATCAGATGCTTTTTGGCATCAACCAGGGAGGGACATACGAGGACATCAGGATCAGGCATGCCAAAGAGATCGTGGCCATGGACCTGGACGGTTATGCTGTCGGCGGGCTTGCCGTCGGCGAGAGCCATGCGGAGATGTACAGGATCCTGGATGAGGTCGTGCCTTATCTGCCTGCCAACAAGCCGGTCTACCTGATGGGCGTCGGGACCCCGGCCAATATTCTGGAAGCCGTGGACAGGGGAGTCGATTTCTTCGACTGCGTTTACCCCTCCAGGAACGGCCGTCACGGTCATGTCTACACATCACATGGCAAGATGAACCTTTTTAACGCAAAATATGAACTGGATGCCCGCCCCATAGAAGAGGGCTGTCAGTGCCCGGCCTGCCGGTCATACAGCAGGGCCTATATCCGGCACCTGCTCAAGGCAAAAGAGATGCTGGGCATGAGGCTGTGCGTGCTCCACAACCTGTATTTCTACAATCATCTGATGGAAGAGATCAGAGAAGCTATACGCAGTCACAGGTACAGTGAATATAAGAAAGCGAAACTGCAAGATTTAATGGGAGACGGGGCCCCTGCCTGAGGGCGGGCCGGTCAAGTCCCATCACAAGGAGGATATTTTCAATGAACTTTTCACCCTTAGTTTTAGCAAGCGGCTCAACATCCGTAGGTATCATGATCGCCTATATCGCCATATTCGGTCTGCTGATCTATTTCCTTTCCGTAAGACCGAACAGGAAGCGCCAGAAGCAGCTGGATGCCATGATCGCGTCCCTTGATGTCGGCGACAGCGTTCTCACCCAGAGCGGTTTTTACGGTGTCATCGTCGATATTTCCGATGATGTAGTTGTCGTAGAGTTCGGAAGCGACCGCCACTGCAGGATCCCTATGCAGAAGTCAGCCATCGTCAGCGTCGAGAAAGTGAACGAGGCTGAGTAAGCTTTCGCTTTTGAGCGCGCAGGCGGCATTTTTCCATAAAAATCTTTTAAAATAGTCCAGTCTATGATACAATAATACGGCTAAGGAGGTTTATGCGATGAAACATATTAAATCACTTAAGACAAGATCTATGAAGGCAAGCATGGTAAAGGGCGGCTGCGGCGAGTGCCAGACATCATGCCAGTCCGCATGCAAGACTTCATGCACAGTTGGCAATCAGAGCTGTGAGAATGTGAACAGGTAATCTGCATCACATTTCGATGCATTTACCGGAACTGTTGATTCTATCAGGGCAGCGGTCATTATAGGGTCGCTGCTCCTATTCGTTTGTGCATATAGCAAGCTGTGTGAGGGGTTTTTTTCTTGGTACATCAGTACAAAAATAATGGATACAATATAGTTTTGGACGTCAACAGCGGAGCGGTCCATGTGGTGGACGATATCGTATACGATATCATAGAAGTCTATGAGGGTCGGGGCAGGGATCAGATCATAGGTCTTTTGTCTGACAGATACGATCCCGCCGAGCTTAAGGAGGCTCTGGATGAAGTAGATCAGCTTGTAAAGGATGAGACGCTCTTTACGCCCGATATCTATAAAAATTTTATAATGGATTTTAAGAAGCGCAAGACGGTTGTCAAGGCCCTGTGTCTTCATATTGCCCATGACTGCAATCTTGCCTGCAGGTATTGCTTCGCCGGAGAAGGTGAATATCACGGCAGGCGGGCGATCATGAGCTATGAAGTCGGGAAGCAGGCTCTTGACTTTTTGATTGCCAATTCCGGATCAAGGCGCAACCTCGAAGTGGATTTCTTCGGCGGCGAGCCCCTCATGAACTGGGATGTGGTAAAACGTCTTGTCGAGTACGGCAGAGAGCAGGAAAAGCTTCATGATAAAAATTTTCGGTTTACGCTGACGACAAACGGCGTCCTCCTGAATGATGAGATCATGGACTTCTGCAACAGGGAGATGGCCAACGTCGTGCTCAGCGTGGACGGCCGCAGGGAAGTCCACGATAAGATGAGACCCTTCCGAAACGGGAAGGGAAGCTATGACCTGATCATCCCCAAGTTTAAGAAGTTCGCCGAGAGCAGGCATCAGAACAAGTACTATGTCAGAGGGACATATACCCATTACAATACGGATTTCTCCAGAGACGTTCTGAACCTGGCAGATGAGGGATTTAAGCAGATATCCATAGAGCCGGTCGTGGCGCCTGCCAGTGAGCCTTATGCTATTCAGGAAGAGGACCTGCCGGTGCTCATGGAGGAGTATGATAAGCTTGCCGCCGAGATGGTAAGAAGAGACAGGGCAGGAGAGCATTTTAATTTCTTCCATTTCATGATAGATCTGGAGGGAGGCCCCTGCGTAGCCAAGAAGCTGTCCGGCTGCGGTTCAGGCACAGAGTATCTGGCCGTGACCCCCTGGGGAGACCTCTACCCCTGCCACCAGTTCGTCGGTCAGGAGCAGTTCCTGATGGGGAATGTCTGGGACGGCGTGAAGCGCACGGATATCCGCGATGAGTTTAAGATGTGCAATGTATATGCCAAGCCCAAGTGCAGGGAGTGCTTTGCCAGGTACTACTGCAGCGGCGGCTGCGCGGCAAACTCATGGAATTTCCATGGCTCCATCACCGACGCCTACGATATCGGCTGCGAACTCATGAGGAAGAGAGTGGAGTGCGCCATTATGATAAAGGCGGCACAGGCAGATTATGAGAATTCATTTGAAGAATATGAGGAGAATTTGAGTAATGAAGAGTAAGAAAATGAGCTGGCTGGCCCTGATCGCAGTCATCGCCATGATCGCTGCGTGTCTGTGCGTGACCATGTTCGGCTACGGAAAGGAACATATCGGTACGGCCAGGAATATCAAGCTGGGCCTTGACCTGGCCGGCGGTGTCAATATCACCTATCAGGCTGACAAGGACAATCCTTCCGATGAAGATATGAAGGATACAGTCTACAAACTGCAGCAGAGGGTAACAGCCTACAGCACGGAGGCAGAAGTATACCAGCAGGGCGCCAACCGGATCAATGTTGATATACCGGGCGTCTACAATGCCGAGGAGATCCTCTCTCAGCTGGGCAACCCGGGAACCATCAGCTTCTGTGAAGCGGAAAAGACCGGGGATGAGAAGGAAGTCCTGGACGGCTATTACCAGATCCTGGACGGCAACAGCATCACAAGCGCCCAGGTCAGCACCCAGAAGGACAGCGTGGGCAACTCTGAGTATGTCGTATCTCTTTTGTTCAACTCAGAAGGCACAAAGCTTTTCGGGGACGCCACAAAGAGAAATGTGGGAAAGCCCATCTACATCATATATGACGGTAAGGTGATCAGCTCACCCAACGTCAAGGAAGCCATCACGAACGGCCAGTGCGTGATCGAAGGCAATTTTACCTATGATTCCGCCAATGAGCTGGCAACAACGATCCGGGCCGGCAAGCTCAAGCTGGGTCTCAAGGAGATCAGCTCAAAGGTCGTAAGCGCCAAGCTGGGAACGGAGGCCGTAAGCACGAGCCTTAAGGCCGGCATCATCGGCATGATCGTCATTATGATCTTCATGATCGCCGTTTACTGGATCCCCGGCCTTGCCGCTGCCATAGCTCTTGCCCTTTATGTCACATCGCTCATGTGCTTCCTGAACGGACTGGATATCACCCTTACCCTCCCGGGTATGGCCGGCATCATTCTGACCGTCGGCATGGCGGTAGATGCCAATGTCATCATATTCACCAGGATCAGAGAGGAGATCACGGCAGGAAAGAGTGTAAGAGACGCCTTCAAGGCAGGCTTCCAGAAGGCATTTTCCGCTGTATTTGATGGAAACATCACGACACTGATCGCCGCGGCTATCCTCTATATCATGGGAACCGGAACGATCAGAGGATTTGCCATCACTCTGGCGCTGGGCATCATCCTTTCCATGTTCACGGCCCTTGTCATCACAAGACTTGTGCTCTATGCCCTCTACGGCATTGGCTTCAGGGATGAGAAGTTCTACGGCAGGCAGAAGGCCAGGAAGGTCAGGGATTACTATGGCTTTAAGAAGTTCTCCTATACCATATCCATTATCCTGATCTTAGTCGGTTTTGTTTCCATGGGCGTCCATCAGGCAAAGGGAGACAGAGCCCTCAATTTCAGCCTTGACTTCACCGGCGGAACCGCCATGACGGTCATGTTCAATGACCAGCTTGACATTCCGGGCAAGGACGAGGATAAGATCACCAAGATATTCCAGGATCAGGCCGGTACCTCTGACGTCCAGTATCAGAATACAAAGGGAAGCAATGAGATCGTCATAAAGTGCCCTTCTCTTTCTTCCGAAAAGAGGCAGGCTGTCAAGACAGCCCTTCAGAAGGAGTACGGCCTCGAGGAGTCAGCCATCACGGAGGAGAATATCACGGGCGTTGTCAGCGGGGAGATGCGCAGGGACGCAGTCATATCCGTCATCGTAGCGACTATCTGCATCCTGATCTATATCTGGTTCAGGTTCCGTGATCTGAGATTCGGCGCCAGCGCCATCATCGCCCTGCTCCATGACGTTTTTATCGTTCTCATGGTCTACTCTGTGGGAAGGATATCTGTGGGAACGACATTTATCGCCTGCATGCTCACGATCGTCGGCTATTCCATAAACGCGACGATCGTCATATTCGACCGAATCAGGGAGAACTTAAAGCTCATGCCGGGCAAGAGTCCGATTCAGATCGTCAACACCAGTATATCCCAGACCATGTCCCGAAGCATAAACACTTCGCTCACGACATTTATATCCGTCTTCTTCCTCTTCATCATGGGAGTGCCTTCCATCAGGGAGTTCACCCTTCCCATCATGGCAGGCATCATAGGAGGCGCCTGGTCATCTGTTATGATCACTGGTACGCTCTGGTGCCTGATGAAGGGTTCGGGAAAGAAGAAATGATATCATTTTGAGACTATGAATATTTCAGGAGGAGTTTCACAGCCCAGGCTGGGGAGCTCCTCTTTCTGCCTGGAGGGATAGGATATGGTTCCTGAAAGTTACAGATGGATAGAGAAAAACGCAGATGAGGAAGTCGTAAGAGAGCTTGTCAGGCAGACGGGTTTTCCGGAAGAATTTGCCAGGCTCCTGGCTGCCAGAGGGGTAAAAAGCGCCCGGGAGGCGGATGATTTTCTGAACCCTGTCCCCGAGCGCATGCATGATCCCTTTATGATGAAGGGGATGAGAGCGGCGGCCGAAAGAGTCGCAAAGGCCCTGACAGGCGGGGAGAAGATCTGCATATACGGGGATTACGATGTGGACGGGATCACCGCGACCAGCATCCTCTACCTTTTTATGAGAGAATACATCCGAAAGAGGAGGGGAAAAGAGGATACAGCAGACCTGCTTTCGTATTATCTGCCCGACCGCATGACGGAGGGCTACGGCATGAATCCGGAAGCGGTCCGTCAGATCGCCTCGCGGGGGACGAAGCTGATCGTCACGGTGGATACGGGCATAACAGCCGTCAGGGAGGCGGAGCTGGCCGGCAGGCTGGGGCTTGACCTTGTCATCACAGACCACCACGAGTGCCTTGAGACCCTGCCCAGGGCAGCGGCTCTTGTGGATGCCAGGCAGAAGGGGGAGACTTATCCCTTCCCTTATCTGGCAGGCTGCGGCGTTGCCTTTAAGCTGGTCCAGGCTCTTAGCAGCCTTCTGGACTGGCAGGAAGATATTTTAAAATATCTGGAGCTGGCAGCAGTGGGCACAGTGGCTGATATCGTTTCGCTTACGGGTGAGAACAGGATCATAGTCAGCGAGGGTTTTCGCCGCATGAGGGATCCTCAGATCATGGGCCTTAGAAAACTTCTGGCCAGCGCCGGCTATGACTTTAAGAGGAAGCTGACAAGCGGCTTTATCGGATTTTCCGCCGCCCCCAGGCTCAATGCCGGGGGCAGGATGGGAGATGCCTCCCGGGGCGTTGTCCTTTTTACGACAGATGATGAAAAACTGGCCGAGTCCATCGCCGGGGAGCTGGACCAGGAAAATACCCGCCGCAAGGAGACAGAGCAGGATATCCTGGATCAGGTGATCAGGCAGATAGAAGAGGATCCCGCAAAAAGGGAGAGCCGTTTTATCATCGCAGCAGGAAAAGAATGGCACAGCGGGGTCGTGGGGATCGTCTCCTCCCGGATAAAGGATCTCTACTACAGGCCCAATATCATATTTTCCATCAAGGAGGATGGGACGGCTGTGGGATCAGCCAGGAGCATTCCCGGTTTTGACATCTTTAAAGCCCTATGCAGCTGTCAGGATCTTTTTATAAAATTCGGCGGCCACGCGGCGGCTGCCGGCATGAGCCTTGAGGCAGATAAACTTCCTTTGCTTGAGAAGCGGCTGAATGAGTATGCCGCGGACCATATGGAAGGGGGACTGCTGATCCCCCGCCTGGAGACAGAGCTGGATCTTGATGTCTCGGATGTGACGACAGACCTGGTTAAGCTGATCGGGAAGATGGAGCCCTTCGGAATGGGCATGCCCCAGCCTCTTGTCCGGGTCCACGGAATCCTGGACGAGATAAGGGCTGTGGGGGCTGATGGAAAGACACTGAGAATGAGGATAGAGGGGAGAGGGGCAGCCCCGGGGCGCAGATACCCGGCAAGGATCACGGCTGTCGCCTTCAGAAGATCCCAGCTGGCTGATTACTATACGGGAGGCATGGCAGTCATGGCTGCGGGAAGCCTTTCTATAGACAGCTATCAGGGGCATGAATATCCGCAGATCATTGCTCAGGATCTGCATCTGGATCTGGATGAGAGGCTGCGGGATATCATGTTTTATTTTTCCCTGCGCCGCGTAGATCCCTCCTATGAGAGATACTGCCTGACAAAAGAGAGCCTGGAGCCGTCCGTCTGCGCGTCATCCTACCGGATGCTCAGAGAGATCTCCGGCCGCCAGGGCAGTCCCGGCAGGGGCCATATCTCACTGGAGGATTACACCGGAGCCAGGGGAGAGAAGGGGGAGGAGGCCCTCTACCGCCTTTTGCAGTCTCTGTGCGTGTTCGAGGAGCTCGGCCTGGCGGGCCTGGAGTGCTCCGGACCTTATCTGAGCTTTGAACTGGTCCCCGGCAAAAAGGCGCTGCTGGCAGATTCCGCCTGGTACAGGCGATTTTTCGCCTAGTTTCCCCTTTTCAATGAGACTATTAATTGCTATAATAATTCTTATAATTAAATCTGGACATAAAAACTACATTAATATGGAAGAGAGGCATTACTGTTATGAAGAAACTGGAAGAATATGTCAGGAGCATACCGGATTACCCCAAGGAGGGCATCATATTCAGGGATATCACCACTGTTATCCTCGATCCGGACGGCCTCAGGACAGCGATAGATGACATGCAGGCTAAGCTTGAGGGAGTAGATTTCGACCTCGTGCTGGGAACTGAGTCCAGAGGCTTCATTTTCGGAATGCCGATCGCCTACAATCTTCACAAAGGATTTGTCCCTGTAAGGAAAAAAGGAAAGCTTCCATGCGAGACAGTAAGCGAATCCTATGATCTTGAGTACGGCACAGCCACACTGGAGATCCACAAGGACGCGATAAAGCCCGGCCAGAAGGTCGTGATCATCGATGACCTGATGGCGACAGGCGGCACGGCCAAGGCTGTGATCAACATGGTCGAGAGGCTGGGCGGCAAGGTAGAGAAGCTCGTATTCCTTATAGAACTTGCCGGCCTCAAGGGCAGAGAAAAACTTGCCGGTTACAGTGTAGATTCGGCTATCATTTACGAAGGAAAATAAAGCGCAGCTTTCTATCGGGCTGCTGAACAAAAAAGGATGGCGGGGCGTCTATATGAGTAATGAGAACACAAAAGAAAAAAACAATAAGGAGATATTCCCTGCCGAGCAGAATGATCTGATCAGAACACATGATTTTGAATCGCCGGAAGTGCTTTACGACAGGCTGATCACCAATGTGAAGGCCTATCACCCTTCCGATGATATCTCCATGATAACAAAGGCCTACCGGATCGCCCATGATGCCCATAAGGGCCAGTTGCGCAAGTCGGGGGAGCCCTACATCATTCATCCTCTGTGCGTTGCTCTTATCCTGGCAGATCTGGAGCTGGACAAAGAATCCATCGTAGGAGGCCTGCTCCACGACGTCGTGGAGGATACCGTCATGACAGAGGAGGACGTTGCCAGGGAGTTTAATTCCGAGGTGGCCCTCATCGTCTCCGGTGTCACAAAGCTGAGCCAGCTGTCCTATTCCGCAGACAAGATAGAGCTGCAGGCGGAGAACCTGAGGAAGATGTTCCTGGCCATGGCCAAGGATATCCGTGTTATCCTGATCAAGCTGGCCGACAGGCTCCACAATATGAGGACGCTCAAGTACATGACTCCCGAGAAGCAGAAGGAGAAGGCCAGGGAGACCATGGATATCTATGCCCCGATCGCTCAGAGACTGGGCATATCAAAGATAAAGGTGGAGCTGGACGATCTGTCCCTGCGCTATCTGGCCCCGGATGTCTACTATGACCTGGCCAGGCAGATAAACCTCAAGCTTTCAGAGCGGCAGGCCTTTGTGGATGATATCGTTGAAAAGGTCAAGGGCTACATGGAGGAGAATGACATACAGGCCCAGGTCAACGGGCGGGTCAAGCATTTCTTCAGCATTTACAAGAAGATGGTCAACCAGCACAAGACCCTGGATGAGATCTATGACCTCTTCGCGGTCCGGATCATCGTCAACGATGTCAGGGACTGCTATGCCGCTCTCGGCGTCATCCATGAGAAGTACAAGCCGGTTCCGGGCAGGTTCAAGGACTATATCGCCATGCCCAAGCCCAACATGTATCAGTCTCTGCACACGACTCTGATCGCGCCCAACGGCCAGCCTTTTGAGATCCAGATCCGGACATTTGAGATGCACCGGACCGCTGAATACGGTATCGCTGCCCACTGGAAGTACAAGGAAGACCCCAACGGGAAGAATATAGAGGACAGGGAGGAAGCCAAGCTCACCTGGCTGCGCCAGATCCTGGAATGGCAGACGACCATGTCTGACAACAGGGAGTTCATGAGCCTGCTCAAGGACGACCTCAACCTTTTTTCAGACAATGTGTACTGCTTCACCCCTCAGGGCGATGTAAAGACCCTGCCCAGGGGCTCGACGCCCATAGATTTTGCCTACAGCATCCACTCGGCTGTCGGCAACCGGATGGTAGGCGCCCGGGTAAACGGCAAGCTGGTCAATATAGACTATATCATCCGCAACGGAGACAGGATCGAGGTCCTGACTTCGGCCAATTCAAAGGGCCCCAGCCGGGACTGGCTGAAGATCGTCAAGAGTCCTCAGGCCAAGACAAAGATCAATCAGTGGTTCAGGACCCAGTTTAAGGAAGAGAACATCGTCCACGGCAAGGAGCTTTTGGACAGATACTGCAAGAACAAGGGTTTAGTCCTGACAGAGCTTCTCAGGCCGGAGTATGAGGAAAAGGTCATCCGCAAGTACGGCCTTAAAGACTGGGATGCCGTCTGTGCGACGGTCGGCCACGGCGGCCTCAAGGAAGGTCAGGTCGTCAACAAGCTTCTCGACGAGTACAAAAAGCATAAAAAGGTGGAGCTTGACGAGCAGCTGCTCAGCTCCATGACAGACCCTGACAAGGCAAAGAACGCGAAGAAAGACTCTGCGCCGGAGAAGACAAAGAACCACAGCGGCAAGGGGATCATCGTCAAGGGCATAGACGATGTCGCCGTCCGTTTCGGAAAGTGCTGCAACCCCGTGCCGGGTGATGAGATCGTCGGATACGTCACCAGGGGAAGGGGAGTTACCATCCACAGGACGGACTGCGTGAATATGCTCCACCTCTCTGAACTGGAGAGGGAGCGGCTCATAGACGCGGAATGGCAGGACGGCGCTATGGCAGCCGGAGGCGGACACTATAAGGCCGAGCTCAACGTCTATGTTGAGGATAAGGTCGGAGTGCTCATCCAGATCGCGCAGGTATTTTCAGAAAAAGATATCAATGTAAGCGCCATGTCCAGCCGGTCCGGCAAGAACAAGACCGCTACGATAAACGTCCAGTTCGACGTGGCGGGCAAGGCAGAGCTCAACAAGGTCATAGACAGGCTGCGCTCGCTTGACTGTGTATATGACATAGCCCGGACGACAGGCTGATCCGGCATCAGATGAGGGAGAGGCAGATTATGAAAAAAGAAGATATAGAGATCAGATCTTATGTACTGGGAATGATCCAGACAAACTGCTATATGGTGACAAACAAGCTGACGAATGAGACCATCATCATAGATCCGGCAGACAGGGCAGATCTTCTGGCGGCCGAGATAAGGAAGAACGGCTATCAGCCCGTCGCCATCCTGCTCACCCACGGTCACTTCGACCACATAGGAGGTGTGGATGGGCTGAGGAATGAATTTCAGATCAAGGTCTACGCCCATGAGGCCGAGGAGGAAGTGCTCGAGAGCGTGGCTATGAATACCAGCACCATGATGGGCAGAAGATATGCCATGACGACAAAGGCGGATGTCCTTGTGAAGGACGGTCAGGAGCTTAGCCTGGCCGGCATCCAGATAAAGGTCTTCCACACTCCCGGCCACACAAAGGGAGGCTGCAGCTATTATATACCGGATCTGGAGGCTGTCTTTGTCGGAGATACCCTCTTCGCCGGCTCCGTCGGCCGCACGGATTTTCCGACGGGAAGCATGTCAGACCTTGTCAGGGGAGTAAAGGAAAAGCTCTTCACCCTGCCGGATGAGACAAAAGTTTATCCGGGCCATATGAATACGACAAGCATTGGCGCGGAGAAGAAATATAATCCCTTCTTTTCCTAGAAAAGGGAATACGATAAGAAACATTTCACTACGATTTGTGGAGGATGCATATGATAGCGCTTCACATGGACCGCCCTGATTTTGAGAATGATATCAGGGCGCTTCTTATGTCATTTTTTTTCGGAGAAAAGATCGTAAGCGACGCTCAGGCCCTGAAAATGAAGCCGGAGCACAGAAGCTTTGAACATGAATTCAGCTTTCTGCACCGGGGAGATGCCGCCTTTATAAAGATAAGCTCAGCAGACGGCCGGCAGGACCAGGCCCTGATAGAAGGGCCGGGGGCAGACAGGCGTGCTGACCGGGACCGGCTCAAGACCCAGGTCTACAGGCTTCTTTCCTCCTATACTGGCCAGATGCTCCCCTGGGGGACACTGACCGGGGTAAGGCCGACAAAGATCCCCATGGAGAAACTGGAGCAGGGCTTCAGTCAGGAGGAGGCAGCTTTTTATATGGAGGAGACCTATCTTGTCTCTCCCGAGAAAGCCTGGGAAGCGGCCGAAGTAGCCCGGCGGGAGCTTGGCATCATGCGGAAGATCTGTCAGGACAGGGGGCTGACTTATATCCCCGGCCTGCCCCTGCCGGGATTTTCCCTCTATGTGGGCATCCCTTTCTGCCCCTCCATCTGCGCCTACTGTTCCTTCTCCTCCTACCCGGTCAGCGTCTGGGAGAAGAGGGTGGATGAGTATATAGACGCCCTGATCCGGGAGATAAATTCTGTCCCGGCCCGGATGCGCAGACCCTCCTCCTTCTATATGGGAGGGGGGACGCCCACTTCTCTTACGGCTTCTCAGCTGGACCGGGTGCTGAGCGCTCTGGATGAGCATTTTGACATGGCTTCCTGTCCGGAGAAGACGGTGGAAGCCGGCAGGCCGGACTCCATAGACAGGGATAAGCTGAGGGTCATGAAAAAGCACGGGATAGACCGGATATCCATCAATCCCCAGACCATGAAGCAGGAGACCCTGGATATGATAGGGCGCAGGCACAGGGTCGAGGATATCGTGAATGCCTGCCGGCTTGCCCGAGAGGAAGGATTTGCGGATATCAATATGGATCTTATCACGGGTCTTCCGGGGGAAAATGCCGAAGATATGAGGCAGACCATGGAGAAGGTCTGCGCTCTGGGCCCGGAGAGCATCACGGTCCACTCCCTGGCTCTGAAGCGGGCTGCATTTTTAAACCAGAACAGGGAAAAATTTCCTGTGCCCTCCCAGGATGAGACGAGGTCTATGGCGGATATCAGCAGGTCTTATGCCATGGGTGCCGGCCTTGTGCCTTACTATCTCTACCGGCAGAAAAATATTGCGGCCAACCTGGAAAATGTCGGCTATGCCAGGGAGGGGAGCGAATGCCGCTATAATATGATCATCATGGAGGAAGTGCAGAGCATCGTGGCTCTGGGCTGCGGGTCCATCTCCAAGAAGGTATTTCCCGGCTTTCGCATCGAGCGCTGCGCCAATGTAAAGAGTGTTGATGATTATATCAGACGGATAGACGAGATGATAGGCAGAAAAGCGGCTCTCTTTGAGGAATAAGGCTTTTAAAGATTTTCAGACTGTGATATAGTTAAGGCGGTGCCGGTTTTCCGGCATTGCTGATAGAATATGTTTGCCGGCAGTTCCGGCGGAAACGGAGAATAACAAGATGGATGTAATGGAACTGAAGAGAAAGGCCAATGAGGTCCGCAAGGGCATCATTACCGCGGTCCATTCCGCGAAGTCCGGTCACCCCGGCGGTGCGCTTTCCGCAGCAGATGTTTTCACTTATCTTTACTTTGAAGAGCTGAATATCGATCCCAGGGATCCCAAGAAGCCTGACAGAGACAGGTTTGTCCTTTCAAAGGGCCATACGGCTCCCGGCCTTTATTCAACTCTCGCCCTCAGAGGATATTTTCCCAGGGAAGACCTGGCAACGCTCAGACATATCGGCTCCTATCTGCAGGGCCATCCGACACTGCAGTATACACCCGGCATCGACATGTCCACAGGGTCACTGGGCCAGGGATTTTCCGCGGCAGTGGGAATGGCAGTTTCAGCTAAGATAGACAAGGCTTCCTGGAGAACCTATACTCTGGTAGGCGACGGAGAGCTGGAGGAGGGCCAGATCTGGGAGGCGGCTATGTTCGCCGGCGCAAAGCACCTGGACAACCTCTGCGTGATCGTTGACAACAACAATCTTCAGATAGACGGCAGCCTGGAGGACGTATGTTCTCCTATGCCGATAGACAAGAAATTTGAGGCTTTCAATTTCCATGTGATCTCCGGCGTAGGCGCCCACGACTTTGAGCAGCTGGCTGCCGCCTTCAAGGAGGCAAGGCAGACAAAGGGCATGCCCACAGTCATCATCGTTAAGAGCATAAAGGGCAAGGGAGTATCCTTCATGGAGGATGTAGCCGGATGGCACGGCAAGGCACCCAACGATGAGGAGTACGCAATTGCTATGGCAGAGCTGGAGAAGGAGGGAGAAGCCTTATGTCAGAAGTAAAGAAGATCGCAACGCGTGAGAGCTATGGCCGCGCCCTCGCGGAGCTGGGCAGAGAGCATGAGGATATCGTCGTACTGGACGCTGACCTGGCCGGCTCCACAAAGACATCTATTTTCAGGGACGAGTTCCCGGACAGACATATAGACTGCGGTATCGCTGAGGCCAATATGATGTGCATCGCTGCCGGTCTGGCAACGACAGGCAAGAAGGTATTTGCCAGCTCCTTTGCCATGTTCGCGGCAGGCAGAGCCTACGAGCAGATCAGGAACAGCATAGGCTATCCCCATCTCAATGTAAAGATCGGGGCGACCCACGCAGGTATCTCCGTCGGCGAGGATGGAGCGACCCACCAGGCTATAGAGGATATCGCCCTTATGAGGGTCATCCCCGGCATGGTAGTCATCAGCCCCTCCGATGACGTGGAAGCCAGGGCAGCCGTAAAGGCAGCCTATGAGCATGACGGCCCCGTCTATCTCAGATTCGGCCGCAGCGGCGTTCCGGTCATCAATGACAGGCCCGACTATAAATTTGAGCTGGGCAAGGGCGTAGAGCTCAGGGACGGCAAGGACGTGACCATCGTGGCAACAGGACTCTGCACAGCCGAGTCCCTTGGGGCAGCAAAGCTCCTCGAGGCAGAAGGAATTGACGCTCAGGTCATCAATATCCACACCATAAAGCCGATCGATGAGGATATCCTTGTGGCAGCAGCGAAGAAGACAGGAAGGATCGTGACGGTAGAGGAGCACTCTATCATAGGCGGCCTGGGCGGCGCTGTATGTGAAGTCCTCAGTGAGAAGGCTCCGGTACCGGTATACCGTATCGGTGTAAGAGACAGATTCGGCGAGTCCGGCCCCGGCCCCGACCTCATCCACAAGTACGGACTGGACGCGGAAGGAATCGCCGCCGGCGTTAAGGCTTTCGTCAGATAATTATCATTTTTTCTCAGCATTATCATGAGACGCAGATCCCGGGCGGGATGCAGAATTTTAAATTTTTAGAAATACTGCCTCCTGTTCGGGATTTTTTTAGAGATTTTTCGTGAAAAATGGTGTATGATAGGAAATGGATTTGAAAATTTTTTATCAAACATTTACGAGGAGGGATCTACTGTGGGAATCAGACTTGAGATGACCCAGCAGCAGCAGCTTTCCCAGAAGATGATCCAGTCAGCGAAGATCCTGCAGATGAGTTCTCTGGAACTGGAGAATTATCTGAAGGAAACGGCAGTTGAGAATCCGGTCGTTGACATAGAGGAGCCTTCTGTCCCGGACGATGACGCAGATGAGATGGAAAGAAGACTGGAGTGGCTTGTCAGCTCTGACGCTCAGAATAAAAGCTATTATTCCGATGACCGGAGTGCTGACGACAGGCAGGATATGTGGAATGTGAAGGATAACAGGGGAGAAGATCTTCTGACCTATCTGGAGAGCCAGCTGATGGCCCAGCGTCTGCCGGAGAATGAGCACAGGGCAGCGGAATATATCATAAATATGATAGACTCCAGAGGCTATTTTACGGAGCCTCTTGAGAGCGTGGCCCATGCCTGCGGGACAGATCTTCAGACAGCTCAGGATATGCTTGCGCTTGTGCAGAGCTTTGACCCGGCGGGGGTCGGGGCCAGGAATCTTGGCGAGTGCCTCCTGCTGCAGATGGACAGGCTGCAGATAGAGGATAAGAATGCCAGGGCCATCGCCGCGGATTATCTGGAACTGGCGGCCAGAAATCATCTGCCTGAGATCGCGAAAAAGCTCAAGATCAGCATAGATGATGTGACAAGGGCGCTGGAGGAGATCCGCAGCCTGAATCCCAAACCCGGCAACAGCTTCAGTTCCCGGGATAATCTGACCTATATCGTGCCGGATATCAGCGTGGTCAGTCAGGGAGGCAGCCTGCAGATCCTGCTCAACGATTCCACCTATCCCAGGGTGACCATCAATGATTATTACCTGCACATGATAAAGTCCACCCAGGACAAGGAGACAAAGGATTATATAGGAGACAAGGTCAGGCAGGCTCAGTGGGTCATGCAGTGCATTTCCCAGAGGAACAAGACCCTGATGAACGTGGCCCGGGTCATCGTTGAAAGACAGACGGCCTTTTTCGAGAAGGGGCCGGGAAATCTTCTGCCCCTGAAGCTGGCCGACGTCGCGGACAGGATCGGAGTCCACGAGTCCACCGTAAGCCGGGCCGTAAAGGACAAATATATCCAGTGCGTCTGGGGAGTATTTCCCATGCACTATTTCTTCCTGGGAGCGCTGAAAAGCGGCGGGGACCAGGCCCAGGCGACATCAGACAGGGCCAAGACCCTGATCCGGGAGATCATAGCGCAGGAAGACCACAAGAAGCCTTACAGCGACAGAGTGCTGGCGGAGAAACTCACGGAGAAAGGGGTAAAGATATCCCGCAGAACCGTGGCCAAGTACCGGGAGAATATGGGCATAGGCGATGCCAGCAGGAGGAAGGCCTATCATTAAGGCAGGGCAGACCTGTCACAGGCAGAGCAGCTGGTAGACCAGGATGATGAGGGGCATGGTGATGACGCACAGGAGTGTGGACATGACGTTGACCATGCCGGCGCCGGCGGCTTCTTTTCCATGGATCTGGGTGTTCTGGGCGATAGAGACGGCCGTGGGGCCGGCAGCAGCCAGGACGGTAGCCACCATGACCTTGCCGGTCAGAGGCGAGAGCGCTGCCAGATGGCTGGCGAAGACGCAGAGGACGAAGATGAGGGGCATGACGATGAGCCGCAGAAAGACGATGAGATAGGCATGAAGACTGGTAAATGCCTTTTTCAGCGGCACGCTGCTCATGATGATGCCTATGGAAAACATGCTGATGGGACCGATGGTCCCTCCGATCTTGTCTACGGTCTCCTCCAGGAGAGAGGGAAGCTTTATGGGGAGCAGGAAAAATGCTATGCCAACTGCGGTCGCTATGATATTGGGGTTGAGCAGGATCTTTTTTATGCTGCCCTTTTCTCCGGTCACAAGCCGGATGCCGTGCGTCCAGAAAAGGATGGTCTGCACAGCCAGGTAGGCACTGGAGTAGAAGACATATTCCCCGCCCAGGATGGCGCCGATCAGGGGCACGATCAGGTTGCCTGAGTTGCTGTATATGAGGGAAGCCCGGTCCAGCTCGTCCATAGGGAAGATCCGGGCGATCAGCCGGCTTAGGGGAATGAACAGGATGTGGACGGCGATGGCGGCGGCTATGCCGATCAAAAGGCCCTTGAGCTTATCCGGGCTGTAGTCGATCTGACAGGCGGAGAATATCAGACAGGGGCAGAGGATATAGACGGTCAGCGTCGAGAGTACGCTGCCTGCCTCGTAGGTCAGAATATTTTTTTTCACCGCCAGATATCCGACGAAGATCATGAGGATCATCGAAAATATCTGCTGCGCCAGAGTGATCGCCAGTTCCATTTATCTTATCCTTTCTTGAGCAAGCCGATCTTTGTTCACAGACAAGATAATAGCACAGACCTGCCTGAATGAAAAGGCAAAAAAGAGGGAATAGCCTTGACAAGCGCTTTAGCGTAGTGATATACTACTGTCAAACTTTTGAGGCGGATATAACGTCTGCAGAAGGCGCGTTACAGAGAGTGCAGGGTGGCTGAGAACTGCGCGGAGATGCCGGCAGACAAATGGACCGCTGAGGGCCAGGGGAAAGGCAGATGGATCTGTCTGCCGAGTATCTGAGGACGTAAGCCGGCGTTAACGGCAGGGGATGTGTTGGCATTTCCGGTATGATCATACAATAAGGTGGCATCAGCAGTTTACGACTGTCCTTAGTGATAAGGACAGTTTTTTTTGCTTATGACGGGCATGCTCTCAGCCTGCGGGGAAGAACCGCAGGGGCCGGGGCTGCCGGTTATCAGGGAAGGGGTCGCATGAAGGATTACAGTATCTATCTCCCCAGTTATTCTATCGGGGAAGATGTCTACAGTCAGATACCGAGGATCTGTTCTCCCTACGGGAAGAAGATCCTGGCGATAGGCGGGCACCGGGCCATAGCCTCTGTCCGCGGGCTGATCACGAAGGCCGTGGAGGGCTCGGCCCTTCAGATCATAGATTTTGTCTGGTTCGGGGGAGAGTCCTCCTATGAGAATGTGGATAAGCTTCTGGCTGATCCCAGAATGGCCCAGGCAGATATGCTTTTTGCCATAGGCGGGGGGAAGGCGACGGACACGACAAAGTGCGCGGCCGTGAAGGCTGGCAAGCCCTTCTTCACATTTCCCACCATCGCCTCCAACTGCGCGGCCTGCACATCCGTGGCCATCATGTACAATGCGGACGGAAGCTTTAAGGAGCCCTTCTTTTTTGAAAGGCCCGCGGCCCACGCCTTCATCCAGACATCCGTCATTGTCCATACGCCGGACAGGTACATGTGGGCCGGCATAGGCGATACCTACGCCAAGTATTTCGAGAGTACGATTTCCTCGCGGGGCGAAGACCTTGTCCACTATGTGGCCCTGGGAACGGCCATGAGCATCCAGTGCTATGAGCCCCTGATGAAATATGGGGCTAAGGCATTAGAGGACCAGAGAAAGGGCCAGGTATCCTATGAATTCGAGCAGACGGTCCTTGCCATCATCGTGACGACCGCTATCGTATCCATCCTGGTTACGGTGGACAGGATCATAGATTACAATACCGGTTTCGGCCATGCCGTCTACTATGGTCTGACATCCTTCCCTCATATAGAGGAAGGGCACCTGCACGGAGAGCTTGTCTCCTACGGCATCCTGCTCCTCTTGCTCATAGACGGCCAGGAAGAGAATTTTAAGAGAGTCTATGAATTCAATAAGAGCACAGGGCTTCCGGTCTGCATGAAGGATGTGGAGATCGGGCCGGAGGACCTTGACGCTGTCATCCGCCAGGCCGTATCCATGAAGGATATCGACCACAACCCTTACCCCATCACGGAAGATATGGTCAGAGAGGCCATTCTGAAGCTGGAAGATATCAGCAGCATATAATAAAATATAAAAAAAGGAGAAAACACAATGAAAAAAGTATTTGCATTTATCTGTATGGCAGCTATGTCAGTCACCATGCTTGCCGGGTGCGGAGGATCTTCTTCCTCATCTCAGGCAGAGCAGACCCAGGCCCAGACTCAGGCAGAGAAGGCAGCGGACACCGCGGCCGAGAGCCTTAAGGGGGGCGACGGCTCTTACACGGTGGGCGTTGTCCAGATGATCGAAAACGGAGCCTTCAACGACATGAGGGAAGGATTTATCCAGGAGCTGCGCGACAAGGGCTATACAGAGGACAAGCTGAAGGTGGATTACAAGTGCGCCCAGGGCGATGCCAGCACCCTTCAGACGATCGCCCAGAATATGGCGGACGGCGACTATGATCTGATTGCCACGATCGCCACACCTGCCACCCAGGCTCTTGTAAATCTGGGCACTGACAAGCCTGTTATCTTCATCGCTGTTTCCGCCCCTGTTGCGGCAGGCATCATGTCAGATCTGAACAAGCCTGACAAGAATGCGACGGGCACATCAAACGCTATCCCGGTATCCGATATCTTCGGCCTGGCCAAGACGCTTACCCCGGATGCCAAGACATATGGTTTCATCTATACAAACAGCGAGGTCAATTCTGTTGATACTATCTCATCGGCCAAGAAGTACTGCGATGAGAACGGGCTCAAGTATGTGGAGGCTTCCGTGACGAACTCCTCCGAGGTTCAGCAGGCAGCCCAGTCCCTGGTGGGCAAGGTTGACGCTATATTCGTTCCCAACGACTCCGTCGTAATGGACAGCTTCTCAGCGATCACTGAAGTTTCCAGGGACAACAAGATCCCTGTATACGGCAGCTCGGCAACCATGGTAAATGCGGGAGCATTTGCAACGGTAGCCATCAGTGATGAGGGCATCGGCCGCATTTCAGCGGATATGGCTGTAGACGTTCTGGGCGGCAAAAAGCCGGCGGATATCCCCTGCCAGGTCGTTCCCGCGTCCGATACTGTTATAAACAAGCAGACACTGGATGCCCTGGGCATTGAGCTTCCTTCCGACGTAAGCGGCAGCGCTGTTATGGTCGAGGATCAGAAATAAGGATCGTGATTTCTCTGGGAGAAGGGCAGAGTGTGCTCTTTTCCCGGAGAATCATTTTGTTTCAGGCAGAAAGAGGAGAAGAAAATGACATTACTGATAGGTTCACTGCAGCTTGGACTGCTGTATGGAGTCATGGTCATGGGCATCTATATCAGCTTCCGGGTCATGAATATCCCCGATCTTACGACAGAGGGGAGCTTTACCTTCGGCCTGGCGGCCTCAGCCATGATCTGCGCGGCCGGGCATCCGGTCCTGGCGGTCATCATCTCATCCCTGGCCGGGGCGGCGGCAGGAGCGTTTACCGGACTTTTGCAGACAAAGCTTGATATCCATCCGGTCCTGGCCGGCATCCTGACCATGAGCGGTCTGTACTCCATCAATCTCTTTGTGATGAAAGGAGCCTCCAATGTGACCCTGCTCAACAGCAGGACCTTATTTACCATGCTCATGAGCGCGTTTCCTTCTCTTTCCAAGGACGCAGTCAAGCTGATCATAGCTATCATTGCCGCCGGGCTTGTCCTTCTTGCCCTGACATTTTTCTTTAAGACGTCCCTGGGGCTTGCCATCCGCGCGACCGGGGATAACGCGGACATGGTCAGCGCCTCTTCTATCAATGTAAATGCTATGAAGATCACAGCCCTTGCCATTGCAAATGCCTGCATCGGCCTTTGCGGCGGTCTGATCACCCAGTACCAGAGCTTTGCCGATATCAATTCGGGAGTAGGAATGCTGGTCGTAGGTCTTGCCTCTGTCATCATAGGGGAGGCCTTTATCCGGTCCCGCAGGATATTCTTCTGCTTCCTGTCTGCTATCGTCGGCTCTCTTGTCTACCGCTACATCATAGCTCTTGCCATGAAGTCCCCCTTCTTCCCGGCCTATATGCTCAAACTCATATCGGCTGTCATCGTGACGATCGCCCTTGCGGTCCCCGCGGCCAAGAAGATGTCTGCCGCGCGCAGGCTCAAGGCTGCCAACAGAGGAGGTTCCGACAATGCTTGAGATAGAGAACGCGGTAAAGGTCTTCGAGAGGGGAACTCCCAATGAGCATACGGCCCTGGCGGGAGTAAACCTGAAGGTGGAGGAAGGAGAATTTATAACGGTCCTGGGCTCAAACGGGGCCGGCAAGTCTACGCTCTTTAATGCCATCTGCGGAAATTTTCTCCTGGACAAGGGCCATATCAGGTTGGGCGGAAAAGACCTGACTTTTATGCCGGAGCACAAAAGAGCCCGCATGATCGGGAGACTTTTTCAGGATCCCATGAGGGGGACGGCGCCCAATCTCAGCATAGAGGAGAATCTGGCCCTGTCTTACTCTAAGAGCACAAAGGGCATGTTCCGCATGGCAGTCAATAAAAAGGACCGGCTCATGTTCCGCGAGAAGCTGGCAGGCTTTGAGATGGGCCTGGAGGACAGGATGGACACAAAGGTCGGCCTGCTCTCCGGAGGCCAGAGGCAGGTCGTCTCCCTTCTTATGAGCACGATCGTTACACCGAAGCTCCTCCTTCTGGACGAGCACACGGCGGCTCTGGACCCGGCAACCGCCCAGAAGGTCATGCAGATTACGAATGATATCGTATACAGCAGACATATCACGACCCTCATGATCACCCACAATATGGCTTCCGCTCTCGTCACCGGCACCCGGACCATCATGATGGACGCGGGCAATATCATATTTGATTTTGGTCAGGAAGAGCGTCAGCATATGACGGTGCAGGATCTCCTGTCCATGTACTCGGACAAAAAGAAGGAAGAGTTCGACAACGACAGGATCCTTCTGGGACAGTAAATAACGAATAAATTTCAAAAAGGCCCTGATGCGGGCTGCAGTTTCCACTCATTCCGCGTCAGAGGCTTTTTTTTGTGAAAGCTGTTTTGCGCAAAAGACAAAAATGTATATTGACACATTTCCCCGGGAGAACTATAATGGCTCTTAACGCAAGATTGTTGACTGAGAAACAGTTGACAAGTCAACAATTCAGCAAGAAAGGATGTGTTTTATGTATAGACAGGAGAAGCCCGGCTGCCCCGGCAAGGCCTGGGATAACAGTAAGGTTCGGATCGTCCCGATGATCCTGCGAAGCGCCGCTATGATCAGGAACAGGACGTCCGGCCAGTCTTATATAAGGACCCTGCATGACATCTGCGGCAGGAATGCCTGGGTCCTGTTTTTTCTGGAAAGCCAGGAGAAGAATGGCCATATGGTCTTTCAAAAGGATATAGAAAGCTGTCTTTCCATGACAAGATCCGGCGTCTCAAAGCTGATAAAGGGCATAGAGGCGGATGGACTGATAAAGAGGCAGGCTGTCCCGGAGGACGCCCGCTTAAAGAGGATCGTCCTCACGCAAAGGGGCAGAGAGCTGACAAGGCTTGCCCAGGAGGAGAAAGAGAGGCTGGACGAGGATCTTTGCGCCGGTTTCAGCCAGGAAGAGCTGGAAGGCTTTGCGTCTTATCTGGAAAGATTTATGGAAAATATGAAAGCGGCTCCGGCCGCGGAAAGAGAGGGAAGGCAAGATGGACATGATAAAGAAACTGTCTGAGAGCATCCGCGAGTACAGGCGGCAGGCCATCCTTTCTCCTGTCACGGTCACCGGAGAGGTCATCATGGAAGTACTGATCCCCTATCTGATGGCCCGGCTGATCGACAGAGGAATAAACGCGGGGAACATGAGCGTAGTTCTGAAGTATGGGGCTGTCCTCCTTTGCTGCGCCTGCATCTCCATGCTCTTCGGATATCTGGCAGGCAAGTATTCCGCCGAGGCCTCTGCCGGCTTCAGCGCAAATCTCAGGAAGGATATGTACTACAGGGTGCAGACATTTTCCTTCCAGAATATCGATAAATTTTCTACAGCCAGCCTTGTCACAAGGATGACAACGGATGTTACGAATGTGCAGATGGCCTATCAGATGATCATCCGTATGGCGGTGAGAAGCCCCCTTATGCTGATATTTGCCCTGGCGGCAGCCTTCAGCATAGATTCAAAGCTTGCTTTTATCTTTGTAGCCGTCATGCCTATTCTGGCCGTCGGCCTCTACCTGATCATCACCCGGGTCCACCCTGTTTTCAAGAAGGTATTTAAGACCTACGACAGGCTCAACCAGGTCGTAGAGGAAAATCTGCACGGAATCCGGGTCGTGAAATCATTTACAAGAGAAGACCACGAGATCGAGAAATTTGACCAGACATCCGGCAAGATCTATCAGTATTTCGTCAAAGCTGAGCGGATCATGGCCTTTAACATGCCTCTCATGCAGTCGGCCATCTATATCTCTATGCTGCTTTTGTGCTGGCTGGGTGCCAAGGCCATCGTAGCCAGCGGCGGAGACGCGGCCCTGGGGCTTTCAACGGGCGAATTCATGAGCCTTTTCTCCTATACCATGCAGATCCTCATGAGCCTGATGATGCTGTCCATGGTATTTGTCATGATCATCATGGCAAGGGCTTCGGCAGAGAGAATTTATGAAGTGCTGACAGAGGAACCCAGTCTGAAGAACCCGGATCAGCCTCTGACTCAGGTAAAGGATGGAAGCATCCGCTTTGATCACGTTTCATTTGCCTACAGCGGCCAGGCCAGAGAGCCTGTGCTCAGCGACATCAATATAGACATCCGGCCGGGCCAGACCGTCGGGATCATAGGAGGGACAGGATCATCAAAGTCCAGCCTCGTCCAGCTGATCCCCAGACTTTATGACGCCGCATCGGGAAGCGTCATTGTCGGGGGCGCTGATGTGCGGGATTACGATATAGAGACTTTAAGGGACGCCGTCTCCATGGTCCTGCAGAAAAATGTGCTTTTCTCCGGCACCATAAAGGATAACCTGCGCTGGGGCGATGAGAATGCCAGCGATGAGGAAATCGTAAAGGCCTGTCGGATGGCCCATGCCGATGAATTTATCAATACATTTCCGGACGGATATGACACCTGGATCGAGCAGGGGGGCAGCAATGTATCCGGCGGCCAGAAGCAGAGGCTCTGCATAGCCAGGGCCCTGCTCAAGAAGCCCAGGATCCTGATCCTGGATGATTCCACGAGCGCCGTCGACATGAAGACGGACGCCGCTATCCGGGAAGCATTCGCAAAGCAGCTTCCGGACACGACGAAGATCATTATCGCCCAGAGGATAGCCTCTGTTCAGGATTCTGATCTTATCATAGTCATGGATAAGGGCAGGATAGCAGCCCAGGGAACCCATGAGGAACTGATGAAGACATCGGATATCTACCGCGAGGTATATGAGTCACAGAACAAGGGAGGTGATGAGGATGAGTAAGCAGGAAGAAATGACAGGAAATGAGAAAAAGGGACAGGCCGGCAGGCCCCCTTATTCCGGGAAAAAGCCCGGCATAGACTGGGCGACGGCAAAAAGGCTTTTAACCTATATGAAAGAGTATCGGGTAACCCTGATATTTGTCGTTATCTGTATCCTGATCAGCTCTGTTGCCATGGTCATGATGTCCCTGTTCGTGCAGACTCTGATCGATGACTATGTAACCCCTATGCTGGCTCAGGCAGATCCCGACTTTTCCGGCCTTGCCCTGGCGATCGCCCGCATGGCCTGCATATTTGCCGTCGGCGCCTTTACAACCTGGCTTTACAACTGGTCTATGGCCAAGGTCTCTCAGGGAACGCTCAAGAGCATCAGGAATCAGATGTTTTCCCACATGCAGTCTCTTCCCATCCGCTATTTTGACCAGAATACATTTGGCGATATCATGAGCCATTTTACAAATGATACGGACGCCTTGCGGCAGATGATCTCCATGAGCATACCGGCTCTGATCTCATCCCTTGTCTCTGTTGTCTCCGTCTTCTTTTCCATGCTCTACTTAAGCATCTGGATGACGCTTTTTGTCATAGCCTTTCTCTTCCTTGTCCTTTTCATCGTAAAGGTCGTGGCGGGGCGCAGCGGGACATACTTTGTCAGACAGCAGAGAGATATCGCTGACGTCAACGGCTATATAGAGGAGATGATAGGGGGCCAGAAGGTCATAAAGGTCTTCAACCATGAAAGAGCGGCGGAGCAGGTATTTGATCAGAAGAATGAAAACCTGCGCGAGAGCGTGTCAAAGGCCAATACCTATGCCAATATCCTCATGCCCATCATGAACAATATGGGCCATGTCCTCTATGTCCTGCTGGCGGTCATAGGAGGCGTGCTGGCTATCGCCGGCGTCACGAACATTTCCCTGCACGGGGCCGGCGCTCTTACGCTGGGAATGATCGCCTCCTTCCTTACCCTGGCAAAGGCCTTTATCAATCCCATCTCGCAGATCTCCAACCAGCTCAATGCCATCATCATGGCCCTGGCGGGCGCAAAGAGAATCTTCCAGCTGCTTGACGAGCCCTCTGAGGAAGACGAAGGCTATGTGAGACTTGTGGACGCGGACTATGATGAAAATGGAAATCTGGTAAAGGCAGACCACAAGACGGATATCTGGGCCTGGGAGAAGGTAAATAAAGACGGCAGGGCTGAGTATAGAAAGCTGGAGGGAGACGTTGTCCTTGAGGACGTTGACTTTAGCTATGTTCCCGGCAAGCAGATCCTTCATGACATTAATATTTATGCAAGACCCGGCCAGAAGGTGGCCTTTGTCGGCGCGACAGGTGCCGGCAAGACGACGATCACCAACCTGATCAACCGCTTTTACGATATAGACAGCGGATCTATCTTCTACGACGGCATTGATATCGGTAAGATCAGGAAGCCGGATCTGAGGAGGTCTCTGGGCGTTGTCCTGCAGGATGTCAATCTTTTTACCGGCACTGTCATGGACAATATCCGCTACGGCAAGCTGGACGCCACGGATGAGGAGTGCATTGCCGCGGCAAAGCTGGCAAATGCCGACAGTTTCATCCGCATGCTGCCGGATGGCTATGATACGGTCCTGGAGGGGGATGGCAGCGGCCTTTCCCAGGGGCAGAGACAGCTGATCTCCATCGCCAGGGCGGCAGTGGCGGACCCGCCGGTCATGGTCCTGGACGAGGCCACATCTTCCATAGATACCAGGACGGAGGCCCTCGTTCAGAAGGGCATGGACGCCCTCATGGCGGGCAGAACTGTATTTGTCATTGCCCATCGCTTATCGACAGTTAGGAACTCAGATGTTATAATGGTTCTTGATCATGGCAGGATCATAGAAAGAGGAGACCATGACAGGCTTATTGCTGAGAAAGGCGTATATTATCAGCTTTATACAGGAGCATTTGAGTTAGAATAAGGAAAAGAGAGGTTAACAGGATGAGTGATTACAAAGAAGGAACAAAATGTATACAGGCGGGCTACAAGCCAGCAGGCGGACAGCCCAGGCAGGTGCCCATCGTTCAGTCGACGACCTTCCATTATGATACGAGCGAGGCCATGGGCAGGCTCTTTGACCTGGAGGACTCCGGATATTTTTATACAAGGCTCCAGAACCCCACGAATGACTATGTGGCAGCCAAGATAGCAGCCCTTGAAGGCGGCTGCGCGGGCATGCTGACCTCATCCGGCCAGGCGGCGAATTTCTTCGCCCTCTTCAATATCTGCGAGTGCGGCAGCCATATCGTCGCTTCTTCTTCCATCTACGGGGGAACATTCAATCTCATTTCCGTCACCATGGCCAAGATGGGCATAGAGGTCACATTTGTGGAACCGGACTGCAGCCGCCAGGAGCTTGACGCGGCTTTTAAGGAGAATACGAGAGCGGTCTTCGGCGAGACGATCGCCAATCCCGCTCTGACGGTGCTCGATATAGAGAAGTTTGCCCAGGCAGCTCATGAGCACGGCGTTCCTCTCATTGTGGACAACACATTCCCTACCCCGATCAACTGCAGGCCTATCGAGTGGGGAGCCGATATCGTCACTCATTCCACGACAAAATATATGGACGGCCACGGGGCAGCCGTGGGCGGCGCCATTGTGGACAGCGGAAAGTTTGACTGGATGGCTCACGCTGACAAGTTCCCGGGCCTGACAAGCCCGGACGAGTCCTATCACGGGATCGTCTACGCGGAGAAGTTTGGCCAGGAGGGAGCATTTATTACGAAGTGTACTTCACAGCTTATGAGGGATTTTGGATCGATCCAGTCCCCTCAGAACGCATACCTTCTGAATCTGGGACTTGAGTCCCTGCATGTGCGCATGCCCAGGCACTGTGAAAACGGCCTGGCAGCGGCCCGCTTCCTCAAGGAGCAGCCCCAGGTCGAATATGTCAGCTATCCTGATCTTGAGGGTGACAGATTCCATGAGCTGGCGAAAAAATATCTTCCCGGCGGCAGCTGCGGTGTTGTCTCTTTCTGTCTGAAGGGCGGCAGGAGCGCCGCGGAGCGTTTTATGAAGAGCCTGAAGATGGCAGCCATAGAGACCCATGTGGCAGATTCCCGTACCTGCTGCCTCAACCCGGCTACATCGACCCACAGACAGCTGACGGACGAGCAGCTTCAGGAGGCAGGCATCCCGGCAGGTCTTGTTCGCCTCTCCTGCGGCCTTGAGGATAAGGAAGACATCATCGCTGATCTGGAAGCGGCATTTTCTGCTCTTGATTGACAGCATGTAATATTTATGCTATACTTTCTCATAATTATTCAAAAACAAGGGGGAAAAGCTGTATAATCATGAATTCAGAATTTGCCCATACCTTTTATAAGTGCTTTATAAAAGATGACAGGTACAAGCTGATCTTAGGCGGCATAAGGATCACGATCGAGGTATCTCTCCTGGCTATCCTGCTGGGACTGGTCATCGGTTTCCTCATAGCACTCTGCAATCTGTCCAAGAAAAAAGGCCTCAACGCCATCGGCAAGGTCTATACGGATATCATAAGAGGAACGCCGTCGGTAACCCAGCTGATGATCATCTATTTCGTCATATTTGCCTCTATCGACTGGCCAAAGTGGATCATCTGTTCCATTGCCTTCGGCATAAACTCCGGCGCCTACGTGTCGGAGATCATACGAGCAGGCATATTGTCTGTCGATAAGGGCCAGACAGAGGCCGGCCGTTCTCTGGGACTGAATGCCAAGCAGACCATGTGGAAGATCATCGTTCCCCAGGCTGTGACGAACATTTTCCCGGCTATGTGCAACGAGTTCATCACCCTGGTGAAGGAGACCGCCATCGTCGGCTATGTCGGCCTTGTCGATATCCAGAAGGCCGGCGACTTCATAAAATCTGCCACGTATGTGGCCTTCATGCCCCTGATAGGAACTGCCGTCATATATTTCGTTATGATAAAGATCCTCACGATCTTCCTGGGCAAGCTTGAGGAGCGGATGAGAAGGTCGGCGCAGAGGTAGATGAAAGGACGTACGTATGATACAGGTAGAAGATCTTCATAAAAGCTTTGGAGACAATGAAGTTTTAAAAGGAATCAATGAGACGATCCATGACGGGGAGGTCGTCGTTGTTATCGGCCCCTCCGGATCCGGAAAGAGTACATTTTTAAGATGCCTCAATCTGCTGGAGACTCCCAACAAGGGGAAGGTCATCGTCGACGGCGAGCAGATAAACGCTCCCGGAGTCGACGTCAACAAGGTCCGTCAGAAGATGGGCATGGTATTCCAGCATTTTAATCTCTTCCCCCATCTGACCGTGATGGAGAATATCACACTGGCCCCGACTATGCTGGGCAAGATGACAAAGGAAGAGGCCCTGGAAAAGGGAAAGAGCCTTTTGACGACGGTAGGGCTTCTGGAGAAGGCGGATGCCTATCCGTCTCAGCTGTCCGGCGGTCAGAAGCAGAGGATCGCCATTGCCAGGTCTCTGGCCATGGAACCTGAGATCATGCTTTTTGATGAGCCGACCAGTGCCTTGGATCCCGAGATGGTCGGGGAGGTTCTGGATGTTATGAAGAGTCTGGCGGAGTCCGGCATGACCATGGTCGTTGTAACTCATGAGATGGGATTTGCCAGAGAGGTGGGCAGCAGGGTCCTCTTTATGGATGACGGAGAGATCCTGGAGCAGGCTGTGCCCGAAGAGCTCTTCGGCAATCCAAAAGAAGAGAGAACCAGGCAGTTTCTCAGCAAGGTTCTCTGATATTTTTTGATTTCACGCCGCACTTGCAGGCGGTCTGAATATAATAAAATTGACGCCCCATGTATCCGTCCATGAATTTTTCTTTAAAGAGGCGGCACCGGCCAATGGGAGTCCGCCCAGGATACTGGGGGCGTCTGTTTATCAAGGAGGAAAAAGCAACTATGAAAAAAATGATGAAAGCAATTTCAGTAGGTCTGGCCCTTACAATGGCAGCCGGTGTCCTGGCAGGATGCGGCGGCGGCAGCGGCAGCTCATCCGCGGCAGAGACAGGCGCGGCTTCCGGAGCTGAGACAGAGGCAGCTTCCGCAGAGGGCGGCAAGCTCGTCTTCGGTACGAACGCAGAGTTCCCGCCTTTTGAATTTGTGACAAGCCAGGGCGTGATCGACAAGTATGACGGTATCGATATGGCTATCGCCAAGCAGATCGCTGAGGACAACGGCATGACAGCAGAGATCAACAACATGGAGTTTGACTCCCTGATCGTCGGTCTGCAGAACGGCCAGATGGACGCGATCATCGCCGGCATGACTATTACAGATGAGAGAAAGGAAGAGGTTGATTTCTCAGATCCTTACTATACAGCAACGCAGGTCATGGTCGTTCCCGAGGATTCCGATATCCAGAAGGCATCCGATATGGACGGCAAGAAGATCAGTGTTATCCAGGGCTATACAGGCGAGACGGCTGTTCAGAAGCTGGGTTATGAATATCAGAGCTTTAAGAAGGGCACAGATGCTGTCAATGAGCTTGTAAACGGCAAGTGCGATGTTGTAGTAATCGATTCCGCTACCGCGCAGAAGTATGTAAGTGACAACAAGGGTCTTAAGATCGTTGAGGACAAGGACGCATTTGATTCCGAGCAGTATGGAATCGCTGTAAAGAAGGGCAACACAGAGCTCCTCGACAAGATAAACGCTTCCATCAAGAAGATGACAGAAGACGGCACGATCTCAGAACTGGCTGCAAAGTATGCAGACACAGATACAGATACAGCCACATCTGAGTCTGAGGCTGAGACAGCTGCCGAGACAGCTGCAAAGTAATCACTGTCCGGACTGGGACAATTGAATAAAGCCCATACATAGGCTGCCGCATCGGTATTTCAGAATTGCGAAGTTTCGCAGGGGATGATATACTTGATGCGGCGCCTTTTTATTTTTTTGGAGGAGAATGGACTGTGAGATATTATGGAGACGTGTACCGGCCGCCGAGTGAGGCACGCAGCCTGATCATACAGGCGACGCTTGGATGCAGCAACAATACCTGTGCCTTCTGTACCATGTACAAGGCAAAGAGGTTTATCATAAGGCCGCTTGAGGATGTGACAGCGGATCTGCAGGAGATCAGTTCCCAGTACCCTTTCGTGAAAAAGATCTTCCTGGCTGACGGGGACGCGCTGGCGGCTCAGGCAGATTATCTGCTTGAGATCATCAGGACCTGTTACAGACTTTTTCCTGGTCTTGAGCGAGTCACAAGCTATGCATCTCCCAGGAGCATCATAGGAAAGAGCGATGAGGACCTTAAGGCTTTGCGGCAGGCCGGTCTTACTATGCTTTACATGGGGCTGGAGTCGGGGAGCGACTGTGTCCTGAAACTGATGAAGAAGGGAAATACGGCCGATGAGATTGCCCGGGCGGGGATCCGGGTCCGCAAGTGCGGTTTTGCGCTTTCTGTCACAGCCATAACCGGGCTGGGCGGCAGGGAGCATTGGAAGGAGCATGCGATCGAGACAGGGAAGGTCCTGTCTGCCATGAACCCGGAATACATCGGCTTTTTAACACTCCTTGTGGAACCGGGAACTTTGCTTGAGAAGTGGGTGGCGGATGGATCTTTCCAGCTTCTGGATACAGACCAGGTGCTGGAGGAGACCAGGCTTACCCTGGAGAATATAGACAGCCCGGGCAGCATTTTCCGCATGAACCACGCATCCAATTATCTGAGCCTGAGAGGCACGTTCAATCAGGATAAGGAGAGGATGATCCGGGAAGTGGAAGAGGCTATAGAACACAAGAAGGGGCTGAAACCGGAATATTTCCGGGCCCTGTGAGGGAAAGTATCCCGGGAGGCCGGTTATGGATCGTATAGGCAGGAGACGCCCCCAGGTCCTGCTGCTGGGGAATGGCATCATCAGGGCTTATTCTTCTCTTGCCATGTCCTGGGAAGAGATGCTGCGGGCGATCGGGACGGATCAGAGCGTCCCGGATGAACTGAATATTCCCATGCCGCTTGAGATTGTCGTGAGAACGAGAGATCATGTGGACCTGGTGTTGGGAGAGCACAATAAGGAGCTGTACGGGGCTGTCGAGACAGAGGAGTTTGGCTCTCTTCTCAGGCGCCTTATGAGCATGGGCTTTGACCATATCCTCACGACAAATTACAGCTACGAGATGGAAGAGGCAGCCCTGAACAGGGCCCTGCTTGCGGATGATGAGCTTGAGGGGCTTGTCCGCTTCACGGACCTTTCTGAGCGCCCGGAGCCCAGATTTATGCTTTTTACCTACAACTGTGTGCAGGTCGGCGGGGATCCGGTCAGGATCTGGCATGTCCACGGCGAGGCGAGAAAGCCGGACAGCATCGTTCTGGGCCATCAGTATTATGGGAACCTTTTGAGCAGATGCCGGGATTATCTGCTCAGGGAAGGCGGGCCGGATATGATCCTGGACCCGGACAGAGAGATCCAAAGCTGGGTGGACGCCTTTATGCTGGGCGATGTCTATACGCTGGGCTTTGGCTATGATTTTTCCGAGATGGATCTGTGGTGGCTTTTGGACTGCAAGAAGACCCAGCAGGAGAAGAGCGGCGGCACCCTTTACTATTACAGACCCGGCAAGAAACAGGACTTTGACGTCAAGTCCGTACTCATGCGGGATTACGGCGCGCGGACCGTGGATTTCGGAGAGAGGGAGCCGGATCAGGACGTAACAGAGTATTACAGAGGCTTCTATCTGCGGGCTATCGATGATATCAGCCGGAGAATGGAAAAGGCTCGGAATAAAGAGCCGGAGAATGGGAAAAGCCGGAAATAAAAAACTGGGGAATAAGCCAGGAATAAAGGAGAAGGATCATGAGCGAAAATATGAGCATACTGGATCAGTTCAAGGATTACTATGAGAAGATGGGATCGAATCCCCAGGCTGTGATTGATTTCATCAGCATCCAGGAGGAGAGCCTGGTGGACATGGACAGGGCAGGGCAGGAGATGACCCCCCAGCTGCGCAGCCAGATTGCGGACTTTTATGATTATTTTTCAACAAAATTCGGCGATGATGGTCCTGTCATGGACAAGGTTGAGGCAAAGTGGGGGACAAAGCCGCCAGGCCTTCTTCTGCTGGGATTTCAATTCAGTCTGGAGAACGGCGAGAAGCTGATCGCCTCAAAGTATGACAGGGTCCAGACCGGCAGCCGGGCAGAGCACAACATCAGCGAGCTGGCATTTTTTATCGCGGCAGCTCCCTGCCGGGTAAATATCATCGGGGACCCGGATGCCTCCTACGACTTTGACTGGCCCATGGAGGTGACATCAGAAGACCTTCAGGACCTGGATATCCTCAAGGGCCTTCTCGCTGACTTTGTCCTTGCCAAGGCCGGCATGATCGTCCGCAGATTCGGAGAAAAGGAGAAGGACAAGGTCTACGGTTTTGTCTCCGACAACGGGGGTGTGACCAGCATGGAAGTGGACGCGCTTACATTTGCCATGGGCGCCCACGCGGATGACACTATGAAGAAATATCTGGAGAGCGTAGAGATCAGGAAGGCTGACATAAAGTTTAAGTAAGCTCAGATGAAAAATAAGGGCCGGAGCACATTTTAAGCTCCGGCCTTTTGTCTTTTCAATAATGATCTGTCACTTACTTCTGAAAGTAGTAGCCTACGCCCCACTTTGTATGGATATATTTCGGCTCAGAGGGATTTGCCTCTATCTTCTCGCGCAGACGCCTTACATGGACATCTACGGTCCGCACGTCTCCCGGGTAGTCGAATCCCCAGACGAGATCGAGCAGGTTCTCTCTGTTGAATACCTTGTTGGGATTCGTGATCAGAAGCTCCAGAAGGTCGAATTCCTTGGCTGTCAGGTTGACCTCCTTCTCGCCGATGAAGACACGTCTGCTGTCCAGTTCTATCTTCATATCACCGGAAACGATGGTCCTGGGCGCGGGTTCCTTCTCAGCCCTCTTCTTCGTCCGGCGGATGATGGCCTTTATCCTTGCCTTCACCTCAAGGATGTTGAAAGGTTTTGTGATGTAATCGTCCGCTCCGTATTCCAGTCCCAGGATCTTGTCCATGTCATCGCCCTTGGCGGTGAGCATGATGATCGGGACATCGGATTCCTCCCGCAGCATCTGACAAACCTCAAATCCATTCAGTTCAGGCAGCATAACATCGAGCAGGATGATGTCGTAATCGTTCTGGCGGGCCATCTCCAGGGCCTGCCGGCCATCATACGCGGCATCAACCTCCATATTATCCTGTTCAAGGCTGAACTTGATCCCTTTGACGATAAGCTTCTCATCATCTACTACAAGTACCTTGTTGGCCATGTTCCTTACCTCTCTTTATGTACAAGTTCCCCTGTCACTGCACAGTGATATAGGCTTCTATCCGGCGGAAGACCCCTTCCTTTATCCCGGGGATCTTCATCAGGTCTTCTTTTTTTGAAAATGCGCCGTTGGCCTGCCGGTAGGCTATGATATCGGCGGCTTTTGATTCCCCTATTCCCGGCAGCGTCTGAAGCTGAGAGGCGTCTGCCGTGTTTATATTTACTGTCTGAGCGGACGGGCTTAAAGCAGCTGATCCGGTGCCCTGGGGCGCGCCGGCCTGGGCAGAAGATCCGGCCTGGGCGCCGGAGGATACGGCTTCCTCATGCGACGGCACATAGATCCTGTCCCCGTCACTGACTGGTCCTGCCATGGAGAGCCCTTCCGTGTCGCCGTCTTTCGTAAGCCCGGATGCAGCCTGGATGGCCTCAAACACCCGTGACCCCGCCGGCAGCCGGTAAACGTCCGGCTTTTTTACATGGCCGCACACATAGACATAGATATAGGCGCTTTCGGTATCCGGCACAGAAAGGGCAGCGCTGCTGCTTTCCTGGACAGATCCGCTTTCCTCTTTGCTGCTCTCTATGACTTCGGGACTCTTGTCTTCCAGGTCAAAGGAATAGATGATCCCGGCGGCACAGATAAATATGAGCAGGAGGAGAATACCTGTCAGTTTTTCCTTTTTCATGATGCTCCTTTCAGGAGCAGTGCATGTCACACTATTTTTATTCTAACTTGAAAATTCAGCAAATACAAGGTGTTTCTTGTATTTTCGGCCTGTATTTATGGTATAATCCCAGTGTAAATGACGTTTGGATATTTGGAAATGGGCTGATAGATATCGGAGGAATAAGGAGACAGCACAGAGTAAAAAAGGTATTTAACAGTATGTACGCGCGGATGTTCATCACCCTGCTGTTCATCACGGTTCTGCCGGTTATTCTGATGCAGAGTATATATACGAATTATGTCATCCGGGTCCTGAGGGAGAACAGGATAGAGCTTGTGCGGGATTATGGTTCCCTTATCGCGCGGGATATGCTTGCCGAAGGTTATCTGAGCGGGAAGACGTCAGATGTGATAAATGAGGAGCTGACCCAGTTCTGCAGTCTCTATTCCGGGCGCGCTATTGTTGTGGATAAGGATTTTTCCGTAAAGTTCGATACAGACGGGATGATCCAGGGACTTGCGCTTGTCTCGGAGGAGACGGTGGATGCCATGAAGGGACAGAAGATGAGCAGATATTTCCGCTCATCGGACCAGATCCTGCTGACCTACAATATCAGTCAGGGCAGCGCGGCCTCAGCTCTTCAGGCCCAGACCCAGGAAGCGGCGGGCTCTCAGGCATCCGGGCAGGAGAATGAAACGGCAGGCGCGGGGGACGCGGCCGGCGGAGACGTAGAGGGGATCCTGATCTTCGTGCTCTCCTGCCAGGATCTCACAAATATTTATCACAATACCGTGAGAAATATGTCTTATATCGTCTTCATCGCCCTGGTGATCCTGGTATTGCTGTCCTACAGCCTCTCCAGAAAGTTCGCGGACCCCTTTAATTCCATGGTTACATCCATAAACAGGATAGCGGAGGGAAGCTTTGATGAAGAGCTGAACCTGAAAGGTTTTAACGAGATAGAACAGCTCTCTGACGCTTTTAATACCATGATGAGCCGGCTCAGGAGCCTGGAGGATTCCCGCCAGGAGTTCGTCTCCAATGTCTCTCATGAGCTGAAGACGCCTCTTACCTCCATGAAGGTGCTGGCGGATTCCCTCAATATGCAGCCGGACGCTCCGGTAGAGATCTACCGGGAGTTCATGCAGGATATCACGATGGAGATAGACAGGGAGACAACGATCATAAACGACCTCCTCTCCCTTGTCAAGATGGATAAGACCCACTCAGATATCAATATAGGGGATGTGGACGTGAACGCTATGCTCGAAGCCCTCATAAAGAGGGTGAAGCCCATAGCTGCCAAGCGCAATGTCACCCTCCAGCTTGAAGCTGCCGGCCAGGTCAGCGCCCAGTGCGACGAGATCAAGATGTCGCTGGCTCTGTCCAACCTGGTGGAGAATGCCATAAAGTACAATGTGGCCGGCGGATGGGTGCATGTGAGCCTGGACTCTGACGACCAGTTCTTCTTCGTTACAGTTTCAGATTCCGGCATCGGTATTCCCCAGGAATACCAGGAGAAGATATTTGAGAGATTCTACCGGGTCGATAAGGCAAGATCCCGTGAAAGCGGGGGAACAGGCCTGGGCCTTGCCATCACAAAGACCATAGTCCAGATGCATCACGGAGCCATAAAGGTCAGCAGCAAGGAGGAGGAGGGGACTACATTCTCCGTCCGCATCCCTCTTGTCTATCATGAGGAGAAGGAAGCATGATGAGAAAGAGAATATTCAGATGGACAGCCCTGCTCCTTGTCCTGGTTCTTTCTGCCGGGCTTGCCGGCTGCCAGAGCATAAAAAACATCCTGCCTTCCAGGTCAGGATCCTCGGCAGACGAGGACAGCAGCAGGGGCTACAGCATTTACTGTATCAGTGATGACAACACAAAGATAGCGGCTTTTCCCTACAAGCTCAGCTCTACAAAGGAAACGGATATCATAAATGAATGCCTGAAGGCCCTGCATGGCCAGCCGGACGACAAGGATTACAAGCCGGTCCTTGACAAGGGCCTGGATATCACAAAAGTTGATTATCCCGGGAGCGATAAGACGCTGAAGCTGTATTTTCCGGCTTCCTACAGTAAGATGTCCAAGACAAAGGAGATCCTTGTCCGGGCAGCGATCGTCAAGACCCTCACCCAGTTCAGCGGAATCGTCAATTATGTATCCTTCTGTGTGGGGGATCAGTGGCTGACGGACAAAGACGGCAGTACTCTGAAGATGAAGAGCACGGATTTTGTCTCGACGCTGGACCTGAATTCGCCTCTGGCGGAGGGAGACTTTACCCTCTACTTCGCCTCCGGGGACGGGAAAAAGCTTATGGCCAAGGAAGTTTTTATGAGATACTCGACGACCATGCGCATAGAGGAGATTGTCCTGGACGCCCTGATCCGCGGCCCGTCGGACAACACGTGCAAGCCGGTGCTCTCGGGGGATACCCAGGTCAAGAGCACCTATGTTAAAGACGGGGTCTGCCTGGTAGACTTTACCCAGCCTTTCCTTGACAAGGTAAATGATCAGAACTTCCGGCTGAATCTTTACAGCGTCGTGAACACCCTGACCCGGCTCAAGGGAATCTACAAGGTCAGGATCACGGTCGACGGCAAGGATGTCCAGCTGGGGCCGGACAAGGTAGCCATGGGCGGGGAGATATCTCCGGATGAGGAGATCATAGCCAAGTAAGGACCGCCCGGATAAAAAACTGAATACAGGAGCAAGATATGAACAGACCTCTCGTATGGTTGGGAATCGCATACGCTGTGGGAGAGGGAATAGCGGCGGCGGGCGCCGGGGCGCCAGTCACATTTGTTTTGGCATTTGCCGCTCTTATCTTTATCTACAAAGGCAGAAACAGAAAGCTGAAAAATGTCAGCGCTTTCGCATATGTTCTGCCTTTCTTTTTTGTGCTGGGTTCCTGCCTTTTTTCCTCTGCCTGCCGGGTTCCCGGGGAAGATATCTTCACAGGTCAGGAAGATCCGGTGCGCTTTTGCGGGCGCGTAAGCCGGGTCCAGGAGACAGAAAAGAGCCTGGCTCTAACCCTGCAAAGGGCAAGGGTCTGCCAGCTCTCCTGCAGCTCCCGGGAAGAGACAGTCTGCGGCATCGTAATCTATGCCGATAAGGAGGAGGGAAATATAGAGGAAGGCGCCATGATAGAAGGGCAGGGGGAGATGAGCCGGCCCCAGGCTCCTTCCAATCCCGGCCAGTTCGACATGAGGCTCTGGTACCAGGCCCAGGGTATCCATTATACCCTGATGCCCTCCGGCATCCGCGTCCTTAGCCGGTCTCTGACCTGGAAAAGCCTCCTTGGCCGGCTGAGAAAAGCCATGGCCGCGGCATTTTCCCGCATATTTGCCCCGGATGAGGCGGGGATTCTGGATGCCATGATCCTGGGGGAGAGGACCCTTCTTAGCGAGGATGTTCAGGAGCTTTTCCGGGAGATGGGAATCTCCCATATCCTTGCCATATCCGGCCTGCACATTTCTCTCATCGGCCAGGGCCTCTACAGGGCTTTTCGAAAGGGCGGGATGGGCTTTCGCCCGGCGGCCGTCCTCAGTGCCTTTATGGTATTAAGCTATGGCAGCCTTTCGGGGATGAGCCCCTCCACCCAGCGGGCTGTCATCATGTTTCTTGTAAGGATGGGCGGCGAATATCTGGGCAGGACAAGCGATATGCCAAGCTCTCTGGCCCTGTCTGCCCTCATCATCCTTGTGAGAAGACCCCTTATGATCACCCAGTCCGGCCTGCAGTTTTCTTTTTCTGCCCTGATTGCGGTCTGCGCTCTGAAGCCGGCTCTTTCTCTGCTCATGGAGCGGGCCGGCCTCACAGGGCAAAGGGGCAGCAGGAGGGAAAAGCTGATGGAAAATGTCTCAGCCCCCGTCAGCATCCTTATCATGACTCTCCCCCTGACAGCCCTCTATTACGGGGAGATCCCCCTTTTGTCTCTGCCCATGAACCTGCTCATTCTCCCTTCTATGAGCCTGCTTGTACCCATGGGAGCCCTGAGCGGCCTTATAGGCCTTATCCTGCCTGGTGCCGCCAGATTCCCCGGCGGGAGCGCCCACGCCATCTTGAAAATGTCCCTTTTCGCCTGTCGGCTGGCGGAAAAGATCCCCTTTGCCCTGGCCCGGACAGGCGTGCCCCCGGCAGGCCTTCTCATCGCTTACTATGGAGCCCTGATCTGCCTCATGCTGTCAGCCCTCTTTATAGATAGGAAGGCTTCCGGCGGCGGATCCTCATCCCTGCCCCCCGGGAGGCTGGCCGGCCTGCCGCTTTTGTACCTGGCAGTCATGATCCTGCTGATCCTTGTGCCCTTCCGCCGTTTTTCCTGCTTTGCCGAGTACCTGGACGTGGGGCAGGGGGACTGTATCTTCCTCAGAAGTCCCCGGGCGACCTGGCTGATAGACAGGGGCAGCAGCAGCGTGAAAAATGTGGGTACTTACCGGATCATCCCCTTCTTGACCTATTACGGGGAGGAGAAGGTGGACTATGTCCTGGCAAGCCACAGCGACGAGGACCATATCTCGGGCATCAGGGAACTATTGCAGGAGGGGTGCGTCCGGAATCTTGTGCTGACAAGGGCAGGCACCGGAGATGAAAAATACATGCAGCTGGCCGCCCTTGCCCGGGAGAAGGGGACGGATGTGATCTTTATAGAAAAGGGAAGCTCCTGGCGCGACGGCAGATGGAAATTTACCTGTCTTTATCCGGGCAGGGACTTAGAGGCGGACAATGCAAACGATCTGTCCATGGTGGTGAGGGTCGACGCGGGTGATCTTGGCATGCTCTTTACCGGGGATATCTCATCCCGGGCGGAGGAGCAGATCCTCTCATCCTGCCGGCCGGAAGATCTGGCCGGCATCGATATCCTAAAGTGCGCCCACCATGGCTCCCGCACCAGCAGCTGCAGTCAGTTTCTTGAGAGAGTTTCCCCGCGCGCGGCCGTGATCTCCTGCGGCCTTGATAACAGGTATGGACATCCCTCCCCCCAGACTGTCCTGAGGCTGAAGCAGGCGGGGGTCAGGATCTATTATACGATGAAAAGCGGGGCTCTTAAGGTAAGCCCAGGCAAAAGGCCCCGGCTGACCCCTTTTCGCTCTGAAAAGGATCCGGACCATCCGCCCCTTGACTCTGAGTCTGCTCAAAAGTAAAATGATAGGAGCAGCCATGAGGGCTGACTTCATGATAAAGTTAAGAGGGAAAGCATGAAAAAGATAGAAAGTTTTACGGTAGACCACCTGCGGCTTCTGACCGGTATCTATGTATCCAGAAAAGATAAGGTCGGCGATCAGACACTCACGACATTTGACCTTAGATTTACCAGGCCCAACAAGGAGCCGGTCATGGATACGTCCGGCGTTCACGCCATAGAGCATCTGGGAGCAACATTCCTGAGAAATGACCCCGAGTGGAAGGACAGGACCATCTATTTCGGACCCATGGGCTGCCGGACGGGCTTTTATGTCATATTTGCCGGCGACCTTGTGCCGGAAGATATCCTGGATGTGACAGGGAGAATGTGCGCTTTCATTTTGGATTTTGAAGGAGAGATCCCCGGTGCCACTCCCAGGGACTGCGGAAATTATCACGACGCAAACCTTGCCATGGCAAAGTATTACACGGCAAAGTTTAAAAAAGAGGTGCTGGATCATCCGTCTGCCGAGAGGATGACATATCCCCGGTAGGGGCCGGCTCATCGGGATGCTGAGAGGAGGGACAGAATATGGCAGCAAAGAAGTCAAAAAAAGACTCCATGCAGAGCATAAGAAATCTCAACAGGGATCTAGGGGCAGGCGTTTTTGAGCGGGTCTACCTTTTTTACGGCAGCGAGCCCTATCTCTATACCCAGTGCAGGGACAATGTAAAAAAGGCTCTGATCGCGGAAGGGGATACCATGAATTTTGCCCGTTTTGACGGGGAGAACATAGACGAGAAGGCCCTGATGGATCTTGCTGATACCATGCCCTTTTTCAGTGAGCACAGGCTGATCGCAGTCGATGACAGCGGCTTTTTCTCCTCCTCCCATGAGGCGCTGGCCGAGTACCTGTCCCACATTCCGGAGACGACCAGCCTTGTATTCACGGAGAGCAAGGTGGACTCCAGGACAAAGACCTTCAAGGCAGCCGCGAAGGCCGGCCTGGCGCTCGAGCTTGATATTCCCAAGAGCCGGGATCTTGTGACCTGGCTGGCCGTCATGGCCAAAAGGGACGGGAAAAAGGTAAGTCAGTCCACGCTGGAGCATTTCCTGTCCATCACAGAGCAGGACATGTTCTCCATGAAAAATGAGATGACAAAGGTCCTTGATTATGTGGGGGAGAGAGACTTTATCAGCCGGGAAGATGTGGACGCTGTCTGTACAGTCAGCCCGCAGGACAGGATATTCAGCATGATAGATGCCCTCGCCCAGAAGGATGTCAAAGGGGCCCTTAAGCTCTACAATGACCTTGTCGCCCTGCGCACGCCTCCCATGGTCATCATATTCAATATAAACAGGCTCTTTGCCCGCCTCTACCAGATAAAGGATCTCATCGTAAAGGGATATCCTGTGGACACCATATCCGGCATGACCGGGATCAGCTCATTCAAGGTGAGAAAGGATGCCGGCCTGAGCGCCCGCTTCGACCTGGCCCAGCTGCGAGCTGCCATCGAGAAAGGGGCCTGGTACGAGGAAGCGGTAAAGACGGGGCGCATGACGGACACCCTGGCGGCGGAGCTCATGATCACATCCTGCGGCGGCATATAGATTTCGCGGCGGATCTGCCCCGGCATAAATAAGATCACCCTCGAAAAAATAATCGTTGCAATTTAGATTTTCTTTGATATAATAGAACGAGTAAGCTGGTGTGGCTCAGTTGGTAGAGCGATTGATTCGTAATCAATAGACCACGGGTTCGAGTCCCGTCACCAGCTTTTTTATTTTGCCTATATAGAAAAAGCATCGCTTATATAGAAAAAGCACCGGCAAAGATTTCTGCCGGTGTTTTTTCTCAGGTAAATGGCTTTTCAGGTTTTAAGCCATCTTGCTTACTGCTGACGCAAGTCTGCTTACCTTTCTGGAAGCAGTGTTCTTGTGATAGATTCCCTTGCTTGCAGCTCTGTCGATCGTGCTTGTTACAGCTGTGAGAGCAGCAGCAGCTGCTGCCTTATCGCCTGCTGCGATCGCTGCGTCTACCTTCTTGACAGCGGTCTTAACGCCTGATTTGATCCTCTTGTTCCTGAGAGCCTTTGTCTGTGCTACAAGGATACGCTTCTTTGCTGACTTGATATTAGCCAATTCGTGCACCTCCAAATAATGACGAATATGTGTGATACAGAGCTGTGTTCAAGCCGAGGCACCCATCCAGCCGCAGACAGGAGCAGAACTTGGGCTCAGACCCTGAAAAATACATGTATAAAAAATTCTGAGACACGATTTTTTACATACCCCTATATGATAGTAAAATGACAGGGGTTTGTCAAGCACAAACCTGGCATTTTGCGGTGGAAAATATCAGGAGTCCTGTGATATAATTACTGTGCATTTTATATAGAGGCAGTATTTGGCATCAGGGGGCCGGCCGGTGCCGGCGTAAGGCGAGGAGGATGTATTTTATTGATAGATCAGAGCAGGATCAGGAATTTTTGTATTATTGCCCATATTGACCATGGCAAATCAACGCTGGCGGACAGGATCATAGAGAAGACGGGGACCCTCACAAGCCGTGAGATGCAGGATCAGGTCCTCGACAATATGGAGCTGGAGCGGGAGAGAGGGATCACCATAAAGTCCCAGGCCGTGCGGATCGTCTACAAGGCTCAGGACGGAGAGGAATACATCTTCAATCTGATAGACACCCCGGGACATGTGGATTTCAATTACGAGGTCTCCAGAGCCCTGGCTGCCTGCGAGGGGGCCATCCTTGTGGTGGACGCCGCCCAGGGAGTCGAGGCCCAGACTCTGGCCAATGTCTATATGGCCATAGACCATGACCTGGAAGTCATGCCTGTTATCAATAAGATCGATCTGCCCAGCGCGGATCCGGACAGGGCAGCGGATGAGATAGAGGATATCATCGGGATAGAGGCCCATGACGCTCCCAGGATATCCGCCAAGAACGGTATTAATATAGAAGAAGTACTGGAACAGATCATCACGAAGATCCCGGCGCCCCAGGGAGACCCTGACGCCCCCCTCAAGGCACTCATCTTCGATTCCCTCTATGACCCCTACAAGGGTGTCATCGCATTTTTCCGCATCATGGACGGAAGCATCCGCAAGGGCCAGAGAGTGCGCATGATGGCCACGGGTTCCGAATTCGAGACGGTCGAGGTGGGATATTTCGGCGCGGGCAGGCTGATCCCCTGCGACGAGCTGGGAAGCGGCATGGTAGGCTATATGGCAGCCAGCATAAAGACACTCCAGGAGACCAGGGTCGGCGATACGATCACGGACGCGGACCATCCCTGCGATGAGCCCCTGCCCGGCTACAAAAAAGTCAATCCCATGGTCTACTGCGGCATTTTCCCGGAGGACGGGGCTAAGTATCCGGAGCTGAGGGACGCCCTGGAGAAGCTCCAGCTCAATGACGCCTCCCTCTTCTTTGAGCCCGAGACGTCTGTGGCGCTGGGATTTGGCTTCCGCTGCGGTTTTCTGGGCCTTCTCCACCTGGAGATCGTGACGGAGAGGATAGAGAGAGAGTATTCCCTGGATATCATAACGACGGCTCCCTCTGTTGTATACAGGGTATACAAGACAAACGGAGAGATGCTGGAGATCTCGAATCCTACGAACATGCCGGATCCTTCCGAGATCGATTATATGGAAGAACCCATCGTATCCGCCGAGATCATGGTCACCTCGGAATTTGTCGGGGCTATCATGGATCTGTGTCAGGAGAGGCGGGGGGGCTACATCAGCATGGAGTATGTGGAGCCGACAAGGGCTCTGATAAAATACGACCTGCCCCTCAATGAGATCATTTATGATTTCTTTGACGCCTTAAAGTCCAGGTCAAGGGGCTACGCATCCTTCGACTATGAGCTCAAGGGCTATCAGAGGTCAAAGCTTGTCAAGCTGGATATCCTTGTCAACAGGGAACAGGTGGACGCTCTCTCCTTCATCGTATTTGAGGGATCTGCCTACGAGAGGGGAAGGAAGATGTGCGAGAAGCTCAAAGGGGAGATCCCCAGGCAGCTCTTCGAGATCCCCATCCAGGCAGCGATCGGCAACAGGATCATCGCCCGCGAGACGGTCCGCGCCATGAGGAAGGATGTCCTTGCCAAATGCTACGGCGGTGATATTTCCCGAAAAAAGAAGCTCCTTGAGAAGCAGAAGGAAGGAAAGAAAAAGATGCGCCAGATCGGAAGCGTCGAGATCCCCAAGCAGGCCTTCCTCAGCGTGCTCAAGCTGGATGAAGAGTGATGAGTTTACCATTCGGCCTTTATATCCATATCCCTTTTTGTGTGAGCAAGTGCAGATACTGTGATTTTCTCTCTTTCCCGGCGGACAGGGCCGCCAGGAAAGCCTATCTTTCCCGGCTGATCCGGGAGATGCGGGTCAGATCTTCCGGACTGGGAAGCAGGAAAGTAAGAACTGTTTTTATAGGGGGCGGGACCCCCTCCATCCTTGGGGATGAGCAGATTTCCCGGCTCATGGAGGCTGTCTTTTCCTGCTTTGACGTGGAAGAGGGAGCGGAGATCAGCATGGAATGCAACCCGGGAACCGGAGAAGCTCTATCATTCCGGAATCTGCGCTCCGCGGGCATAAACCGGCTCAGCCTGGGGCTTCAGTCCATGGACGATGAGCAGCTCAGGCTCCTGGGAAGGATCCACACGAAGCGTCAGTTTCTGGAAAGCTATGAAAAGGCGCGGGAGGGTGGATTTGACAATATTAATATAGATATCATGTCCGGCCTGCCCGGCCAGAGCCTGGCCTCCTGGATGAGAACGCTTGATGAGGTCTGTGCCCTTAAGCCGGAGCATATTTCTGCCTACAGCCTGATCGTGGAGGAAGGAACGCCCTTCTACAGCATTTACGGGGAAGGAGCCGGCCGGCCGTCATGGCCGCCTCTTCCGGATGAAGATACGGAGAGGGATATGTACCATGAGGCGGAGGATTTCCTTAAGGGACAGGGCTATACCCACTATGAGATCTCAAATTTTGCCAGGAGCGGATATGAGTGCAGGCATAATCTGGCCTATTGGCTCAGGGGGGACTATCTGGGCCTTGGCCTGGGGGCAGCCAGCCTCATAGATCATGTCCGGTCGGCGAATACGCGGGATCTGGATATTTATATGAAGCATTCCTTTGAAGCAGATGCATTTTTAAGATCGCCTCTTTGCGCGGAGTACACGAAACTGTCTGAAAAAGACCGGATGGAGGAGACCATGTTCTTAGGTCTCAGGTGCAGCCTGGGCGTGGGCTGCGGGCAGTTTGAGGAGACATTCGGAAAGGATATCTATTCTGTCTACGGCCCGGTCATTGACCGGTATGAAAAACTGGGTCTTCTGGAGGAAAAAGGGGGAAGGATCCGCCTGACCCGGGCGGGGATAGACGTTTCCAACGTGGTCATGGCAGATTTTCTCCTGGACTGAGGAGAAGATGTTCCGCTAAAAAAGCATGGAGATAACATCATTTTATACTTGACAAACCGTATAGATGGTGTTATTTTTGTATACAGATAATGTTAGCACTCCAATAGACTGAGTGCTAACAACAAAAAGATTGATTGCCTGAGACAAAGGATGTGAGGAAGATATGGACAGGGAACTGGATGACAGAAAGATCAGGATACTGAATGCCATCATACAGACTTACCTTGATACGGGGGAGCCGGTCGGTTCCAGGACGATTTCCAGGTTTTCCGACCTTAAGCTCAGCTCTGCTACCATAAGGAACGAGATGTCCGATCTTGAAGAGATGGGCTACATATTTTCTCCCCATACGTCAGCGGGAAGGATCCCCACAGATAAGGGCTACAGGTTCTATGTGGACGGCCTCATGAAGTCGAGGACGGACGAAGTCGTCAAGCAGAATGAGATCATGGTCAGGAAGGTCGACCAGCTCGAGCAGGTGCTCAAGCAGGTCGTAAGGCTGCTGGCAGCCAACACGAATTACGCTTCCATGATCACATCCCCTCACAATATGAGGAACAGGCTGAAGTTCATTCAGCTGTCCAGGGTCGATGCCAGACAGATCCTGGCGGTCATGATGCTGGACGGCAGCATCGTCAAGCACAGAGTCCTGAACATAGAGGAGGATATCCCCAATGAGGATATCGTCAAGCTCAACCTGCTGATGAACACATTTCTTCAGGGCAGGACGCTGCAGGAGATCAATATGGAGCTGATCGGCCAGCTCAAACGGCAGGCCGAGCCCCACACAAAGACGGTCTCTGATCTCCTTGATCTTGTAATAGAGGTCATCCAGGAAGAGGATGACACAGAGATCTACACAAGCGGTACGACGAATCTGCTCAAGTATCCGGAACTGGGAGACAGGGAGAAGACAGAGAAGCTTCTTTCCACTCTGGAGGAGAAACAGGGTCTGGAGAAGCTGATCGGATCCGGCAGTGAAGAGAGCGATGACAAGGAAAGCGGCGGCATTCAGGTTTATATCGGATCTGAGACGCCTGTGCAGACTATGCAGGACTGCAGCGTTGTCACAGCCACCTATGAGCTGGAGGAAGGCGTTCAGGGAACCATCGGTATCATCGGTCCCAAGCGGATGGATTACAAAAAGGTGGTCAGCAACCTGGAGAACGCCATGAACCAGCTGGATGTGATATTTAAGAATAATAAAGTTGCCGGAGATGACGACAAGGGCGAAGATGAAAGCCCGGGCCCCTGAGCTGACAGGCCCGCCGGACAGGCAGAGGTATGAGATTACAGGTCCTGCGTCTTTGACAGGGGACCAGTTGCCAGGAGTGAAGAGTGATGATATGGGATAGTGATAACATGGAAAGTTCAGATAAGACAGAAGATATGAAGACAGAAGAGACCGAGGCAAAGGAAGCCGAGGAGACAAAGACCGGGGATCAGGCCGGACAGGAAGAGACGGCAGGAACCGGGGAAGAGAAGACTTCCGAAACGGATGAGGCAGAACAGGAAGAAGAAAAGACTTCCGGGGCAGAAGCCGATGCCGCGGAAGATAAGAAAGAAGATAAGGAAGAAGAGCAGAAGTCTGATAAGGCTGACAAGAAAGATCAGCAGATCGCGGATCTCAAGGACAGACTGGTCAGACAGATGGCAGAATTTGACAATTACAGGAAGAGGACAGAGAAGGAAAAGACACAGAATTACGAGATCGGAGCTTCCGATTTCATCCTCAAGCTCCTCCCTGTGATAGATAACTTTGAGAGAGGGCTTGCGGCTGTAGCCAAGGAAGATAAGGACACCTCATTCGTACAGGGCATAGAGATGATCTACAAGCAGCTGATCAAGCTTCTCGATGACGAAGGAGTCAAAGAGATAGAGGCGCTTGGCAAGGAATTTGACCCGGCTTTCCACAACGCGGTAATGCAGCAGGAAAGCGAGGAATATGATTCGGGCGTTGTCATGCAGGTCCTTCAGAAGGGCTACATGTACAAGGACAGGGTCCTCAGGCACAGCATGGTCATGGTAGCCAAGTAAAGCGGGACCAGGCGCAGATAAGAAAAGAGATAAGGTCATCCGGCCGGAAACCGGGTGCCATAGAATGATAGAGTTTCGAAATTTTGTTATCCGCCAGCACCGGAAGGCGCGAAGCGGAGAGAATCATAAAAGAGTAATATTAGGAGGAAATTTATTATGAGTAAAATAATCGGTATTGATCTTGGTACAACAAACTCTTGTGTAGCAGTTATGGAAGGCGGAAAGCCCGTAGTTATCCCCAATCAGGAGGGAGCAAGAACGACACCGTCTGTTGTAGCATTTACAAAGACAGGTGAGAGGCTTGTCGGTGAGCCTGCAAAGCGTCAGGCAGTTACAAACTCAGAGAACACGGTTTCTTCTATCAAGAGACATATGGGATCTGATTACAGAGTAAATATCGAGGGAAAGAAGTATTCTCCTCAGGAGATCTCAGCTATGATCCTGCAGAAACTCAAGGCAGACGCAGAGAGCTATCTGGGCGAGAAGGTAAGCGAGGCTGTTATCACGGTTCCCGCCTACTTCAACGATGCCCAGCGTCAGGCTACAAAGGATGCCGGCAAGATCGCTGGTCTTGATGTAAAGCGTATCATCAACGAGCCTACAGCTGCAGCTCTTGCCTACGGCCTTGACAATGAGAACGAGCAGAAGATCATGGTATACGATCTGGGCGGCGGCACATTCGATGTATCCATCATCGAGATCGGCGACGGCGTTATAGAAGTTCTTTCCACAAACGGCGATACAAGGCTGGGCGGCGATGATTTCGATAACAAGGTAACCCAGTACATGATCTCCGAGTTCAAGAGACTTGAGGGCGTTGACCTTTCCGGCGACAAGATGGCTATGCAGAGACTGCGCGAGGCTGCTGAGAAGGCGAAGAAAGAGCTTTCAAGCGCCACAACGACAAACATCAACCTGCCTTTCATCACAGCAACACCCGAAGGCCCCAAGCATTTTGATATGAACCTGACAAGGGCAAAGTTCGATGAGCTGACCCATGATCTTGTTGAGAGGACTGTTGTTCCTGTACAGAACGCTCTGCGCGACGCGGGACTTACGATCAATGATATCTCCAAGGTTCTCCTCGTCGGCGGATCTACCCGTATCCCTGCTGTTCAGGACAAGGTAAAGCAGCTGACAGGCAAGGATCCCAACAAGTCCCTGAACCCTGATGAGTGTGTTGCGCTCGGTGCTTCCATCCAGGGCGGCAAGCTGGCAGGCGACGCAGGCGCCGGGGATGTCCTCCTTCTCGATGTAACGCCTCTGACCCTCTCTATCGAGACAATGGGCGGAATCGCTACACCTCTGATCGAGAGGAATACAACGATCCCTACAAGGAAGAGCCAGATCTTCTCAACAGCTACCGATAATCAGAGCGCTGTTGATATCAATGTTGTACAGGGCGAGAGAAAGTTCGCCAAGGATAACAAGAGCCTGGGACAGTTCAGACTGGACGGCATCGCTCCCGCAAGGAGAGGTGTTCCTCAGATCGAGGTTACATTTGATATCGACGCGAACGGTATCGTGAATGTATCCGCAAAGGATCTGGGCACAGGCAGAGAGCAGCATATCACGATCACAGCAGGATCAAACATGTCTGAGGATGAGATAAACAAGGCAGTCAAGGAAGCTGCTGAGTTCGAGGCTCAGGACAAGAAGCGCAAGGAGGGCATAGACGCAAGGAACGACGCGGACTCCACCGTATTCCAGATCGAGAATGCCCTCAAGGAAGTCGGCGACAAGATCAGCGATGCTGACCGCAGCAGCGTTCAGGCCGAGGTCGACAGCCTCAAGGCAGTCCTCGACAGGACAAAGGATATGGATGAGCTCACAGACGCGGACATTGACGAACTCAAGTCCGGCAAGGAAAGAGTGATGAACGCGGCACAGCCTGTATTCAGCAAGATGTATGAGTCACAGAACCCTCAGGGTGGTCCTCAGGGCGGTCCTCAGGGAGGCCCTCAGGGCGGTTTCCAGCAGGGCGGCGGCGCTCAGGGTGCCGGCGGAAGCAGCGATGACGTTGTTGACGGAGATTATACAGAAGTATAATTAAGAGATGGTTTCCGGTTGACAGAATAGCATTTTCTGATATTCTATACTGGAATATGTAAAAGGCGAAGGGCGAGGCATATACCTGGCCTTTCGCCTGTTGCCGTGAAAGGAACATAGATAAAATGGCTGAGAATAAGAGAGATTATTATGAGGTCCTGGGCGTATCCAGGGACGCCTCGCCGGATGATATCAAGCACGCCTACAGAAAACTCGCCAAGAAGTATCACCCTGACCTGAATCCGGGTGACAAGGAAGCCGAGGCAAAGTTTAAGGAGGCTTCCGAGGCGTATGCTGTGCTGAGTGATGAGAATAAGAGAAGACAGTACGATCAGTTCGGACACGCGGCATTTGAACAGGGCGGGCCCGGCGGCGGATTCGACTTTACCGGGGATATGGGAGATATTTTCGGAGACATATTCGGAGATCTTTTCGGCGGCGGCGCAAGAACAAGCAGACGTGCCTATAACGGACCGATCCAGGGAGCCAACGTGCGTATAAACATGCGGATCAGCTTTATGGATGCCGTGTTCGGCACAGAGAAGAATATAGAGATCGGTTACAAGGAAGAGTGCGACAGCTGTCACGGCACGGGCGCCAAGCCCGGCACAAAGCCGGAGACCTGTCCCAGGTGCAAGGGCAGCGGTCAGGTTACCTATACTCAGCAGTCCCTTTTCGGCATGGTCAGGAATGTGCAGACCTGTCCCCAGTGCGGCGGCAGCGGCCAGATCATTAAGGAGAAGTGCAGCAAGTGCGGCGGCAGCGGTTTTAAGAAGATCAGGAAACCTCTCAAGGTCAGCATACCGGCAGGTGTGGATAACGGCATCAGCGTCCGCGTAGCCGGATTCGGCGAGCCCGGAAGGAACGGAGGCCCCAGAGGAGATCTGCTCGTAGCCCTCTCCGTTGAGAGCCATCCGGTATTCCAGAGGCAGGATTATGATATCTTCTCCAATGTGCCCATCTCATTTGCGGACGCGGCCCTGGGAGCTGATATCAATATAGAGACAGTCGACGGCCAGGTGACCCAGGCAATCCGTCCGGGCACACAGACCGGGACCAGGATCTGCCTCAAGGGCAAGGGCGTTCCCACAAGAAGGAACAAGAACGTAAGAGGCAACCACTATGTGACCCTTACCGTCGATGTGCCCAAGAAGCTCACACCCGAGCAGAAAGACCTGCTCCGCCGGTTTGATGATTCCTTAAAGGGGATCAGCAGGAATGAGGAGGAAGAACAGAGCTCAGGCAAAGGCAAAAAGAAAAAGAGCTTTATCAATAAAATAAAAGAAAACTTAGAGGATCTGGATAAATGAAGTGGGACAGATATCGTCTGAAGACAAGGACTGCGGCGGAGGATATGATCAGCTATACCCTGGCAGAGATGGGGATAGAGGGCGTTCAGATAGAGGACAGGGTGCCCCTGACTGAGGAAGAGAAGAAGAGCATGTTCATAGACATTCTCCCTGATCTTGGACCGGATGACGGGACGGCCTGGATCTCATTTTATATAGAACCCGAGAAGGATAACCCGGAATATATAGCGGATATCATGGCCAGTCTGAACAGACTGTCGGATTTTATGGACGTGGGTGAGCTCAGCATAGAGAAAACAGAGACGGCGGATGTCGACTGGATGAACAACTGGAAGAAGTTCTGGAAGCCCTTCAAGGTAGACGATGACATCATCATAAAGCCCAGCTGGGAGAGACTGGACCAGGTTCCCGAGGGGACGACGGTCGTCGAGCTGGATCCCGGAACAGCTTTCGGCACGGGAATGCATCACACGACCAGGCTCTGCATCGCCCAGCTGAAGAAGTATCTGAAAGCGGGAGACCGCGTGCTGGATGTCGGCTGCGGGAGCGGGATCCTCTCTATCATTGCCATGATGCTGGGGGCCGGCGAGGCCCTGGCCGTGGACGTGGATCCCAACGCGGTAAAGTATACAAGGGAGAACGCCCGGGAGAACCATGTCGATATGGAGAAGTTTCATACCCTTACCGGAGACCTGATCAGCAGCGCCTCCCTCAGGGAGCAGGCAGGCCTTGCCTCCTATGATCTTGTTCTTGCCAACATCCTGGCAGAGATCATCATTCCTCTCTCATCCGTGATTGGGGAGTGCATGAAGAAGGGCGGCCTTTTCGTCTCCTCCGGTATTCTGACGACAAGAGAGGACGCGGTCCGCCAGGCTCTTGAGGAGAACGGTTTTCAGATAGAGGAGCTGACGCATTCCGGCGACTGGTCTTCCTTCACAGCCAGAAAAGTCTGAAGGGGAATGGAATTATGCCAAGGTATTTTGCAGACAGAGGACAGATAGGGGAGAGGCAGATCGAGCTGACCGGCCCCGATGTCAATCACATAAAGAATGTGCTCAGGATGTCTCCGGGCGATGATGTGACGGTGAGCGACGGGGACGGGACAGACTTTTTCTGCCATATCGCTTCTCTGGAAAAAGACAGGGTCATGCTGGATATCGTTGACAGCTGGCCTTCTTTTGTAGAGCTGCCTGTCAGGATCTGGCTCTTCCAGGGCCTGCCCAAGGCAGATAAGATGGATCTTATCGTGCAGAAAACCGTAGAACTGGGCATATACCGGATCGTGCCGGTCATCATGAAGAGAACCGTCGTGAACCTGGACGAGAAGAAGAAAGCAAAAAAGACAGAAAGATGGCGCAGCATTTCCAGGAGCGCCGCCATGCAGGCAGGACGCGGACTGATCCCCCAGGTAGACAGCCCGGTAAGCTTTGACAGAGCTCTTGAGATGTGCAGGGATCTGGACAGGGTCGTCATGCCCTATGAGAAGGCGGCCGGCATGGACAGCGCCAGAGAGCTCGTGCACAGCATGCAGGGGCAGAAGAGCATTGGGATATTCATCGGCCCGGAAGGCGGTTTTGACCCCGGCGAGGTGGAGAGGGCAATAGAAGCCGGGGCACAGACCATGTCGCTTGGCCATCGCATCCTCAGGACGGAGACGGCAGGCATGGCCGTCATGTCTATCCTCATGTTTGAACTTGAGAAGGATCAGGAGTAATTTATGGAAATATATCTGGACAACGCAGCCACGACAAGGGTATACCCCCAGGCTGCGGAGACTGTTCTTAAGGTTATGAGGGAAGATTACGGCAATCCGTCCTCCCTGCACATGAAAGGCGTGGACGCGGAAAAGTACCTGCGGGATTCCCGGGAAACCCTTGCCCGCCTTCTCAAGGTGGAGCAAAAGGAAATCGTTTTCACATCCGGCGGAAGCGAGTCCAACAATATGGCCATCGTGGGCTCTGTCCTGGCCAACAAGAGGCTGGGAAGGCATGTGATCACGACCCGGATCGAGCACCCTTCTGTCTACAATCCTATGGAATTTCTCAGGGAGGAAGGCTATGAGGTGACGTATCTGCCGGTAGATGAGTACGGCCTTGTCAGGCTGGATGCCTTAAAGAAAGCCCTGCGGCCGGATACCTGTCTTGTGAGCGTCATGGCCGTCAACAATGAGATCGGAACGATAGAGCCTCTTGAGGATATCGCAGGCATCGTCAGACAGACCAATCCCCATACCCTGATCCATGTGGATGCCATTCAGGCATTCGGCAAGATGAAGATCTATCCTTCCCGGCTGGGGATCGACCTCATGTCTGCCAGCGGACACAAGTTCCATGGCCCCAAGGGGACGGGATTTCTGTGGATAAAGAGCGGGACAAAAGTCCATCCTCTGATCCTGGGGGGCGGCCAGCAGAAAGGCATGCGGTCCGGCACGGAGAACGTACCGGGATATGCCGGAATGGGAAGTGCGGCCCGCCTGGAATTTGACCATCTCGATGAGAAGATAGACAGGCTTTACGAGCTGAGGGAATATTTCATAGAAAATGTTCTTAAGATAGAGGGAACCCATCTAAACGGAGGCAGATACAGGGGGAGCTTTTCTATGTCGCAGGAGGGCATGGCAGGGCACTGCGCCGCGCCCCATATCGTCAATATCAGCTTTGAAGATATCCGGGCTGAAGTCCTTTTGCACGCGCTCGAGGAAAAGGAGATCTATGTCTCCAGCGGTTCCGCCTGCTCATCGAACCATCCCCAGCTGAGCGGGACATTAAAAGCCATAGGAGTGCCCCGCGCTCTTCTCGACTCCAGCCTGAGGTTCAGCTTCTCCTATGACACAGACAAAGACCAGATCGATATGTGCCTGCAGGCTCTTGGGGAGCTGCTCCCTGTCCTTCGCAGGTATACGCCAGGCGGCAGAAAAAGGCGCTGAAGCAGGAAAGGAAGCATATGTTATTTAAGGCATTTCTCATAAAGTACGGCGAGATAGGCATAAAGGGCAAGAACAGGTATCTGTTCGAGGATGCCCTCATGGATCAGATACGCTATGCCCTCAGGGACACAGAGGCAGACTTTGAAGTCACGAAGGAGCAGGGCCGCATCTATGTAGAGATGAACGGGGATTATGACTACGACGAGGTCGTGGATGCTCTGGGAAGAGTATTCGGCATCGTGGGCATCTGCCCGGTCATCATTTCTGAAAAATGCAGATGGGAGGATCTGTGCAGGATCACCGGCGATTATATGGAAGAGAATTATCCGGACCTGAATCTCACATTCAAGGTCTTCTGCCGCAGGGCGGACAAGCATATCTATAAGCCTTCCATGGAGATGGCTGCCGATATGGGCGAATATCTGCTGGACCGCTTTTCCCAGCTTTCCGTCGACGTCCACCATCCCCAGGTCTCTCTTAACATAGAGGTCAGGGAGAGGGTCTATATCTACTCTATCGAGATCCCCGGGCCGGGCGGCATGCCCATCGGGACAAACGGGAGGGCGACCCTGCTGCTCTCAGGCGGAATCGACAGCCCCGTTGCCGGCTACATGATCGCCAAAAGAGGAGTAAAGATCGACGCGGTCTACTTCCACGCTCCCCCCTACACAAGCGAGAGGGCCAAGCAGAAGGTCGTGGATCTTGCGGCGATCGTTGCCAGGTACGCGGGACCCATCCGCCTGCATGTCATAAATTTCACGGATATTCAGCTTGCCATCTATGAAAAATGCCCCCACGACGAGCTTACGATCATCATGCGCCGCTATATGATGCGGATCGCCCAGAGCATTGCCTTGGAGGAGAAGTCCATGGGCCTTATCACAGGGGAGAGCATAGGCCAGGTGGCCAGCCAGACCATGCAGAGCCTGCTTGTGACAAATGCCGTCTGCAGCCTGCCGGTCTACAGGCCTCTGATCGGATTTGACAAGAATGATATAGTAGATATATCTAAAGAAATCGGGGCATTTGAGACATCCATAGAGCCTTACGAGGACTGCTGCACCATATTTGTGGCCAAGCACCCTGTTACAAAACCCAACGAGCACCATATCTGCAGATCAGAGCACCACCTGGCGGATGTCATAGACCAGATGGTAGAGACTGCGATAAAGACACAGGAGATAATAGACTGCGGCTGATGCCCTGGCGGGCAGGATATGCCGGGGAGGTAAATATGAGATCTGCGGCATTCTGCACGCTTGGATGCAAGGTAAATCAGTACGAGACGGACGCTGTTGAAGAAAAGTTCATCCGGGCGGGATTTGAGATCCGCCCCTTCACGGAGACGGCGGACGTATATATTATCAATACCTGCACGGTCACGAATATAGCGGACCGCAAGTCAAGACAGATGCTTCACAGGGCAAAAAAGCGTAATCCGCACGCCCTGATCGTGGCTCTTGGCTGCTACGCGCAGGTTGCCGAAAGCAAGCTGAAAGAGGATGCGGCGGTAGACCTTATCGTGGGGACCGGGGACAAAGACAGGATCGTGGAGCTTGTCAAGGAGAGGCTGGGCTGCCCGGATGAGCCCGCACCCGCACATGATGCGCAAAGCGCTGTACCCGCGGATGATGCCCAAAGCGCCGCTCCCGCAGAAGAGGCACAAAGAGGGAGAGAATTTTCCCTGATAACCGCCAGCGGAAGGCAGGAGAGAAGCCGGGCCTTCATCAAGATCCAGGACGGCTGCAATCAGTTCTGTTCCTACTGCATCATCCCCTATGCCAGAGGGAGGGTCAGAAGCCGCAGCATGGAAGATATTATCCGGGAGATCCGCCAGGTGGCAGATGCCGGCTACAAGGAGATCGTCATTACAGGCATCCATGCCAGCTCCTATGGCATAGACTTTGACGCGGCTGGCAGGGCAGAAGGAGAAGAGGATTACGGGCCTTTTGCCAGTGACGCCCTCATCAGCCTGATAGAGGAGGCGGCCCGGGTGCCGGGTATAGAGAGGATCCGCCTGGGATCTTTGGAGCCCAGGATCATCACCCAGCCTTTTCTCTCAAGACTGAGGAAGATCCCCCAGATCTGCCCCCAGTTTCACCTGTCCCTGCAGAGCGGCTGCGATGCGACCTTAAGGAGGATGAACAGGCACTACAGCACTTCCCTCTACCTGGAAAAGTGCGCCATGATAAGAGACGCTTTTGAAGATGCCGCTGTCACGACGGACATCATCGTCGGATTCCCCGGCGAGACGCAGGAAGAGTTTGAGACGACTCTGGACTTTGTGCGGAAGGTAAAATTTGCCGACATCCACGTCTTCAAGTATTCCAGAAGAAGCGGCACGCGGGCGGCGGCCATGACGGATCAGGTAAGCCCTCAGATCCAGAGCGTAAGAAGTGAAAGGCTGATAAAGCTGGCAGCTTCCCTTCGGAGCCGGTATCTGGACAGCCTGGTCGGAAAGCCGGTCCAGGTCCTCATAGAGGAGAAGAAGGAAGGAAAAGATGGCCCTGCCGCCACAGGCTACAGCAAAAGCTATGTCACATGCGCCTTCAGGGGATGCTCCGGAGGGCCGGGAAGCATAGTAAAGGGATCGGTTCTGACAAGATCCGGCAGTGATATGCTGATTTGCGAAGAAGCCCATTGAATTTATAGAGAATATATATTAATATAAGAAATAAATACGGCATACTTTTATACAAGGCTGTATGCCGGGAAGGACGTGAAAACAATGGCGGACAATAATACTAACACTCAGTATTTTAAAGTAAATAATGAAACGGATATTGCGGTGAAGGATATTCTGGAAGCCGTTTATATCGCGCTCACAGAGAAGGGGTATAACCCGGTCAATCAGATCGTGGGTTATATCATGTCAGGCGATCCCACCTATATTACAAGTTACAAGAACGCCAGATATCTCATCATGAAAGTAGAACGGGATGAGATCCTGGAAGAACTCCTGAAGAATTATATCAAGGTGAACATGCAGTAGATGAGAGCAATGGGCTTGGATTATGGCTCTAAGACTGTCGGTGTAGCGCTGAGTGACCCCCTGGGCATCACAGCGCAGGGTCTGGAGACCATTTCCAGAAAAGAAGAGAATAAGCTTCGCAGGACGTGCGCAAGAATAGAAGAGCTGATACGCGGGTATGATGTTGGTATTATTGTGCTCGGGTATCCCAAGAATATGAACAACACCGAAGGCGAAAGGGTGGAGAAGGTTCGTATCTTCAAGGAGATGCTCGAGAGAAGGACAGGCCTTGAAGTTGTGCTGTGGGATGAGAGACTCAGCACGGTTTCATCAGAAAAGCTCCTCATGTCGGGCGGCGTGCGCCGGGAGAAGAGAAAACAGTATGTGGACAAGATCGCGGCAGCTCTCATACTGCAGGGATACCTTGATAACAGGAATCGAGAGACAGATCAGATCGGAGAAGAATAGCATTTGAGAAGAAAAGAATCGAACGGACAGAAGAGAATAAAGATCATCCCTCTGGGCGGACTGGAACATATAGGGATGAATATTACATGCTTCGAGTATGAGAATGACATCATCGTTGTGGACTGCGGACTGCAGTTCCCCGATGAGGATATGCTCGGAGTCGACCTGGTGATACCGGATATCACTTACCTGAAGGAGAACGCGGATAAGGTCAGGGGCTTTGTCATCACACATGGCCACGAGGATCATATCGGCGCCCTGCCTTATGTCCTCAAGGAAGTGAACGCCCCGGTCTATGCGACAAAGCTGACCATGGGGATCATAGAGGGCAAGCTCAAGGAGCATGATATGCTGGGCTCTACCAGGCGCAAGGTGATCAGGCACGGGCAGACCATAAACCTGGGCTGTTTCCGTGTGGAATTTATCAAGACCAACCACAGTATTGCGGACGCAACGGCTCTTGCTATCTATTCTCCCGCGGGCATCATCGTGCACACGGGAGATTTCAAGATAGACTATACGCCTGTCTTTGGCGAGAGGATAGATCTGGCCAGGTTCGCGGAGCTGGGCAAGAAGGGCGTTCTGGCCCTTATGTGCGACAGCACGAACGCGGAGAAGCCCGGATTTACCCAGTCGGAGAGAGTCGTTGGGCGCAAGATAAACTCTATATTTGATGAGCACAAGACCGGAAGGATCATTATCGCTACATTTGCCTCCAATGTGGACAGAGTGCAGCAGATCATAAACACGGCCTATCAGCATGGGAGGAAGGTCATCGTCGAGGGGCGGAGCATGGTCAATACCATAGCGGTAGCCACGGAGCTTGGCTATATTCAGGTTCCCGAGAACACCCTGATCGACATCGATACCATGCATAACTATCCCGATGACAAGCTGGTGCTTATCACTACGGGAAGCCAGGGCGAGACCATGGCGGCCCTGTCCCGGATGGCGGCGGATACCCACCGCAAGGTAAGGATAAAGGCAGGAGATACCATCGTCTTCAGTTCATCCCCCATTCCGGGCAATGAGAAGGCAGTCACAAATGTCATAAATGAGCTCTACAAGAAGGGAGCGGAGGTCATATTCCAGGATACCCATGTCTCAGGACATGCCTGTCAGGAAGAGATCAAGCTGATCTATGCCCTGACAAAGCCCAAATATGCCATCCCGGTCCACGGCGAGTTCAAGCATCTGAGAGCAGGAGCGGGTATAGCCAGGACCATGGGCTATGACAGCGAACATATCATTATTATGTCGTCGGGCGATGTCCTGTCCATCGGTCAGGACACAGCGAAGATCGTCGACCACGTTCCTCACGGATGCATCATGGTGGACGGCCTTGGCGTGGGCGACGTGGGCAATATCGTCCTCAGAGACAGGCAGCTCCTGTCGCAGAACGGCCTGATGATCGTTGTCCTCACACTTGACAGGGAGACGAATCAGCTCCTGGCCGGACCCGATATCGTTTCCAGAGGATTTGTCTACGTCCGCGAATCAGAGGAACTGATGGAGGACGCAAAGAGGATCGTCGACAAGGCAGTCTACGACTGCATAGACAACAATGTCACAGACTGGACAAAGATAAAGAACAAGGTCAAGGATTCTCTCGGCGATTATCTCTGGAAGGAGACAAGGAGGAATCCTATGATACTCCCCATCATCATGGAGGTATAATAGAGCCTTTGGAGGCGCTGGCATGACGAATGTAGAATATGAGACGCGTGAGCTGGTCCGTGAGATCCGGCGCAGCAATGAGTATAATCAGTATCAGAGACTGCGCAGGAAACTCTCCAGGGACAGCGCCCTGATGGAGCGGCTGGACCAGTACAGGCGGGAATGCTTTTATATTCAGGCAGGGGATCCTGCCCAGGATGACACTCACAGGCTGCTCCAGCTTGAGAAGGATAACAATGATATCCTCTCCCAGCCGTCCGTGCGCGAGTTTTTGCTCTCGGAGCAGAAGCTCTGCCGCATGATCAGCCGGATCACTACGGCGGTGACCCAGGCGGCGGATCTGCAGCTGGATCTCTGAACAGGTGATAGGTATGGTGAAAAAGTTTTTCCTCGGTTCATTCAGCCTTGCGCTGAATGTGGTCATCTATGCGCTGATCATACTAGCGGCGATCCGTATCGTCACTTTTTCCTATAATTTCTCCTATGAGGTCTTCGGCAATACCGCCGTCTCGGAGGAATCGACTCAGGTCGTCCCTGTCCAGATACCGGAGGGGGCCAGCACCCAGGAGATTGCCGGCATCCTCAAGCAGAAGAAACTGATAAAATATAAAGAGGCCTTTGTCCTTCATGTGGCGATCTCCCAGTATAAGGGCCTGATAAAGCCGGGTACCTATGAGCTGAAGCCGTCCATGACCATGGACGAGATCTTGGAAGTCATATGTAATATGAGCAGTACGGGTTCGTCCGGCAATGGAAACTGAACATAAGGCTGCCGCGCAAAAGCACGGCAGCCTGCTTTTTAAGGGATAAGGCAGGAATATGATAGTAGACGAGAGGCTGACAGCCTATTTGCACTCACTGGATAAGACAGAAGAAGATCCCCTGCCGCAGATAGCAAGGGCAGCCAGGCAGGAGGCGGTCCCCATCATCCGCCCGGAGACGGGAGCCCTTCTCAAGGTCCTTATCCGGCTAAAAAATCCCCGCCATATACTGGAGGTCGGCACTGCGACAGGCTACTCCTCCCTCCTTATGAGCACCTGCCTGGAGCCCGGCGCCCGGATAACGACCATTGAGAATTATCCGCCAAGGATAAGGAAGGCCAGGGAGAACATCGCTCTGGCGGGCAAGGAGGATGTCATCACCCTTCTGGAGGGGGATGCCCTTAAGATCCTTCCGGCCCTTGAGGGGCCATTTGATTTTATATTCATGGACGCGGCAAAGGGCCAGTATATCAATTTTCTGCCGGAAGTTCTGAGACTTCTGAGCCCGGGGGGACTTCTTGTTTCGGACAATATCCTCCAGGAAGGCAGCATCATTGATTCCCGTTTTGCCATAACCAGGAGGGACAGGACGATCCACAGCAGGATGAGAGACTATCTCTGGCAGCTGAAGCATTCCCCGCAGCTTGAGACTTCCCTGCTGACAAGCGGAGACGGGGTCGCCCTCAGCGTGAAACTTTAGAAGGCAGGAACATTTTTCAGGAGATATTTATGAAATTACCAGAGCTTCTCGTGCCCGCAGGCAGCCTTAGTGTCCTCAGGACGGCCGTCATGTACGGGGCGGACGCGGTTTATATAGGCGGAGAGGTCTTCAGCCTCAGAGCCAGGTCAAAGAATTTTTCAAAAGAAGATATGGCAGAGGGGATCCGCTTTGCCCATGAGCACGGCGTGAAAGTCTATGTTACGGCCAATATCCTGGCCCATGACAGGGATCTGGACGATTTTCGGGCCTATGTGAAGGAACTGGCGGAAATAGAGCCGGATGCCCTGCTCATATCCGATCCCGGTGTATTTTCCATGGCCAGGGAGCTGGCGCCGGATCTGCCGGTCCACATCAGCACCCAGGCGAACAATACCAATTATGCCACATTCAATTTCTGGCACCAGATGGGGGCTCAGAGGGTCGTGGCAGCCAGGGAGCTTTCCATGGCGGAGCTGAAGGATATCAGGGGCCATATCCCGGACGACCTGCAGATAGAAGTATTTGTACACGGAGCTATGTGCATCTCCTACTCGGGCAGGTGCCTTCTGAGCAATTATTTTACCGGCAGAGACGCCAATCAGGGGGAGTGCACCCACCCCTGCCGCTGGAAATATGCTGTTGTCGAGGAGACGAGACCGGGTCAGTATCTGCCTGTCTATGAGAATGACAGGGGAAGCTATATCTTTAACTCAAAAGACCTGTGCATGATCGACCACATCCCGGAGCTCATAGACGCCGGGGTCGACAGCCTGAAGATAGAAGGAAGGATGAAGACGGCCCTTTACGTGGCTGACGTGGCCAGGACATACAGGATGGCCCTGGATGATTACGCAAAAGATCCAGCGCTCTATGAGAGCCGGATCCCCTATTATCTGGATCAGGTAAAAAGGTGCACGCACAGGCATTTCACAACGGGATTTTTCTTCGGGAAACCTTCCGAGGAAGCTCAGATCTATGAGAGCAGTACCTATGTCAAGCCCTATACTTATCTGGGAATGATAGAGGATGAGAATGAGAAAGGCCTTTACGGACTCCACCAGAAGAATAAATTCTGCAGGGGGGATCTCATAGAGGTCATGAAGCCCGACGGACGCGATATCCGGGCCGTGGTAAAAATGATGACGGACGAGGAGGGAAATGAAATAGAAAGCTGCCCTCATCCCGGTCAGCATTTTTATATAGACCTGGGCCTGCCTCTTGAGAAATACGATATCATAAGGCGCGAGGAAATACAGTGAGAGAAAGGAAATTCATCCTATGTTCGAAAAATTTTACCCGGACGATAAGGCCCAGTCGGCTTATGCCATAGATTATCAGAAGCTCTATGACCAGGGCTTCAGGGGCCTGATCTATGATATAGACAACACGCTTGTGCCCCACGGCAAGCCGGCTGACCAGAAGGCCATCCAGCTCTTTGCCAGACTGAGGGATATCGGTTTTTCCACCTGCCTGCTCTCCAACAATAACAAAAGAAGAGTGGAGCCTTTTGCCAGGGATGTGGGAAGCGATTACATCTGCATGGCCTTCAAGCCCAAAAGGGACGGCTATTACCAGGCAATGAAGATCATGGGCACGAAGACGGACAATACCATATTTATCGGAGACCAGCTCTTTACGGACGTCTGGGGGGCCAAGAGGATCGGCATGAGGAATATCCTGACAGCTCCCATCAACCCGGTCGAGGAGATCCAGATCGTTCTCAAGAGGTTCCTTGAGAAGATCGTTCTGAAGAAATGGGAAAGAGAGAAGAAGGAAAAGAAGAAGAAAAAGGGCGGTCGGGCATAAAAAACAGTTGAAAAATGCGGTCAGGTTTACTATACTATAGTATGAATATTTTTGAGTATTTTGCGGCTCGCGGCGGTATTTATTGCTCCATGGCCGCTGCATGACCTGATAAGGAGGATTTTTATGATTACAGCAGGCGATTTTAAGAACGGCAGAACTATTGAGTGGGAAGGCGAGATATACCGCATCATCGATTTCCAGCACGTAAAGCCTGGCAAGGGAGCCGCTTTCGTAAGAACAAAGCTTAAGAATATCAAGACCGGCGGTGTGATCGAGACAAGCTTCAGGCCGACAGAGAAGTTCGAGGAAGCTACCATCGACAGACTTGATATGCAGTATCTGTACGACGACGGCGAGGCTTTCAACTTCATGAACACAGAGACATTCGATCAGATCTCTATGCCCAAGGATACGATCGCTGACGAGATGAGATTCATCAAGGAGAACGAGATGGTCAAGATGCTCTCCTACAAGGGCGATATCTTCGCTGTTGAGCCTCCTCTCTTCGTTGAGCTCGAGGTAACAGAGACAGAGCCCGGCTTCAAGGGCAACACATCTACCGGCGCAACAAAGCCCTGCACAGTTGAGACAGGCGCTCAGGTTGCTGTTCCTCTTTTCGTAGAGATCGGCGACAAGATCCAGATCGACACAAGAACAGGCGAGTACCTGAAGAGAGTCTGATCTGAGTATACACAAGAATGACAGGGGACTGCCGCATGATATGGCGGCAGTCCCTTTTCAGCGGAAAGAAGATTTCTTGATATGGAAGAAACTTTAAAAAACAGGATCACGGGCCGGACAAGGCTGATCTGCCTGCTGGGAAGCCCCGTCGCCCACAGTATATCACCCGCCATGCACAACGAAGCCTTCTCCCGGCTTGGCCTTGACTTTGCCTACCTGGCCTTCGATGTGGGGACGAAGGAACTGAGGCAGGCGGTGGACGGCCTTGTCAGCCTGGGAGCCAGGGGCTGGAATCTGACCATGCCGGATAAGAATCTCATGGCAGAATACTGCAGCCGCCTGTCCGGGGCGGCCGCTCTTACAGGGGCCGTCAACACGGTCGTCAATGAGAATGGCACTCTGACGGGTTATACGACGGACGGGGTCGGCTATATGAAGGCGGCAGCCCTGGAGGGATGCGATCTGAAGGGCCGGACCATGACCATACTGGGCGGCGGAGGCGCGGCTGCGGCTATCATTGCCCAGGCAGCCATAGACGGGGCCGGGCAGATCCATATCTTCAACAGGCGGTCTGCCACATTTTTAAAGCTTGAGAAGCTGGCGGATGAGATAAATGCCAGGACATCCTGCAGGGTCACGGTTCAGGATCTGGCTGATAAAAGAGCCCTCCATGACAGTATCCAGGAGAGCCTTCTTTTGACAAATGCGACAAACGTGGGCATGGCTCCTGACACGGACGGATGCCTGATCGAAGACCCGGATGTCCTGCGCAGAGACCTTTTTGTATCGGACATCATCTACAACCCCAGGCAGACCAGGCTTCTTCAGATGGCCGGCGAAAGGGGATGCCGGACATTCAACGGCCTTCCCATGCTCCTTTATCAGGGGGCGGCAGCCTTTAAGCTTTGGACCGGCGAAGAGATGCCTGTGGATATCATAAGGGAAAAGTATTTCCGGGGAGAAGAAGATGAATAGACATCTGCTTTTGATCGGCTTTATGGGAACGGGCAAGACAAGCGTCAGCGAGCGGCTCCATCAGATGCTGGGGACCGGCCAGAGCGATACGGACCGCATGATAGAGGAAAGGGAAGGCATGAGCATTTCCCGTATATTTGAAGAAAAGGGCGAGGCATATTTTCGCAATGCCGAGACAAGGCTTCTCGGGGAGCTGACAGCCATGAAGCCCATGGTCATATCCTGCGGGGGAGGCATGGCTCTTCGCCCGGGGAACGCTGCCCTCATGAAGGCGGCGGGCACGGTCGTTCTGCTCACCGCCAGGCCGCAGACCATTCTTGAGCGGCTCAAAGATGATGACACGAGACCTCTTCTGGCAGGCCGCAAGGATGCGGACTACATCCGAACCCTCTATGAGAGCCGGCGGCCGGCCTATGAGGCCGCGGCCGACATTCAGATCTCCACGGACGGGCGCAGCATAGAGGATATCTGTCAGGAGATAGCAGAGAAGATAAAAAAGTCCTGCTGACAGGCAGGATATCAAAAGATTGGAGCATAAGGATATGGGTAAATATTTCGGGACTGATGGTTTCAGAGGAAAGGCAAACGAAACTCTCACCGTAAAGCATGCCTTTCAGGTCGGACGCTTTATCGGATGGTATTTTGGGGTGAGAAAAGGAGAAAAATGCAGCGTGGTCATCGGCAAGGATACAAGGCGCAGCAGCTATATGTTCGAGTACGCGCTCGTGGCAGGCCTCACAGCTTCCGGTGCAGACGCCTATCTCCTTCATGTAACGACGACGCCCAGCGTTGCCTATGTTGTGCGCACGGAGCAGGATTTTAACTGCGGCATCATGATATCCGCCAGCCACAACCCCTACTATGACAACGGGATAAAGCTGATCAATGAAAACGGGGAGAAGATGGGTCAGGACGTCATAGACGAGGTAGAGAAGTATATTGACGGGGAAGCCGGCGAGATTCCTCTCGCCACGGACGGGGATATCGGCAGGACCGTCGATTATTCTGCCGGCAGAAACAGGTATATCGGTTATCTCATCTCTCTGGCCACCAGGTCCTACCGGGGCATGAGAGTCGGGCTGGACTGCGCAAACGGCAGCTCCTGGATGATAGCCAAGAGTGTATTTGACGCCCTGGGCGCGACGACCTATGTCATAAACAACGCCCCCAACGGCATGAATATAAACGCGGGCTGCGGCTCCACCCACATAGAAGGCCTGTGCCAGTATGTCATTGATAATCAGCTGGATGTGGGATTTGCCTTTGACGGCGACGCCGACAGATGCCTTGCGGTCGATGAAAAGGGGCACGAGATAAACGGAGATCTCATCCTCTATATCTGCGGAAATTATATGAAGGAGCTGGGAGAGCTCAGGAACAATACGGTCGTCACGACGGTCATGTCAAACTTCGGCCTTTATAAGGCCTTTGACGAGGCGGGGATCGACTATGTCAAGACGGCGGTCGGCGACAAGTACGTCTACGAGAATATGCAGCAGAACGGCCACCGCATAGGCGGGGAGCAGTCCGGCCATATCATATTCAGCAAATACGCGTCCACAGGTGATGGGATCCTGACAGCCATAAAGATCATGGAAGTCATGCTGGAGAAGAAGACAACCCTAAGCCGGCTGGCAGAGCCTGTCCACATCTATCCCCAGGTTCTTCGCAATGTCAGGGTGAGGGACAAGAAGCTTGCCATGGAAGATAAGGATGTGCTGGCGGCCATAGAGGAAGTCTCCGAAAAGCTGGGGGACGAGGGAAGGATCCTTGTCCGCGAGAGCGGCACGGAGCCCCTTGTCAGAGTCATGGTGGAGGCAGGAAGCAATAGCGTATGCTCCGCCTATGTAGACCAGGTCGTTGACGTCATCTATAAAAAAGGCCACGCCGTAGCCCAGTAGACCATGGAAGAGGATTTTGCGGGATACAGGCTTTACAGAAAATGCATGCTCTGCCCCAGAGAGTGCGGGGTCGACAGGACAGCCGGCCAGACGGGGGCCTGCGGGCAGACGGCCGCCCTCTATGCGGCCCGGGCAGCCCTTCATTTCTGGGAAGAACCCTGTATATCCGGCAGCCAGGGGTCTGGTGCCGTATTTTTCTCCGGCTGCGCACTGGGTTGTGTCTTTTGTCAGAACAGCCAGATATCAGGCGGCAGCTTCGGCAGAGAAATCTCCATAGAAAGGCTCTGCCAGATCTTCCTGGAGCTTCAGGAAAAAGGAGCCAATAATATCAACCTGGTGACGCCGGATCACTTCGCCCCATCTGTGGCCCGGGCGCTCGCGCAGGCAAAGGCCAGGCTGAAGATCCCGGTCATCTGCAACTGCAGCGGCTACATGTCGCAGGCGGCTTTTGACCTTCTGGCTCCCTATGTCGACGTGTGGCTGCCGGATTTCAAATATTTTGACACAGACCTGTCGGCCGCCTATAGTCATGCCCCGGATTATTTTGCCAGAGCCTGTCAGGCAATCGCCCTCATGGCCAGGAGCGCGGGCGATCCGGTCTTTGATGAAAGGGGCATGATAAAAAGGGGCGTCATCGTGCGCCATCTTGTTCTGCCCGGCCATACGGCGGATTCCAAAAAGGTCATTCAGTATCTTTACGAGACATACGGAGACAGCATTTACATCAGCATCATGAACCAGTATACGCCCATGCCTTCCCTGGATCCTAAAAAATATCCCCGGCTGGGCCGGCGGCTCACCCGGCGCGAGTACGAGGGCGTCCTGGACTACGCCCTGGATCTTGGTCTTCAGAACGGGTTCATGCAGGAAGGCGGCACCGCTTCTGATAGTTTTATTCCGCCTTTTGACTACGAAGGCATCTGAGAGAAAAATCTGCAGGAGGAGAATGAACATATGGCTTTAGATGGTCTGGTCATCTCAAATATCGTCTATGAACTGGACACTGCCCTGGCAGGCGGTCATATCAATAAGATATACCAGCCCGAGGCGGACGCCCTGCTCTTAGGCATAAAAAACAACAGAAAAAATTACAAGCTGCTAATCAGCGCCAGCGCGTCTCTCCCCCTTATCTACCTGACGGACGAGACGCCGGACAACCCCATGTCAGCGCCGAATTTCTGCATGCTTCTTCGAAAATACATAGGCGGGGGCAGGATCACCGGCGTGACCCAGCCGGGCCTTGAGAGGATCATCCATATTCATATAGAGCATCTGGACGAGCTGGGCGATCTGAGGGAAAAGATCCTGATCGTGGAGCTCATGGGCAAATACAGCAACATCATCTTCTGCCAGCCTGATCTGACGATCATAGACAGCATAAAGCACATATCGGCCAATATCAGCTCTGTGCGCGAGGTCCTGCCGGGCAGGACATATTTTATAGCGGACACCCAGAAGAAGCAAGATCCCTTCCTTATCAGCCAGGAGGACTTTACAGGCCAGCCTGTTCTCATGAAGCCTATGCCGATCGCTAAGGCCATCTATACTTCCATCACCGGCATCAGCCCCATCATCGCGGAGGAGATCTGCTGCCGGGCCGGCATAGATTCCGCCAGGTCCACAAGTTCCCTGACAGATGACGAGAAGCTGCACCTTTACGGGACATTTGAGCGGCTCATGGATCAGGTAACAGGCCATGATTACAGACCCAATATCGTGAGCAGGGACGGGGTGCCGGAAGAATTTTCCTGCACAAGGCTGACATGCTACGCAGAGCTGGACGAGCAGGTCTATGACAGCATTTCCGATGTCCTGAAAAATTATTACGCCCTGAAAAACAAGATCACCCGCATCCGCCAGAAATCGTCGGATCTGAGGCATATCACCGGCACAGCCCTTGACCGCTGCCGCAGGAAGTATGCCATACAGCAAAAGCAGATGAAGGGTACGGAGAAGAGGGACAAGTATCGGATATATGGGGAGATGATCAATACATACGGCTACGGCCTTCCTGTCGGCGCCAAGGTGCTGGAGTGCGTCAACTATTATGACGGGAAGGAGATCAAGGTGCCCCTGGATCCGACCATGACGCCCCATGAGAATTCTGTCCGCTACTTTAACCGCTACGCAAAGCTCAAGCGGACCAGGGAGGCCCTGACAGAGCAGATAGCCGACACCCAGGCGGAGATCGAGCACCTGGAGTCTATCCAGACCGCCCTTAATATCGCATCCGATGAGGCCGGCCTTTCCCAGGTCAAGGATGAGCTTACAGAGTATGGCTATATAAAAAAGCATGCCGGCGGTGGCCGGGGTAAGGCCAGGAAGCGGATAAAGAGCAAGCCTTTTCACTATATCTCCTCCGACGGTTTTCACATGTATGTGGGCAAGAATAACTATCAGAATGAAGAACTTACATTCTCCGTCGCGGACGGAGCTGACTGGTGGTTCCACGCAAAAGGGATCCCCGGCTCCCATGTGATCGTAAAGACGGAAGGAAAGGAGCTGCCTGACCGGACATTCGAGGAGGCAGGGAGACTGGCCGCCTATTATTCAAAAGGGCAGGAAAATGATAAGGTCGAGGTGGACTATATCCAGAAAAAATATGTGAAGAAAACGCCCGGCGGCAGGCCCGGTTTTGTCATATACCACACGAACTATTCCATGGTATCCAGGACAGATATCAGCGGCATCCGCCAGGAAGAATAAGAGCTTTTTTTGGCCGGCGCGGGGGAGAGAAAGAGGATTTCAAATTGTATTTATCTATGTACAATATAGATATTGTATTTTTTTTCCTCCTGCGCTATAATTCTCTTAACAAAATATCGCTATGTGATGCTTACAGGAAAGAGGCTTTTTTTGGCCCGCCGAAGGAGTAAAACTCTCAGGTTTCCTTTATTCAGGAAGTGGACTGTAACGCGGATAGAACTCTGGAGAATCCCTCTTAAAGGGTGCCGAAGGTGCAAGTACGTTTTCGTATAATCTCTCAGGCAAAAAGACAGAGCTGTTATTCCTGTTTTCCGTGCAGGGAATGGCGCGGACAGGATGTCACCAGGCAGCTCCCGAGGAGCTGTTATTTTTTTATCACATAGATGATTCACTCATTTAATAAGTTTTATCAAAAAGGAAGTAATCATCATGAAGAAGAACTATCTCGACGACATTCAGGATACCCTGCTCTTAGGCGCCGGCCCCAGCGGCGTGGCTCCTTCCACATACCGTGCGATTTCCACGAACATTATCGGTCATCTGGATCCCTATTTCATTGAGATCATGGAACAGATTAAGAGCGGACTTCGTGAACTGATGGGAACACAGAACGAAGTTACAGTACCCCTCTCGGGAACAGGTTCTTCCGGCATGGAAGCAGCATTTGTCAACACAGTAGAAAGAGGAGACAAGGTCCTCATCCTTGAGAACGGCGTTTTCGGCAATCGTATGGAAGACGTTGCCAGCCGTCTGGGCGCAGTCGTAACAAAGGAAGAATTCGAATGGGGCACTCCGGTAAGACCTGAGCGCGTGAGAGAACTTCTTGCCCAGGATCATTATAAGATCGTTGCCATTGTTCACGCTGAGACGTCAACAGGCGTGCGCAACCCTGTTGAAGAGATTGGCCAGATCGTTCACGACGCCGGCAGCCTTTACCTTGTCGACGCGGTCACCAGCCTTGGCGGTATTCCTGTTGAGGTTGACAAGTGGCATGCGGATATCTGCTACAGCGGTACTCAGAAGTGCCTTTCCTGCCCTCCGGGAGCAGCTCCCATCACATTTTCACCTGCTGCCATGGAAGTCGTAGCAAACAGAAGCTGCAAGGTGCCCAACTGGTATCTTGATATGAACATGCTGACAAAGTACTGGGGCGGAAGCAAGAGAGTATACCATCACACAGCTCCCATCAGCATGATGTTCGCCCTCTATCAGGCTATATACAATATTCAGGCAGAAGGCCTTGAGAATGTTTACGCAAGGCATATGAGAGTTCACAAGCGCCTTGTCGCAGGCCTTGAGAAGCTCGGTCTCAAGATGCTGGTAGAGCCTCAGTACAGACTCCCCGAGCTCAACACGGTCCTTATCCCCGAGGGAATAGACGAGGCAAAGCTCCGCGCTCAGCTTCTTGACAAGTATCACATTGAAGTAAGCGGCGGCCTGGGCGCTCTCGCCGGCAAGGTGATCCGCATCGGCCTCATGGGCTACAACGCGACAGATGAGAATGTTGACAGACTTCTCGCGGCTATGAAGGAGATCATGGCAGATATGGCTGCCAGCAGCGCTGCCTGATCGGGTCAGCTTCTGTAAATATCTGTCAGAATATGATATATGTAGGCCGGACAGGGCAGAGGATGCCTTGCCCGGCTTTTTTGAAGGCGGCGAAAATGTAAAGGAGGAGAGAGATGGATCCTAAAATGGCAGATGAGATCTGTGCCTATATCAGCAGGACATACGGGGCCAAAGAGAAGAGGCCCTGGGCCCGGTATCCGGATTACAGGACATTTAAGGCCAGCCAGCCGGATAAATGGTTTGCCCTTGTCATGCCGGTAGAGCGCCATAAGCTTGGCCTGCCGGGGGAGGGCATGATCTGGGTGATAAACCTGAAGGCGGATCCCGATTTTATCATGCTGGCCGCCGGAAGCAGGGAGGGCATCCTGCCTGCTTATCATATGAACAGGAAGCACTGGATCAGCGTCCTTCTTGACGGGAGCCTGCCGGCAGATCTTGTGAGATCCCTCATAGAGACAAGTTACCAGCTTGTAACGGACACTCCCACAAAGAGGATATATGAAGCGGTCAGGAAGATCCCCCGGGGGAAAGTCGCCACCTACGCTCAGGTGGCCGCCATGGCGGGCAACCCGAAAATGTTCCGGGCAGTGGGAAATGCCCTGCATCACAATCCGGACCCCGCCCACATTCCCTGCCACAGAGTCGTGAATTCCCAGGGCAGGCTTTCGGGGGCCTTTGCCTTTGACGGCCCCGGCGAGCAGGCAAAAAGGCTGAGGGAAGAAGGCGTTCAGGTATCCGGAGACAGGGTCGACCTTAAGAAATATCAGATGGAGCTCCCTTCTGATTGACGTATTTTATAAAGTGTTCTATAATAAAAAGATGATTCAGCGCGAAATGTGGTAATAGTCAGGATGGCTGAATCATTTCTTTTCAGCAGCATTTTTAATTATTGTTTTCTGCAGGTGAAATATCAATGATCAACAGTATGACAGGCTTTGGCCGCTGTGAGCAGACAGACGGCGAGAGGAAGGTTATCGTAGAGATTAAGAGTGTCAATCACAGGTATTGCGATATCAATATCAAGATGCCCAAGGCACTCAATTTTTTTGAACCGCAGATCAGGACTCTGGTCAAGGAGTATGCCCAGAGGGGCAAGATCGAGATATACATTACGTATGAAGATGCCAGACAGGGCAAGAGCAGCGTCAAGTATGACAAGGCCCTGGCCGGCGGGTACCTTCAGGCCCTCAGACAGATGCAGCAGGATTTTGATCTGACGATGGATATCGGGGTGTCATCCCTGTCCCGGTATCCGGATGTACTGACACTGGAGGAACAGAGCGTTGATGAAGAGGACATCTGGCATTTCATCAGGCCGGCTATAGAGAAGGCCTGCCAGGGTCTGGCGGATACGAGAGCCCGTGAAGGGCAGAGGCTGAGGGATGATCTGATCGCCAAGCTCGATGACATGGTGACCCATGTGGATTTTATAGAAGAGCGCTCTCCCGGGATCGTAGACAAGTACAGGACGGATCTGGAGAACAAGGTGAAAGAGCTTCTGGCTGACAGCGCCATTGACCAGAACCGGATCGTTCAGGAGACTGCGATCTATGCGGACAAGATATGCGTGGATGAGGAGATCGTCCGCCTGAGAAGCCATATAAAGGCGGTAAGAGAGGCTCTTTCTTCGGAAGGCGCCGTGGGCAGAAAGCTCGACTTCCTTGCCCAGGAGATGAACAGGGAATCAAACACGATCCTTTCGAAATCTCCGGACCTTGCTATATCCGATCACGCGATAGACCTTAAGACTCAGGTCGAGAAGGTCAGAGAACAGATACAGAATATAGAATAAGTCCCATGCATGAGGGCAGATAAGCCGAGGTAGAGCATGAACAGACTGATAAATGTCGGATTTGGCAACATGGTGAACGCGGGCAGGATCGTTGCCATAGTAAGTCCGGATTCGGCACCCAGCCGCCGGACAGTGCAGAACGCCCGCGAGGAGGGCCTTGTCATCGACGCGACCCAGGGCCGCAAGACCAGGTCTGTGATCGTCATGTCGGACGGTCACATCGTCCTGTCCGCCCTCCAGCCTGAGACGATTGCCGCCAGGGAGAATGGAAGCGGGGCGGCTGATTACGGAGATGAAGAGAATGAGTGAGAAAAAACGCGGACAGCTTCTTGTTATATCAGGATTCTCAGGCGCGGGCAAGGGCACAGTTGTCTCAAAGCTGCTCAGCCTGCATCCGGACCGGTACAGGATCTCTATATCGGCTACAACGAGAAGTCCCAGGGATGGCGAGCAGGACGGGATCCATTACTTTTTTGTCAGCACAGAGAAGTTTGAGCAGATGATCCGTCAGGGAGAGCTGTTGGAGCATGCCCGGTATGTAGATCATTACTACGGCACTCCCCGCAGGTTTGTTGAGGACAGCCTGGATGCCGGTTATGATGTGATCCTCGAGATAGAGCAGCAGGGGGCCTTTCAGGTGAAAAAGGCCATGCCCCAGGCCATGCTCATATTCATAAGTCCTCCTTCAGCCGGTGAGCTTGAGAGAAGGCTCCGGGGACGGGGAACAGAGTCAGAGGAGCAGATCCGCTCAAGGCTGGCCAGAGCCTGCGAGGAAGCGGAATATATTGACAGATATGATTATTTTGTGTTAAATGATACTGTAGACAGATGTGCAGCCGAGATAGAGAATCTGGTAGAAGCCGAGCGCTGCAAAGTATGTCATAACAGGGCTGAGGCAGACAGACTCAGAGAGGATCTCAGAGTGTACAGAAAGGAAGAAAGATAGTATGTTGCATCCATCATACCCAGAGCTCATGGAAGCGGTCAATAAGAATTCAGACAGCACGGAAGATGTTGTGACAAGCAGATATTCACTTGTTATCGCCGCCGCAAAGAGAGCAAGGCAGCTCATAGACAACGCAGATTCAGATGTAGAGGATTTTCGCAGCAAGAAGCCTCTTTCCGTTGCGGTAGAAGAGCTGTATACAGGTAAGGTCAAGATCCTTCCGCCGGATGAGAGCAGTCTCGTAGATGACAATGAGCTGCTTGCGGAGAAGTTCCTCGATTTCGCGGAGAAGAGCGAGGGCATAGACCTGGATGAAAGCTCAGATGAAGAAGATCCTGACGATTTCGACGAAGATGAGGAAGCAGGATCTGAAGATGAAGATGAGGAATCAGAGCCCGAAGAAGAAGACTAAGGCGGCAGGCATTATCTGTCTGTGAGAAATAAGAGGTATTTGTCATGCTGGAAAAGGGAATCAAGAACACACAGGAGAGAGTGGTAACTGAGGATGTCACGGCGGCCAAGGTGGGAAGCGGACTGCTCCCTGTATACGCGACCCCTTCCATGATCGCGCTTATGGAGAATACCTGCGCGCAGAGTGTTGCCCCTTATCTTGAGGAGGGCAAGGGGACAGTAGGCGGCGCCATAAACATAAAGCATGTGGCAGCTACGCCTGTCGGGATGAAGGTCCGCTGTGAGAGCGAACTGACAGAAGTCAAAGGCAGAAAGCTCGTATTTTCAGTGAATGTCTATGATGAGAAGGGCCTGATCGGTACGGGCACCCATATGCGCGCTGTCATAGACAACAAGGCTTTCATGTCCCAGTTTGAATAAAGATGTTCGGCTGTATCACCGCCAACCGCGGAGAACTCAAGGTCAGGGAACTCGCGCGCTATGAGAGCTGGTACTGCGGCCTCTGCCTTGCATTGGGAGACAGGGATTCCATAGCCGGCAGGCTCACGCTATCTTATGATATGACATTTCTGGCCATGCTGCTGAGCAGCCTCTACGATGAACCCATATCGAGGGCGAAGATCCTGTGCCCTGTGCACCCGCTGAAAAGGCACAGAATGCGCAGGACTGTTTTCACGGATTACGCGGCAGACATGAATGTCCTGCTTTCCTATTATGACAGGCTGGACGACTGGAAGGACGAGAGAAAAACCGCTTCTTACCTTCAGGCAAAAGCCCTGCAGCCGGGACTTGCCAGGATAAAGAAAGAGTATCCCAGGCAGTACAGAGCGGTAAGAGAGTATATCAGGCAGCTTACAGACTGTGAGCAGACGGACAGCGGCAGCATTGAGCTGGCCGCTTCTCTGACCGGGAAGATGCTTGCGGAGGTATTTGCGGTAAGGGAAGATGAGTGGGCGCAGCAGCTGCGCACGATGGGATTTTTCCTGGGCAAGTTTATCTATTTTACCGATGCCTACGAAGATATAGACAAGGATATAAGATCAGGCAGCTATAATCCCTTCAAGGGCATGAGCGGGAGAGAAGATTTCGATGATGCCTGCAGGGACATCCTTGCCATGCAGATGGCGGAATGCTGCAGGGCCTTTGAGAGACTGCCTCTTGTCCGGGATGTCGGCATACTGAGGAATATCCTCTATTCCGGCGTCTGGTCGGGGTATGCCGGAGCATACAGGCAGAGGAACGGCCTTCGGCCGTGACAGAGCAAGGCCTGCATTATTTTTATAAAGACGGGGGAAACAGATGGTTGATCCTTATCAGGTGCTGGGCGTTCGCCCAGACGCCAGCGATGATGAGATTAAGAAGGCATACAGGAAGCTGAGCAGGCGTTATCACCCGGATGCGAATATTAACAATCCAAACAAAGCCCAGGCTGAGGCCAAGTTCAAGCAGGTCCAGGAGGCATACAACCAGATCATCCATGAGAGGGAGTCGGGAAGCACATATTCCGGATCCTATTCCGGCTATTCCGGGGGTTATGCCGGCCGGCAGAGCAGCTATGGCGGCTACGGCGGCCAGACCGGTCAGGGTCAGCAGTATCAGGGTGAAGATGATATAAAGTATACGGCAGCCGTGAACTATATCAACGCGGGGAGCTATGAAGAGGCTCTCAATGTTTTAAACAGTATAGCCAACCGGACTGCCCAGTGGTATTTCTTAAGCGCTCTTGCCAACGCCCGCATGGGGAACAACGTGACAGCCAGGGAGATGGCACAGACTGCGGTGAACATGGAACCCGGCAATATCCAGTACAGACAGTTCCTCAATCAGCTCAGCATGGGAGGCCAGTGGTATCAGGATACAGGCCATTCCTATGGGATGCCCAATCTTCGATTTGACAATCTGTGCTGGAGCATAATAGCGATAAACCTGGTGGCCAATTGCTGCTGTCCGGGCTCCTGCTGTTATGGCGGTACGCTTTTCCGTTAGGGATCAGGAGGTGTCCATGAACGAGATTGAACTGGATGGGAAGAGGCTTACTTCCGAGGATTCCACCCGCGATTATCTTTTTGATAAGTTTGAATTTCCGGAATATTATGGGCGAGATCTGGAATCTCTCTATGACGCTCTGACGGATGTCACGGAAGAGACGAATATCTCTATCATCGGCCGTGAGCAGATGGAGGCGACAGCCTACGGCTCACGGCTTATATGGGTTTTCGAGGACGCGGCCAGCGACAATGACAAGCTGACGCTGACGTGGACAGAGGTCGAGAACTCGGAATACGATTAAATAAAAAAGAAACCAGAGGAAAGGAGTACGCAGTTTTTTGCGTTGAATTATGGACAACAATAAGAACGACATGGGTTCATCCAGACTCAGCAGGAGGATGGACCGCAGATCCGAAGAGGAAAGAAAACTGAAGAGGCAGAGCCGTATCCGCGCAGTGACCCTCATTGCCGTAGCGGCAGTCTGCGTGCTGGTGCTGGGCGGCAAGCAGCTCAATAAGTATCTGGATAAGAACGGCACCTATCTTATGATAGGAGATCATAAGATAGACAGGGCTGAGTTTGACTATTACAGCAAGACAAGCTACAACAATTTCATCAACAGCTATGGCTCCTATGCAAGCTATTTTGGCCTTGATACGAGCAAATCTCTGGATTCCCAGTATTATACAGAGAAGCTGACCTGGCAGGATTATTTCGATGAGCAGGCTGTTGATTCCATGAAGTCGATCTATGCCCTCTATGATACCGGCAAGGCGGCAGGGTACGATTATGATCCTTCAAAGACTGTCAAGGAAGAGATAGATTCTATCAAGTCCCAGGCCGAGGAGAACAAGCAGGATGCCGATGAGTATGTCAAGAGCCTGTTTGGCGATTATGCGACTCTGGACAAGGTCGAAAGCTATATGATGACTTCCGATTACGCTTCCAGCTATTATGATAAGATCGATAAGGAGACGAAGGTTTCCGATGACGAAGTGAATGACTACTACAAGTCTCACAAGGATGAGTATGATGAGGTTAACTATCTGATCTGCGATATCAAGGCGGATGTCCCCGAGACAGAGGCTGAGACAGAAGCCGAGACTGCGGCTGCCGAGACAGCGGCCCAGACAGAGACTCTGAGCGAATCCGAGTCTGTGGCAGAGTCCGAGAAGGAGTCGGAGCAGACAAAGAAAGCTATGGATAAGGCTAAGGCAAAGGCGAATGAGATGCTTTCTGCCGTGACAGATGAGAAGAGCTTCAAGGATGTCTATAAGAAGTACGCCGAGGATGCTTCTTCAGACCCCCTGCACGAGGGAGAGCGCTCCAGCGCCATTTCTAATTCAGAGGTCTCCGAGTGGCTCTTTGATTCAGACCGCAAGGCCGGGGATAAGACTGTCATAGAAGATACCGACGCCAATGAATATTCTGTTGTCCTCTTCCTGAAGCGCTATCGCGATGAGACGAAGACCGTGGATTTCAGACATATACTCATTCAGCCCGAGACAACAGAGACAACAAGCGCTGACCAGACGCAGGCTGCTGTGACGGCGGCTTCCGAGAGCGAGACAGAATCCGAGACTCTCAGCGAGAGTGAATCCATCGCGGAGAGTGAGTCTGAGGCAAAGGCAAAGGCTCAGGCCGATGCGGATGCGAAGAAGAAAGCCGAGAAGATCTACGATAAGTGGAAGAAGGCAGGCGCCACAGAGAAGACATTTGAAAAATATGCCAAGAAGTACAGTCAGGATACCGGATCTCAGGAGAACGGCGGTCTCTACGAGCAGACGACAAAGGGTTCTATGACGACAGAGGTGGATGACTGGATCTTTGATCCTGCCAGGAAGCCTGGCGACAACGCTCTGATCCATACGACATATGGCTATCATATCATGTACTATGTAGGCGATAATAAACCTGCCTGGTTCAATGAGGCAAAGAATACCCTGAAGTCTGAAAAGATGGATGAGTTCATGAAGAAGATAGAGAAGAATTATGAGGTTGTCGAAAAACGGGCCAAGCTGAATTATATGAAGGTTCAGAAGGAATCTGAGTCCGAGGGCGAGACGTCCGTGGATACAGAGACCGAGAAAAAATAAGATCCGGCCACAGGCCGGATGAGATTGCAGGGGGCTGCCGCACAAAACACACTTTGTGCGGCAGCTCTTTTGTGACTCATCCCGGGAATTCTATTTTCCGGATATCTGTGACGTGACCGCCGTCTATTGTCAGGATGGCGATGGACCGGGGCTGCAGATAGCGGGGTTCTGAACAGCTGCCCGGGTTCAGGCGGATCCTGCCCTTTTCCCTGGCGCAGGAGTAAGTGTGTGTGTGCCCGAAGATGGCTATGTCTGCCTCGGATGCATCCCTGCCCAGCCGGAACTGTTCGTGGACCATGACAAAGCTGACCCCTTCTATCTGGAACTTCAGCTTGCGGTGAAGCCCTTCTGCCCAGCGCCCGTAATCATTATTGCCCCGGACCAGGTAGAGGCGGCCCAAGGGCCGCAGCCTGTCAAGAATGCGCTCAGATGTCACGTCCCCGGCGTGCAGGATATAAGAGCAGCCGGACAGAGCGTCTATTACGTCTTTGCCCAGGATATCATGCGTGTCGGAGAGCACGCCTACTTTTACCGGCATAAGATCCTTCCTTTCTGTTTCGTAAGAATAAATATCCCTTTTTCACCAGGGGGGCCGGATCAGCTTATATTTCCCGGGCCGAAGCCAAGCGGGAGCAGATCGCCCAGCAGGCAGATCCGATAGTCATGCTCAGATCTTGCCAGAACGATCTCAAATGTCTTCGGATCGCAGAACTCCATCATGACCTGCCGGCAGACCCCGCAGGGCGGACACTCATCAAGGGGAACCTTCGCGCCTTTTCTGCCCCCGGCTATGGCTATGGCAAGAAACTTCCTTTTTCCCTCGCTGACTGCCTTGAAAAATGCCGTTCTCTCGGCACAGTTTCCGGGGGTAAAGGCTGCGTTTTCAATATTGCAGCCGGTGTAGACCGACCCGTCATCAGAGGCCAGCGCTGCCCCCACAGCGAAATCCGAATAAGGGCAGTAGGACATCTCTCTGGCTTTCAGAGCCTTTTTGCACAGGTCCTCGTAAAATTCTTTTTCCATAAACAGGTCTTCCTTTCTAGAGGATATCGGCAATCAGGGGATGGGGGTCTTCCCGCTGCTCCCTGATATCGAAAGCACGGACACACTCCTCCAGCCAGCCATCCGGCAGGGGAAGCCTGTGGTGGGCGGCGGCCAGGGGGCTGCCCGCTTCTATATAGTCACCGGGTTTGACGCAGAGCACGATCCCGGTCTCCTTCATGATGGCATCGTCTTTTTTGGCCCTGCCCGCTCCGAGCTGCATGGCAAGATTGCCCAGGGCAAGAGCATCTTCCGAGTGCACAAAGCCGCTTACAGGACTTAGGATACTTGTGACATGATCCGCGCAGGGCAGAAGAGAAGGATCATAGATCTGCTCGGGCCTGCCTCCCTGAGCCTTCACCATCTGGACCAGCTTGTCGAGAGCCCGCCCGCTTTTCACGGATTCCATCAGCCTTTCCCTGGCTTCATCCGGATCTGAGCAGATGCCGCATTCTATCAGGATCAGGCTGCCCAGGGTCAGACAGAGCTGCATCAGGTCATCCGGCCCATTTCCCATGAGAGCCTGGCAGGCTTCCCTGACCTCAAGAGCATTGCCGATCGCGTGTCCCAAAGGCTCCTCCATGCTGCTTATGACAGCCCGGACCTTTCTGCCTGCGCCCCTGCCGATGCGGATCATGGTATCGGCCAGTTCCCTGGCCTGATCGACAGTCTTCATGAAGGCGCCGCTTCCGTATTTGACATCGAGAACGATCACCTGGCTGCCCGAGGCAAGCTTTTTCGACATGATGCTTGACGCGATCAGAGGGATAGAGCTCACTGTCCCGGTCACATCCCGGAGGGCGTAGAGCTTTTTGTCCGCGGGGACAAGATTGCCGCTCTGGCCGACGACGGCGATCCCGATTTCATTTACCTGGCGGATAAATGCTTTGTGGTCTAAATTGACATGGAAGCCGTCTATGGATTCCAGCTTGTCTATGGTCCCGCCGGTAAACCCCAGCCCTCTTCCGGACATTTTCGCCAGATGCGCGCCGCAGGCAGCCGCCATGGGTCCAACGACAAGGGTTGTTTTATCTCCGACGCCGCCTGTGGAATGTTTGTCTGCCGTGACCCCGTCTATGGCGCTCAGGTCCATCATGTCCCCGCTCTTTGCCATATTCATGGTCAGGTCGAGGATCTCCCGCCTGTCCATGGACCGGAAGACGATGGCCATCAAGAGCGCGCTCACCTGATAATCAGGGATGCTGCCATTCACATAGCCCTCGATCCAGAAGCGGATCTCCTCGCTGGTCAGATTCTGTCCACTCACTTTCTTGTTGATCAGATCGACAAATCTCATACGTCTTCCTCCTTGCGCAAAAGCTCCCGCTTGACGGGAGCGGCCTTTCTGGTGTAATCTAAGCCCATGATACAAATTCATAAAAAGGACAAAGCCTATGTATAAAATTATCCGAAAGATCATCGCGGCAGCCGGAGTGATCATCCTGGGCGGCCTCTATATCGCCGCGTTTGTTTCCGCCTTCTCCTCCCAGGGATCTTCAGGCGATCTGTTCAAAGCCTGCATCTTCTGCACCGTCCTCTTCCCCATTCTCCTTTACGGCATGGGGCTGGTCCACCGGGCAGTGACCGGGAGAAAAGATCCCTCAGACCGGACAGATCCTTCCGGATCCGGCGGGGATGAGAAAAAGAGCAGCCATTAAGTAAGCGGCTGCTCTTTTTCTGTTCATTCGTTCATGCCTGTTCCCATTCGTCGGAATGTGAGATATAATCTACCATTCCGCTGAGGGCTTCCTGCTCGTCTTCTCCGTCGCAGGCCACTCTGATCTCCGTATCCTGCCTGATGCAGAGGCTTAAGATCCCCAGAAGACTTTTTGCGCTGACCTGCTTGTCGCCGTACTCGAGAAAAATGTTCGACTTATACAAAAGGGCGTGCTCGGCAAGATTGCCTGCCGGCCGCATATGAAGTCCTTTCGGTGAACGAATCATAACATTTGCGCTAACCATTGTACCTGCCTCCGCTGCTCCGCGTTCCATGCGCTCTAATATCAGGGTATCCTTCTGTTCCCTCGCCGGAACAGCCTATTCTGGAGTCAGTATACCATGGAAACGCAGTGAAATCAATTAATCCTCCAGAATGTGATCAAAAGCCACCTGGAAAATTTTCTGGACATGATCGTCGTCCAGTGAATAGTAGCGGGACCTTCCCTCCCGGCGGATCTTGACCAGGCGGGACTGCTTCAGGATCCTCAGCTGGTGGGACACGGCAGACTGGTTCATATCCAGAAGGGTTGCCAGATCGCTCACGCACATCTCCGCCTGGGAAAGAGCGCAGATGATCTTGGCCCTGGTCAGATCCCCGAAAGCTTTAAAAAGCTCTGTCACATCAAGCAGGTCATCCTCATCCGGCATATGAGCCGCCACACAGGCAACGACATCGGGATGCTCCGCCTGACAGTTCTCCTGCCTGCGGGAAGAATCCTCCTGCAGATCTTTATTATTCTCTGTATTCAAAATGATCACCTCAAATAGCATTTTCCACTATTATACCATGTAAGAATGTCCGGGGAAATTGCCAAAATCTTTAAAAATGCTTATACTGAAACTTAAAAGATGGGGAGGAAGGTCAATGGACAGGCGGCTGACAGCGCACGATAAGGATATCCGGGAACCGCTTTTTGAATTTCTGGAGGAGAGGTACGGCAAGGTCCGGATTCTGGAGGAAAAGAGGACCGGCAGGGCCAGGGCGGATATCGTCATGATAAGGCCCGGGTCTATCTGGGGGATAGAGATCAAGAGCGATCATGATACCTATGCCCGGCTGGCGGGCCAGGTGAAAAATTATGATCTTTATTATGATTACAATATGGTTGTCGTCGGCAGTTCCCACGCGGCCCGCGTCGGGGAGCATGTCCCGGACTGGTGGGGGATCATAAGCGCCGAGGACTGCGCCGGCGGCATCGATTTTTATGTGGTCAGGGAGCCATCGCCCAATCCGCATGTTCTGCCGGAGCGCAAGATCTCCATCCTCTGGAGGCCGGAGCTGGCCAGGATCCAGGAGCAGAACCGCCTGCCCGCCTATAAGGGAAAGAGCAAGGCCTATGTGCGGAAGGTGATCCTGGACAGGGTGCCGGCTCAGATCCTCTGGGATCAGGTCTCGGAAGAACTCTTTGAGCGGGATTACAACACGATCGCCCAGGAGATCAGGGCATATAAGAGGAAGCGCTGAAGAGATATATTTTTAGAAGAGGAGTTTTTGAAATGGACTACGAAAAGGCAGAAAGCTTTTGGATGGATAAGGAAAAGGACAGCGTCAGAATGGAAGAGGGAGAGCTGAAAAAGAGAATAGAGGCTTTCCTGGCCAGCCACAAGACCTGTGCCCTGGCGACAGGCAGCGGCGATTTTGTCCGTTGTACTCCCATAGAGTATACGTATCTTGACGGCAGTTTTTATCTGTTTTCCGAGGGAGGGCTTAAGTTCCGGGCTCTTAAGGAAAATAAAAATGTCTGCCTGGCCGTCTATGACGAGTATCAGGGCTTTGGAAAGACGAAGGGGCTGCAGGTGACGGGCACTGCTTTTATGGTAGAACCCTGGTCCGACGAGTACAGACGCCTTTTATCCTATAAGAAGATACCGGAGGAGGCCTTGAAGAAACTTCCCGAGGTCATGCACCTGATCCGGATCATGCCCACCCGCATGGATTTTCTCTGCTCCGAGCTGAAGAAAGAGGGGTACTCTGTCCGCCAGTATCTGGAATAGAGAGCGGAACAGCTGGCATTATGGCTTTAAAGGAGAAAAAAATAAAGATAAAGCCGGAATGAATATTGAAAACGGCTTTATCTTGTAATAAAATAAGGATAAAGCCAAAAACAGAAAAAGAGGAGAATAAGATGCTGATAGGGCGGGACAAGGAGAAAAAGCTTCTTTTGGAAGCTTTGCAGGCGGATGGGTCAAGATTTGCGGCCGTCTATGGAAGGCGGAGAGTCGGGAAAACATTTCTCATCCGGGAAACATATCAAGATCAGATTACATTTCAGCATGCAGGTTATTATGGAGGAGGAATGAAGGAGGAACTTTTTGCCTTCGCGTCTTCCCTGAAAGAATACGGACTGCAGGCGTTTTCAATACCTAAAAACTGGCTGGAAGCATTTGAACTTCTGAAGGATCTGCTCAGGAATTCGAAGGATGATAAGAAGGTAGTATTTCTGGATGAATTGTCCTGGATGGATACCAGAGGGAGTGATTTCATGATGGCTCTGGAAGGTTTCTGGAATGGATGGGCATCGGCCAGAAAAGATATTGTGCTGATCGTCTGCGGATCCGTTACATCCTGGATGATTAATAACATTGTCCACAACAAGGGGGGACTTTATAACAGGCTCTCTTTCCGGATTCATCTGCAGCCATTTACCCTGAGAGAATGTGAGGAATATATCCAGGCACGGAACATCGTTATGAACAGGTACCAGATTCTCATGTGCTATATGATCATGGGCGGAGTGCCTTATTACTGGAGTTTCCTGAAGAAGGGCTTCAGCCTTACGCAGAACATCGACCGGATTTTTTTTGCGAGGGAGCCGGAGCTGGATCATGAATTTGATTATTTGTATGCATCTCTGTTCAAAAAACCGGAGCCTTACATTAAAATAGTGACAGCTCTCGGAAAGAAGAGAGCCGGTATGACGCGTGCTGAGCTGCTGAAGGCCACCGGCAGTACAAATTCAGGAAATTTTACGCTGCGCCTTCAGGAACTGGAAAGCTGTGGATTTTTGAGAAAATATCATTCCTACGGGAAGAAGAGCAGGGACAGCTTCTATCAGCTGATGGACAATTTTACCCTGTTTTACTTTAAATTTCTGAAAAACAAACCGTCGGATGAACATTTCTGGAGCAATCAGACCAATGCGCCTGCCGTCAACGCCTGGTGTGGTCTTGCCTTTGAGCGTGTATGCCTGGAGCATGTTCCGCAGATGAAGGAAGCTCTGGGGATATCAGGGGTTTTAACAGAAGAGTATTCATGGGCCTGCAGCAGGGATGAGGAGAAGGGCATATTCGGCTCACAGATTGACCTGATGATCGTGCGAAAGGATCAGGTTATCAATCTTTGCGAGATGAAATATTCCTCAAACAGATATACCATTACAGCTAAGGTGGATGAACAGATGCGTGGTAAGATGGCAGATCTGAAAACAGTGACGGGAACACGCTATGCAATCTATCCCACTTTTGTGACGCCATATGGGATAACAGAGAACTCCTATGCAGGGAATGTGCAGTCTGTGATCACAGCGGAGGATCTGTTCCGCTGAACCGTCATGGCTTATCCTGAAGCAGGCGCAGTTTTCTGAGCACAAGCGTCATCTCCCTGTTTACGTCGAACCAGACGCTGAAGGCGTGGAACAGTTCCTGGCTGCGGATGGAAATGATCCAGCGGCAGTCCCAGTTCGGCAGGATCATAAGCTCCCCGCTGCTGAAGAGGGCAAATGCCCAGTTTCCCGGCAGGTGGTCCTGACCTCCCGTCAGGAGCAGGATATCATCCCGGTCCGGATTCTCCGCCTGGCGGCAGATTTTTTCCACATCCTCCGGGTCGAGAACAAGGGTGAATCCATTTTCCATCACGCGCCTGTCCAAGAGAAATTCCTGCACGGCAGAGTAGAAATTCAGGAATACGCTCTGCATCTGTGTGAACATTTCTTTATAGGAAAGCAGGAATTCCCGGAGGGAAGCATCCGCATAGCGCGTGATCTGGTCTCTGTCTGCCACCTGAAAGATGCACAGGGCGTGCTGGGCCATGCGGTTTTTCCTGTCCATCCCGGAGTTTTCAGCAAAGCGCCGGTACAGGGATCTCATAAAGTCTTCCAGCGAGTCATGATTTTCCAGATATTCATAGGAAGTGCTGCCCAGACTGTCAAAAAAGCAGCGGTATCTGGCAATTACCTTCTTCTGTTTCAAGGCGATAACTCCGGTGCCTTCTGCCGGGAACAGACAGACCTGATGGCTGGCGATCACAAAATAAGGGTAGGGCGTATCCTGGGTCCCGCTTCTGACATAGTTTAAGGAGACCATGTCTGCGAAATGCCGGACATGGACAAGGCCGTAGAGGAAGCTGAACAGAAGCGCCAGCCTTATTTCCATGGAATCCCCCCTCCGGCTCGTGTCTGCGCCGATGGAGCCGTCCCCCTGATGCACAGAGACCAGGATACGAACTCGGCGCGTCTGCGCCAGAGTGCCCAAAAGTTTCAGGATATCTGTCTGCATCCAGAAAAAAGAGAAGAGCTCCAGGGAAATATACAGGCACAGATCAGCCTCTTCCGGGCTTTCCTCTTCTGTACAGATCAGCTGGCGAAGCTTCCTGGCAGCATCCTCTGCAGAGCGATATTCTTTCCCCAAAATTTTCTCAGTGCTTTCGTGGTCTGTTCCGGGAATATCTTCCGGGTCCAGCGGGCTTTGATTCACATCTGAAAGCTTCTGCATCCACCGGTCTATCTGTTCACAAAGCTGAAAATCCTCCCCGAATTTCCTTTTGGCATACTCTGCCGCCAGCTGCTGCGCAAGCTCCGGGGAAAGTTTGAGCTGTGATAGGATTGCCGTAAACTGCTCTAATGTCCTCAGCCTCTTTCCGCTCAGCATCTGATAGTAGGAAGACCGGTCTATACCTGCGCTGCGGATCAGGCTGTTCTGAGAGACTTCCTGCTCACGGATTACTTTAGACAGCAAGTCAGCCGGTGCTGATGATTTTTTCATGGAATACCTCCCAAGTACCTTTTCAATCTATTTTATACCCTGCGGCTGTTTTTTGCCACACAGTGGCATGAGATCGCAGGAGTAATGCCACTCTTACCCGGCAGGAGCTGGTAGGATAAAATAATATTATTATTTTATCCAAGGGAGGAACAGAAAAATGAAAAGAACACTACGCAGCTTTATCATGGGCATGGCCCTGGTCTTTGCCCTGGTTCTGGGTCTGGCTCCTGTGCAGGCGCAGGCAACGCCGATCACGATCAAAACAGTGGAGGGGCTTAAGGAGGCGGCAGCTCATCCGGAATATGTTTACCAGATGTACGCAAGCTCCATCAACTGGCCGTCCACGCAGACGACGGTGACGATTCCGGGTAATGTGGAGCTCATCGGTACGCTGCAAGTCCCTGCAAACATCAGTCTTTCCTTTGCAGATGATCCCTACAAGCTGACGAAGGGGAAAAAGCTGATAAATTACGGGAAACTGGTAAAGAGTGATGGGAAAACGAAGGCCTCTCTTAATAGCTATGGCGCCCGTCTGGAGGGCAAGTATGATCTTATAGACTTGAGGCATATGGCGATAGTGTGCTGAAAGGGACTTTTAATCTCGACACGCTGAAGACGGATAATAAAAATGTTGTCCTGGACGGGACATTCAATCTGCAGACGCTTGATGCCGGATGGGGGAGTCTTACTATCCCCGCGGGAACGACTGTGCGGACCAGGAATCTTCGCGGATATAATATCAAAGTTCTGGGAACACTCATCGTCACCGGAAATGTAGATGGCAGCCTTGAAGGCATCACCTCTTCCGGAAGCGGAAAGCTTCAGCTTCCGGCCCCGGTGCTCAAGGTGAAGACCGAGAAGGAAACAGAGACACTGTATGGCAAGCAGGATAAGTGGTGGAACAGTCTCGATGAGTATATTTATCTGGAGACGAAAAATTATGGAGGGAGGATCAGGGCCAAAAGCAGCAGCTTCAAGCTTGTTTCTGTTAAGAGCAGCAACAAAAAGGTCCTTACGGCTGCCCGGGCGAAATCGGGGTCAGACGGCACTCTTGCCTGCAAGGTCAAGCTGAAAAAAACCGGCAAGGCGACTGTAACCCTGAAACTCAAACACTTGTCCTCCGGCAAGACCATCACCTATAAGAAAGTCTATACCGTTAAAAAATATGCGAATCCCATAAAAACACTAAAGATCGGAAAGAAGAGCCTGGCTTCCAAATTTAAAAGCGCAACATATTACGGTCAGGGGAAAAAGCTTTCCGGAAAACTGCAGATCAAAACGAAGAACGGCTGGAAGGTAGAAAGAATAGATCTGCTGGGTAAAAGCCAGGTGCTGAAGAACGATCTCAAAAGCGGGACGAAGATCACACTGAAAAAGGGCTATACTCTGGAAGTTACCTTAACGAAAAAGGGCTGGAGGCAGATGAACTACAGCATCTATATCTACTAAGCCTTCAGGAATAGGTACCTCCCCTTACAGCCTGTGCGCGGACATGGACTGTGGGGGTGGACTCGACAGACTCGATACGCGATATGTCGAGCACTCGACAAATAAAATGTCGAGCGCTCGACATTTTTTATCGGCAGATGTATAACATGTGAGCAGATATTTCTATCTCCATGTCTTTTTGCTGCCGATGGTGCGTTCCAGAATATCAGCAAAATCTTCCAGACTTTTCTGATCGAGCAGGGAAAGATATTTTTCTATGCGTTCCAGGAGTTTGGGGTACTTGCGGCCTGAGCTGAAATAATCTTCCGGAGTGATCTCCAAATAATCACAGATGTTGAAGAAGCTTTCCATGCCCGGAAGAGACTTGCCGTTTTCTATGCTGTTGATGTACCCTGCGTTCTGTCCGAGTGACAGGCTCATTTCTCTGGCAGAAACTTTCTTCTGTGTACGCAATTGTGCCAGCCGCTCTCTGAAGCGCTGATCATATTCATCGTATTGAAACAAACATATCACCTCATCTGTTATATTGTATCCGCATCCTTATGGGTAAATAGATGAAATAATACGATATTTTTCCAATAATGACGTCTGTAAAACGATAGATTCAAGCTTGCGGCATTCCCTGCTCTGTGATATACTGCACTTGACTATTCGTACGTATTTTTCGGAGGATTTTGAATGACAGAGAAAAAGGTAGAAGACATGTTCGTAATCGACGGGGCAGAGGGCTTTGAGGATTCAGAGGCTTTTGATGAGGTTCAGGAGGAAGACGGAGAACTTGAGAAGGGTGATGTGATCCTGCTCACAGATCAGGATGGGGAAGATCATCCTTTTGCCATTCTCGATATCATAGAATATGAAAACAGTGTATACATGGTGCTCGCTCCCGATGAGGAGACAGATGCCGCTCAGGAAGTCGTGATCATGCAGGGTATGGAAGATCCCGAAGATCCGGACGCCATCCAGTTCGAATCTGTAGATGACGATGTCACAGTCAGATCGATATTTGCTGTTTTCAGAGAGCGCAACAGAGATGAGTACGATTTCGAGGACTGAAGCGATAAGAGGCTGATAATTAAGAAGGCTGATATGCGGGCTATGCCTGCTGTCAGCCTTTTTTCTGCCTTAAATGAGATTGCTGGTCAGTGCCTCCGGGTCAGGGTCTTCCGATCAAGATGTTGCTTCCCTCGTCGTAGATCTCGACTTTGGGCGCCGTCAGTCGGACGACTGCCTTTCCGTCTGTCGTGAAGCCCTGGAATTCATAGCCCGAGATCAGCTCGACATGCCCGATGCCTTTGTAATCGTCCGATCCGTCGATCTTAAAGAAGACATCTCCTGCCTGATAGGTCATCTTCTGTTCGTTTGCTCTGGTAAATTTCCCCAGCATCCTGCCTTTTTTCTCCAGATAACGGCATTGCTCGGCTGCGGTCGGCGCGAAGGACTTGTCCCCGAAATCACAGACCTTTTCGTGGAGGACTTTCCAGGTCAGGGCGCTGCAGTCGTAGTAGCCGTCCTGCATCCGCCAGTAGGGATCGCTGTAGTACGTCCACTCCGATACCATCCAGTAAGCCTTGCGGACGGCTTCAGCCTTGGCGGGGCTTGTGACGGAGACGACGCAGCCAAGCTTTGACTTGCCGACTTTAGCATAGATGACCGCGCTGCCCGCCTTGTGAGCGCTGACTATACCCTTAGAGGAGACACTGGCTACGCCGCTGTCAGAGGAAGAGAAGATGATCTTTCCCCCGTAGACCTTCTTGCCCTTTGTGAGCAGTTTTCTGACCTGAAGCTGGGCGCTTGCCCCCTCTCCCAGAAGAAGGCTCCGGTCCATCTCCGTATTGAAAATGCTGACGGTGACAGGACCAAATTTCTTCCCGTTTACGCGCGGGTAGAGCCTGACCCGGGCCGTGCCGGAAGATCTCAGGTAAATGCTGATCACATTTTTCTTCAGCTTCTTCTTTACGATCGTGACTTTGCCCCTGTAGGCGCTGCCGCATCTGAGGCTGACGCTGAATCTGTCCCGCCTGCTGTCAAATACGTGCTTTTTCCCGCCCGTCAGTTTTAACTTCACGACGAATGTCGGTTTCTTCTCGGCAATGGGGTGGGTCCGGTACCACTTTGTCGTATAGGAATCCTGGTAAAATGTGACCCCGGATGTGACGCGGGCCTTGACCTTTTTCATGTTGACTCTGGATGCCGCATAGGCATTTTGGGAAAATGCCGCCGCAAGAAAGAGGCCGAGCGCGCATGCAAGGACCAGCATCATGAGTCTGAGAGCTTTTTGCCTGTGTATATTTTCTTTCATTTTTTCCTCCGTGACCGGCTTATGCCTCCGCCTGCAGCCGGGATCAGTCCTGCCTTGTACAGTCCACTTTTACGTCCAGATGATCGTAGGGAATGCTGATGCCATTGGCGTCAAATGCTTTTTTGATCGCTTCCTGTATCGCGTACTTGGCGGGCCAGTAATCCTGTGTGGCAACGCTCAGCCTCAGGACCATGAGCACGCTGCTGGCCTGAAATTCTTTCACAAAGACCAGGGGCGCCGGGTCATCCTGGGTATATTTTGTCCGGGCAGTCTCCAGGAGCACGGCTCTGACCCTGTCTATATCCTCGTTGTAATCGATCCCAACGCTGAAATCGATCGTCCGCGTCTTTCTTCCGGTAAGGTTCGTGATGGAAGAGTTGGCCAGGGTGCCGTTGGGGATCCAGATGGTCTTATTGTCTACGGTGACAAGCTGCGTATAGATCATCTCTATCGCCTTCACGGTTCCCTCATGCCCATTGTCGTCGTCTATGTAATCCCCGACCCGGAAGGGTTTCATGACCAGTATGAGCAGGCCGCCGGCTATGTTGGCAAGGCTGCCCTGCAGAGAGAGGCCGATAGCCAGAGCAATGGATGTAAATATGGCGACGATGGAGGTCATATCTACGCCCAGCTTGCTGATCACGATGATAAAAAGGAGGGCGCGCAGGGCGTACTTTGTGATGGAGTTGATAAATGTGGCCGCCGTAGGTTCGAAATTAGCCTTGGAAAGGGCTTTTTTCATGAACTTGCAGAGCAGATTGACCAGCCACCAGCCGACGAGAAATATGATCAGAGATTCCAGGAGGACCTGGCCGCCGTCCAGGACATGCTCCTTTATATGGGTGAAGGCGTCTATGGAAGCTTTGGCGGCGTCCTCGGCAGATTCGCCTCCGGCAAGGGCCGCCGCGGCAGATATCAGTTTATGCACGATTCGGATTCCTTTCATTCATTGACAGGATCAGTCAAAATCAAGATATTCTCTCTCCAGGCGGATCGTCTTCTCCATGCTCTCGCGGCTGGGAGCGCCGGTGGTCTTCCTCAGCTCAACGCAGGTCTTCAGGCTGATCGCCTCGTAGATATCATCTTCAAAAACGGGGCACTCCTTCTTGTATTCTTCCAGGGGAAGTTCATCCAGAGAGATCCCCTTGTCTATACAAGTCAGGACAAGCCTGCCGATGATAGAGTGGGCGTCGCGGAAGGGAACCCCGTGCTTTACCAGGTAATCCGCAGCGTCCGTCGCATTTGTAAATCCTCTCTGGCTGCTGATCTCCATATTCTTTTTGTTGACCTTCATCGTGGAGACCATGCCGTCGAAGAGGGTGATGCAGCCCTTGACGGTATCAATCGCGTCGAATGTGAACTCCTTGTCCTCCTGCATATCCTTGTTGTAGGCAAGGGGAAGACCTTTCATGGTCGTGAGCATCTGCATGAGAGCCCCGTAAACACGGCCTGTCTTGCCGCGGATGAGCTCGGCGATATCGGGATTCTTCTTCTGGGGCATGATGGAGCTGCCGGTAGAGTAGGCATCATCCAGCTCGATAAACTTGTATTCATTGCTGTTCCAGAGGATGATCTCCTCGCAGAAACGGGAAAGATGCATCATGATCGTGGAAAGAGCGCTGAGAAATTCTATGACATAGTCGCGGTCGGAGACAGAATCCATGCTGTTCAGTGTAGGACCGTAAAAGTCGAGCAGATGAGCTGTCATATCCCTGTCCAGGGGGTAGGTGGTGCCTGCCAGGGCCCCGGCGCCGAGAGGGCAGTAGTTCATTCTCTCGTAGATATCATGCAGCCTTCCCCTGTCCCTGCGGAACATCTCAAAATAGGCTCCGATATGGTGGGCCAGGGTGACGGGCTGAGCCTTCTGCAGGTGGGTAAAGCCCGGCATAAAGGTATCTATGTGCTCTTCCATGAGCTTTAAGAGGGTAGTGAGCAGCTGCTTTAAGAGAGCGTCTGTATTCTTCACTTCGTCCCTGACATACATCTTCATGTCGAGGGCGACTTGGTCGTTGCGGCTCCTGCCGGTGTGGAGCTTCTTGCCGGTATCCCCCGTGCGTTCTGTGAGGACGGATTCCACAAAGCTGTGGATATCTTCGTAATCATCCGTGATCTCCAGCCTGCCCTCGTCTATCTCATCCCGGATCTGGTTGAGCGTTCTGACGATCGTATCCCTCTCCTCTTCTGTGATGATATTCCTGGCTGCCAGCATGGTTACATGGGCAATGCTGCCGGCTATATCCTGGCGGTAAAATCTCTTGTCATAGCTGATAGAAGCGTTGAAGCTGTCGGCCAGCTCGTTCTCTGCCTTTGTGAATCGGCCTCCCCAGAGTTTCATATGATAAAAACCTTCTTTCATTATTATATGGGAAAATGTTTCGTGAATTTTATATAATAGTAACATAGATTTGAAATGCTTACAACGAAAGAGGCTCAGGCTTTTTTTATCCGCGGCAAAGAAAAATATTTACAATAACATTGCCTTATGCTAAAATTATCGAGTATGTATTTTTAACCTGTGCCCGGATCCTGGAAACTCCGACCGTTTCCTGGCGCATGGCTTTATGAATTTAAGGAGGAAGAAACATGATAACAAAAGAGATGAAACAGGAAATCGTAGCAAAGTATGGCAAGACTCCCGCTGATACAGGTTCACCGGAAGTTCAGATCGCTCTTCTTACAGCAAGGATCAGCGACCTTACCGAGCATCTTAAGAATCATAAGAAGGATCATCATTCAAGAAGAGGCATGCTCAAGATGGTAGGACAGAGAAGAGGCCTTCTCGACTACCTCAAGAAGACAGATATCGAGAGATACAGAGCGATCGTTGAGAAGTTAGGCTTGAGAAAGTAATAAGCACTGCGGCAGGTCAGATGCCTGCCTTATATTGCGTCGGGCTGAGAGGCCCGGCGTATTTCATGAGATGATCAAAAGTGTCTGCGGCCGGCACAGGCGAGGACAGGCAGGGTTCGAGAAGAAGAAAGAAGAAGGAGATTAAAAATGGCAAAAGAATTCAAGAGCTACACAATGGAGCTTGCAGGCAGGACGCTCCGCGTTGATATCGGGCGTGTTGCGGCGCAGGCCAACGGAGCTGCTCTTATGTACTACGGCGACACAGCGGTGCTCTCAACAGCGACCGCTTCAGAGAAACCGCGTGAAGGAATAGATTTCTTCCCTCTCAGTGTAGACTATGAGGAGAAGATGTATTCCGTCGGAAAGATCCCCGGAGGATTTAACAAGCGTGAGGGTAAGGCAAGCGAGAACGCTGTCCTCACATGCCGTGTCATAGACCGCCCCATGAGACCCCTTTTCCCCAAGGATTACAGGAATGATGTTACACTGAGCAACCTTGTTCTCTGCGTTGATCCCGACTGCAGCCCCGAGTACACAGCTATGCTCGGCTCCGCTATCGCGACATCCATCTCGGATATCCCCTTTGCCGGCCCCTGCGCCATGACCCAGGTAGGCCTGATAGACGGAGAATTTATTATAAATCCTACAAACGCCCAGAAGCAGGTTTCCGATCTGGCTCTCACGGTTGCTTCCACCCGCGAGAAGGTCATCATGATAGAGGCAGGCGCCAATGAAGTGCCCGAGCAGACCATGATAGATGCCATTTTCAAGGCTCACGAGGTCAACCAGGAGATCATAAAGTTCATAGACAAGATCGTTGAGGAGTGCGGCAGGCCCAAGCATGACTATGAGCACTATGTCATCCCCGATGAACTGAACGAAGAGATGAAGAAGATCGTAACGCCCGAGGAGATGGAGGAAGCGGTCTTCACAGATGAGAAGCAGAAGAGAGAAGCAAATATCAGCGCCATAAAGGACAGACTGGCAGAAGCATTTGCAGAGCATGAGGACTGGCTGTCCCTGATAGACGACGCCGTATATCAGTATCAGAAGAAGACGGTCCGCAAGATGATCCTCAAGGATCACAAGCGCCCGGACGGCAGAGCCATCGATCAGATCCGTCCTCTGGCGGCAGAGATCGATCTCTTCGCAAGGACTCACGGCTCTTCCATGTTCACAAGAGGACAGACTCAGATCTGCAATGTATGCACCCTGGCTCCCCTTTCCGAGGCTCAGAGGATAGACGGACTCAACGAATTCATCACATCCAAGAGATATATGCACCAGTACAATTTCCCTTCCTATTCTGTAGGTGAGACAAAGCCCCAGAGAGGACCGGGACGCCGTGAGATCGGCCATGGTGCTCTTGCAGAGAGAGCTCTTATCCCTGTACTTCCTTCCGAGGAGGAATTCCCTTACGCGATCCGTACGGTATCTGAGACATTTGAGTCAAACGGATCTACTTCTCAGGCAAGTATCTGCGCTTCCACCCTGTCTCTTATGGCAGCAGGCGTACCTATTAAGAAGCAGGTAGCCGGTATATCCTGCGGACTTGTGACAGGCGATACAGACGATGACTATATCGTGCTCACAGATATCCAGGGCCTGGAGGATTTCTTCGGCGACATGGACTTTAAGGTAGCCGGAACTCATGACGGCATCACAGCGATCCAGATGGATATCAAGATCCATGGACTGACCCGTCCTATTATAGAGGAAGCGATCGCCAGGACAAAGCAGGCGAGAGAATATATCATCAATGAGATCATGACTCCCGTCATCGCCGAACCCAGGAAGGAGCTTTCCCCTTATGCTCCCAAGATAGAGCGCATGAGCATAGACCCTTCCAAGATCGGTGAAGTTGTCGGCCCCAAGGGCAAGGTCATCAACCAGATCATAGACGAGACAGGAGTTAAGATAGATATCAGCGAGGATGGCCACGTATCCATCTGCGGTGTGGACAAGGAAGCCATAGACAAGGCAAAAGAGATCATTACCATGATCGTATCCGATTTCGAGGAAGGCAAGATCTACACAGGCAAGGTCGTAAGCATAAAGGAATTTGGTGCTTTCCTTGAATTTGCGCCCGGCAGGGAAGGACTTGTCCATATCTCCAAGCTTGACAAGCGCCGCGTAAACCGGGTCGAGGATGTCCTCACCCTGGGCGACGTTATCCAGGTAAGGTGCATGGGCAAGGATAGAATGGGCCGTGTAAGCTTTTCAAAGAAAGACGTCTGATCGGGCAGAAAGTAAAGGAGACCTTTTATGCTGGCAAGGATATGTCCCTTATGCGACAGTGTGATGACAAGACCTCACTATTGCGATACCTGCCATTCATTTGTATGGAAGCCCGATATGCTGGACATCCATTACAATGTGAATTCGGATGAGGGCAGGAAACTGGGCGGCATAGACTGCTCCAGCGGGAGCAGCCATGACAGGATAGATCACGGCAGACAGATCCTGAAGGAGAAGCTGAAAGACGAGAAGTACCGCCAGGACAGGGCCCGCGAGCAGAAGGCCTTTGAGGAGGACCATCTGGCTGGCGGCAGGGGCAAAAAGAAAAAAGGATCTGCCGCGCCATCGGGCGACCACGACGAGGTGTTCGGACAGGATAAGAAGCCGGCCGGGAAACAGGGCAGCGGAGGCTGTCTGACTTCTCTGATCGTTATCATCATCCTTCTGGCCTTTTTCTCCATAAACGGCTGCCCGGGAAGGTAACTTAGTGAATGAATAGACAATATTGAGATCTTTCGGGTCTCCCGATCACTGCGCTGTATCAGCGTATTTCGGGAGGCCTTTTTCATTTCCCCGAAAATCAGGAAGGCAGGCAGGGCTGATTGTCTGTTATTTCAAACAAGAATCAGGGTATATTTTCTTGACGGCATATACAAATTGTTATAAAATAAACGGAGAAGGCAAAAAGCCAACATAGTCATGCTTATTGATATGGTCTATATAGAAAGGAGTACAATATCATGGCAAAAGTTATGAAAACGATGGATGGTAATACCGCCGTTGCTTGGACTTCATATGCGTTCACTGAAGTAGCAGGCATCTTCCCTATTACCCCGTCATCACCTATGGCCGAGGTTACAGATGAGTGGGCTGCCAACGGCAGAAAGAACATCTTCGGTCAGACAGTTAATGTAGTAGAGATGGAGTCTGAGGCTGGTGCAGCTGCAACAGTTCACGGTTCACTTTCTTCAGGTGCATTAACTACAACATATACAGCATCTCAGGGTCTTCTTCTTATGATCCCTGATATGTACAAGATCGCTGGTGAGCTTCTTCCCTGCGTTATCCACGTAAGCGCAAGAGCATTAGCTATCCACGCTCTTAACATTTTCGGTGATCATTCTGATGTTATGGAGTGCCGTGCAACAGGTTTTGCTATGCTCTGTTCAAACTCCGTACAGGAAGCTATGGATCTTACAGCAGTTGCTCATCTTGCAGCTATCAAGAGCAGAGTTCCTTTCCTTCACTTCTTCGATGGTTTCAGAACTTCTCATGAGATCCAGAAGGTTGAGTGTACAGACTATGATGAGCTCGCTAAGTTAGTTGATTACGATGCACTTGCTGAGTTCAGAAGAAACTGCCTGAACCCTGAGCATCCTCAGATCAGAGGTACTGCTGAGAACCCTGATATTTACTTCCAGCGCCGTGAGGCATCCAACAAGTTCTATGACGCAGTTCCCGGTATCGTAGAAGAGTACCTTGACAAGGTAAGCAAGATGACAGGCCGTGACTACAAGCTCTTCAACTACTATGGCGCTCCCGATGCAGAGAACGTTATCATCGCTATGGGCTCCATGTGCGAGGCAGCTGAGGAAGTTATCGATTACCTTACAGCTAAGGGCGAGAAGGTTGGTATCGTTAAGGTTCACCTTTACAGACCTTTCTGTGCTGATAAGCTCTTCGAAGCTATCCCTGCAACAGTTAAGAGAATCGCTGTTATGGATAGAGATAAGGAAGTTACAGCTTATGGCGAGCCTCTTTACACTGATGTCTGTGCAGCAGCATATCAGATGCACAAGACATATGAGATCGTAGGCGGACGTTATGGCCTTGGTTCCAAGGATGTAACACCTGGTTCTATCCTCGCTATCTATGACAACCTCAAGGCTGAGAAGCCCATGAATGACTTCTCCGTAGGCATCATCGATGATGTTACCCATAAGTCACTTCCTCTTCACGAAGAGGTTGACGTAGCTCCTGCAGGCGCTAAGAGCTGTATCTTCTGGGGTCTCGGCTCCGATGGTACTGTTGGTGCCAACAAGAACTCCATCAAGATCATTGGTGACCATACCGATATGTATGCTCAGGCATATTTCTCATATGACTCCAAGAAGTCCGGTGGTCTTACAAGATCTCATCTCCGTTTCGGAAAGAATCCGATCAAGTCTACATACCTCATCAGGAAGGCAGACTTCATCGCTTGTCATAACCAGGCATACATCCATATGTATGACAACATCCTTACAGACCTCAAGGAAGGCGGTACATTCCTCTTCAACACGATCTGGACTCCTGAGGAGCTGGACAAGAATCTTCCTTCCCATGTTAAGCATGAACTGGCTCAGAAGCATGCAAACTTCTACACCATCGATGCTGTAAAGGTTGACCAGGAACTCGGCCTCAACGGCAAGACAAACGCGGTTCTTCAGGCAGCATTCTTCAAGCTTGCTGACATCATTCCTATCGATACAGCTGTTAAGTATATGAAGGAAATGATCGTTCACTCCTATGGCAAGAAGGGCGAGGCTGTTGTTAACAAGAACTTCGCAGCTGTAGATGCAGGTCTTGAGGGTATCGTTAAGATCGATATTCCTGAGAGCTGGGCTACATGTCCTGACGATCCGGCTCCGGAAATCGATGAGAGCATCCCTGAGTTCGTAAGGAACGTTGTAATCCCTATGAACGCTACAAGAGGCGATGATCTTCCAATCTCCGCATTCAACGGCCGTGAGGATGGTTCATTCCCGAGCGGAACAACTCAGTATGAGAAGCGCGGCGTTGCAGTTATGGTTCCCGAGTGGGACGGCACAAAGTGCATCCAGTGCAACCAGTGCTCATATGTTTGCCCTCATGCAACGATCAGACCTTTCCTTCTTACAGATGAGGAAGTAAAGGCAGCTCCCGAGGGATTCGGAGCAGTTGCAGGTAAGGCACAGATCAAAGATAAGTTCCAGTACAAGATGCAGCTTTCACCGCTCGATTGCCTCGGATGCGGCAGCTGTGCTCAGATCTGCCCTGCTAAGGCACTCACAATGGTACCTCTTGATCAGGGTATGAAGGAAGCTGACAACTGGACATACGCAATCGGCCTTGCAAAGAAGGAGAATCCTATGGACAAGTACTCCGTTAAGGGTTCACAGTTCGAGCAGCCTCTGTTCGAGTTCTCCGGCGCATGCGCAGGCTGCGGCGAGACTCCTTACATCAAGCTCATCACTCAGCTCTTCGGTGACAGAATGATGATCGCTAACGCAACAGGATGTACATCCATTTACGGTGCATCTGCTCCTTCCATGCCTTACACGACAAATGAGAAGGGTCAGGGTCCTGCATGGTGCAACTCCCTGTTCGAGGATAACGGCGAGTTCGGTCTTGGTATGCTCCTCGGCGAGAAGCAGAGAAGAGAGCGTCTTGCTGATCATGTAAAGCAGCTCATCGAGCTCGGCGAGCTCAAGGATGAGGCTCAGGCATGGCTTGACACATTCAATGACGGTGATGCTTCCAAGGCAACATCTGCAGCACTTCTTGCAGCAGCTAAGGCTTACAGCGGCAGCAATGCTGATGTAAAGGCTATCTGCGATGATATCATCGTTGGATATGACCTCCTTGTTAAGAAGTCACAGTGGTGCTTCGGTGGTGATGGCTGGGCATACGATATCGGTTACAACGGTGTTGATGCAGCTCTCGCTTCCGGTGAAGATATCAATATCTTCGTTGTAGATACTGAAGTTTACTCCAACACAGGCGGCCAGTCTTCCAAGGCTACTCCTGCAGGCGCTGTTGCTAAGTTCAACGCAGGCGGCAAGAAGCAGAGGAAGAAAGACCTCGGTCTCATGGCTTCCAACTATGGCTATGTATACTGCGCTCAGGTTTGCATGGGCTCAGATATGAACCAGTTTGTAAAGGCTATCAAGGAAGCAGAAGCTTACCATGGTCCTTCAATCGTTATCGCATATGCTCCTTGTATCAACCATGGTATCAAGGGCGGCATGACTATCTCTCAGAGAAGAGAGAAGGAAGCTGTTGAGTGCGGTTACTGGCAGTGCTGGAGATACAATCCGGAACTCAAGAAGGAAGGAAAGAATCCTTTCACTCTTGACTCCAAGAAAGCTCCTCAGTGGGATAAGTTCCATGACTTCCTGCTTGCAGAGGTTCGTTACAGGTCTCTCAAGATCGGATTCCCTGATATTGCAGAAGAGATGTATGCAAAGACTCAGGCCGATGCTAAGGAAAGATATGAGGGCTATGTAGCTAGATCACAGACAACTATCTGATGATAGGCGCCTGAAGATTTCAGCACGATATTCTCTCCCCGGTGTGTATGCACCGGGGAGTTTCTGTTTATAAAAAAATGAAGATCAGTATCATTGCAGTCGGAAAAATAAAAGAAAAGTTTTACAGGCAGGCAGTTGAGGAATATTCCAAGAGGCTTTCTGCCTATTGCAGCCTGGATATCACAGAGATTGCCGATGAAAAGACACCGGACAGAGCTTCTGCCAAGGAAGAGACCATGATAAAGGACACCGAGGGCAGAAGGATAGAGAAGGCCATACCGGAAGGCGCCTGGGTCATAGCGCTTGCCCTTGACGGGAAGATGACGGATTCCCCCGGATTGGCTGATAAAATTGAAAAACTTACGGTAGGCGGGAAAAGCCATATCGTATTTATCATAGGAGGATCACTGGGATTGTCGGATGAAGTGCTGAAAAAGGCAGATGAAAAACTTAGTTTTTCCCTGCTTACTTTTCCTCATCAGCTGATGAGAGTCATACTTCTGGAGCAGATCTACAGAAGCTTCCGCATCATCAGAGGAGAACCTTATCATAAATAATTTGAATTGATATTCTATCTGTGTTACAATGTGTGTAACAATATTCGGCCTTAGGCTCTGGCAAAAGAGCCGTAAGAAGAGGAAGGTTGGAGCATATGATATTGGAGATAGATTTTAACAGTGATGAAGCTCTCTACATTCAGCTGCGCAATCAGATCGTGATCGGGATAGCGACGTCCCAGCTGTGCGCGGGTGATTCTCTGCCGTCTGTCAGACAGCTGGCTGACAGCATAGGGATCAATATGCACACGGTCAACAAGGCATACTCCGTGCTCAGGCAGGAGGGATTTGTCAAGCTTGACCGCCGCAAGGGAGCCGTGATCGCGATAGACTGCGATAAGGAGCTGGCAAGACAGAAGCTGGCAGAGGAGCTGCAGGTGATCCTGGCCGGCGCCATGTGCAAAGGATTTTCCAGAGAGGAGATCCATAACCTGGTAGACTATATCTATGATTATTATCAGGGTTCTTCTGATGAGAATGGAGGAGAAAATCATGCTTTGTGACAGATGCCATGAGAATGAGGCTGTCGTTTCTATCGTTGAGATAACGGACGGGAAGGAACAGACTCTGAATCTGTGCAGAGAGTGCGCGGCAAAGAGCGCCAGCAAAGGGATCACGGTCATGCATCTGCCGGGCAGTTCTTTTCTCGGCGATATCCTGGCTGGGATGCTGGGACTTGATGCGGCAGAGGAAGAGAAGGAGCCGGTTGACAGAGGCGAAGACCTGAAGAAGAATAATATTGTCTGCCCGACCTGCGGCAGGACATATGATGAATTTATGAAGTACGGGACATTTGGCTGCCCGGATTGTTATAAGACATTCAGCTTTCTGCTGGACGGTTATATGAAGAAGGTTCAGGAGAGCAGTCAGCACGCGGGCAAGCACCCCCGGTTCAGCGGGGAAACTGTGCATATCCCTGACATAGAGCTCGCAGACAGCGGGAAGGGGGACAAGTCTTCCGGTCAGGAAGGCCCCATAGCGATAACCGTGGACAGAGACTCCAGCATTGAGGAACTGAAAGCTGCTCTTAAGAGGGCTGTGGACAGGGAAGAATATGAGGATGCTGCCCGGATAAGGGATATGATCCGAGCGTGTGAAGGAGAAACGGGCAATGCATAAGTGGTATGAGGATAGAGAATGTTCCGAAGGAGTGGTCATAGGCGGTCAGGTCTGCCTGGTCAGGAATATCTCGGGATATTCTTTTGAGAGCAGGATGGATCCGCAGGACCAGGAGGAATTGAGAGAAAAGGTTTTCGAGGCTGTCAGGGAAGAGGAGAGCAGGCTGGGACTTTACTTTGAGGAGAGGGACCTGTCAGATCTGAGCGGCTGTTCAAGGACTTCCCTGATCGGGAGACTTGCCATACCGCCTCTTATGCTGGGAACTTCCGAGAAGGTGGGCCTTTTGCTGACACCGGATGAGGCGGTCAGTATCCTGGTCAACGGGACAGAGCATATCTGTATCCAGGTATCCTGCCCGGGCAAGCATATCAGCCAGGCATATGAGACAGCTCAGAGGGTAGATGACGCTCTCAATGCGCATCTTGCCTATGCTTTCAGTGACAGGTACGGTTATCTGACGGCCAGTCCTCTTTATACAGGGACAGGTCTGATGGCTTCCTATCTGCTTCATCTGCCCTACCTTGAGAGAAGCAGCCTTACGGGGACTTACTCCAAGGAGCTGGCCAGATTCGGCTTCACGCTGCGGGGGCATTTTCACGGAAGCAGCAGCGCGCCGGGCCAGATATACAGGATAAAGAATTCCAGGACTCTGGGCATGTCTGAGATCGAGCTGATCGCGTCTCTGGAAAGGCTGACGGACCAGATCAGCTCCAGTGAGGAGAAGACCCGGAGCGAGAGGGACAAGGATCAGGAAGAGATAGAGACAGATCAGACATACAGGGCCTACGGTCTTCTGAAATATGCCAGGGAACTGGACTTTGATGAGACACTGGAGTACCTGTCCTATGTGCGCAGCGGCTGCCAGAATCATATCTGGGACTGCTCCGGGGATATGGATATATTTTCTCTCATGATCGGCATGCAGGACGCGGTCCTGATATCGGGGCATGGAGAGGAAGAAGAAGGGGAGAAGGCGGATGTGAGAAGAGCCCGCTATATCCGAAGGCTTCTTCCCGGTCTGGAAGCCTGACAGGAGGTAAAAAGTGCAGTATAAATTTACACAGATGGCTGCGAATGCTCTGAAATACGCCTCAGACGCCGCGGCTGAGTTTGGACACAATTACATAGGCACGGAGCATCTGCTCATCGGTCTTCTCAGGGAAAGAGGAGGGCTTGCCTGCCAGGTACTTGAGGACTATGATATCACAGAGGAAAAGGCTAAGGCATTGCTGGGTCAGCTCATGCCGGGAAGCGGAGGCGCCCAGGTCGCGGAACCGGATGATTATACGCCCCGCTGCCGGCAGGTCCTTGAGATCAGCAGCAAAGAGGCAGCCAGATTCGGTGCTTCCGCCATAGGAACGGAACATCTTCTCCTGGGCATTTTCAAGGAAAAAGAGTGCGTAGCGGCTCAGATGATCGTGAACCTGGGCGTTCGGATCAGCACGATCCGAGGCGACCTGATCAACGGGATGGGCCCGGAGGCCCAGAAGACAGAACGCCGGGAGAGAGACCGGGGCAGCAGGAAGGAAGGCAGCCTTCTTGTCGAGAAGTACAGCCGGGATCTGACCCAGTATGCCAGAAGCGGCAGACTGGATCCGGTCATCGGGAGGCAGGATGAGATCCAGAGGATCATGCAGATCCTTTCCCGGAGAACAAAGAACAATCCCTGCCTGATCGGGGAGCCCGGCGTAGGCAAGACCGCCGTTGTGGAAGGCCTCGCCCAGAGGATCGTGGATAGGTCCGTGCCGGAGATGATCCGGGATAAGCGGGTATTGTCCCTTGATATGTCCGGAATGGTTGCCGGCTCCAAGTACAGGGGCGAGTTCGAGGAACGGATCAAGAAGATCATCGGCGAAGTGGAAGCAGAGGGGAATATCCTGCTTTTTATCGACGAGATCCACACGATCATAGGGGCGGGAGCCGCTGAGGGAGCCCTGGATGCGGCCAATATCTTAAAGCCCAGCCTGGCCAGGGGCGAGCTGCAGATCATAGGGGCGACGACGATAGATGAATATAGAAAGCATATAGAAAGGGATGCGGCTCTGGAAAGACGTTTTCAGCCTGTCACGATAAATGAACCCTCAGAGGAGGAAACCGTTCTCATCCTCAAGGGACTCAGGGGAGCCTACGAGGATCATCATCATGTGAACATTAGCGACCGCGCCCTGGAAGCCGCTGTCCACCTTTCTTCCCGCTATATCAATGACAGATTTCTGCCGGACAAGGCCATAGACCTGATAGACGAGGCCTCGTCAAAGGTAAGGCTGGGAGCATTTACCGTATCACCGGAGCTGGCAAGACTCAAGAAAGAGGCGGCCCGGCTGGAGGAGAAGAAGGAGGATGCGATCCGCAGTGAATCCTACGAGCAGGCCAGCGAGATAAAGAAGCAGCAGAAGGAGATAGAGAAGGAGATCATCCAGCTCTCCGGCGAGCAGAACAGGGAGAGAAGTTCCTCCAAGCTTGTCGTCGGTGAGGATGAGATCGCGGACATTGTCTCCACCTGGACGGGCATCCCTGTGCGCAAACTGCAGGAAGAAGATATGGAAAGGCTGAGGAACCTGGAGAAAGTCCTCCATGAGAGAGTCATCGGCCAGAATGAAGCTGTGACGGCGATAGCCAGGTCTATCCGCAGAGGCCGTGTGGGCCTTAAGGATCCGGGCAGACCGGTGGGTTCTTTCCTTTTTCTGGGACCTACAGGTGTCGGAAAGACAGAACTCTCCAAGGCTCTGGCCCAGGCCATGTTCGGCAAGGATGATTCCATGATCCGCATCGACATGTCCGAGTACATGGAAAAGCACAGCGTCTCAAAACTGATCGGATCGCCTCCGGGCTATGTCGGCTATGAGGAGGGCGGCCAGCTCAGCGAGCAGATTCGCAGGCATCCTTACTCTGTTCTCCTTTTTGATGAGATAGAGAAGGCTCACCCGGACGTCTTCAATATCCTGCTTCAGGTGCTTGATGACGGCCATATCACAGATTCTCAGGGCCGGAAGATAGATTTTAAGAACACGATAATTATCATGACGTCCAACGCCGGCGCCGCGGAGATCGTCACAAACAAGCATCTGGGATTTTCCGCTCAGAGCGATACGGCACAGGTAGATTATGAGAATATGAAGAGCCGTGTCATGGAAGAAGTCAAAAGGCTCTTTAAGCCGGAATTTCTCAACAGGATAGACGATATCATCGTTTTCAGGCAGCTGACAAAAGACGATGTAGGTCAGATCGCGGATATCATGCTGCGCACGGTAAAGGAGAGGATAAAAGACCAGCTTGACATAGACCTGGATGTCCCCTCTGACGTGCGCGATCATCTGGCCGGGGCAGGATTTTCTGAATCCTACGGGGCGAGGCCTTTAAGGAGAGTCATCCAGAATGAGGTCGAAGACCTGATGGCGGAAAGTTTTCTTTCCGGCACTGTAAAACGGGGCTGCAAGGCCAGACTAACCCTGAAAGACGGCAAGGTCTCTGCAGAGGAATATGTACCGGAGCAGTAAGGCGCATTTTTGAAAATCCTGTGAATTTACTGGTATAACCTAAAAAAGCAGTGTATAATATCTCTATCAAAACCAATATGATCTTGGAGGTTATTTAAGATGGCATCTGAAGAGAATTTGATCTCTGTGTCCGGCTCCAGGCTTAATTTCGGGGATTACGACCTGACAAGCAAAGCGAAGAAGCCTGACTTTGAATTTAACGGCGATATCTATAAAGTGAAGACTTATCACGATATCACCAAGCTTGAGAAGAATGAGATGTTTGTCTACGAGTCTGTTCCGGGGACAAAGGTCAGCAATTTTTCCGCCAGCAGCACTGAGACAGAGTTTCAGGTAGAAGGCTACGAGGATACACAGATTACTTTGGAGCTCGAGGCTGAGACAGAATATGACGTCTTTGTCGATGATGAGAATATCGGCAGGATGAAGACAAATTTCGGCGGTAAGCTTGTCATCAGCCTGGAACTTGGCTTTGCAGTCAAGTCTGTAAGGATCGTGAAGGCCTGAGAAAAGATGGGATAAAGATCAGGGGATCTTTATATCAGGTATTGTCTGTTACGAAAGATAAGTGGGGCTGTCGCACTGAGAGATTAGTGTGGCAGCCCCTATCGCACACTATTCTTTTTTTTGATAGATAGAGGAGGTTTATTATTGGCAAAGGCAAGATCGGTATTTTTCTGTCAGGAATGCGGATATGAATCTTCCAAATGGATGGGGCAGTGCCCCGCCTGCCATGCCTGGAATACATTTGTGGAGGAGGCCCCCATAAAGGGTTCGGGCAGTTCGCAGGCTTCCGGTGGAGGCCGGCGCAGGGGGAGCGCCAAGGAGCCTGTCAGGCTGTCCGGCATAAAGGCAGATGAGGAAGTCAGGACAGGCACAGGGATTGGAGAACTGGACAGGGTCCTGGGCGGGGGCATCGTCCGCGGATCCCTGGTGCTCGTGGGAGGAGACCCCGGGATCGGCAAGTCGACCCTCCTTTTGCAGATGTGCCGCAATCTGGCAGAGCAGGGCGTGCGGGTCCTCTACGTTTCGGGCGAGGAATCCCTCGTACAGATCCGCATGAGGGCAGAGCGGATAGGCATTTTCAAAAATGATATCTATCTGCTGTGTGAGACGGACCTGGAAGATATCCGCGAGACAGTTCTTAAGTACAGGCCTCAGGTCCTGATCATAGATTCCATTCAGACCATGTACTGTGACGGGGTAAGCTCAGGACCTGGAAGCGTGAGCCAGGTGAGGGAAGCGACGAATATCCTCATGCAGCTGGCCAAGCAGGAAGGAGTCTCTGTCTTCATCATCGGCCACGTTACAAAGGAAGGCGTCGTTGCCGGGCCAAGAGTCCTGGAGCATATGGTAGACACTGTGCTCTATTTTGAGGGGGACAGGCAGGCATCCTACCGGATCCTGCGCTCTGTCAAGAACAGGTTCGGATCGACGAATGAGATCGGGGTCTTTGAGATGAAGGGCTCCGGGCTGGAGCAGGTGCTCAACCCTTCGGAATTCATGCTGGGCGGCCGACCGCAGGATGCCTCGGGTTCTGTGATCTCCTGCGCCCTGGAGGGAACCCGGCCTATCCTGGTCGAGGTCCAGGCCCTTGTCTGCCGGACGAGCTTTCAGATCCCCAGAAGGACGGCAGCCGGGATCGATTACAACAGAGTGAACCTGCTCATGGCGGTCCTGGAGAAGAGAGTCGGCCTCAAGCTGGGTTCCTGCGATGCCTATATCAACCTTGCCGGCGGCATGAAGCTCAATGAGCCCTCTCTTGACATGGCGGTCGCGGCAGCTGTAGTCTCCAGCTATATGAATGCAGCCATGCCCCCGGATACCCTTGTATTTGGAGAGATCGGCCTGAGCGGGGAGATCCGGTCCGTGACACAGGCGGAAAACCGGATCCGCGAGGCGGCTAAGCTTGGTTTTAAGCACTGCCTGATGCCCGCGTCCAATGTAGAGCGGATAGAAGACCTTGATGGCAGGAAAAGGGAAAATGGCCTGATCACCGGAAGCTGCCAGGGGATCTCCCTGTCCGGCATGAGCAGCGTCAGGGATCTGTGCAGGTATATATCCGCCGGCGCAAAGGGATCCGGTGAGTAGGCGGGCGCGTTTTCTGATATTTTTGACAGAGATGGAGAGAATGCTGACATCTGACTGACCTTTTTGGGAAATTGTGGTATAATCGGGGCAGAACGTGCTCCTGCGAGGCAGGGCGCACTGAGAATAGAAAAGTCCAGCGGTGATATGTCAAGCACTGATTGAGAAAAAAATCGCATTTTTTTTAGCTCATTTCAAGAAAGCGCAAAACACCCACCTAAGCCCCGTCGACCTGCTTTTTTCTAAATGTTCAGACGATTACAGCAG
>OMWV01000035.1 GCA_900314845.1 uncultured Eubacteriales bacterium
ATGCTGTCAAGTTTCAAAAAATCACCTGTTGAGCAAGAAACCATCGGCTGTTACAGCATTTTTCAAGTGGGAAGTTTGAGTAATTTACCTTAATAGAAAATGAAGAAATGAGAAATATGAATGAACAGATTTTCAGATAAAAGTCTGCCCGCCCGCGATGGCTCCATCGACTGCCTGCGGGCGGTCGGAATCATCTTGATGGTCATGGGCCATATTGGATTTGGCGGCAGCTTTGACAAGTGGATTCATGGCTTTCACATGCCCATGTTTTTCCTGATATCGGGTTATTTTTTCCGCCCTGTAGATGTCCGGAGACTTCTGGTCAGGAGGGGGCGGACTCTTTTGCTGCCTTACTTTGCCTTCGGCCTGATCCACTGTTTCCTCTATTTTGCTTTTGTAAAGCACCAGTTTCGGCCCCGGGCCTTTTATCTGCTCTTGTGGGAGAATACTGCCCACAGCGGGATCCCGATCGCGGGCGCCCTCTGGTTTCTCACGGCTCTTTTTTTCGCAGACCTTATCTATGCGGCCCTGGACAGGGCTTTTTCCGGCTGGCTGCTGACGGGGGCGGCGGCGCTGACTGCGGTCCTGGGCATGGCGGCGGCCTCATATCTGCCGGTTCGCCTTCCCTGGGCTCTTGACGCGGCTCTTGTCGGGGTCGGCCTTTTTCATGCCGGAAGACTTTTGAAGATGCATGGCGGCAATGTCAGTGGACGCCTGCCTGTGGGCGGCAGATCTTTTGATCGGCAGGGGCCCCTTCAGGGTCATTTTGGGCAGGTAAGAGGCAAAAGCCTGCTCCCTTTGTCTCGCTTTTTGTACATAGATATGGTAAAATAATTAAATGAAAAATAGCATTTTTTATTAAAGGAGAATTCATTATGGCGAATCCGATAGTTACGATAACGATGGAAGACGGCGGGGTTATGAAGGCGGAGCTTTATCCGGAGATTGCCCCCAACACGGTCAACAATTTTATTTCCCTGGTCAAGAAGGGCTTTTATGACGGGCTCATTTTCCACAGGGTTATCCCCGGTTTCATGATCCAGGGCGGCGACCCTCAGGGCACCGGCATGGGAGGCCCGGGCTATTCCATCAAGGGCGAGTTTAGTCTGAATGGATTTCAGAATGATCTCAAGCACACGAGAGGCGTTCTGTCCATGGCAAGGGCGATGGATCCCAACTCGGCAGGATCTCAGTTCTTTATCATGCATGTGGATTATCCTTATCTGGACGGCCAGTACGCGGCATTTGGCAAGGTGACGGAGGGACTTGAGGTTATAGACAAGATTGCGTCTGTGCCGACGGATCCCGGCGACAAGCCCCTGCAGGATCAGAGGATAAAGTCCATGACGGTCGATCTGGGAGGAGTGGATTATCCCGAGCCCATCAAGGCGTGATTGGATGGAAGCAGGATCAGACAGATAGAAGAATGTAAACGGAAAAGGGGGTTTATGCTATGGCTGATCAGGTAAATGATGAAAACATTTTAAGATTAAAGAAAATGATCGAGGAGTCGGACAATATTGTCTTCTTTGGCGGAGCGGGCGTTTCCACAGAGAGCGGCATCCCGGATTTCAGAAGCGAGAGCGGCATTTACAATACGGTGAAAGAGTATAACACCTCGCCGGAGAACATCCTCTCTCACACATTTTTCATGAATGATCCGGAGACATTCTACGATTTTTATTTCAAGACGATAATAAATACGCAGGCAAAGCCCAACAAGGCCCACCTGGCCCTGGCCAAGCTGGAGAAGCTGGGCAAGCTGCGGGCTGTCGTTACCCAGAATATAGACGGCCTGCACCAGGCGGCGGGATCCGAGAGGGTCTATGAGCTGCACGGGACTGTGGCCAAGAATCACTGCATGAAGTGCGGCAAGTTCTTTGACCTTCAGTATATGCTGGATCAGAAGGCGGGGGGCAAGCTTGTGCCCCGGTGCGATGAGTGCGGCGGCATCGTTAAGCCGGAGGTCGTTCTCTACGAGGAAGGCCTGGATGAGATGACAATCAGGAAGAGCGTGGACGCCATCATGGACGCCGACATTCTCATCATAGGCGGGACCTCGCTCAATGTCTACCCCGCGGCAGGATTTATCACCTATTACAGGGGGGACAAGCTTGTCCTGATCAACAAGAGCGCCACGTCATTTGACGGGCGGGCTGACCTGCTGATCCACGACAGCATAGGCAAGGTTCTTGACGCCTGCGTCGCTGACCTGTGAAATTGACAGATGGACGTCATCAGAACATTTGGAAATATTATCATGAAGACCTCGGCAGAACACCCGGCGGCGGCAAGGAAGCTTGTGGACGCCGGCCTGACCGAGGAGCTGGCAAGGATGAAGCTCTTTCCTAAGAAAGAGATGCCGTCCGGCATGAGGAAGCTGAATTACTGGGCCATGAACAAGATCCGAAAGGCTCTTAAGGATCCGGCTTCTTCCTGCTGGACGAATATTTTTGCGCCGGTCGAGATCCTGGAGTGCTTTGACCTCAGCTGTCTTTCCATGGAAGCTCTCTCTTCCTTTATGTCGGGCTTTAAGATAGAAGATCATCTGATAAATGGGGCAGAGAGCAGCGGGATCGCGCCGACCATGTGCTCCTACCACAAGAATTTCATCGGTGGGGTGGACGCCGGCATTTTCCCGCCCGTCCCCTTTTCCGTCACGACGTCTCTGGCCTGCGACGGCAATATCAGCACCTTCCGCCACGTGGAAAGGAAGTACGGCGTGAAAAGCTATGTCATAGATATCCCCTATGCCTTCTCTCGGGACGCTAAAGGCTATGTGACCGGGCAGCTTAAGGATCTGATTAAGGCTCTTGAGAGCCGGACGGGGAAGAAGTTTGATATAGACAGGCTGCGCCAGGTGATCCGCAGGGAGAACCTGTCCCGCAGGTATTACGGGCGCTATCTGGATGAGGTCAGCCACAGGTATTATCCCAAGACGCTGACCCTGGAGATGTTTTTGCTCTTTGCCACCCACCTGGACATAGGAACTGAGGATACGCTGGAGATCTTCCGCCTGCTGAGCCGGGATGTGAAGAAATACCCCGAGATGAAGGGGAAGAGGATATTCTGGGATTATCTCATTCCTTACTATCAGCCGACCCTGCAGGAGTATTTTAACTATAATGAAGATTTCATGATCCAGGCCATGGATATGAATATGGATTATATGCATCAGATGGACGAGGCCCATCCCCTGGAGGCTCTTGCAGAGAAGATGATCCGCAACATGTTCAACGGCCCTTACGAGCGCAGGGCAACCCATGTGGCAAAGCTTGTCAGGCATTTTCAGCCGGATGGGGTCATCAGCTTCTGCCACTGGGGCTGCAGGCAGTCCTCGGGAGGCGTCAATATCCTGCGCGAGGAGATGAGGAGGATCGGCATGCCCCTGCTTGTCCTGGACGGGGACGCGATCGACAGGAGAAACAGCCACGACGGCCAGATCAAGACAAGGCTGGAAGCATTTCTGGAGATGATAAAGTGATAGGATATGTCTGCAAATATACGCCCCTGGAGATGTTTGAGTCCATGGGGGCCGAGATGGTCCGGATCCAGCCTCAGGCCGCGGATCAGAGCCGGGCAGATGCCCTGCTCCACCCCAACATGTGCTCCTTTGTTAAGGCGGCTCTGGAGGATGCCCTGACCCGCGATTACGAGGGCATTGTCCTTACGACCTGCTGCGACAGCGTGCGCCGGCTCTATGACGCCCTGAAAGACCAGCTGCCGGGCCGTTTTATCTATATCCTGGATGTGCCCCGCAAGGTCAATGAGTTCTCTGCGGGCATATTCCGGGATAATATCGCCAGGATGATCCGCTCCTACGAGGATTTTTCCGGAAAATCCTTTGACCAGTCTTCTTTTCTTGAGATCATGAAGAGGCGGGCGGCGGCAGCATCTCTTAGCGGGGCTCCCCGCAGGGATGACAGGCTCAGGGTCGGCCTGGCGGGCGTCCGCTGCAGCCAGGGGATCAAGAATCTGCTGGAGGATCATGGGGTCCAGATCCTTTTTGACATGACATGCACGGGCTTAAAGAGAAGATTTCCCTCCTTCGAGGGGAGGGAAGGCCAGGAGGAACCGGGCCGGACCCTTTACGATTATGCCTGGGACCTGCTCAACCAGGTGCCCTGCATGAGGATGGTGAAGGCCTCGGGCCGGCAGCGGTATATGGAGGGCTTTTCCGACAGGCTGGACGGGATCATCTGCCACACGGTCAAGTTCTGCGACATGTACGCTTTTGAGTATAATGCCATAAAAGAGTCCATGGACCTTCCGGTCCTTTTGGTGGATACGGATCTGACCGCACAGAGCGAGGGGCAGATAAGGACCAGGATAGAAGCATTTCTGGAATCGCTGAAGACGGCGCGCCGGGACAAGGAAGGCCTGGCAGGGGCGGCCGGGGCTGTCAGGAATGAAAGCGGCAGGCCGCCACGCCCGGCCGGCGGAGGAGGCAGAGCTATGTATGTGCTTGGAGTTGACAGCGGATCTACGTCCACGAATGCTGTCATTATGGATGGGGACAGGAAGATCGTCGCCTTTGACGTGATCCGGACCGGGGCAAAGAGCGGGGACAGCGCCCGGAAAGCCCTGGAAAATGTCCTTGAGAAGGCGGGCATCGCCCGGTCAGATCTTGCCGGCATCGTCTCGACGGGCTACGGGCGGGTGTCTATCCCCTACGCGGATGAGAATGTGACGGAGATCAGCTGCCACGGGCGGGGCGCCCATTATTTTAACCCGGCCGTAAGGACGGTGCTGGACATAGGCGGCCAGGACAGCAAGGCCATCAGCCTGAATGAAAAGGGCGATGTTGTCGACTTTGTCATGAATGACAAATGCGCCGCGGGCACGGGCCGCTTTCTGGAGGCCATGGCGCGCACCCTGGAGATAGGGGTGGATCAGCTGGGCCCTGTTTCCATGAACTGGAAGGAAAATATAGAGATAACGAGCATGTGCACGGTATTTGCGGAGTCGGAGGTCATTTCCCTGATCGCGAGAAATAAAGAGATCGCCGATATCGCGCACGGCATTCACGGAGCCATAGCCGGCAAAGCATTTTCCCTGCTAAAGAGGGTGGGGCTTAAGGATGAGTTCATGATGACCGGCGGCGTTGCCCTGAACGAGGGCGTCGTGAAAGCTGTCGAGGAGCGGGTGGGGAGCAGGCTTTTCATCTGCGATCAGCCCGAAATCGTCGGGGCTGTCGGGGCCGCGCTTTTTGCCCTTGAGAAATATGCCGGATGAGGCGCAAAACAGGAAAGAGAGGTACAGATTATGAGATTACTCCCGGAAGATACGATGTTATTTGTTGTCGATATGCAGGAGAAGCTTGTCCCTGCCATGTACGAGAAGGAGAAGCTGGAGGAGCGCAATGACATGCTCATTGAGGGCATCCGCCTGATGGAGATGCCCATCATGATCTCCCAGCAGTACACGAAGGGGCTGGGCAGCAGCCTTCCCTCTATCTACGAGGCGGCCGGCTCTGTTACGTATTTTGAGAAAAATGCTTTCAGCTGTTTCAGGGATGAGAATATCCGCATGGCCATTGAGAATGCTCACCGCAAGAATATCCTGGTCTGCGGCACGGAGGCTCATGTCTGCGTTCTTCAGACTTGCATAGACCTGAAGGCGGCGGGCTACAATCCTGTCCTGGTGACGGACTGCATCAGCTCCCGCAGCAGGGAGGACAGGAAGTTTGGCATCATCCGCGCCATGCAGGAGGGCATCCTCCTCACGACGGCTGAGGCAGTCCTTTTCGAGCTGCTCCAGGATTCAAAGTCCCCTTATTTTAAGTCGATCTCAAGGCTTGTGAAGTAGGAAGGCGGGCGGGCGTCTGTTATGAAAAAGTAGGTTGTATGCCGGGCGGGCGTCTGTTATCAATTAGAAAGTTTCAGGAGTTGAGTTGCTATGGGAAAATATTATCTGGGTTTTGACGCCGGCACACAGTCGGTGAAGGTCGCTGTTTACGATGAGAAGATGCAGGAGGCCGCTTCCTGGTCGGCTCCTACGACCCTTAAGTATCCCCACCCCGGCTGGGTGGAGATGAACGTGGATGAATATTTAAAGATCACGGTGCAGGGCATGGGAGAGTGCGCGAAGATCATGAAGGACAAGGGCCTGGACCCGCAGGATATCGCCGCCATCATGGGAGACGGCATCATCTGCGGCATAGCCGGTGTGGATAAGGACGGCAGGGCCATCACGCCTTTTATCAATTATCTGGATTCCAGGACCCAGGATGATGAGAATCTGATCAACAGCTGGGATCTGGACATCTGGGGCCGGGAGACGGGCAATCCCGAGGCAAAATGCATGTTTCCCGCCTTATTTGCCAGGTGGTTTCTGAAAAATGCGGACAAGTGGGAGGGGCAGATCGTGAAATTTGTTCACGACGCTCCTTACGTTCTGGCTCATCTGGCGGGGCTTTCGGCAGAAGATATGTTTATAGACTGGGGTACCATGTCCGGCTGGGGCATGGGCTATAAGGTTGAGGACAAATGCTGGTCGCCGGAGCAGCTGAAGATCCTTGGCATTCCCGAGTCTATGATGCCCAGGATCTTGAAGCCCTGGGATATCGTGGGCGGCCTGACCCAGGAGATCGCTGATGCCACAGGCCTTAAGGCGGGCATCCCTGTCTGCGCGGGCGCCGGCGATACCATGGAGTCCATGATCGGCAGCGGAAATATGCAGGCCGGTCAGGCGGTTGACGTGGCCGGGACCTGTTCCATGTTCTGTGTGTCCACGAGCGGCATCGTTCCCGAGCTGAGCAAGAAGGGCACGGGTCTGATCTTCAACAGCGGGACCCTTCCGGATACTTATTTTTACTGGGGCTACATCCGGACGGGCGGTCTGGCTCTGAGATGGTTCCGGGATGCGGTTTGCGGCCGGGTTGACGACGGGGCTTATTTTGATACCCTCAACGAGGCGGCCAGATCTATTCCTGCCGGCACGGGCGGCCTGCTTTTCCTGCCTTATTTGACGGGCGGCACGAACGATATCCCGGAGGCGACGGGCTGTTTCCTTAACATGACCATGGACACAGACCAGGCCAAGATGTGGCACGCCGTGCTTGAGGCCATAGGCTACGATTACATGGAGATCACAGATATTTACCGGGCCGCCGGCGTTGACATGAGCCGGATCACGATTACGGAGGGCGGATCCCGCTCAGATATCTGGAATCAGATGAAGGCCGACATGTTGGGCAGCGAGGTCATCACCCTGAAAAATGCAGGCGGCGCTATCCTTACGAATTGTACGGTGGCTGCCTTTGCGGCGGGAGATATTCCCGATATCAAGACTGCCCTGGAGGGCAACATCGATGTGAAGAAGCTCTACCACATAGACCCTGCAAACAATGAATTTTACAGGAAGCAGTATGAGTTCCAGAAGCATCTGATAAAGGTCGACATGAAGGATGCTTTCCACACATTGAGAAAGCTGATACAGGACACGGACCGATAAGTGAAAAACAGGCATTCACCTTGCATCTTCTGTCTGGTGAATGCCTGATTTTTTTTAGTCTGCCCGCCTGGTGAATGCCTGATTTTTTTAGTCTACCCGCCTGGTGAATGCCTGATTTTTTAGTCTACCCGCTTGGCTATGAGGGCCAGCCGGCCGTTTTCTTTGTAATAGTCGCAGGTGGACAGGGTCAGGAGCTCGTCCCCGTAGGAGGGAGCGTTTTTGTCGTCGTAGTAGATGGATTCTGCTTTTATGCTGGCTATGTCTTTGTCAAATTCTTTTTCCGAGTCGGCGTCTATGAAGTCGTAGTAGACAAATTCGTCTTCACTTACGACGGTCTTTGCTTCCGAGAGGATGACAGCGAACATCTTGTACCGGCCCGGCCGGTAGAGGGTGTCGAACTGGATGTCATCATGCTCTTTGGCGTATGCACTGTCTTTGTAGTGCTTGAGGGGGCCGAACATGGTATCATTTTTCATCCGGTGCCCGTAAATGATCGTGTTCGTGGATACGCCTTTGGCTGGATCCAGGACGTTGCGGTAGTCCACGAACATGGTGCCCGCTATGTCGTAATTTTTATAAAAATTCTTTCTCAGGTAGAACTGGCCGTTAAGCCCGTCATCCGGCGTGAACATGACCGGGTTGTCTATGCCTGTATTCTCTACCTTCAGCCAGCCGATGAAATCCTTGTTCTGCTTGTAGAGCTTTCCGTATTTTTTCATCATGGCTTTTCGCATGGCTTCATCGCTGTCTTCTATGGCGGTCTCGTCCTGGCCGCTGATCAGGCCGGCAACCTGATCGCGGGTCTTGTTTGTCTGCCATGTCTGCCAGGCGTACTTTGCCAGATGATATCCGCTGTAGCCCAGGCCGCAGAGGGCGATGATGAGGATGATCGTGGATAAGATCCTGCCGCCGCTTTTTTTCTTTTTCTTCTTGCTCAATTTTCTTTCCTCCATAATTATCTGTATCATAGCATTTTTCCGCGGCTTTGTCAGCCGGCAGCCGCCCGGAAAAATGGGGCGCGCCTTGAAAATGAGGCGGGCCTTGAAAATGTGGGCTCGGATCGGGAATCTGGAGGCCCGGCAGGGAATATGGAGGCATGAGCCGAGTATTTGCGAAAAAAAGTAGAACTTTGTTTTTTTCTGTGGTAGAATAGCGTAGTACAGTATGGCACTTGGCCGGATAAGCCGGCGCCGGCTGTATGGACGATAGAAGCAGGATCTACCTGCGTATGGGAAGAAGTATATAGATGGAGGTAATTAGTCCGATGAACATTTTAGTTATCAATTGTGGCAGCTCTTCACTTAAGTTTCAGCTGATCGATATGGACAATGAGTCTGTTCAGGCAAAGGGCCTGTGCGAGAGGATCGGAAGCGACGGAAGCCGTATCGTTTATACGCCCGCCGGCAAGGACAAGATTGCGATCGAGTCCCCCATGCCCACTCATACAGAAGCGATCAAGCTTGTACTTGACTGCCTGACAGGCAAGGAGAACGGTGTGATCAGCGATCTTAGCGCTATCGATGCCGTTGGCCACAGAGTCGTACACGGCGGCGAGAAGTTTGCTGCTTCCACTATCATCAATGATGATGTGGTTAAGACGATCGAGGAGTGCAACGAGCTTGCTCCCCTTCATAATCCCGCCAACCTGATTGGTATCAGCGTATGCAGCAAGCTTATGCCCGGTGTTCCCCAGGTCGCTGTATTCGATACCGCTTTTCATCAGACAATGCCTGCTAAGGCTTACCTCTATGGCCTTCCGCTCAAGGCTTATACAGATTACAAGGTAAGAAGATATGGTTTCCACGGAACATCTCACAGGTTTGTATCCAAGCATGTGGCTGAGTTCCTCGGCAAGCCGGTTGAGAGCCTCAAGACGATCGTTTGCCATCTGGGCAACGGCGCCAGCATCTGTGCTGTTGACGGCGGCAAGTCTGTCGACACCAGCATGGGCTTCACTCCTCTGGCAGGTCTTGTTATGGGAACACGTTCCGGCGACATCGATCCCGCTATCCTTGAGTACTATGCAGGCAAGGAGAACCTGACACTTGCAGAGGTTACAACCGTACTCAACAAGGAGTCCGGTCTTGCAGGTCTTACAGGCGGCAAGAGCGACTGCCGTGACCTTGAGGCAGGATACGAGGCAGGCGACCAGAAGTGCATAGACGCTATGGAAATTTTCTGCTATGATGTAGCAAAGTACATCGGCGCTTACGCAGCAGTTCTTAACGGCGTAGACGACATCGTATTCACAGCAGGAATCGGTGAGAACAGCGCATTTGTAAGGAATAAGGTATGCGAGTACCTCGGCTACCTCGGCGTTAAGCTTGACGCAGCCAAGAATGCAGAGCGCGGCGACGACAGGATCATCTCCGCAGATGACTCCAAGGTTACCGTTTGTGTTATCCCTACAAACGAAGAGCTGATGATCGCAAGGGACACAAAGGAACTTGTAGAGAAGTAATTCAGACATTCTATCTTCAGCCGCCGCATTGCGGCGGCTGTTTTTATACTTGTAAACAGGGGGGCGGTCAGTTTGTTTTCAAATGATGAAGTGACAGCGTACAGGATGCGCAGAAAAAGGTCCGGTATCCGGCAGTATCTGAGGAATCTCGAGATCATGGATTACCGGCTGGTTGTCTCGGTTGTATTTCTGCTCATGTTCGGTATCATCATGGTCTACAGCGCGACGAACGCCGATCACAAGGCGCTCCTCAAGCAGCTGGCGGTCGGCCTGTTCGGTTTGTTCGTCATGCTGGTTGTCTCCTATATCGACTACCGGGTTTGGGTCAGGCACGCAGGCCTGATCTTCTGGCTCTCGTTTTTCTCCATGTTCCTCGTCCTTGTTCCGCACCTGGGCCACACCGGGAACGGAGCTGCCAGATGGATCTATTTAGGAGGCTTAAGCGTGCAGCCTTCAGAGTTCATGAAGCCGGCGATCATCCTGCTCATGGCCTATATGCTGCCCTATCTGAAGGAAAAGCTGCGCTATATCCGGGCGGGTGCCATTGTCTTTGCCCCTTCTGTTCTTGCGGCTCTTGTCATTGTCCTTGTCACGAGTAACCTCAGCACGGCAGTTATTGTCCTGGGCATAGCAGCCCTGCTCTTTTTCGCGGCATATCCGGACAAAAAGATCTGGCTTATCGTCGGCCTGGTCCTTATCTTATGTGCTGTCTTCGCCGCGTGCTACTATTTTTTCCAGATTTTGCCTGACCTGGCAGCCGCAAGGGCAAGCGGGAATATCTCCGGCAATTATCGTGCCATGCGTATCCTCGCCTGGCTTTATCCGGATGAATTTCCCAACGATTCCATGCAGTCGCGGTATGCCTTGTACGCCCTTGGCTCCGGCGGTCTTCTTGGCCGCGGGCTTGGACACGGGACAATGAAGTACTACCTCCCGGAAGCTTCCAACGATTTTATCTTCGCCGTGATCGGCGAGGAGCTTGGCCTGGTTGGCTGCTGTATGATCATATTTCTCTTCATCTATCAGATCTGGAGGATCATGGTTCTTGCCCAGCACGCCGGCAGCCCGGAAGGCACTCTGACGGCCTTCGGCATCGGTGTCCATATCGCCCTGCAGGTAATATTCAACATTGCCGTTAATATCAGCCTCCTGCCAAATACCGGAATCAGTCTTCCCTACATCAGCAGCGGCGGTTCAGCCATCCTCATCCAGCTCTTTGAGATTGGGATCGTTCTGAACATCAGCAAACAGATACCCGGCCGGAAGGTCCTGGTTCAGGAACCGGCAGCGGACGATCTGCCCTTGCATTACGGGAGAAGAGGCCGCAGATGAACTACACCTACATGCTCGAATGTTCCGACGGCTCCCTCTACACAGGCTGGACTTCGGATCTGAAAAAGCGCTTCGATTGTCACAGCAGGGGATGCGGCAGCAAGTACACCCGCTCCCGTCTTCCCCTTCGCCTGATATACTGCGAGCCCCATAAGGACAAAAAAACCGCCATGCAGCGGGAATATTTTATCAAACATCTGACCAGAAGTCAGAAGATAGATATGATAAGAGGAAGAGCCTGAGAGTGCCCTTCCTCGATTTTTACCTATATAGTTTACCTGATGGCCCTGCTTGCGGCCCTCTATTCCTGACGGCCCTACTTGCGGTCCTCTATGCTTACATAGTCCGTGTGATAGCCTACATACCGGTAGGCGGGACGGATGATCTTGCCTTCGTTCGCCAGCTCTTCTATGCGGTGAGCGCACCAGCCGGAAATTCTTGAGATGGCGAATATAGGGGTGAACAGTTCCATGGGCAGCCCCAGCATAGTATACACAAATCCTGAGTAGAAGTCGACATTGGCGCAGATTGGCTTAAAGAGTTTCCTCTTTTCCTTTGTCAGTTCTATGGCCAACCGCTCCACCCTGTCATAGAGGGCAAATTCCTTTGTCAGTCCCTTGGCCTCGGACAGTTTCTTCGCATATTTCTTGAGGATGACACATCTGGGATCGGACTTTGTATATACAGCATGGCCGATTCCGTATATGAGGCCGCTTCTGTCGAAAGCCTGTCCGTCCAGAATCTTCTGCAGATAGGCAGATACCTCATCATCATCTTCCCAGTCATGTATATTCTTCATGATCTCTCCGAACATGAGCTGAACCTTCATGTTGGCGCCGCCGTGTCTGGGCCCTTTGAGAGATCCGAGAGAGGCTGCTATGGCAGAGTATGTATCCGTGCCTGTCGAGGTTACAACATGGGTAGTGAAGGTCGAGTTATTACCGCCGCCGTGCTCTGCGTGGAGGATCAGTGCGACATCAAGGACTTTCGCCTCAAGATCCGTGTACTGGCCGTCCGGCCTCAGTAGTCTTAAGATATTCTCAGCAGTCGAAAGCTCAGCCTTGGGCCGGCGGATGACCAGACTCTTGTCAAGGATATAGTGCCTGTAGCTGTGATAGCCATAGACAGATATCAGAGGAAATCTTGCTATGAGCTGCAGGGACTGGCGAAGGACATTCTTTATGCTTATGTCTTCCGGCGCCGGATCGTAAGAGTAGAGCGTCAGTACACTCTTCTGCAGAATATTCATCATATTCCCGTTGGGAGAGTTCATGATGATATCTCTGACGAAATTGTCCGGCAGTTCTCGGTAATTGCCCAGGATATCAAGAAATTCATCTAGTTCCGCCTGTGTCGGGAGAGAGCCGAAAAGGAGCAGGTAAGTGATCTCCTCAAAACCGAAACGGCTGGATCTGTTTCCTTCGATAAGCTTATTGACATTGTACCCCTGAAAATAAAGCTCCCCGTCGACAGGTATCCTCTCTCCATCCCGGTCATAAAATGCGACTACATCCGAAATCTCTGTCAGACCTGTCAGTATTCCTTTTCCGTTCGAGTCTCTCAGCCCGCGCTTTACGTCATATTTTTTATATAAGCTTTGATCGAAACGGCCGGATTTCATGCAATAGTCCGCCAGTCTGTCCAGACGGTTGTTGAATTCTGTCAGATCCCTCTCCATAGCCATCAATCCTTTCCTATTCCTATATGCAACCTGATAATTTAATACTTTACCATTTTACAGTACGTTTGGCAAGATATTAATTCATGCAGCTGATAAATCAGTCTCCTGTTCTGGTTCTTTTTTGTCCGGATCCTGCCTTCGCATGGGGAAAACGGCCGGCTGGAAACTTGCATCTAAGGCCTAAAGGTGTTATCCTCAGACAAGATGATAAATTCGGACTATTATGATAAAGGAAAGTCAGGAGGCCAAAGCATATGGATATGAAAAAGGTTCTTACGATCGCAGGGTCTGATTCAAGCGGTGGAGCAGGAGTTCAGGCCGATATTAAAACGATGATGGCTCATAAGGTTTTTGCTTTAAGTGTTATCACGGCAATTACTGCTCAGAATACTGTGGGTGTCGACGATGTCCTTGACGCCGGCGCCGATATAGTCGGAAAGCAGATGGACTGTGTCTTCACTGATATATTTCCGGATGCTGTGAAGATAGGCATGGTTTCAAATATTGAGACCATAAAGATGATAGCATCTAAACTGAAGCAGTACGGACCGAAGAATATAGTCATAGACCCGGTAATGGTATCAACGAGCGGCTGTGCCCTCATGCATCCCGATGCCATGGATACACTGATCTCTGTTCTTCTTCCGCTTGGCGATATTATCACCCCCAATATCCCTGAAGCTGAAAAGTTATGTGGTTTCCAGATCAGCAGCACAGACGACATGCAGCGTGCCGCCAAGGTCATCAGCGCCAATCTCTCCGGCAGTGTCCTGATAAAGGGCGGACATCTCACAGAGACAGCAGACGATCTCCTCTATGATAAGGGAGAGTTTATCTGGTACCGCGGTGAGCGCGTAGACAATCCTAACACTCACGGAACGGGCTGCACTCTTTCCTCAGCTATTGCCAGCAATCTGGCACTTGGCTATGATATGCGCACGAGTGTCAGAAACGCGAAAGATTATATAACCGGCGCTCTTAAGGCAGGTCTTGATCTTGGCCGCGGAAGCGGTCCTCTGAACCACGCCTGGAGGATGTAGTTTATGGAAAAACTTATCATGCTCGGCACAGGCAGCGCTCTGTCTGTGAAGTGCTACAACGCCTGCTTCGTCCTGCAGGATGAAGACAGGTATCTGCTCGTCGACGGCGGCGGAGGCAATGGGATCATCCGTCAGCTTAAGGAAGCGGATATCCCGCTGAACAAGATCCATGATATTTATCTTTCCTGCAGTGATACGGAGAACATCTTCGGCGTCATCTGGGTGATAAAGCTGCTGGGGTCTCTGATGCGCTCAGACGAGTACGAGGGAGACCTCAGGATCTATTGCCAGAGTGAGCTTGTCAAGACGATCCATACGCTTGCTGCCATCACTCTGCCCAGGCGTTTTATCTGGCTTTTTGATCACAGGATCCTGTTTGTGCCCGTATATGATGCCGATATGCGTCATCTGATGGATCACAGCGTCCGTTTCTTCGAGACAGGTCCCAGGGACAAAAAGCAGCTGGGCTTTACCATCATGCTTGACAACGGAAGCAGACTGGTATATTCCGGCAGCGGTCTGCTGCCGGAAAGCTGCTTCCAGTATGCAGAAGGAGCCGACTGGCTGCTCCACGAGGCATATTGTCTTCATTCTCAGAAGGATATCTATAATCCTTATGAAAAAGGGCACTGTACGGTTCGTGATGCCTGCGAGACGGCAGCTCATCTGGAGATCCCGAATCTGATCCTGTGGCAGACAGAGGATGACAATATTGCCAGAAGAAGCGAGCTTTACAGCGCGGAGGCTAAGCTCTACTATAAGGGCCGGGTTCATGTCCCCTACGATCTTGAAAGCCTGGAACTGTCATAGTAAAGGAAGAAAGTGAACTGCCCGGATCTACTTCTCTGAGGGACTGACGTCCGGACTTTCAGGCACTTCTGTCTTTTCTTCGTCGGGGTAGTTCCCTTTGACTTTGCTGAGACCGCAGATATAATCCATTGATACGTCATAGTATCTGGCAAGACGGATCAGCCTGTCAACGGGTATGCGGGTCTTGCCGCTTTCATAATCACAGTATGTACGCTGGCCTACTAATATTATGCCGGCTATCTTATCCTGAGTCAGGGAATTCTCTTCGCGGAGTTCCCTGATTCTTTCGTTATATTTCATTTTTTCTCCTGTGTGTCAACAGCTGTTTTTCTTGTGTGCCTTAGAGTCAATAACTCTAAGATGAGTTGATTATAATCTCATTTCTATCCTCTGTCAAGACAAAAATATTACTCCGTGAAAAATTTGCAGGCTGCAAATTCAGACTTGACATTTAGAGTTATATGCTCTATCATGCTGCTTAGAGTACATGACTCTAAAGATTTCGGGAGGCGATGCTTATGCTGATGACAGGGGAACTGGTCGGAGGCCGATATAAAGTACTTGGCGAGATTGGACGAGGCGGAATGAGCGTCGTATATCTTGCGGTCAATGAGCGCGCGAATAAGATGTGGGCCGTGAAGGAAGTCCGCCCAAAGGCAGCAGACAATTTTGAGGCTGTTGCGCAGCGCCTGCGGGAGGAGACGGATCTGCTCAAGTCACTCCGACAGATACACCTTCCGACTGTTGTTGATGTGATAGAGGAAGATGATCAGTTTCTGGTCGTGATGGATTATATAGAAGGGAATACTTTAAAGGATATCATTGAAGAATCAGGACCTGCCCAGGAAGAAAAGGTCATAGAATGGGCCATTCAGCTGTGCGACGTTCTCGGATATCTTCATACCCGCGTGCCTCCTGTCATTTACCGTGATATGAAGCCGGGGAACATTATCCTGAAACCGGATGGCTGTCTTGTCCTGGTCGATTTCGGGACTGCGCGGGTCTTTAAGGAGAGCAGGCCTGACGATACGATCTGTCTGGGAACAGTTGGTTTTGCTGCTCCTGAACAGTTTCCCGGAGGCGGTCAGACAGATGAGAGAACGGATATTTTCGGCCTTGGAACTACAATGTATTATCTAGCGGCGGGGAGAGAACCTGTGATTTCAGCGGGAGGCGTAAAGCCGATCAGGCAGATAAGACCGGAGCTTTCCAGGGGATTTGAGGCTGTAGTTATGAAATGCATGCGGGCAGACCCTGAGGCCAGATATCAGTCGTCTGCCGAGCTGACATATGCTCTGGAACATTATGAAGAAGAAGATGTCAGTTACAGGGCCAGACAATGGCGGAGGATAAAGACATTTTTCTGTGTGTCGGCTCTCTCCCTGCTTTTTGCTCTCTCAGGTGCCGCCGCGGGCACGAATGCATCTGCCAGGGCGGCTGATACATACGAAAGCAGGATGGAACGGGCGGAGAAGACACTTGATTATGGGGCAAGAGCAGATCTATACAGAAAGTGTATAGACATTCCGGATAAGGCGGATGACAAGTCTGCCTATCTTGGACTTATGCGCACTTTCCGCGATAATGACCACTCTGTTTCACCCTCAGAGGCAATGGAACTGGAGAATCTGATCACTGAACATTCTGAAGAACTCAGGTCAGATCCCAATGCCTATTCTCAGCTTTGTTTTGAGATGGGGAAATTATTTTGGTACTACTACGATTATGAGGATGGAAAAAACAGACCGGAAACCGGGGCTATGAGTTCTGTCAGCTGGTTTGAGGAAGCTCTTCGCTATGCTTCCGATGATGCCGATATCAGAGGCATGTCTGAGGTATATGCGGGGACGGGGCGTTTTTATCGTGACATTGAGGCGAATATCACAGAGGCAGAGGACAGGGGGACATACCGTCCTTTTTTCAGAGATCTGAAGAAATTGATGACAGCCGCAGGAAAAGATGAAAGCCAGAGCAGTGTCGTCAGGCTCCGCCTGTCTGAACTGATAGAGAATTCCCTGTGGAAGTATGCCGCGGGATTTAAATATGACGGAGTAGGGCGTGAAGAGCTTGAGAAACTGATGGCAGATGCTGTAAAAATTGCCGCGTCTGTTCCCATCGCTGCTGATATTACAAGAAATATAAGCAGTCGGATCCTGGCGAATGAGAAAAGAGCCAGACAAGCTATTGCGGATGTATATTCCGTACGGGAGGGGTAGATATGTCAATAGAATCTATGAGAGAACTGTCCGATTTCTGCAGCATTTCTGCGATTTTTTCTGCAGGAGCTGCTGCAGTGCTCTTCTTTGTGCTGGATATCCGAAAAGCCTGGGGTGATATTACAGGAAGAAGGGCAAGAAGAGAGGTGAAGCGGATCCGAAGCAGGAGCCTGAGTCTGCCCGGAGGCCCGGGCTTTACAGATGGGATAGATCAGGACGCAGTCAGAGAAAGGAGTGCATCTTCGCATATTCCTGAAGGGATAGAAAGAGAAAACTCCCGGGAAGAATGCACGGTAGTACTGAGGAAGGTGGATCTCGATGAATAAGGCGCAAAGACAGGTGATCTTCATTATTATTCCTTTTTTTCTTTTCATCTGTTCAGCTGTGTTCGTGAATGCATACGGGATGGAATCTCAGACTGCCCGGGAGAGTGAAGAGAAAATCAGTCAGGATAGCCGGCCCTCTGTCAGAATAGAGCCTGTTAAGGATCAGCAGACAGGTGGAAACGATTTTTTTACGGAACCCAGATCGTTGGAATTCATTTTATATGATGAGGAAGAATATTTTGACGAAGATGCTGCGGTGAAGGGACTGCATATACAAGCCAAGGATGCGCATGGGAAAAAGCTGACTGTTTCAGCGGAGGCGGAAGGCGGCTGGAGGACCAGCGGGAATATCCACAGGGCTGTATTTTCTTTTAAGGATGATGCATTTTATGAGCTGAGCTTTTCTTATAAAAATAAGGCGGGGGGCACAGCCCAGATAGATAAAAGTATGTCCGAACTCTGCAGTTTTGCGGTAGACTGCACTCCCCCGGAAGCACTGATCCGCATAGGTGAGGGCAGAAAATGGAAAGGACTGCAGGATGAGAAACCGGGATATGTTTTCTGCCGATCAGACGCAAAGATCAGTGCGCGGGACAGTGCAGATAACATTTCAGGCATAAAGGAGATTTTCTATTATCAGGCAGATGCGGATAAGACCCTGTCAGCCGGGGAGCTTGAAGAACTTTATAAAAAGGGATCCTTTTCAAAGAAGGAGCCTGCAGCGGCTGGTGAGGAAGGATTTATCGTATATGCCCGGGTATCAGACAGGGCAGGAAATGTGTCCTATTGTTCCACACCGGCCATCGGAGTGGATGATGTGCCCTGCCTGGTGGACTTTGATATGCCAAAGGCTGGACAAAATGGATATTACACTTCCGATATTAAGGTGGGTATATCAGTTGCAGATAAAGACAGCAAAAGCGGAGGCATATCCGGGATACGGGAGATAAAATATCAGGTCATGAAGGGATCTTCTGTTACGCAGGAGGGGTATATCTTTAAAGCCGGGGATGGAGAGGATGCTCCTGTTGATATTTCTGAAATTGTTAAAAACTGGAAGGAAAATATCGTGATAGACGCGGCTCGAAATGATTCGGATCATGTCAGCCTGCGGGTTGCGGCAGCAGATAGGGCGGGAAATATCCGGACAAAAGAAGTACAGATATCAGTGTGCAGCAGCAGACCGCGTGTGGATATCAATTTTACAGGCGAAGAGGGAAACGTTATCGGCGGATGTGGATATTTTCCGGGAACCAGGACAGCACAGATCACGATTACAGACAGAGAATCTGTATTTGACAGGGCTGCCTTTGAGAATGGAATCCGGATCAGCAGGCAGACCGGAAAAGATGCCGATGTATCAGATGTGCGCCCGGCTTTTTCCCCGTGGGAGCACAAGGGCAGCAAACATAAGGTCTCGCTCGTTTTTGAGGGAGATGCTCATTATACATGGGATATCACGTATAAGAATAAAGCCGGACTTGAGGCAGATGTAAAGGACAAAGCACCGAAAGATTTCAATTTTACGGTAGATACACAGACACCGGAGGAGGGAAAAATAGAGATCGGTGACACTGAGTGGACAAAATTTTTATCTGCCCCTGTTTTTGACAATTACACCCGATTCTCAGCAGAGACATCTTTGTCGGGAAGGGACAGCCTGAGCCCTTTGACAATAGAATATTATATTAATAGAAGCGGCAGAGCTCTGAAAGAGAAAGAACTGGACAGTCTTGATTTCAACAGTTACACAGAGAAACTGCATATTACAGATGAGGGCCGGTGGAATATCTATATGCGGCTTACGGATGCCGCAGGCAACAAGTCTTATTTCTGCAGTGGAGGATATGTTACAGATCATACTCTACCGGAGGCAGATATCCATACAGATGGAAACAGCAGCAGATCAGGAATATTCAGCAGCAGGGTGGATGCTGCTGTAAGAATCCGTGACAGCGGAGCGGGTATAAAATATATAGAGTATTCCGTGATAAAAGACGGAAGAGAGAGAACACAGGGAGGAAGGCTGTTTGACTTTGACGGGAGGGGAAAACCATGCACGAGTCATGATTCGGTTATAGTTGTTGATCCCGAAAAGAATAACAGCAGCAACGTTTTATTGTCTGTGACTGTCGAAGATAATGCGGGGAATCTGCTCACGGAGGAGCGCAGGCTTGATATTGATATCACGCGGCCGGCGGCAGCGATTTCTTACGACAATAATAATGTGGTAAATAAGAAATATTTTCATGCGCCGCGCAGGGCTGTGCTTACCGTTATTGAGAGAAGGGAGCATTTTAACAAAAAGGAGGCAGACAGAAATATCAAGATTCACGCTGTGGACAGGGAAGGAAGGAGGGTTGTGGATGCATACAGGATTGGCGAGTGGAAGACAGAAGCATACGAAAGGGATAGTAATAAGGACCGGCATACGATTGAGATCACCTTCAGCAAGGACGCCCTATATTCTTTAGAATTTTCCTGTCAGGATATGGCGGGAAACAGGTGCAGGCATATGACGGACAGCGGGCAGAAAGCCGCGTTTCAGTTTGTAATCGACAGGGTATCACCGTCAGCTGAGGTAAGCGCAGAAAGCAGTGACGGCAGAAAGCGGTCATGGAAAGATCTGGATAAGAAACTTCGATATGAAGTGATATCGCCGGGCAAGATTAGTTTGAGCGGCATATTTACAGACAAAATATCCGGCATCGGAAGTATAGAATGTTTCAAGAAGAGACTGGGAGGAGCCGGCGGATCAGATAAGATCATGAAGGCGCCGGAGCTGGACAGAGTTGAGAAGTGGGGAAAATTTCAAAATATTTATGTGAATCCGGGTGAAAAATGTCTTATATATGTCAGAGTCAGTGATAAAGCGGGGAATTACAGATATCTGTGTACGGGCGGCATGATCTGTGATGGGACAAAGCCTGAGATTGTACAGCTGGCTCCGGATAAACAGCAAAAAGGAAGATTATTCAACGGGGATGTGCCTATGCGGGTCAGTGTGAGGGAGGCGGCAGGAAAAGGTGCCGGTTCAGGGATACGATCGGTGGAGTGCAGTGTACAGAATGAAGACAGTGGTTTATCGAAGAAAACTCTTCTTTTTTCTTCCGGGGAAGGGGATGTGGCGGAAGCCGGACTGAAGCAGAAATGGAAGGGGCACTTTCTTGTACCTGCGGCATCCAATAACAGCAACAGGGTAAAAGTAATAATTAAGGTGACAGATCATGCCGGAAATGCAAGAGAAAAAATATACAGGCTGGGGATAGATACGTCAGCGCCCCGCATCTGGGTCCGTTACGATAATAACAGATCAGAGAATGAAAAGTACTTTAATCGCCCGCGAACAGCAGTTGTGACTATTTTTGAGAGAAATTTTGATCCGGATAAAGTAAGGATAGATATTCGTTCTTCTTCTGGGAAGATGCCGGGCAGAGAGAAGTGGATAAAGAGTGATGGAACAGGAAACGGAGATAATGCAAGGTGGATCACCAGACTCAGGTTTTTTGAAGATTCGGAATATGACCTGAAGATCTCCTGCACCGACGCAGCAGGCAGCAAGAGTGATAATATCGCTTTTGCGGAAGATACCAAGGCAGGCAGTTCCTTTGTCATTGACAGGGGGCGGCCGAAGATCAGTGTAAGGTATGATAATAATAGTTTTGAAAACCGGGAATATTACAGAGCGGGGCGAAAAGCAAATATTCTGATAGAAGACAGTAATTTTTCCCCGGCTGATGTGGAGATAAAAGTAAAAGGGGTGAAGGACGGCCGAAAAGTGGATGCACCCGTACCCGGACGATTTACAGGAAGAAACGGAAGGTTTTCTGCCTCGATTGTCTTTGACCGGGATGCCCGGTATAACCTGGAGATCAGCTGCAGAGATAAAGCAGGCAATAGAGAAGTCCAAAAGTATACAGACAATTTTACCATAGACAGCAAGGCTCCGGATGTTGAAATATCAGGTGTGAAAGATAGAGCGGCATACAGGGGGAAAGTACAGCCCCGGATAAAGGTTTTTGATGACAACATTGACAGGAGCAGCATCAGATATGAACTGACCAGGGAGAATAGGGGGGCAGTGCCGAACCGAGACGTCATCAGCCAGGGAAAGGGGTGCAGTGTCACTTATGAGTCACCTGAGATCAGTAAGGATAGAGATGATATATATTATCTCGAAGTTTATGCAAAGGACAGGTCCGGAAATGAAACGACAAAGAGCCTGAAATTTCTGGTAAATCGGTTTGGGTCTCTTTATTATTGCAGCAAAAAAAGTTTTGATGCTGCAGGGAAATATACGAATGATATCGGCAGTATAGACATTACAGAGATTAATGTCTGCCCGCTTCGATCTGAATGTGTGACTCTTTTTGAGGGAGGGATGGCAAAAGAACTTGAGGAGGGCAGAGACTATTCAGTCAGGAAAGTGAAGAACGATAAAAAATGGCATGAGTACAGATATAACATTTTTAAGAAAAATTTTCACCGGGATGGGGTGTATGGTGTTCTGCTCAGATCGCTAGACGAAGCCGGCAATATATCTGTGAACGATATGAAAACGGCAGAGATAAAGTTTGGCGTGGACACGACTGCGCCGAAGGCCGCGTTTTTTGATCTTGAATCCGGTAAGAAATATCCGGAAAGCAGACACCTTGTGAGAATAGCGGCTTCTGATAACCTAAAGCTATGCTCGCTTAAGATTTTTCTGGATGGAAAGGAGTATAAGAAATGGGAGGGAGATCAGCTGACAGGTGATAGGCAGCACGGAGTATATTCTTTTTCTATCTACGAAGGGAAGAAGGCCAGAAGAGATATTACAGCGGAGGCAGTAGACGGGGCAGGCAACAGGACAAGGATCTCAGCGGTAGTGTCAAGTAAGCTATGAAAACCAGGGTCTAAAAAAGAAGGCTCTGTTCGAACCTTGAAAATTGCAGATATATTCGTTTTTGG
>OMWV01000043.1 GCA_900314845.1 uncultured Eubacteriales bacterium
GAGTACATAAAGACATACCCTGCTGACAGACGAAGCCGTATCTGGACTATATCGAAATTTGTCAGCTATGTCATGGAAATGGAAAATTTATAATGACCGATGTATTAACAAAAGAGCAGCGGCATAAAAATATGACTCGCATCAGGGCAAAGGATACGAAGCCAGAGATTGTGTTGCGAAAAGCTCTGTGGAGAAGAGGTTACAGATATCGGAAGAACTGGAAAAGCCTTCCGGGGAAGCCGGATATCGTTCTGACAAAATATAAAATCTGCATTTTTGTTGATAGTGAGTTCTTTCATGGTAAAGGATTTGAAGGCAAATATACAAGCAGAAAATACGGAAGCCTGAAGGAACAGCTGGAACATAGTAATAACTCAGAATTCTGGCTGAAAAAGATACAGAACAATATGGAAAGAGATAGAAAAGTTGATGCTATGCTGAAGGGCCTTGGCTGGGAGGTGCTCAGGTTCTGGAGCAGGGATGTTCTGAAGAATCCAGATGAATGTATCAGAACGATAGAAGAAGCTGTTTTCAGGCATAACACAAACATCAACTGAAAGACATCGTGCTAAATCATCTGCGTGAATACAAATGGTGAAACATAAAGAGTAGCCATCCCAGTCGTTCGCACGGCTTGTTTCTTCCGGAAATTTACTTCCGGAAGATATTGGTCTCATGCTCCGGCACCCGGAATGAGTACCCTCTGCGGCATAAGTCGCTGACTTTAATTGCCACCAGATTGATGTCGGATTCCATTTCTCCGGCGATCTGATCCACACTGTAGCCTTGATAGATATAGTCCAGAATCACATCATCCGGCAGGGCGACCTGCGCGGCGAAGAGATTGGCTTCAAATTCCATGGTGTTGTTTGTCATGTCGAAGAGCCGGAATTCCTGGAACTGTTTTGCCTGGCGGCGGTGCAGACGGTCGTGACCGATCTCGTGCAGCAGGACAATCCTGCGCATGCGTTCATCCAGATCTACCTTGATGAAGATAAAGGGGTTCCGCTCAATGATCTTGTAGACGCCTTTCTGTGTTTTGAAAGGTACGTCCATAATTGTAATACCGAGATCCAGAGCGATCCGTTCCGGTTCCCGGCTTCCGGTCCGCCTGACTAGTTTATCCGCACAGCGGATGATTTCATCAGTTGTGTTCAGGATCAAGGTTTTCACCTCCTGTTTGCAATGGACAGATCAAGTGTAGCACATGACATGTCCAAATTTTCGGACTTGAATAGCGGACTCATTTTTTATCGGATACACCCTGACGATATTTCTTCGGGGTGTATTTTTTATTCCTCTTTTTTGCCTCTACGTAGGCTTCCTGTACTGCGAAAGCCAGGGCATCCATATCTTCTTCCGCTAGTTCACCGCCGGCAAACAGGCCGGTCAGTTCCTGAACGAGCTTTTCCGCTCCTTTTTTTCCTCTGTAACCGAACTGCTCAGAAGCATCCAGGACGAAAGCGTCATCGTCACTGAGCAGATAATTAAGAGGCACGTCAAGTGTCTCCGCCAGCTTCTCATATACTTTTCTTGTTCTGGGAAAAGATTTATCTGTTTCCCACGAGGTAACTGTTCTTCTGGATACCCCCATCTTGTTGGACAGATCATCCTGGGAAATGTTCAGATTCTTTCGTGCTTCTCTGACTTTTTCACCGAACGTCATAATTTTTCACTCCTTTGGCTTGAGCTTATGAGAAGTTAATATTCTCGTAACCTGGAAGATGAAATTCTCAAAAGACTTGACACTGAAAATATCTCTGCGTATAATAACAATCGAGAAGTTCAACTGCTCATATCATAAAGCAAACTTCTCATTCTGTCAAGCCGTTGCAGGTGTGGAATGCAGCAATAGCTTGAAAATGCGAACGTATGGAATGAACAGCAATCGGCAGCGTACAGACTTCTCATTGAGAAGTCTGCGGCGGGTCGGAACTGCCGGTCTGATCCCGAAGGTCAGGTGCTTTTCATATATGTATTCCAAAGGTTTCTTTCCCTTTACCGAGGAATACAGCTTTACATTTTGATTCACTGCCTGTAGTGAGAAGGGAGCCAACATTGATTAGAAAGGATTTAGAAAGCGGAATAACCACAGCTGTCATCAGAACTGAGGAAGGCGGTGGTTAGAATGAGTAAAGCAAGTGCAGATCAGGATTCTGTTACTGTATATTGTTCCTGCGGTCAGAGACTCTTTGATATGGAAAAAGCGAATGTAGGTACGATATCCATCAAGTGTCCGCGCTGCAGAGCGGTAATGGCGGTGACCATGAAATACCAAAGGTACAGCTGCCAGGAAAAGCGCCTGAAGGCCTATACGGATGCCCTTAAGCGATCGAAAACAGAATAGCACGATAGTAATCACGTAACTACCGAGCTACGGATCCAAATGAGATACCAAATTGCCGGAGTTGCCATAGATACACCCTGAGTGGGTGTGTTTGTGGCGACTTCGGCTTTTTTTGCGCGTTTCTACAAGCGGTGCTCATATGTGGCGGACAGATCAGGTGGCATGCCTGCATGGCGAATGGTCTGATCCGGCGCATATGAATAGCGCGACAGCGCGACATGAGCAGACGCAGTCTGCGAATGACCGCTTGTATTCATTCGTTGTTTATCGCCGCAGCGCGTGTCTCCCGGCCAGGGACATAACCCACGTTCTGTGGCGATCCAGGTAAATAGAAAGTCAGCTGATGGGTTTCGGCTGACCACACAAAAAGCGAAACGGAAGATTCCGTGTCGTGTGGTCAGCTGCGCCCATTTTTTATGCGCCTGCACAGGCATTTTCAGGTCCTCCGTTTTGCGGAAAACGGAGGATTTCATGATTTACAAGTACGAAATGGCATGCAGAGAAGCCGGATTACCGGAAGAGCAGATTGCAGAGATCAGAAGGATGTTCGATGCGGAGTATAAGCGTCTTGGCAGGAGGAAGAAGGCAAAAGAGACAAATAACATCTCATGGATATCCACGGCGGATATGAGCGGAGCGGATTCAGAAACAGAGTATGAACTTGCTGACGAGAACACGGATGTTGAGGGTATGGTTCTTCATCAGCTGGAGCTGGAGGAACTACAGGGATATCTGGATGAACTGACGGAGGATGACAGGAAGTTTCTGCTGGCCATGTTTGAGGACGTTGAGAATGCCAATCAGCGCATGGCTGAAAAGCTGGGACTGACCATCGGACAGGTCCGCTATCGCAAGGAAAAACTGCTGAAGATGCTTCGCGCAAGATTTGAAGAAAAGTGACAGACAGAAAAAGTTTCAGCGAATCCGGAACAATCCGTCCACATCAATTGTATAGAAGGGCAAGCGCCTCTTCATTCCTGTTCTGCGGATTGTGCCGGTGTGGACGGCATAAGCCGGATCGGAATAGCCCAATACGGAGAAAGGAGAGAGCCGGATGATTGATCTCGAGAAATTAAAGAATGTCGATGTCAGAACCGTAGATATTGATACGCTGGTGGATATTCGGGATGTAAAGCTCGACAGAAGCCTGAGCAAACCGGAAAGGATGAAATCCTTTGTTGAACAGATTAAAAATCCGTACTGTTTCAGGCATGGTGATACAGTGGTGAAGATTTCCTTTGCGGATACGGATCGTACACTGGAGGACTGCCTGGAAGAGTACGTCAGGATGTTTTGACCATAGATTATTCCTCGCGCATATGATATAATTCAGCTGGTTGGAAAACTATATCGAAATTGAGATGGCTTTGCGCCTTTCTGGTAATCACTGAATTAGTGTGTGCATGTATCGGAAAGGAGCAAAGCTGTTTTTTATGTCTGAAAAACAATTCAAAGCCTGCATTTACGCCAGACTCTCCAGAGAAGATGGAGACAAAGCGGAGAGCGACAGCATTTCAAGCCAGAGGGCAATGATCCGTGAATATCTGAGCAGGCAGGATGATATCGAAATCGTAGCGGAAAAGGTGGATGACGGGTATAGCGGTGTCAGCTTTGACAGGCCTGCATTCAATGAAATGATGGAGCTGATCCGCGACGGAAGCGTGAACTGTGTCGTGGTGAAGGATCTGAGCCGCTTCGGAAGAAATTATATTGAAGCAGGCAACTATATCGAGCGGGTATTCCCGTTTATGGGCGTTCGGTTCATTGCGATTAATGATCATTATGACAGTGCGGAGGAGCAGAATTCCTCTACGAGTCTTGTCATCCCGTTTAAGAATCTGATCAATGATGCCTACTGCAAGGATATTTCTGTAAAGATCCGCACGCAGCTGGATATCAAAAGGAAGAAGGGGCAGTATCTTAGCGCTTTTGCCGTATATGGATATCTGAAGGATCCGGAGGATCACAACCACCTGATTCCGGATCCATATGCTTCCGAGGTGGTTCGGAAAATCTATCAGTGGACCATGGAAGGAAACAGCCTGCAGAAGATTGCGGATGACCTTAATTCCCGCGGCGTATTGTGTCCCATGGAATATAAGGAGTCGCTGGGAATGAAGATTCAGACCATATTCCGAACGGGAAGTAAAGCCCAGTGGGGGCCAAGTTCTGTCCGCAGGATTCTTACCAATGAGATTTATGTCGGGCATCTGATTCAGGGGAAGGCCGGCACGCCAAACTATAAAGTCAGGAAGATCGTGCAAAAGGATGCCTCCAGGTGGATTCGTGTGGAAGATACCCATCAGGCGATTATCTCGCCGAATGTTTTTCGGGTAGTTCAGGATCTGCTGGCCCGTGATCTTCGAATCTCGCCGGACCAGGACCGGGCTTATCTGCTTTCCGGTTTTCTTGAATGTGCGGATTGCGGGCAGAGTATGGTAAGAAGAACGGTAACGTCCGGGAAGAAAAAATATGCGTACTATGTCTGCGGCACAAACAAAGCCCGGAAAGGATGCTCGTCCCACAACATCAGTGAAGAGAAACTGATCAGGATTGTTACCGACTCTTTGCGATGTCTGGTTCAGCATGTAGTTATTGCTGCGGAGTTTCTGCAGAGGGTAGACAGCCTTCCGGAAAAGGACCCGGAGGTGACGAATGTCGATACCCAGATTGTTCATTTGACGGAGGAAATTGAGCAGAACACGAATTACATGGAAAAACTCTATGAAAATCTGTCAGAGGGAATGATCAATAAGGACGAGTATTTTCAGTTCAAAAAGACATTTCAGGAGAGAATCAGTAAAGCAAAGCAGGCAGTCAGCCTTCTCCAGAAGGAACGGCAGGCCGTTCTGGATGGAAAACGCAGGGATATGGAATGGATCCGGATATTTCAAAAATACGACGGCTTCAAGGAACTTGATCGAAAAATGGTCGCAGAGATTATCAGCAGGATTATCGTCCATAAGGACGGGACGATCGAGATCATTACAAAATTTCAGGATGAGCTGCGCGCCCTTGAGAAATACTATCCGGATGCGTTTGGAAATGATGATGAGAACAGAATGGAGGGATAGGCAATGGCGAGAAAAAGCAGAAAGAATAATATACCTGCGGATTCTGCCGTTAGTACAGGGCAGAATGCTTCGACTGCTATTTACGTGAGATTGTCCGTTGAGAACAGCGGTAAAAATGATGATGGCGATTCTATCGAACATCAGATCGAAATGTGCATTGCGTATATAGAAGCGCACCCTGATTTGAAGCCCTATGTCATTTTTGAGGATAACGGCAGGAAGGGGACGAACTTCGGGAGGCCGGCATTTGATCGGATGATGAATGAAATGCGTGCCGGGAACATCCGCTGTGTTGTGGTAAAGGACCTGAGCCGGTTTGGCCGGAACTATATTGAGGCAGGGAATTATCTGGAGAAAATCTTTCCTTTTCTGGGAGTACGTTTTATCTCGGTAACGGATCATTTTGACAGTTTCCGGAATAAAGGCTCCGGCGACACTTTGATGATCCCTTTCAAAAACATGATCAATGAGATGTATGCAAAGGATATCTCAAGAAAGATTATTACTTCATTCAGGGCCAGGCAGGCGAATGCGGAGTTCCTTCCCGGAAATACATCCTACGGATATCTGAAATCCGGCACGGAGGAGTACGGTCTGGACATTGATGAAGACGTCGCTGACAATATCCGGAATATCTATCAGTGGAGGATAGAAGGCGTTTCGCTTAATGAAATATGCCGCAGACTTGATGAGATGGAGGCGGTCACTCCGTCGAAGAGAAAGGTTCAGTTAGGAATCTGGAAGGCTGAAAAACATGACGGTTCTCGTTGGAGTACGAGGTCGGTTATTGATATCTTAAAGAATCCGGTCTATACAGGGGACCTGGTATATGGACGCGTACCAAAATCACTCTGTGACAACATTAAAACGCATCGTGCGCCGGAAGAAGAGTGGAGAGTCATTCCGGATCATCATGAAGCGATTATCAGCCGTGAAGATTACGAGAAGGTCAAGGATAGCTTTGCCACCCGGAGACGCCTGAACAAAGAGGCGCTGGAAAGAAGCGCCGATGCAAGGAAAAGCGTGATCAATCTCTTTAAAGGCAAAATCTACTGCGGCGACTGCGGCAAACGCATGAGATTTGTAAAAGGGGGAATCGGGGCCAAAAAGGCACATACCCATTACGTATGCGGAGGGTTCCTCGATTCCAGAAGAATCAATTGTACCTTACACAGGATCGACTATACGCCTGTATGTGATGCTGTAATGGCCAGGATCCGGATGGAAGCAGAACTGGCAGCAGATACGGAAGAACTGCGAAAACGCCTGGCAGGAAGCACCGGAGCCTCGAGCGTACTGACCAGACAAGCGGATGCTGTAAACGGGCTGAATCTGCAATTGAACAGCATCACAAAGAAACTGGAACAGCTGTATATTCACCGGGTGGATGGTGTGCTTGACGAGTTAGAGTACCGGCATATGAAACAAAGATATGATGAGCAAAAACAGGCACTGGAGCATTCTCTGAAGGAAGCGGTTGCAAAGCAGAAACGGACTCAGGATACACTGTCCGGCGGTCAGGCATGGATGAACACATTACTGCGGTCGGCGGATTCGGAAGAGCTGACGCAGGAACTGGTGGACTGCTTTGTGCAGGAAGTTCGAATCTTCGAAAACAACAGAATAGAAATCATCATGAAACACACAGAAGACCTTGCGGAAATGGATCGGATTCTGCATTTGATGGAGGAGGAAGCCGGATGACCACTTATCACATCGGAATGTATATCCGCTTATCACAGTCCGATGATGATCTTTTGTCGAATGACAAAAAATCGGAGAGTGAGAGCATTTCTCATCAGCGGGACCTGATTCGGAATTATATTATGTTCCACAAGGATCTTAAGCAGTGCAGCGTCGAAGAATTCTATGATGACGGCTATTCAGGCGCAAGTTTTGTGCGTCCCGGATTTGAAAAATTGTTGGAGAAGATCCGGAAGGGGGAAATCAACCTTGTCATTGTGAAGGACTTCTCCAGATTCGGCAGAGATTATATTGAACTTGGTGACTATCTGGAGAGAATCTTTCCATATCTGGGGGTCCGATTCATTTCCATCAACGATGGTTATGACAGCTCTGAATACGAGGGAACCACCGCCGGACTTGACGTGGCGCTCAAGAATGTGGTGTACGACTATTACAGCAGAGAACTCTCGGAAAAGGTAAAAACTGCAAAACGCGACAAAATGAAGCGGGGCGAGCATACCGGCAGAGCTCCTTTTGGAATGATGAATGATCCGGATAAGAAAGGACATCTGCTGGTGGATCCGATAGCCGGCAAAGTTGTCAGGAGAATTTTCAATCTTGCGATCTCAGGAGATATCGTCTCCGATATTGCAAAGAAGCTGAATGCAGATGGCGAGATGACGCCGGCAGTATACTACAGAACACAAGGTCCGAACAAACATATGTATAAGAAAACTACGAAACACATCTCCTGGACAAATGCTAATGTAAGAACTATTCTTCAGAATGAAACGTATTACGGAGCGAATGTGGCGCATAAGCGAGAGATCACAAAAAGAGGAACCTCTCAGTCGGCAGGAATCGACAAGGCGGATCAGATTATTGTCGAGAATGTTCACGAAGCCATTGTGACAAAGGAAGAATTTACGGAAGCGCAAAAAGCTGTCAGGAAGATTCGCGGGAAGAAAAATCCTTCAGAGCAATCTCCTTTGTTCCAGGGAATTCTACGATGCGCTACATGCAAGAGGGTTCTCCAGGGGTACCCAAGAGTAAAACGAAAATATTATAAGTGCTCCAACAGTCTGGTGGAACCTGGTGGCAATTGCAGCGATGGAAAGATATATGAGGATTCACTGATCGAACAGGTCAGGGCAGCTGCACAGCACTTATTCGGACTGACTGATCTGATGGAGCAGGTTCTTGCGGAACAGCATCTGCAGCGAAAGACGAAAGAAAAAGATCTGGCCGACAAAGCCAATGCATGCAGAAAGACATTGACTCAGCTTGAAAACCAGAAGCTTTTGAATGTAGAAAAATGGATGTCCGGAGTTATGGGGAAAGACATTTATCTGAAAAAGAGAGAAGTGCTGGATGGCAAGATTGCTGAAGCGCGTTCTGAACTGCAGCAGATGGAGTTACAAATCCGGTTGGAGGAAAGTGCAGCAGATCACGGAATCAATGGGACAGTAAAGAGCATTCGGCGCTTTGAAGAGGAGTCTATGGTGAGCAGGGAAATGCTGGAGACTTTCTTTGAAGCGATCTATGTAACGGATCCGGAGCACATCGAACTTAAGTGGAAATTTTCAGATGCATTTCAGGAATTCCTGCTGGAAGTAGAGAAAAGAGCAGACAGTGCGCAGGAACAAACGGCACAGGAGAAAAATGCATAAGAAACGATGGCACGGTTGGACAGCAGTCTGATCGTGCTGTTTCTTTATGTGAGGCACTAATTTTGCGCAGGGAAGAAGATGGATGGTATAATCAGATTGCAACTCTGAAAAAATTTTCAAAAAATTGTTGTCCATGTCTTGCCATACGCTGACGAGGCTCACCATGTGCCCGCTGCCACTTATCAGAAGATCATGCGTCATTTTAAACCCAGGCTCTGGCTGGGTATGACTGCGACCCCGGATAAGCGGGACGATAATATAGAAGGGCGAAATGTCTATGAGCTCTTCGATTATCAGATTGCCTGTGAGATCCGCTTGCAGCAGGCCATGGAGGAAAATCTCCTCTGTCCCTTCCATTACTTCGGGATCACAGATCTTTCCATGATAGATGATCAGGATAAAGATATAGATTTTAATACTCTGACCAGCGACGAGCGGGTTCGCCACATTGTGCAGCAGAGCAGCTATTACGGGTACAGCGGTGATAAGGTGAAGGGGCTCATTTTCTGCAGGAAGATCAGCGAGTCGGAAGAGCTTTCGAGGAAATTCAACCAGACGATCAATCCGGACACCGGCAGGTATTTCCGGACGATCGCCCTGAATGGAAGTGCCTCCGAGGATGAACGCCAGGATGCATTTGAGCGGCTGGCCATGGATTACGAGGACGAGACAGATGATAGAAAAGCGCTGGACTATATTTTCTCCGTGGAGATTCTGAATGAAGGCGTTGATATTATCGAGGTCAACCAGGTCATCATGCTGCGGCCGACCCAGTCGCCGATCGTATTTATCCAGCAGCTGGGGCGAGGCCTGCGCAAGGCCGAGGGCAAGGAGTATGTCGTGATTCTGGATTTCATCGGGAATTACAACAATAATTTCATGATACCGATCGCCCTTTCCGGCGACCGGACCTACAATAAGGACAACATCCGGCGCTACGTCATGGAGGGCTCCCGTGTGATCCCCGGGGCTTCCACCGTGCATTTTGACGAGGTCAGCCGGCGGAGGATATTTGCCTCCGTTGACAAGGCCAACTTCAGCGATATCAAGCTGATAAAGGAGAATTATACGAATCTGAAAAATAAGCTGGGCCGCATCCCCCGCCTGCAGGATTTTGATGATTACGGCGAGATGGACGTGGTGAGGATATTCGACAATGGCAGCCTGGGTTCCTACTATAAGTTCCTGGCCAAATATGAGAAGGAATACAAGATCCGGTTTTCGAAGGATGAGGAGAAGATCCTGGAGTTTCTGTCAAAGAAATTTGCCGCGGGCAAGCGGGTCCAGGAACTGCAGCTGCTCAAGAGGATCCTTGCATTTTCAAGGGGAATGTCGCGCACGGGCCTTTTTGCGGGGCTGAAGGCCGACCTCAAGGATTATCATAAGGATCTGAGCCGGCAGCAGGAGAAGAATATCATCAATGTGATGACAAATGAATTTCCGGCGGGTTCGGGCAGGAAGACCTACTCAAGCTGCATTTTCATTGAGAAGGCGGACGAGGATTACCGGCCGGCGAAGTCCTTTCTGGAAATGCTTGAAAACGAGGATTTTTACGATGCCGTGGAGGAACTTGTGGACTTCGGGATCGGCAGGTATCAGAAAAATTACCGGAAAACCTATGACAACACGGATCTTGTCCTTTACCAGAAATACACCTACGAGGATGTCTGCCGGCTGCTGAACTGGGAGAACAATGAGGTTCCGCTCAACATCGGCGGCTATAAGTTTGATAAGAAGACCAGGACATTTCCGGTATTTATCAATTATGAGAAGGAAGAGGATATCAGCGCGACCACGAAATACGAGGATCATTTTACCGGGAATTCCACGCTGATCGCGATCTCCAAGTCCGGCAGGAGCCTGGAGTCGGAGGACGTGCAGAATTTCCTCCATGCCAGGGAGCGGGGGATCCGGGTCGAGCTGTTCGTGCGCAAGAATAAGGACGACAGGATATCGAAGGAATTCTATTATCTGGGGCACATGGAGGCCAGCGGCCGGGCGGAAGAATTTGTCATGCCGAATACAAATAAGACGGCGGTGGAGATCGAGTGGCTGCTGGATGAGCC
>OMWV01000020.1 GCA_900314845.1 uncultured Eubacteriales bacterium
CTCCATAACCTTAGCATCATTCATTATGAGGACTCAAAGAAGTATTGATTTTACTGAAAAAAACACTTGACTATATGGAGAGGAGGACAGATCATGGATAAGATCATAATGAAGACACCTCTTGTAGAGATGGACGGAGACGAGATGACAAGGGTTCTGTGGAAGATGATAAAGGATGAGCTCCTTACCCCTTTCATAGACCTCAAGACAGAGTACTACGATCTTGGTCTTAAGTACAGAGATGAGACGGACGACCAGGTCACGATAGATTCCGCTCTGGCGACAAAGAAGTACGGCGTAGCCGTAAAGTGCGCGACCATCACTCCCAACGCGGCCCGCGTGGAGGAGTATGGCCTCAAGCAGATGTGGAAGAGCCCCAACGGCACCATCCGTGCCATCCTTGACGGAACCGTATTCCGCACCCCGATAAAGGTAAAGGGCATCGAGCCTACGGTCCGCACCTGGAAGAAGCCCATCACGATCGCCAGACACGCTTACGGCGATGTCTACAAGGCTTCCGAGATGAAGATACACGGCGCCGGCAAGACAGAGCTTGTCTACACGGACCCGGCAGGGAATGAGACAAGGGAGCTGATCCATGTATTTGACGGCCCCGGCATCATCCAGGGCATGCACAATATAAATGCTTCCATAGCAAGCTTCGCAAGATCCTGCTTTACCTATGCCCTCGAGAAGAAGGAAGACCTCTGGTTCTCCACAAAGGATACGATCTCAAAGAAGTACGATCACACATTCAAGGACATTTTCCAGGAGATCTTCGATAAGGAATACAAGGAAAAGTTCGACGCGGCAGGCATAGAATATTTCTACACCCTCATAGATGACGCCGTAGCCCGCGTCATCCGTTCAGAAGGCGGATTTATCTGGGCCTGCAAGAACTACGACGGCGATGTCATGAGCGATATGATCGCGACCGCCTTCGGTTCTCTGGCCATGATGACTTCCGTGCTCGTCTCCCCGGACGGGATCTATGAGTACGAGGCAGCCCACGGAACAGTCCAGAGGCATTATTACAAGTATCTCAAGGGTGAGGAGACATCGACAAATTCTGTTGCCACCATTTTCGCCTGGACGGGAGCCCTCAGGAAGAGAGGCCAGCTCGATGAGATCCCTGAGCTTGTCACATTTGCGGACAAGCTGGAGAAGGCAACGATCGACACGATAGAGAGCGGTACGATGACAGGGGATCTTGCCCTGATCTCAACGCTTGAGAACGCACATAAGGTAAGCAGTGAAGATTTTATAAAGGCAGTAAGAGCACAGCTCGAGAAAACTCTTTGATAACTATTGAAAATGGAGTGTTAACAGATGGTTGAATATACGGTAAATGATGAAGATTCACAGCAGCAGTCTCCTGAGGTCTCCGAGGCGGAGCAGGGGATGATGACCCTTGAGGCATTTGAGCAGGCCTGCTCTGTCGTGGACAGAGTGACCCAGGATACGAAGCTCATATACAGCAAGTTTTTCAGCGACGAGACCGGGAACAAGGTCTACTTCAAGCCGGAGAACATGCAGCTGACAGGAGCCTTTAAGCTCAGGGGAGCCTATTATACCATCAGCACACTCAGCGATGAGGAGAGAGCCAGGGGACTTGTTACGGCATCCGCCGGCAACCATGCCCAGGGAGTTGCCTACGCGGCCCAGTGTTTCGGGGCCAAGGCAGTGATCTGCATGCCTGTCTCCACTCCTCTTATAAAAATAGAAAGAACAAAGTCCTACGGGGCCGAGGTCGTTCTCTACGGAGACGTTTACGATCAGGCCTGCGAGAAGGCCTATGAGCTGGCCCAGAAGGAAGGCTACACCATGATCCACCCCTTCGATGACCTGAGGGTGGCGACAGGCCAGGGAACGATCTCCATGGAGATCATAAGAGATCTGCCTCTTGTAGATTACATTCTGGTCCCCATAGGCGGAGGCGGCCTGGCGGCCGGCGTGGCAACTCTGGCCAAGATGCTCAGGAGCAATATAAAGGTGATCGGCGTGGAGCCGGAGGGTGCAGCCTGCATGAAGGAATCCCTGAAGGCGGGGCATGTTGTCTCTCTTGAGGGCGTGAACACCATAGCCGACGGCACCGCGGTCGAGACGCCGGGAACGAAGATATTCCCCTATATCCAGAAGTATCTGGATGATATCATAACGATCAGCGATGATGAGCTGGTCACGACATTCCTTGATATGGTGGAGAATCACAAGATGGTCGTTGAGAATTCCGGCCTTCTTTCCGTCGCCGCCCTCAGGCATCTGAACGTGAAGAACAAGAGGGTCGTGTCCATCCTGTCAGGCGGAAATATGGATGTCATCACCATGTCATCTGTGATCCAGAACGGCCTGATCGCAAGGGACAGGATATTTACCGTTTCCCTCCTGCTGCCTGACAAGCCGGGCGAACTGGCCAAGGTCGCTCAGATCATCGCGGCTCAGAGGGGCAATGTCATAAAGCTTGACCACAATCAGTTTATCAATACAAACAGAAGCGAGGCTGTTGAGCTCAAGGTAACGCTTGAGGCCTTTGGCACAAGCCACAAGGAGCAGATCGTAGAAGCTCTCAGACAGGCCGGCTTCAGGCCCAGGATCACAGGGGCCAATCTGTAGCTTTTATCAGGAGAATTTATTTTGAAAAAAAGACAGAGAAATGCCAGGATAGCCGCGGGGATCGTCGCGGCTGTCATAATTATATCTATGGTAATTGGCGTCCTGGGCTATATAGGCGTCTAGGACAGTTCGGAGACAAGATGTATGAATGATCCGGGAAAGGTCAGTGAATCCGTCTTCAGACGGTGCGTTGAAAAAAGACTCTACCATCTGCCGGCGGGAGAGGGCGCAATCTGTCAGTCGGACAGATTTTCAGGCAGGTTCGAGGCGGCAGGTTTACAGCTGGCAAGCGCGTCAGCCGCTGAGGAAGGACCAGATGCGATGACAGGGGCGAGTGCTGTCTATCAGGCAGTCGCTTATCTTGCGGCAGCCGGGGCTCTTCCCCTTTTCGTCACGCTTGATATAACGGCAGACAGAGCGTGCAGCGAAAAAGAGCTCCATCAGATCTGTGATGGGGCTGGCCGGGCGGCGCAGCTTCTGGGCCTATCCGTTCTGCAGAGCGATATCCGTTATCTTTCCTGCTCAGGGCAGGGAAGGGCTATGGCAGCTGCCAGAGCCCTGGGCATGGCAGACGCGGCATTTGAGCCGGAGCGGGCCAGGCCGGGCCAGGCCCTTATCATGGCCGGGTGCGCCGGCTGGCACGGGAGCCTCAAGCTGGCGGATATTTTCCGGGAGAAGATCCTGTCTGCCTGGAATGAAGATTTTGCAGCCCCCCTGCTGTATCCCCAGAGTCTTGACCAGTATTTTCTTCCTCCGGCAGACGGCCGGCAGGGAGAGGGAGGGCTTTTTGCCTCAGCCGCCCTGGCCGCACAAGCCGGCATAAGAGCTATGCACGCCCCCGGAGAAGGGGGAATATTTACCGGTATCTGGGACTTTGCTGCCAGAGCAAGGCTGGGAGTCAGGATTTTCCTGGACAGGATCCCCATCCGCCAGGAGACCGTTGAGGTCTGCGACCTTTTGGGGGTCAACCCCTATCTGCTCATGAGCCAGGGAACCCTGCTCATGGCGGCAGATGAAGAGATGAGGATACTGGAGGAATTTGCTGCCGCCGCCATCCCGGCGGCTGTCATCGGATATTTCACGGATGGCAGTGACCGGGTAGTGATAAATGACGGCGAGACGAGATTTCTTGAGCCTTTTAGAGGGGACAGCTTCTACAAGGCTTTTAAGAAGGACGAAAAGCAATCCTTACAGGAAAATAAAAAAAGTGGAGTATGAATTATGGATGAGATGAAAGAGAAGATATTGACTGTTATCGAGAAAAACAGCAAGATCAGCCCTCATGAGCTCGCCATCGTACTGGGCGAGAATGAGGAAGAGGTGGCAAAGGCAGTCGCTGAGATGGAAGCGGATGAGACGATCTGCGGCTACCACACCATCATAAACTGGGATAAGACAAACAGGGACAGGGTCGTAGCCCTCATAGAGGTCTGTGTTACCCCCCAGAGGATCCGGGGATTCGATCACCTGGCTGAGAGGATATACAATTTCCCCGAGGTGGATTCCGTCTATCTCATGTCGGGAACCTATGATTTCTGCATCATGCTTGAGGGAAAGACCCTGAGAGAGGTTTCTGCCTTTATCGCCGAGAAGCTTTCCACCCTGGAATCCGTGACCAGCACAGCGACGCATTTTGTGCTGAAGAAATATAAGGATCACGGCACAGTTATGGTTCACCGCGAAAAAGGAGAAAGGCAGCCGATCGTACCATGAGAAATCCTTTATCAGACAAGACCGCAGCCTTGAAGCCTTCGGGCATCCGCAAGATGTTCGACATCGTAGCGGAGATGAATGATCCTGACGTTGTGTCGCTGGGCGTGGGTGAACCGGATTTTGATACGCCCTGGCATATTCGTGAGGAAGGCATCTATTCTCTGGAGAAAGGCCGTACCTTCTACACATCCAATGCCGGTCTCATGGAACTGAAGGTTGAGATCAGCAATTTTATAAAAAGGAAAAGCGGACTGACCTATGATCCGGCCAGCGAGATCATGGTTACCGTCGGAGGCTCGGAAGCCATAGACATCGCCATGAGAGCCATGCTGAACCCGGGAGATGAGGTCATCATCCCCGAGCCCTGCTATGTCTCCTATAAGCCCTGTACCATTCTGGCGGACGGCGTGCCGGTGATCATTCCCCTCCAGGAGAGCAATGATTTCAAGCTGACGGAGGATGAGCTGCTGGCTGCGATCACGCCCAAGACAAAGATCCTGGTCCTGCCCTTCCCTAACAATCCGACCGGGTCCATCATGACGAAGGAGGATCTGGAGCCGATTGCCAGAATCTGTGTGGAGAAGGATATCTTTGTCATATCAGATGAAATATACGGGGCTCTGACCTACCAGAGCGACCACTGCAGCATAGCCTCCCTGCCCGGCATGTGGGAGAGGACCGTTGTGATCAACGGATTTTCCAAGGCCTATGCCATGACAGGCTGGAGGCTGGGCTATGCCTGCGCGCCGGCCCTTATCCTGCAGCAGATGCTCAAGATCCACCAGTTTGCCATCATGTGCGCTCCCACGACAAGCCAGTATGCGGCCATAGAGGCTCTGCGCAACGGCGATGACGACGTGGAGACCATGAGAGAATCCTATAATCAGAGGAGAAGGTTCCTTGTATACACATTCAGGAAGATGGGCCTGCACTGCTTCGAGCCCTTCGGAGCCTTCTATGTATTTCCCAGCATAAAGGGCCTGGGTATGACATCAGACCAGTTTGCCAGGGAACTGCTGGCGGATGAGAAGGTTGCCGTTGTCCCCGGAACAGCCTTCGGCGAGAGCGGGGAGGGCTTCCTTCGTGTCTCCTACGCTTATTCTCTCGATGAGCTCAAGCTGGCGACGGATCGGATCGCCCGCTTTGTGAATAAAGTCAAGGGTGAAAGGGCGGCCGGCCTGAGATGATGAACATCGTGCTCCTGGAACCGGAGATGCCGGCCAACACGGGCAACATCGGCCGAACCTGCGTCTGTACCGGCAGCAGGCTCCACCTGATAGAGCCTCTGGGCTTTTTGATCAATGATAAGATGATAAAAAGGGCCGGCCTTGACTACTGGCCGGACCTGGACGTGTCAGTCTATAAGAATTTTTCCGAATTTCTGGAGAAGAATCCGGATTGCGCAGGGAAGCTTTTTATGGCCACGACAAAGGCTTATCAGGTCTACTCGGATGCAGTGATCCCCGACGGGGCTTATCTCATGTTCGGCAAGGAGAGCGCGGGGATACCGGAAGAGATCCTCACTCAGTACGAGGACACCTGCATCCGGGTGCCCATGGCCAGGGACAAAAGGTCGCTGAACCTGTCGAATTCCGTGGCCATCGTTCTCTACGAGGCGCTGAGACAGCAGGGTTTCCCCGGCCTCGAGCAGGAGGGAGACCTTCACAGGCTCCACTGGGCGAGAAAGTAAAATCAGGACTGATAATACACTTTATAAACAGGTGATCCGTGCAAGGCAAAAGGCTCTCGACTTACAAGTCGAGAGCCCTTAAAAGAACTGTGTATAGGATTATTTCACCGTGTTATTACACCAGTCATACTTGAAGAAGATATCATCATCTTCAAGCTCTTTGATGAAGATTGTAATAGATATAATCTCTCCGCTTTCCACGTTATCTTCAAGCCAATAGCCCTGTCCAGATGTGTAAATCTCTTCCCGATCATCATACTGAATGGATGGATCTATCCCCTCAGCCTCTCTAATGTTCATTCCTAATGAAATCCCATTATTCAAGGTTCCTTTAAATCCGTTTTCGAAATATATTTTGAACATTCGATTCTTGGCAAAAAAGAGGCTGATGTCTTTGCCGATTCTGATAATATCCCATGCTACCTCCGGATCACATCCCTTATTCGGCCAGTTTTCCGTATTGAACTGAATTCGTTTCTCACGAAGTAGTTCTTTGACAGCATCAAATGACATTTCAAAAGTTATGTCATCAAATCCTTTATATGGTTTTACATTCATCATTTCTTTTTCCCCCTGAAAATGAGCTCTGCTTTCTCTCTGCCATCAGACTTGTATTCAGATGGCGAAGCGTTGATAATCTTGATTTTCCCATAATCAGTCGTACTGATTTTCACATACGGGACGTTCCCATGTCTCTTGCTGCCAGGCGAAACCTGTATCTGGGAAATATTCCTATCCTTATTGCCATTCAACGTCACTATGATTTTTGTCTTTGAAGTTGAATGGGTTGAAGGTCTGCGCAGGATATTTATTCGCGGTGCCCGCATTCGATGGATTTTGGGCCGTCCCACTAATCACTAAATGCGACAGTCTCGGGGGTTGAATAGCTGAAAGCTGATTTTTTTCTACTGCAGCTCGACAATGGTAACGCCGTTTTCTCCTTCGCCGAATGTGCCCAGGCGGAAGCTCTTGACATACTTTGTCCTGCGCAGCTTCTCGTGTACAGCCTTTCTCAGAGCGCCTGTGCCCCTTCCGTGGATGATGGTGACGGAAGGGATGTGGGCCAGGTAGGCGTCATCCAGGAACTTGTCCAGGTCGGACATGGCGATATCCACGGTCTCTCCGATCAGGTTTATGCTGGTGACGGCATTGGCAGACTTGTCCATGCCTATGCTGCCGAAGCTCGTCTTCTCGCCGCCCTTGCTGTTTTTGCCATTCTTGCCCGAGCGGCCCCTCCGATCGTTTGTATTCACATTTTTGGAGTCGCCCATATGGTCTGTCTGGGACTTGACCTGCTCGGCCAGGGAAGCGTTGAGCTTCTTCTCCTCCTCATCGGAGGCCGGCAGAAGATCGGTGTAGGAGATCCGGGACTTTAATATGCCCATCTGAACCTCCAGCTCTCCCTTGGCATTAGGCTTGGAGACGATGGTCCCCTTCAGGTTCATGCTCAGGACCTTCACGGTCTCTCCCGGCTTAAAATCCTCCGGCCCAAACTTTGTATTCTTCTGGACAGTCTCGTTCTTTTTGCCGGATGAGCGGTCTATCTTCTCCCGGACATTTGACCGGGCCTTTTCCATGGCCTTCATGTCCACGCCCGAGCCCCGGGAGAGCTTGTTCATGGTGCGGATGGTGTGGTCTGCGTAATCCTTGGCATCCTGGAGGATATTCCTGGCCTTCTCGCGGGCCTCATCCAGGATCCTCTGCTTCTGCTTGTCTATGTTCAGCTGCTTGTTCTCAAGCTTTGTCTTGAGGGCCTCTATCTGCTCCTTGTAGCTGTCGATCTCCCCGCGCTCCCGCTCTATAGTCACCCGGCTCTGCTCCAGGTCTGTCAGCAGATCTTCAAAATTCTGCTGCTGGCTGTCTATATTTTTCTGGGCGTCGTCAATGATGTCCTCCGGCAGGCCCAGCTTCTTAGAGATGGCAAAGGCGTTGCTCTTGCCGGGCAGACCGATCAGAAGGCGGTAGGTCGGGCTCAGGGTATCCACATTAAACTCACAGCTGGCATTGCACACATTTTCCGTGTCCAGGGCAAATACTTTGAGCTCGCTGTAGTGGGTCGTCGCCATGGTGGTCACGCCTCTGCCCAGAAGTTCTCTGAGGATGGAGATGGCCAGGGCAGCGCCCTCCGCGGGGTCTGTGCCGGCGCAGAGCTCATCGAGAAGGACGAGGGAATTCTCATCCGCGTGGTCTAAGATATTCACGATATTTGTCATGTGGGCGGAAAATGTACTCAGGCTCTGTTCTATGCTCTGCTCATCGCCGATGTCAGCGAAAATATCGTCAAAGACGGCCAGCTCCGAGTGCTCGAAGGCGGGGATGTGCAGGCCGGACTGGCCCATGAGGGATAAAAGGCCGACTGTCTTGAGAGAGACCGTCTTGCCGCCCGTGTTGGGACCGGTGACGATCAGCATGCCAAAATCCTCGCTCCCTGCCTTAGAGGCGGCCCCCCTCTCTTCCTGACCCTTGCGGCCCCGGCCTTTCCCGCCGGCAGCCTGAGGCCTGTGCCCCAGCCAGACGTCTATGGGCACGACTTTTTTCTTGTCCAGAAGAGGATGCCTTGCCTTCTTGAGGTGGATCCAGCCCGTGTTGTTAAAGACGGGCTCGCTGCCGGTGTAGGACCGGGACAGGAGGGCCCTGGCGAATATGAAATCCAGGGAAGTCAAAATGGACAGATCCTGCTGGATGAATTCCTGGGACTCGGCAGCCTGGCTGCTCAGATCCTCGAGGACATGCTCTATCTCCTCCCGCTCCTTGACAGCCAGCTGGGCCAGGTCGTTGTTGAGCTTGACAATGGCCATGGGCTCTATGAAAAGCGTGGCCCCTGTAGATGACTGATCGTGGATCATGCCGGGAACCTGGGACCGGTACTCTGCCTTGACCGGCAGGCAGTAGCGGCCGGACCGCATGGTGATGATATTATCCTGCAGCTTCTGCGAGAGGGCCGAGGAGGAAACCATGGAAGAGAGCTGGGAGTGGATCCGCTCATTTGTCAGCTTTATCTGCCGGCGGACAGACTTAAGCCCCGGGCTGGCGTCGTCGGCTATGGTATCCTCATCCAGAATACAGTGCCGGATATCGTGGGCCAGGGGCGAGAGAGGCTCTATCAGCTTAAAAAGGGGATCCAGGCAGTCCCGCTCCTCATCCTGGGGATCCCTCCTCCCATATGTCCTGACCCTGAGGGCTGTTTCCAGGGTGGACGCCAGGTCCATGAGTTCGTGTATATTCAGACTTCCGCCGATCTTCAGGCGCAGGAGAGAAGGCCTCAGATCCTTGACGCCGCCGAAAGAGACGCTGCCCTTCTGGTATACGCGGCGCAGAGCGGCACTCGTCTCCTCCTGCATCCGCCGAATCTGGGTCAGATCCGTCATCGGCTCCAGCTTTCTGCACTGGTCCTTGGCCATGGCAGAGCCGGCAAAAGAGACCAGCCGGTCCGTGATCTTGGAAAATTCAAGAATGCGCAATGTTTTTTCGTTCATTATCTTAACTCCATCTGAAAGTGTATTTTCCATAAGCAATTATAGGCAGAAGAGGAATCAAATGTCAATTTTCCCGCCCAAAATGGGAGCGGTCTTTACTTGAAAGGCAGCATTTGTCGTGTTAGAATTACTCTTGTTATCAAAGAATATATCGTTTTAGAAAGATGGGTAGATAAATAGATGAAATATATAAAGGAACTTCAGCCGGGAGACCGGGTGAGCGGCGTATACCTGTGCAAATCAAAGCAGGAGCTGACCTCCAGCAAGGGCAAGCAGTACCTGTCCCTGATCCTTGTGGATAAGACAGGCCAGATCGACACAAAGGTCTGGAACCTGACAGAGGGGATAGAGGACGTGGAGCCGCCGGCCTTCGTCTATGTGGACGGAGATGTCAAGGAATTCCGCGGCGAGAACCAGATGAGCCTGAGAAGGATGCGGACGGCCGGCGAGGACGAATATGTGCCCTCCGACTATGTGCCGGCGAGCCGGTATGATATAGAAGAGATGTACAGCGAGCTGCTGGGCTATATAGACAGCGTCAAGGAGCCCCACCTGCACAGGCTCCTGGAGATGTACTTTGTGAACACCCCGGCCTTTATAGAATCCTTCAAGAAGCATTCGGCGGCAAAGAGCGTTCACCACGGCTTCGTCGGCGGCCTTCTGGAGCATACGCTCAGCGTGACAAAGCTCTGCGACTTCTTAGCTTCCCGCTACAGCCGGATAAACCGCGACCTGCTCATAACAGCGGCTATCTGCCACGACATGGGCAAGACAAAGGAACTCTCCTACTTCCCCATGAACGATTACACGGACGAAGGCCAGCTGATCGGCCACATTGTGACAGGAGTCATGATGGTAAGAGACGCCGTTCTGAGGATAAAGGATTTCCCGGATAAGCTGGCCCGGGAGCTTGAACACTGCATCGTGGCCCACCACGGCCAGTTGGAGTACGGCTCGCCCAAGAAACCCGCCCTCATAGAAGCCATGGCCCTGCACCTGGCAGACCTGACAGACTCCAGAATGGAGACCATGACAGAGCTTTTTGAAAATGCAGGCGATAACATGGACTGGCTGGGCTACAACCGGTTTATAGAATCAAATATCAGGCAGACGTCCAGACAGGACTCCTGATCTTCTGCCCGGACAGGCATAAAAAAGGGCTGGAGCACGGATTATTGCGTGCTTCAGCCCTTTTGCCATTATCTGTTTTTCCGGAGTCTCTTTTCATTTTTGCCAAGGGCCAGCTTGAGGATCCGGTCGGTCGCGTGCCCGTCGCAGGAGCCCATGAATTTTTCCTTGAAGGCGTGAACCTGGGACTTGTCGAAATGTTCATCTGTCGATTTTATGTAATCGATGATATCTCCCGTCGTTGTATAGATGGGGCCGGGCGTCATCTCCTCATAGGGATAGAAGAAGCCGCGCCAGTCGTTGTAATCATCCAGATCGTAGGCGAAGAATATCATAGGCCTCTCAAAGAGGGAGTACTCGTAAATGATGGAGGAGTAGTCCGTGATGCAGACATCCGCGGCGCACAGGCAGTCCTCTATATTGAGCTTGCCGGTGCAGTCCTTTGCGAAATCCTCGCACCCCTCGGGCACGGGAGGGATATTCTGTACAAAGGGATGCTGCTTTGTCAAAAGGACATATTTGTCCGAGAGGGCCAGCTTCATCTCGCGGATGTCCAGCCTGTCAGGCGCCGCAGCCTCCGCCACCCGGCCACGGAATGTGGGAGCGTAGAGGATGATCTTCCTGCCTCTGGCCTGGGGGAAGAAGTCCTCGACCCGGGATCTTGCGCTGCTGACATAGTCCTTGTCAAAGAATACATCCGTCCGGCTGATCCCGGTCGGTCTTACGATTCCCGGCTTGTCCTTTAAGCCGAAGGCCTCCTCGTAAGCCCAGACGACCTCCGGGCTGCTGACAGCGGCATAGGTATAATTCTTGTGGAAGGGATATTTCTCCTGGGTCTGCTTGTTGTCGCCAAAGAGCTTATCCGCCGAGCTGAGGCCGAATCTTTTAAATGCTCCGCAGGCATGCCATACCTGGAACATGATGGTGCCCTTTCTGAGGGTCATGCAGTTGGCCGGCCGGCAGGCATCGCTGATAAAGATGTACTTGGCATCAGCCATATCCTTCACAAGATTGCAGTTCCTGAAAAGCTGAGTAATCTTGCCTGTCTTGTAATCCTCGAGATAATGGATGTGGATATTGACCTTGTAATCCCTCTTCAGCCTGTCATAAAGGAGCTGAAAGTCATTGGACAGGGACCCCTCCCGGACCTCTATAAAGAGGACCTTGTTTGTCTTCAGGGGCCTCTTGCTGTAGTGGTCATAGACCGCGGGCAGCAGGAGCCTGAATCTCAGATACCTGTAAAAGCCGCCCTTCAATCCGTAATAGGTCTTAAAGGCTATATTATAGGGAAGAGTTCCTTTAAAATTCTTTTTGATGAAGTCTACAAATTTTCCCTCCATCTGCAAACGCCTCCTGTATTTTAAAAATGTTCTCCCGCCGGGCAGCCGGCAGGAGCTTATCCCATAAATAATAGCACAAGAGGGCCGGCCATGCAATGCGATCCGTCTTTTGGCTTGCAGATTTGGTCAATCTGGTGGATAATAGGCTTACATCTTATTTGAGGAAGGGCAGGAAAGAAAGACCATGAGCACGGTAAAAGGGATAGAAAAGGACGACATCCTGGAATTCAGGATAGACGATATGAGCACAGACGGGTCCGGGATCGGGCATATCTCGCTCGGCCAGGCGGACGGAAGGGGATTTGCCCTTTTCGTTAAGGATGCCGCCCCGGGGGACTTTGTCCGGGCAAAAGTGATCCGGCTGAAGAAAAGTTACGGCTATGCCCGTCTGCTTGAGGTTCTTGAGCCCTCCCCCGACAGGACAGAGCCCCTCTGCCCGGCCGCCAGACAGTGCGGGGGCTGCCAGTTTCAGCATCTCTCCTATCGGGCCCAGCTGGATTTTAAGAAAAATATGGTGGAGAATCTCCTGGCCAGGATCGGGGGCTTTGAAGGGATAAAGATCCCTCCTGTCATCGGCATGGAGGACCCCTGGCACTACAGGAACAAGGCCCAGTACCCCGTGGGAAGGGACAAAAACGGCAGGACAGTCATAGGATTTTACGCAGGCCGCACCCACAGTATCATAGACCTTGACAAATATGAGGGGGCAGAAGGCTGCGCCATCCAGGATGCGGACAGCGTGACCATCGCCGCCATCTGCCGTCAGTGGATGGAAAGCTTTCGCGTCCCTGCCTACGATGAGAAGAGCGGCAAAGGGCTCATCCGCCATATCCTGACCCGCAAGGCATTTTCCACCGGTCAGATCATGGTCTGCCTGATCATAAACGGGCAGAGCCTGCCCCATGCCCGCGACCTGACGCAGGCCCTTGCCGCTGTCCCCGGCATGACGAGTATCTGCGTCAGTCCAAATAAGCGGCGGGATAATGTCATCCTGGGAGAGAGGGCAAAGACCATCTGGGGGAGCGATACGATCACGGACTATATCGGCGATATCGGATACAGAATCTCTCCCTTGTCCTTTTACCAGGTAAATCCTGTCCAGACTAAGGTCCTCTACGAGACCGCCCTTTCCTTTGCCGACCCTAAGGAAGGCGACACGGTCTGGGACCTTTACTGCGGGATCGGAACGATCTCCCTTTTCCTGGCCCAGAAGGCCGGCAGGGTCTACGGGGTGGAGATCGTGCCCCAGGCGGTAGAAGACGCCCGCAAAAACGCCCAGCTAAACGGCATAGAGAACGCGGTATTTTTCACAGGCAAGGCCGAAGAGGTAGTCCCCCGGGAGGCGAAAAAGCGGCCGGACATCATCGTGGTCGACCCGCCCCGCAAGGGGTGTGACAGGAGCCTTCTGGACTTTATCATAAAGACAGGCCCGGACAGGCTTGTCTACGTCTCCTGCGGGCCCGCCACCCTCGCCCGCGACCTGAAGATCCTGGCAGAAGGCGGCTATGAGCTGAAAAAGATCCAGTGCGTGGACATGTTTCCGCAGGGATGCCATGTGGAGTGCGTAGTATTGATGTCTAAGGCAAACACATAAGAGGCGCTGAAAGGCTTGAAAACAAGCGGTTTGTGGAATTAGCAC
>OMWV01000016.1 GCA_900314845.1 uncultured Eubacteriales bacterium
GCGGAGAAGGTGGGATTCGAACCCACGGCCCCTTGCGGAGTCACTGGTTTTCAAGACCAGCTCCTTAAACCACTCGGACACCTCTCCTCGTTTCGGCGCTTTGCGCTGCCCGGAACTTTGTCCGCGCCGCTCACGCGACGAATAATATATTAACATCCCAGCCGATGCTTGTCAATAAGTCTTTCGATATTTTTTATGGATTTTTTTCGATTATTTTTCTGACTTATCCACTATCTGCCGTCTATAAACGACTCTGCCAGCCTGATATCTTCCGGTGTGGTGATCTTTATATTGCGGTAATCCCCCATGATCAGTTTTACCCTGACATCCGTATACCGCTCTACCACGCTGGCATCGTCCGTGGCGGCCCACCCTGCTTCCTCCCTGGCCTCATAGGCGCTTCTTATGAGATCATAGTCAAAAGACTGGGGCGTCTGGATCAGCCAGACCCTGCTGCGGTCCGGCGTCGACTGGGCGAACCCGTCCCCGTCCGCGATCTTTACCGTATCCTTTGAGGGCACGGCCATGACGCAGGCTCCATACCTGCGGGCGCCTTCTATGCTTTCGTCTATCATCTGCCTTGTCAGCATGGGTCTTGCCCCGTCATGGATGAGCAGGCAGCCGCAGCCGCGGCAGGCCCTTATGCCCTGCATGACGGAATCATAGCGCTGCTCTCCGCCCTCTACAACTGCTCTGACTTTCCCAAAGCCGAATCTGTCTACGATCTGCTCCCGGCAATAGGCAAGACTGTCCCTGCCCGTGACCAGAATGATATCATCGACCTCCGAGTCTTCAAATGCTTTCAGACTGTAGTAAATAACAGGCTTCCCGCACAGATCCATAAACTGCTTGGGCACCCTGCTCTTCATCCTCGTTCCCCGGCCTGCAGCAAGGACAAGAGCGCAGACTCTGCCCTCCCCTGCCTTGTACATTGTACTGTGTTCATCCATAGGGATCCTACCTCTCGCCCAGCTTGAGATTCGGCACAGCGTTCAGGTCAAGCCCTGCCCTTATGCCGCGCAGGTAATCATAATAACCGGCCGCCCCTATCATGGCTGCATTGTCGGTACAGAGAATGGGCGAGGGTCTGTAAAAGCTGTACCCCCGCCTTTTGCAGGCTTCTTCCATAGCTGAGCGCAGCGCGCTGTTTGAAGCAACGCCGCCGGCAAGGGCTACCTTTTTCACGTGGTATGTCTTAGCAGCCTCCATGGTGTGATCCACGATCACGCTGACAACCGCCTTCTGGAAAGACGCGGCCACATCGGCCTCATTAACGGCCTCATTTTTCATCCTTTTTGCGTTCAGATAATTGAGAACGGCCGATTTGAGGCCGCTGAAGCTGAAATCCAGAGGGGCGCCCTTCACATGGGCCCTGGGAAATTCTATGGCGTCCGGATCTCCCTCTTTGGCCTTTTTATCTATCTTGGGGCCGCCGGGATAACCCAGGCCGATCGCCCGGGCTACCTTGTCAAATGCCTCGCCGGCCGCGTCGTCGTGGGTGCGGCCAAGGATCGTGTATTTGCCGTAATCATCCACCATGACAAGGTGGGTATGGCCTCCTGATACCACCATGCAGAGAAAAGGCGGCTCCAGGTCCTTATTTTCAATATAATTGGCTGAAATATGCCCTTCAATATGGTGGACAGGCACGAGGGGCTTGTGGGCAGCATAGGCAAGAGCCTTGGCTTCTGATACACCGACCAGGAGGGCTCCCACCAGTCCTGGCCCGTATGTGACCGCAACGGCGTCTATATCGGCAAGCTGCAGGCCGGATTCTTTCAGGGCAGCCTCTATGACCGGATTTATCTTCTCTATATGCTTCCTCGAGGCGATCTCCGGCACAACTCCCCCGTAGACTTCATGAAATTTTATCTGTGAATATATGATATTCGAGAGAACTTCGCGCCCGTTTCTGACGACAGCCGCGGCCGTCTCATCGCAGGAGCTCTCTATCGCAAGTATCTTGATATCCCTGTCAGGAACCTCTATCATGACGATCTCCATTCTGCCGTATCATTTACCGGCAAACTATGCATGCTCTATTCATCCTCAAAATTCAGCTCTCTTGATTTTCTGTCCCTGCAGATATAGGTCCTGCTGAATATCTTTCTCACGCTGTCCAGATAATTCTCCGGATGATTAAGGGCAGGGCTGTAATGGGTCAGCCAGAGTTCACCCACTCCGGCCTCTTTTGCCAGGCGGGCTGCCTCCTCAAATGTCATATGTTTGTACTTGACCGCATTGTTTATATCTCCATCTTCCGAATACATGCCCTCGCAGATAAAGATATCCGATCCCCGGGCATTTTCAAGGATAGACCGGGTCGGTCTGGTATCCGTGGAATATGTGACCTTAAGGCCCTTCCTTGGCGGGCCCAGGACCATATCGGGCGTGTATGTCACGCCGTCGTCACTGACAGTCTGACCGGCCTGCAGTCTGCTCCAGAACTTAAGGGGAATGTTATTCTCCTTTGCCCGCACAGGGTCAAACCGGCCTCCCCTTTCAATGGAAATGCTGTAGCCGTAGCATGTGATCCTGTGATTTACCTTAAAGGCGTCTATGACATAGCCGTTGAGGCGGATCTGCTGCCCGGGTCCCTCAAGCTCTATGAATTTTATCTCAAAGGGGAGCTCGGGAGCTATGACCCGGAGCGATCTTACGACCTTTGAAAGGCCTTTGGGACCGATCATGGTGAGGGGCTCTTTTCTGTCTGAGTTGCCCATGGCCAGAAGGATGCCCGGAAGACCGCTGATGTGGTCGCCGTGAAAATGCGTGATGCAGATGATATCTATGGGATTGAAGCTCCAGCCCTTCTCCCGGATCGTGATCTGGGTGCCCTCGCCGCAGTCTATGAGCAGACTGCTGCCGTTGTATCTGAGCATGAGCGAGGTGAGCCATCTGTAAGGCAGCGGCATCATGCCGCCTGTTCCAAGCAGACAGATATCTAACATGGGAAACCTCTTTTCTCTTATCTGTCCAGTCTCATGATCAGAGCGTCTTCCGCAGGATCCACATAAAAATCCCGTCTGCGCCCGCACACATGAAAACCGGCTGTTTCATAGAGTCGTCTGGCGGCGGCGTTCGATTCGCGCACCTCAAGGGTCCAGGCAGCGGCATCGCTTTCTGCCTTCAGAACCTGATCCAGCAAAAACCTGCCGATTCCCCGGCCTCTTACCTTCTCATCCGCCGCGACATTTACGATCTCACCTTCATCAAGTGCCCTCAGGCAGACAAGGTATCCCAGGATCCTGCCCGGCCTATCCTGGTCTGTCACGACATAGATATGGGAGCTTTCACTGGCCAGACTCTCGCGAAAGCTTCTCTGGGTCCACGGGCGCCCGGGGAGAGTCTTTTCTATCTCCATAACGCCCGCAAGGTCGCCCTCCTCCATAGAGCGGACTTTCAGCCCCCTCATGCCTTCTGCCCCTTTGCCTGGGCGCGAACTCTCTCCGCCTGGGAGGGTCTCAGGTAGACCGGCATGTGGTCTCCCCCGCTGACGATCCTGCCCTGATCCAGATATCTGAGGGCCAGAGCTCCCAGGGACGCGGGCCTTTGCACACCCAGATGGACCGGCGCGTAGAAGTGGGGAACCTTTACCTTCTCCTCTATGACATCCCGGAAAACGGGAACCCCGTCCCCCAGAAATACCGTCTCCCTGCCCATCGCATTTATCTCAGCTATTATGTCCTCAACCGGAACCGCCTTCTGGGGGGACAGGCAGGTCATATCCTGGCCTTTAAATGTATAGAGGCCGGTATAGGTCTGATTCCTCCTGGCGTCCATGAGCGGGCAGACAAGATAGGGACTGCCGCAGAGATTGTAGGCGATGCTGTCTACTGTCGGCACACTGACGATCGGAATACCCAGAGCAAGGGCAAATCCCTTGGCCGTCGCCGATCCGATCCTCAGGCCGGTGAAGGAACCCGGGCCTCCGGATACGGCTGCGGCATCTATGTCCTCTATGGGCGTTCCTGTCATCTTCAGCAGCGCGTCCACCATGGGCAGGAGTGTCTGCGAATGCGTCTTCTTAAAATTTGTGGAATACTCGCCGATGACTTTCTCAGGTGTTACGATCGCCGCTCCCGCGACAAGCCCTGAGCTTTCTATTGCAAGAACCTTCATATGCCGCTGCCTCCCAGTTCTAAGCTGCGCCCGCTGTGATCGGTTATCACAAGCCGGCGGTAATCAAATCCCTTATCCACATCCTTGAAAATGCTGACACTTATCACATTCTCCGGCAGGACTTCTTTTATGATCTCTGCCCATTCTATCAGGCAGACTCCGTCTCCGAACAGGTAGTCATCGAAACCGATCTCCTCCATCTCAGAGGGGTCCGCTATCCTGTATACATCGAAATGATAGAAAGGGATCCGGCCTTCCTCATATTCCTGCACGATGGTAAATGTCGGGCTGCTGACAGGCTCACTTATGCCCAGCCCCGCCGCGAATCCCTTGGCAAATATGGTCTTGCCCGTGCCCAGGTCTCCGCTCAGGCAGATGATATCGCCCGGCGCCGCCTGCCGGCCCATCTGCCGGCCAAGAGCAAAAGTCTCCTCATCGGAGAATGTCTCTATTTCTATTTTCTCATCATCCATAACACTGCCCCCGGAGCTTTTTTAGTCATCCAGTATCATACTGAGCTGGATCCGCTTTCTTTCCAGATCCACGGAAAGCACCCTGACGTCGACCACATCGCCGACGCTGACAAAATCCAGCGGATGCTTGATATACCGCTCATTTGTCATCTGGGAAATGTGCACAAGCCCGTCCTGGTGGACGCCGATATCGACAAAAGCGCCAAAATCTATTACATTCCGCACGGTTCCCTTGAGGATCATGCCGGGTCTTAAGTCCTTCATCTCCATGACATCCGTCCTCAGGATCGGGGCGGGCATATCTTCTCTCGGATCCCTGCCCGGCCTTGCCAGTTCTTTTACGATATCATCCAGAGTGGGAACTCCCACGCCCAGATCCGATGCCGTTTTCTCCTTGTTATTCAGCTTCAGTCTGACCGGCCTTCCCGCCAGCTTCTCAGGACTCAGTCCTGCCTTGGACAGGAGAAGACGCGCCGCCTTGTAGGACTCCGGATGTATGCCTGTATTGTCCAGGGGCTGGCTCCCGTCCCTGATGCGGAGAAATCCCGCACAGTTTTCAAATGCTTTGGGACCAAGTTTCGGCACTTTGAGCAGCTGCTGCCTGTTGTCAAATCTGCCGTTTGCCTCCCGGTAGGCGACAATGTTTTTGGCCACCGCGGAGCTTATGCCGGAGACATATTCCAGCAGGGAAACAGAAGCTGTATTGAGATCTACCCCGACACTGTTGACGCAGTCTTCCACCGTCCGGGACAGAACCTGGGACAAAATCTTCTGGTTCATATCGTGCTGGTACTGGCCGACTCCGATAGCCTCCGGGTCTATCTTGACAAGCTCAGCCAGAGGATCCTGCAGCCTGCGCGCTATGGACGCGGCGCTTCTCTGGCCCACGTCAAATTCCGGAAACTCCTGGGTCGCCAGCTTGCTGGCAGAATAAACAGAGGCGCCGGCCTCGCTGACGATCACATAGGAGACCTTCTGAGGGATCTCCCCCAGAAGCTCGGCTATGATCTGCTCCGACTCCCGGGACGCCGTTCCGTTCCCCAGAGAGATCAGAGTGATATGATACCTGCTGATCAGCTTTTTCAGCACTTCCTTTGCCTCTTTCACCTTGTTCTGAGGCGCCGTGGGGTAAATGACCACCGTGTCCAGGACTTTGCCGGTCGGATCGACGACTGCCAGCTTGCAGCCTGTCCGAAAAGCGGGATCCCAGCCAAGTACCGTCTGACCGCTGATAGGCGGCTGCAGCAGAAGCTGCCTGAGGTTTTTGCTGAATACAGCCATCGCCCCTTCCGATGCCTTCTGGGTGAGTTCAGATCTGAGTTCTCTGTCCTGGGCAGGCTTTATCAGCCTCTTGTAGCCATCCTCTGCCGCCTGGCTGATCTGGGCGCTGCTTTCCTGCCCCTTGCCTGCGCAGGCTCTGCGAGTCAGCCAGGAAAGGGCTTTTTCGTCCGGATCTTCCAGGGAGACGGTCAGGATATCCTCCTTCTCCCCCCGGTTGAGGGCAAGGATCCTGTGACCGGCTATCTTCGAAGCCTTCTCTGAAAAATGATAATACATCTCATAGACAGAGCGGGCGCTCTCGTCTTTAGCTTCTGCCTTTATGATGCTTTCCTTCTCAAAGAGCCCGCGGATATGGGAACGGACCGCGGCGTCATCGGACAGATCTTCCGCTATGATATCCCTGGCCCCGGAAAGGGCCTGGTCCGCGTCCGCGGCTCCTTTTTCCAAATCGACAAATTCTGCCGCCGCCTCTTTGGCAGATCCGGTCAGCTTATCCTCCATGATAAGCTGAGCCAGAGGAAGGAGTCCCTTCTCTCTGGCTGCCATAGCCCTCGTGCGCCTCTTCGGCCTGTATGGCCTGTAGAGATCTTCTACTTCCACAAGGGTCTTTGCATTATTAATATTTTCCTCAAGAGCCTTTGTCAGCTTATCCTGCTCTTTTATGGCGCTAAGCACCTGCTGCTTCCTGGCTTCCAGAGAGCGCAGGTAGGCCAGTCTTTCATTCAGGTTCCTCAGCTGTTCGTCATCAAGGCCCCCGTGTTTCTCCTTGCGGTACCTTGCGATGAAGGGGATCGTACTGCCCTCATCGATCAACTTTTCCACAGCAGAAACCTGCCAGGTCTGTATGCCAAGTTCCCTGGCTATCTCTTCTTCAATATTCAGCATTCAGTCTATCCTTCCGGACACGCGGTCCGGATCATCAGTCTTTTATGTACATTCTCGAAATAAATCCCTCTATCCCGGAGCATACCTCTTCCAGTTCTCCTGCCTTCATGGGGCCTGTGACAAGTCCGTACTCGCCGTCCATGCCCTCGGGCCGCAGAAGTTTGGCCCCGCCAAGAGCCTTCTTCAGCTCCTGGAGGTCACTGCCGGGTTCTCCCTTTATCCTCACGAGGAAACGGCAGCAAAAGTCCCTGCTGTCGGCAAGCGCGAGCCTGTCCTTCTTCCAGGCAGCAGGCACAGTCTTTCCCCTGTTCCTGGCAGTCTGGATCACATCGGAGACGACAGCGCTGGCTGTGGGAAGAGATCCCGCGCCCTTGCCGTAGAGCATGACGTCTCCCAGCATATCGCCGGTAAACATGACCGCGTTGTATACATCATTGACAGAGTAGAGGGGACTCTGATCGCTGATGATCTCGGGCGCCACTCTGGCAAATACTCCGTCCTCTGTCATGAAGCTGCTGCCCAGGAGCTTGATATCTCCCTTCATGGCCTTTGCGTAGGCAAAATCCACGCCGGTCAGCTTTGTGATCCCCTCTGTGGGGATATCTTCAAAATCGACCTGCTTTCCGCATACCATGGATGTGAGGATGGCAATCTTCCGGCAGGCGTCATATCCTTCCACGTCAGCGGCAGGATCGCGCTCGGCATAGCCGTTCTCCTGGGCCTGCCTGAGCACCTGGTCATAGGATGCCCCCTCATTCTTCATCTTCGTGAGCATGTAGTTTGTCGTTCCGTTTAATATGCCGCTGATCTTCTGTATATGGTCAGCTGTCAGGGATTCCTCAACAGCCCTGAGCACAGGGATGCCGCCCCCGACACTTGCCTCAAAGAAAAAATTTACCTTGTGGGCAGCTGCCAGCTCCATGAGCTCGGCCCCGTGCTTTGCCACAAGCTCCTTGTTGGATGTCGCGACATTGCGCCCGGAGGTCAGGGCCCTGCTTACAAATGTAAATGCAGGCTCAACGCCTCCCATGGTCTCGACGACGGTCTCCACCTCAGGATCATCCAGGATGACCTGAATGTCATGCACCACCTTGTCCTCATTGGGATCTCCCGGAAATTCTCTCAGATCAAGTATGTACTTGACGCTGATCTGCTCCCCGGCGCTTTTTGCAACGACATCGCTGTTATTCTCAAGGACAGAGGCCACTCCAGAACCTACTGTTCCATATCCAAGTATGGCTGCCTTCATATCTTTCCCCCTGACGCCCTCATCCCGCGGCTCACTGCTGTGCATCCTTGTCTCTGTTTATGAGCCACATGAGGTATGCGTTAATAAATCTGTCTATATCCCCGTCGAGCACCGCGTCGGCGTTGCTTGTCTCCTCGCCTGTCCTCGTGTCCTTTACCATCTTATATGGCTGAAGCACATAGGACCGGATCTGGCTTCCGAAGGCGCTGTCCTTGACCTCGCCTCTGATATCCGAAAGCTTTTTGGCATTCTCCTCCTCCTTCAGAAGCAGGAGCCTTGTCTTGAGCATCTGCATGGCCTTATCCTTGTTCATATGCTGAGAACGCTCGTTCTGGCATGTGACAACAATGCCCGTGGGCAGATGCGTGATGCGGATGGCGGATGAAGTCTTGTTGATATGCTGTCCGCCGGCGCCGCTGGACCGGTAGGTATCGACCCTGATCTCGTCATCTTTTATCTCGATATTCAGGTCTTCCTTTATATCCGGCATGACGTCGCATGACGAAAATGATGTCTGCCTCTTGCCGGCAGCGTTGTAAGGGGAAATGCGCACAAGCCTGTGCACGCCCTTCTCGCCCTTGAGATATCCGTAGGCGTTCTCCCCGTCTATCTGCATGGTGACAGACTTAAGGCCTGCCGTATCGCCCTCCAGCATATCCAGAACGGTGACCTTGAAGCCGTGCTTCTCGGCCCACCTGCTGTACATGCGGTAAAGCATATTGCACCAGTCGCAGGCCTCTGTTCCGCCCGCGCCGGCATTGAGCCGCAGAATGGCTCCGTTATCGTCGTACTCGCCGTTCATGAGAGTGCGCAGCCTCAGAGAATCGAAGCCCTCCTTAAAGGTCTCCAGCTCTTCCTGAGCCTCAGGGACAAGGGATGCATCCTCCTCCTCATTGCCCATCTCTATCAGAGTCTGCACGTCTTCATACTTCTCACAGAGCGAGTCATATTCCTTGAGCAGATCCTCAAGGTTCTTGAGCTCCTTCATCTGGGCGTTGGCCTTGTCCGCGTCATCCCAGAATCCGGGTTCCTCCATGGTCCTTCTGAGTTCTTCTATCCTTGACTGCTTTCCAGCCGTGTCAAAGTGAATCCCCCATTTCCTTTAATGGTCCGGCATAGCCGCCTAATTCAAACTTAATCTGGTCAAATTCTACCACTAAAACTCACCTCTTATTCCTGCCGCAGCAATTCTTATACTTAATAGGTCTCCCGTCGGGGTATGTCTTCCCGCACGGGCAGGGATCATTGGGCCCTATCTTCTTAGAGGCCCTGCGGACTGTCCTGTTTGCAGGAGCCTCGTCCGTCCGGTTTGTGGCTGCAGGCTTTGCAACCTGTTCGCGCTGGGTCTCCGGCTTCTTGCGCAGATGGAACATGACAGTCACGATATCATGCTCTACAGAGGCTATCATCTCCTCGAACATCCGCCTGCCGGCGTATCTGTACTCGACAACAGGATCCTTCTGGCCGAAGGCCTGGAGAGAAACTCCCTGCCTCAGCTGATCCATATCGTCTATGTGATCCATCCATTTTCTGTCCATGGTCTTGAGGAGGAATACCCTCTCTGCCTCATGGAATATCTCGGGATCACCGGTCTCCTCGTCTATCTCTTTCTCCTTCTCCTCATAGAGGGCTCTTGCCTGGTCTACGACCTCGCCGGCCAGCCTTTCGGCTGTATAACCCTCATAGTCGTCATGGTTTAAGGAGAGAGGTTTTATGGGCGCGATCGCGAGGATCGTGCGGTTGAGCATCTCAAGATCCCAGTCAGCCGGAGTCTCCTCTGTCCCGATGACTCCCTGGATCTCTGCCTCCAGCACCTCGCCGATCATACGGACGATCTCAGGATGCATATCCTCGCCTTCGAGCACTCTCCTGCGCTCGCCGTATATCAGCTCTCTCTGCTCGTTGTTCACCTGATCGTAATCGAGCAGGTTCTTGCGGATGCTGAAGTTGTTGGACTCTATCCTCTTCTGGGCCTTCTCTATGGCTTTGGAGAGCAGCTTGTGCTCAAGAGCCATGCCCTCTTCATGGGAAATGCTCTTGAAGGCGCTCATCATCTTCTCAGACCCGTACAGGCGCATGAGGTTGTCTTCCAGAGACAGATAAAATCTGGACTCGCCGGGATCTCCCTGTCTGCCGGCACGGCCGCGCAGCTGATTGTCGATACGGCGGGACTCGTGCCTCTCTGTGCCGATGATCTTCAGACCGCCGGCTGCCAGGACCTTTTCATGGGATTCCTTGAAGATCTTCTCGGCTTCCTGCCCGGCCTTCTCCATGATCTCATCACTGATCTGCTCCTCAGCGAGTGCCTTGCCCGCGCCCTTTTGCTTTGAGCCGGCCCTCTGCTGTCTTGCCATCTCCCTGGCTATCCTCTGCGTGATCTTTTCCTTGCTGCCGCCCAGCACGATATCCGTGCCTCGGCCGGCCATATTCGTGGCAATCGTAACTGCCCCCGGCTCGCCGGCATCTGCCACGATCTGAGCCTCCAGCTCGTGATACTTGGCATTGAGCACGTTGTGTCGGATCCCTTCCTTCTTCAGGCGGGCGCTCAGCTCCTCGGAAGCCTCTATCGTGATCGTGCCGACAAGGACAGGCTGGTCCTTGGCATGGGTCTCCTTGATCTCCTCAACGATAGCGTCTATCTTTTCCTTGTGGGTGCCATAGACAACATCGTTGTAATCCTTACGGATAACGGGAAGGTTGGGCGGTATCTCGACAACATCCAGGCCGTAGATATCCCTGAACTCCTCTTCCTCCGTGAGAGCGGTACCTGTCATGCCCGCGATCTTGTCATATTTGTTGAAGAAGTTCTGCAGAGTGATCGTTGCGAGAGTCTTGCTCTCTCTCCTGACCTCAACGCCCTCCTTAGCCTCTATGGCCTGATGCAGGCCGTCGGAATAACGCCTGCCCGGCATGATACGGCCGGTGAACTCATCAACGATGAGGACCTCCGGCTGGCCGCTCTCCCCTGCCTTTACCACATAATCCTTATCCCGGAACATGAGATAATTGGCCCTGAGGGCAAGGTTCATGCAGTGCTGAAGCTCCAGGTTCTCGGCATCCGCCAGATTGTTTATCCCCAGCGCCTTCTCCACCTTGGCAACACCGCGGTCCGTGAGAACGACATGCTTCTCCTTCTCATTTACAATAAAATCTCCTGTCTCCTTGATCTCATCGCCCATGATGGCGGTCATCTTGTTGATCTCGCCCTCACGTTCTCCCTTCTCCAGGCTCTTGGCGATGGCATCGCAGCGGGAGTATATGGCTGTGGACTTGTCTCCCTGACCGGAAATGATCAGCGGCGTCCTGGCCTCATCGATCAATACGGAATCGACCTCATCGATGATGGCATAATGGAGATCCCTCTGCACGAGCTCGCTCTTGTAAACGGCCATGTTGTCTCTCAGATAATCGAAACCGAACTCATTGTTTGTTCCATAGGTGATATCGCAGCTGTAAGCCTGACGCCTCTCATCGGGATTCATGCTGTTTAATATAACGCCTACGCTCAGCCCCATGTATCTGTAAATGGCTCCCATCCACTGGGCGTCTCGGTTGGCCAGATAGTCATTGACTGTTACGACGTGCACGCCCTTGCCTTCAAGAGCGTTAAGATATGCCGGCAGGGTTGCCACGAGCGTCTTTCCTTCACCGGTCTTCATCTCGGAGATACGGCCCTGGTGGAGGATAAGACCGCCAATGACCTGTACCCTGTAAGGCTTCATCTTCAGCACACGCCATGCAGCCTCCCTGGCTGCCGCAAATGCCTCGACAAGAATATCATCGAGCGTCTGACCATTCTTCAGTCTGTCCTTGAACTCGGCAGTCTTGCCTTTGAGCTCTTCATCGGACAGGGCGCTCATCTGATCGTCAAGGGCCATTATCTGATCTACGATAGGATCGATCCGCTTGAGCTCGCGGTCACTGTGTGATCCCATCAATTTTGAAAATAATCCCATTCTTTCGTCCCCTGAATTCAATAGATTGTCTTTCTTCAGACATATTAAATGCTGGCTGCATCCTGCCTTTGAACAAAATACAACTAGTTTATTCTATCACTACGCATCTGTTTTTGTAAAGAGAAATGGAGGAGATTGCTCTCCTCCATTCTGCTGATACGAAATGCTTTTATCATTCTTCAGGCTCTATAAGCCCGTATGCATTATCCTTTCTCTTGTAGACCACATTCACTTCATCTGTCGCACCGTTGCGGAATACGAAGAATGTGTGTCCCAGAAGCTCCATCTCCACGCATGCCTCCTCGGGAGTCATGGGCTTGACGGCGAACTTCTTCACCTTTATGATGTTCACTTCCTCATCTACGGCACTGTCTTCTTCCTCTATGAATTCAGGCTGAAAATCCTGACGGTTGTGGCGGGCAAGCTTGGTCTTGTACTTGCGCAGCTGCCTTACGATGATCTCCTCGACAAGGTCTATGGACACGTACATGTCATCGCTCGCCTGCTCCGCGCGAATCGTATGGCCTTTGATCGGGATCGTTACCTCGATCTTCTGTCTCTGCTTCTGAACGCTCAGCATAACATAGGCTGTGGTATCCGGATTGAAAAACTTCTCCAGCTTGCCCAGCTTGTTCTCCACTGCAGACTTAAGGCCTTCCGTTACTGTCAGGTTCTTTCCGTTAATGACAAAACGCATATTCATTCCTCCTTACCGATTACGGAAGTAATCTTACATTAAGTATAACACAGGCGGCCATATTTTCAAGATGCCTTGTTCCTGTTTTTATACAAGAGGTCTGCCTCTGCCAAATGTACTTCATATTCTGAAACTTGAGCGTTTTCCCCAAAACAAACATTTGGGAACAAATATTTGCCCACCAGTCCAGTTTACGGAAAAAATAATGTGGATAAAGTGGATAAGTGTGTGCATAAGTTGATTTTACTGACTTTTCGAAGGCTTTTTCTGTGGATATCTCTGTTTGTTTCTTTTTCGCGAACATTGGTGGATATGGGGGAAATGCAAATTTTCTGTAAAAATTTTGTTTACTTTTACCAGAATTGCAGAGATCATTCACGGTATAACAAAAGGGGCATCAAACATTTCTGCCTGATGCCCTGCCACTATAATTTTTCTTAGATGATCCTTCTCGCGCAAACCGGTGTACGATAATTGTAGTTGGATGTGATGATACCCTTTGTAGGGGTGCTCGCGTGAACGACCTGTCCGTTGCCGATATACATGGCAACATGTCCGATGTATCCGCCTCCGCCGTAGAAGAGGAGATCGCCCGGCTGCAGGGTCGATGTCGATACGGTGACCGGTGTTCCCACACCTGACTGTGCTGCTGCCGTTCTGGGAATAGAATAGCCAAAGTGGAGATACACCTGCTGGGTGAATCCCGAGCAGTCAACTCCGTTTGTCAGGCTGTTGCCGCCGTATACATAGGGATAACCTACATACTGGAGGCCAAAGCTTGCGATAGCAGATCCCGATCCGCCGCTCTTTGAGCTGGTGGAAGTTGTCGAAGCCTTGTTCGATGATGTCTTGCCCGATGATGTGGAAGACTTTGTGGAAGCCGCTGTCGTAGAAGCTGATGCCTGAACCTTGGGCTTCTGGCTTGTCAGATAATTGCTGTTGATATATCCGGTCACGCCGCCGGCGTTCACACGGGTCCAGCCGTTTGACGTCTTGCCTGTCCTCATGACGCTGTCGCCGGCTGAGATGGATCCCAGCTTCTCGGAAGAAGCGTCTGGGCTCTTTCTTACGTTAACGCCCGCCGTAGCATAGACCGTATCATTGACTTCTTCTATGGTGATCGATGACTCTGCTGAGGTCTGAGACTTCTGAGCAGATGCCTTCTTCGTCTCAGTCTTCTGAGTCTGCGCAGACTGGCTCTTCTGCCCGGAAGCAGATGCCGGCTTTTCTGTCGTGAGATAATCGCTCTTTATGTATCCTTTTACGCCGTTTATCGTGATACAGCTCCACTCGCCGTCGTTAGACGTGCGGGCAACGCTCTCACCTGTCTGAAGGGAACCGATGATATCGGAATCAGCGGAGGCCTGCTCGCGGATGTTCACGCCCTGCACTGCATATACCGTGCCGGAGGAAGCGCTCTTTGTCTGACCTGCTGTCTGCTGAGTCTCTGTCTCTTCCTTCTTCTGAGTCTCCTGCTTCTCCTCGGCAGGCTTCTGTGTTGTGAGATAGTCGCTCTTAATGTAAGCCTGCTTGCCGCTGTACTGGACACGGGTCCAGCCGTTGCTTGTCACTCCGGTGCGCTTTATGCCCTCTCCGCCGGCCAGGCATCCTATGACCTGACTGTCTGTAGAATAGCTGTTCCGGATGCTGACAGAATATGTCGCGTATACGGTATCGCCCGCATCCTGGATGCTGACAGATTCTGTCTTTGTCTGAGCCTTAGTTTCAGCTTTGGCCTCAGCCTTTGTTTCAGTTTTTGTCTCGGCCTTGGTCTCAGCTTTTGTCTCGGCCTTTGTTTCAGCCTTTGTCTCGGCCTTTGTTTCAGCCTTTGTCTCGGCTTTTGTCTCAGCCTTTGTTTCTGCTGCCTGAGTCTCGGACGCCTTTGTCTCTGCTGTCGTCTGTGCTGCCTTTGTCTCGGCCGTCTGAGCCTGAGCCGCCGCAGTTACCTGAGCTGTCTCTTTCTGCTTGTCAGGCTTGACAGCTACCGCTTCCTCATACTGTACGTCAAGTATGATGGAGGAAGCTTCTATAAAGCCTTCTGACTTTCCTATCTTTACTCTTACCCAGGAGTGATCATTGGACTCTCCGACGATCTGAACGTCCTGATCCCACATAACAGTGGTCACGATGTCCGAATCAGCGGAAGGCTCTTTGTAGAGATACTGCTTGCTGTTCTCATCCTGAGACTTTGCGACAAGATCCGTAATGTTGTGCTCCTGAGCATACTGCTGAGCTTCATAGCCCGTCAGCACGTTCTTCCTGGCAACATAGCCATCGATATCTCCGGACTTAATGTGATACCAGTTATCGCTGGAACCCTTTATCCTGCATCCTGAACCGCTGTTGAGCTTGCCTATGACTTCCGACTTTTTGGAAGCCTTCTTGTATATCTTCAGATATGTATCAGATACAGCGATGCCTGTCTTCACATAGGGTGAGCGCTTATCCAGCTCAACGGATGTGATGATCTTCGCCTCCGTATCGGCGCCCTGTGCATATGTCTTGTCAGTGTTCACCGCGGTGAGCGTCTTATCGTTGTTTGCATAAGGCGCTGCCATAACCGGCATGGTACATGTTGACATGATAAGCGCTGCAGCTGCAGCGTACACCGTCTTTCTGTACTTACGACCGCCCATTGGCTTAACCTCCTTCTGTAAATGAACAATACAAGTCAGCTTTATTAAGCCAAAATTGCATTTGTTACAAGTTTATTACAGAAAGATTATACCAGTGTTGCTATTTCCTGTCAAGAAAATGCTTAAAGATTTTGTAATAATTGCTTAACTCTTTCGTATCTTTTCGCCGTCTTTGCGGATCTCCCCCTCTTTAAGGAGATGGCCGACAGCCCTCTTAAAGGCGGCCTTGCTCAGGCCCAGCTCCCTTGAGATTACCTGGGGATCGGCCTTTTCCGTAAAGGGAAGCACCCCGTCGTAGCTGTCTAAAAGGCTAAGAACCCTCTCCCCGTCGAGCTGGATCTGTTTCCTGACGGGCTCTATGGCAGTCAGTTCCAGCCTGCCGTCATCCCTGACCTTCTCGACTCTGGCCATGATCTCCTGGCCCAGCTTCAGATCCGTGTGGTATTTCCCCCTGGGGAACATGCCGTGGTATATGCCGTCAACGGCCGCAAAGGCGCCAAGCCTTGGATTGAACTGATAGATAACGCATTTTACAGAATCCCCTTCCTGATAAGGGGACTCGCTCTTGAGGTAATCGTAAACCCTCATGGTCGCGCAGAGCCGGCGGCTCTTGTCTATATAGAGGGCAGCCAGGACCCGCATGCCGGGCTCCAGAGGCTTTACGGTCTGCTCCCTGAAGGGCAGCAGGAGATCCTTCTCAAGGCCCCAGTCCAGGAAAGCCCCGACGCTGCCGGTATCCTTTACCGTCAGCATGGCCGTCTGGCCAAGGGTCAGGGCCGGCTCCAGAGTCGTCGCGATCAGCCTGTCGCTGGAATCCCTGTATATAAATACTTCTATTTCATCGCCGATCTTCGTCTCTTCCGGAAGGTACTTGGCCGGAAGCAGGACGCTGTTCATCTCATTCTCATCGCCCGCCTCGCCGACAAAGGCTCCAAAATGCTTCATCCTTTTTACAGTCAGGACCTGTTTTTTCCCTAATTCTATCATCTATTCCTCCGCTGCGGCGAACTCCAGCGCCGCGTAGATATCATCATGCTCATCTTTCATAAGGATCTGGATCCTGCCCGTATCCGTCCTGCCTGTAAAGACGCGGATCTTATCCGGATAGAGGGCTGCCTTGCGGTATTCCACCCGCACCTGGCGGATCATAAAGTCAGGAGGCAGATATTCCATGGCCAGCCTGATATACCAGGCATTGTTCATATGCATATTTGTATCGATGTAAGCTCTGGCCACGCTGACCATTCCCTCATCCCGGACAGCCGCTTTCGCCCTTACCTTGCGGGGCTCATAGGCCATATCCATCTTGCCGGCCAGCTGATAGGCTCCGGATACGTCTTCCCTCATGCGCAGGGGAAGGCCGGTATTCATGTCGAGGAGGAACCAGTAGGAATCGGCGCTTACGATCCTTTCCCCCGCCTCGTCGCATATCATGAAATTTCTGTTGGCAAATACCCTGTCAAAGCCGTATGGCTGGGTAAATATCTTCAGCTTCTCCCCGTAGCGGGGATAACGGTCTACAATGATCTGCCAGGAAGCCAGGAGCCAGACGCAGCCCTTCTCTTTCTTAAGTAACTCGCTGCCTCCCCCTACAGAGTCCGAGTGGAAAGCCGCGCAGTCCTGCAGATAATCAGCTATGCAGGCAATATCCGCATAGCCGCCGCTTGAAATATCACTGTAAGCTACTGTTTTTTCTATGGAAAACATACGACCACCTCAAAAATATCTTCCCGTCTGCAAAACAGAAAAAAAAGCACCCTGACCCTCAGGATGCTTTTCAAAGCTGGGCTGGAAGGATTCGAACCTTCAAATGCAGGAGTCAGAGTCCTGTGCCTTGCCGTTTGGCGACAGCCCAATGTCAATCGACAAGAGCAATTATACATCGGTCTGTCCGGAAATGCAAGTATTTTTTTACATACAATTGATAATCATTTTGCCAGCCTGCAGCAACGGGTCTTATGGCCCTTTTTGCCGGTATCCAAAAGCTCCGGTTCCTTCTTGCGGCACTCGTCTGACCTGTAGAAGCAGCGGTTGTAGAAGGGGCATCCGCCTGTAGAGGCTCCGGCCGTGAAGAGGAGCCTGTTCATGGAGTCAAACTTCACATTGTGCCTCTTGCGGTCGCTAAGGACACTGTCAAAGAGCATGCGGGTGTAGGGATGGCGCGGATGGTCGTAGAGTTCCTCCACGTCCGCCGTCTCCACGATCTGGCCCTTGTACATGACGATCACCCGCCGGCACATGTGCCGGACAACGTTAAGGTCATGGGATATGAACATGATAGTCAGGCCCCACTCCTTCTGCAGGCGGAGCAGGAGCTTTAAGATCTGGGACTGGACCGTCACGTCAAGAGCAGACACCGCCTCGTCGGCTATGATGAACTTCTCCCCCCGCAGGATGGCCGTCCCTATGCTGATCCTCTGGCGCTGGCCGCCTGAGAGCTCATTGGCATAGCGGTCGGCAAAGGAAGGATCCAGCCCTATCTGCTGCAGGCAGTCATTTACCATACTTTTGCGCTGAGCCTTGTCCCGGATGCCGCGAAGCTTAAGAGGCTCCTCCATGATCCAGCCTATCTTCCTTGCGGGGTTCAGCGAACTGAACGGATCCTGAAAGACCATCTGCGGCCGCAGGCCGTTTGTCTGGATCGTCCCGTCGTACTCCTTATTGAGGCCGGCCAGAGCCTTGGCCAGGGTGGATTTGCCGCATCCCGACTCCCCCACAACGCCGAAGATCTCGCCGTCAAATATGTCAAAACTGACGTCCTTGAGGATCTGGCTGCGCCCGGTCTTGCCGGATAAGATGCCTCCCCTCAGCTTATAGTAGACATTCAGGTGATCCACATGGACCAGTACCTTGTCGGAAGCTGTGTCCGCCGCGTTGTCCGGCATGGAAGCGACAAGAGTCTTCGTGTATTCATGCCTGGGATGATTCATCACCTGGTCCACGCTGCCCTCCTCGACGATATGACCCTTGTACATGACGATAACCCTCTGGCAGACCTCGCGGATGACATTGAGGTCGTGGGAGATGAAGAGGATGGAACTGCCCTTTTCCTCATGGATCTTCTTAAAAAGGTTGAGGATCTGAGCCTGCACGGTCACGTCCAGGGCCGTCGTCGGCTCATCCGCTATGATCAGGCTGGGATTGTTTATGATCGCCATGGCGATCATGACCCTCTGCCTCATGCCTCCGGAAAATTCATGGGGATACTGTTCTACCAGCTTTTCCGCTCCTACCAGGCCCACCTGGCCCAGCTCATCTATCACGCGGGCATTTATCTCCTCCTCGCTCAGGTCTGTGTGCAGGCGGAGAGGCTCCCCGACCTGCCTGCCAATCTTCATGACAGGATTGAGAGAAGTCATAGGCTCCTGGAATACCATGGATATCTCATTGCCCTTTATCTGCCGCAGCTCCTCTTCTGACATGCCCAGCATCTGGCGCCCCTGAAGGCTGATGGAGGAGCCGGGGTCTACCACAGCATGGTCCGGCAAAAGGTCCATGACCGCAAGCGATGTCATAGACTTTCCGGAGCCGGATTCCCCGACGATCCCGACGATCTCGCCCTTTTTCACGTCAAAACTGATATGGTCGAGCACGGTATGCATCCCGCTGACTGTCGGAAAACTGATCGTCAGATCTCTGACTTTCAGAAGCTCATTTTCTTCCATGACTGCCTCCTTACTTCTGAGCAAGGCCCCTGAGGCCTTCGCTGATCAGTCCGAACCCGAGGATGATAAGGGCTATGACGATTCCGGGGAAAAGCGCGTACCAGGGCGCGACGAATATATACTGCTGCGCCTCCGAGAGCATAAGGCCCAGGCTGGGCTCAGGAGGCACGACTCCAAGTCCCAGATAAGACATGCTTGCCTCGGCCAGCACGGCATTGTTAAATCCTACCGCCGCCGCCGTGAGCATGCTGACCCGGATATTGGGTATAATATGAACGAAAATGATGCGCAGGCTGCCGGCGCCCATGACCCTGGCGCTCTTTACGTAATCCTGTGACTTTATCCGGATGACCTCGCTGCGGACGATCCTGGCAAAACTGGGGATGAACATGACGCCCAGGGCTATAATGATCTTATACTTGCCGGTGCCCAGAAAGCTGATGAAGATCAGGGCTAAGAGGACGCTGGGAAATGAGAGCAGAACGTCGTTTATCCTCATGATCACCGCGTCAAGGATCCCGCCGAAATATCCTGTGACAGCTCCCACGATGGTCCCGAAGACTGCACCTATGACAACCGTGCACATGCCGATGAAAAATGTCGTTCCGCACCCGCTCATGACCCGGCTTAATACGTCTCTTCCGAAGTTGTCCGTCCCCATCAGATGTGCCGCGCTGGGAGGCAGATTCTTTGACATGCTGCTCATGGCGGTGACGCTGTAGGGAGTCCAGAAATGCGCTGTGATCGTTACTGCCAGCATGAATGCCGTGATGATCAGACCGGCGATCAGAGAGTAGTTGTATTTTCTCATGCCTTTTGTCTCCTATGCATTCCTGATTCTCGGGTCAGCGACCTGATAGAGGGCGTCGACGATGAAATTTATGATGACAACGATGGCCGTGATATAGAGCACTGCCGCCTGGACGACAGGATAGTCTCTCGTCGAAATGGAGGAGACAAGGAGCCTTCCCATGCCGGGAATGTTGAATACCTGCTCTATCACAAGGCTTCCCGCCAGGATCTCCGCCACGACCATAGCGACAAATGTTATGACCGGGATGAGGGCATTCCTCAGGACATGCCGGTAGAGGACCCAGCGCTTTCCCGCGCCCTTGCTGACGGCAGTCCTTACGTAATCCTTCTTCATCTCCGTGACGACAGAGTTCCTCAGATATTTCACAACCATGGCGATCCTGGGCAGGGCAACAGCTGTTGCCGGCAGGATCAGAAAATGCACGCAGCCCCAGAAATCTTTATCCGGCGAAACATAGCCGCCGACGTCAAATACCTTGAAGATCAGCCCGAAGACAACTGTGAGCAGGATGCCCAAAAAGAAAGAGGGGATGGACATGATCACCTGAGTCACCTGGGAGATGAGGCCGTCCAGCCACTTGCCGGAGACCCGCGCCGAGAGCATGCCCAGGGGCAGGGAGATAAGGGCGATGATGATCAGGGACATAACGGCCATGATGATAGTGACCGGAAGTCGGGAGCTGATCAGCTGGGATACCGTCATCGTAGAGTATCTCATAGACTGGCCGAAGTCACCATGCAGTGCTCCGGCCAGCCATCTGAAATAACGAATGATAACAGGGTCGTCGAGACCCATCTGCGCCCGCATATTCGCGATCGCCTCCGGGGTCGCGTTTATTCCCAGTCTGGATAAGACCGCGTCACCCGGTATGAGACTGAAGGCTATGAAGGTCAGCATTGAGATGACCAACAATGTAATAATGAGAGCAATAAATTTTTTTATTAAATATTTCACTGTCAACCTCCGCCTTCAGTTCTCATATAAATAATTTTCTCTTCTTTTTATTCTGCCTTTATAGAAGAAAGATCAATGACATAGATGGGATAGGAAGCAAATCCCGTGTAACCCTTCCTGAGTACGATGTAGTTGACAGGGTCTTCTATAAATACAGATGCCGCCTGATCTGTGAGGATCTGCTGGCACTTGTTATAGAGTTCCTTCTTCTTGTCCTTATCTGTCTCTGTCTTGGCTTCGTCATAGGTCTTGTCATAATCCGCGTCAGAGAAGTTCACCATATTGTTGTCTGATTTTGACTGATAGTGAACATACCAGGTAGAAGGAGCCAGGGATGTGAAATCAAAGCCGATCACCGTCGCCTGGAACTTGCGGCCCTGGTATACATCGGAAAGCCATGTGCTCCAGTCTACGGGATTGATCGTAACCTTGACGCCGATCTGAGCCAGCTCTTCCTTCATGATCTCAGCTGCCTGAACATGCAGATTGTAATTGTTGGGAACCGTGATCTCAAGGTCAAATCCATCGGGGTATCCGCCGTCCGCAAGGAGCTGTTTTGCCTTGTCTACATCATATTTATATGTTCCCTCTGTGTCTGCATTGTACCACTCAGGTACGGAAGGATACCCGTATGTGTTGATCTTCTTGCTTCCGCCGCCCAGAAGTAATTTGTCTACCGCATCCCTGTCTATGGCATAGTTGAGCGCCTGACGGACCTGGACCTTCTTGAAAGGCTCATAGGTGTTGTTGATAAAAAGTCCCTGAACCAGTTTCATCGTGGACTCTACAACATTGTAGCCGTCTCCCAGAGACTTAACCTGATCCGGCGTCATCTGCCACATAGCGTCGATGCTGCCCGCCTTGAGCTCTGTGAAAGCCGTGTCTGCCTTGTCATAGAACTTGATCTGAGCCTTGTCTATGCAGTCCAGATCCTTGTTCCAGTAGCCTTCATAGCGCTCGAAGTCTATGTACTCTCCTTCTTTATACTCGGCTACCTTGAAGGGACCCGTGCCGATCGGCTTGCTTCCCTGATCCTTGTCGTTCGCCTCCTCAAGGATCTCCGTGGTCAGATTGTAGATAAATTCAGAATCTGCGCTCTTGAGAGTAATGACGACTGTCTTGTCATCAGGGCATGAAATATCGGAAATAACAGAAAGTGCAGAAGAATCACCATTGATCTTTGCACTTCGCTCTAATGAATATTTAACATCGCTCGCTTTTACAGCCTTGCCGTCCTGGAATGTAATCCCATCTCTCAATGTGAAAGTATAGGTTTTCGCATCATCGGACATCTTGTAATCCTGCGCAACGGCGGGAGCAACGTCACCCTCAGGGGTAACCTTGACAAGACCTTCAAAGACATTAAATAAGACACTTCGAGTTGCTGCATCCGTATCTACATGCGGGTCAACACTGGCGATTGCTGAGTCAAGTCCAAATGTGAACTCGTGGTCTGCGCTGGCAGACGCCGCCGGCTCAGCTGTCTCTTTTGAAGAAGTATCAACAGTAGAAGATCCCGCGCCGCCTCCGCATCCGCAGAGTACAGCAGCCAGTGTGAGTATCATAACCCCCAGGGAAATCCTCTTGTAAGGTTTTCTTTTCATAATACTACCTCTTGTTTCTGTAGAATATTCCTCTCATTATTTAATTGTACTCCACATTATAACATCTGCAGATAAGAAAAGGAAGTTTTTGTTATGTATATTTTGCACAAATTATTGTTCTTTCAATTCTTGTATCCTGTAATAATGACAAGGCTTCTGCAAAAAAAGAGGCCGTGCTTTTCGCACAGCCCCATTTTCTTCTTATCTGTTCAGCACAGCCGCCTGCGGCCGTCTGAGCCTTATCACTTATTCCTGAGATACTCGTCGATACCCTTTGCAGCTGCTCTGCCGGCTCCCATGGCAAGGATGACCGTTGCCGCGCCTGTCACGGCGTCGCCGCCTGCGTAGACAGCCTGCTTGGATGTCTGACCGTTCTCTTCCTTCGCGATGATGCCGCCCCACTTCTGGGTGTCAAGACCCTTTGTGGTAGAAGCAATCAGCGGGTTGGGAGATGTACCCAGAGCCATGATGACAGTATCTACATCGATATCATACTCTGATCCGGGTACCTCGATCGGGCGTCTTCTGCCGGACTCGTCGGGCTCGCCCAGCTCCATCTTTATGACACGGATGCCCTTGACCCAGCCGTTCTCATCCACAAGGATCTCCTTGGGATTGCGGAGAAGATGGAACTCGATTCCCTCTTCCTTGGCATGGTGTACTTCCTCCACTCTGGCGGGAAGCTCTGCCTCGCTTCGTCTGTATACGATGTAGGTCTTAGCTCCCAGTCTGAGAGCTGTTCTGGCTGCGTCCATGGCAACATTGCCGCCGCCAACGACAGCGACCTTCTGGCCTCTGTGGATCGGTGTATCGTAATCATCGCGGAATCCCTTCATCAGGTTGTTCCTTGTCAGATACTCATTAGCTGAAAATACGCCGTTTGCCTGCTCGCCGGGGATGCCCATGAACTTGGGAAGTCCTGCGCCGGATCCGATAAATACAGCGTCAAAGCCTTCCTCATTCAGCAGCTCGTCTATGGTGATGGACTTGCCGATGATAACGTTCGTCTCTATCTCAACGCCAAGCTTCTTTACATTCTCTACCTCGTGGGCAACAACTGTCTGCTTGGGAAGACGGAATTCCGGGATACCATAGACAAGTACGCCGCCGGGCTCATGGAGAGCTTCGAATATCTTCACTTCATAGCCCATCTTGGCCAGATCGCCGGCACAGGTAAGTCCGGAAGGACCGGATCCGATGACTGCGACCTTCTTGCCGTTCTTTGTCTTGGGAGCTTCAGGAACAACGTTGTTCTCGCGGGCCCAGTCGGCAACGAATCTCTCCATCTTGCCGATGGATACAGGCTCGCCCTTTATGCCGACAACGCAGACGCCCTCGCACTGGGACTCCTGAGGGCATACACGTCCGCAGACAGCCGGCAGAGAAGAAGACTCTAATATAACATTATAGGCTCCCGCGAAATTGCCTTCCTTTATCTGAGCAATGAATCCGGGAATATCTATGCTTACCGGGCAGCCCTGAACGCACTTGGGCTTCTTGCAGTGCAGACATCTTGTCGACTCTTCTACAGCCTCCTGTTCATTGTAGCCCAGGCAGACCTCTTTAAAATTCGTGGCACGGACCTTGGGATCCTGCTCACGTACCGGTACTTTCGTCATCTTAACAGCCATTACTTGTCACCTCCGCAGTTTCCGCATCCGCCGCGATGCGTATCTCCCTCAGTCGCCTTGAGCATAGCACGGCCTTCTTCTGTCTTATATGTCCTCTGGCGCTCCATAGCCAGATCAAAATCAACCTTATGTCCGTCGAACTCAGGGCCGTCAACGCAGGCAAACTTCACCTTGCCGTCGACAACAAGCCTGCAGGCTCCGCACATACCTGTTCCGTCAACCATGATGGGATTCATGCTGACAACTGTCGGAATACCATACTTCTTCGTGGTGAGACAGGCAAACTTCATCATAATAACAGGGCCGATGGCTACGCAGCGGTCATACTTCTTGCCCTGATTCTGTACCAGATCGTCTATCACAGCTGTTACCATGCCGTGGAAGCCGTAAGAACCGTCATCCGTACATACATAGAGATTGCCGGCAACCTCCCTCATCTCTTCCTCGTACATGATGAGGTCTTTGTTCTTGGCTCCTATGATAACATCAACGTCTACGCCATGCTCATGCATCCACTTAACCTGGGGATATACGGGAGCAACACCAACGCCGCCGCCGACAAAGAGGATCTTCATATTCTTCAGTTCCTCTATATCCTTCTCGAGCAGATCGGACGGACGTCCGAGAGGGCCTGTGATATCCATGAAGCTGTCGCCGGCCTTAAGCTTTGACATCTTATAAGTAGAAGCGCCTACGACCTGGAATACGATCGTAACTGTTCCCGCCTCACGGTCATAGTCACAGATCGTAAACGGGATTCTCTCACCGTATTCATCCAGTTTTGCAATCAAAAACTGGCCCGGCAGGCAGGTTCTGACAACCCACTTTGCTTCGACAACCATCAGAAATATCTTTTCTGAAAGCTGCTGCGCCTTAACAATTTTATACATGTTATTCCTCCATATTATCTAAGAAAAATTGACAGACATACCCAATCAGTCAAATTTTAGTTTACATCAAATATGAGGCAATTACAATATCCATAACATATAAAAAGCACTGTTTCTTGTGTCAGATGACTGCATCTGTTCCGGCATAATGTGTTTTTCTTCCTGCTCCCAATCATTTTATGTTTTCTCTCAATTATACTGTTATTTTGGAAGAAAGTCATTCGGCGCGCCCAGAGAACATCACTCATTCTCCAGCTCTGATACTCCCTCTATCAGCTCCGTAACCACACCGTTCAGCTGTTTTGCATTCTGGCTTGTGATAACGGAGCGTCCAGTCCTATCCTCAATATCCTTTCTCGCATTACCGGCCACAGAACCGCCATCATGAGCGGTCTTCTGGTTTTCTGCTAATCCATGAGGATTCTGAACCTTTGTCAACTCTGTTGTCGTTGCTTCCGCAAGCATATTCAGCGCAAGTTCCAATGTGCTCATGTTATCCCGCAGATTTTCTTTCTTCAGTCCCTTCAGGTTTTTATACTGCCGGGTACTCATTCCAGACCATGCCCTCGTAATTTCATCTGTGAGAACAGCATATTCTCTGCCCTGTTCTATCCCATGAGCTTTCCACTGATCTGTCAGTTCCTTTCTGGCACGAATTGTTTGCAGACGCTGATTAATCCAGTCCTCCGGATAACCAAGTCGTGCATAAGTTTCCAGCGCTCTGTCTATTGATAATTCAGGATCTATCGTCTCTTCAATTCTTTCGCGGCCTACCTGTGCCAGCCACAGTTTGAACGGCTCTGCCTTCTTCGAAGGAATAGATTGGATAATGCGCAGTAGCTGCTCTGTATTAGCAATATCCGTCAACCGTCGTTTTCCATCTTTAGATAACATTTTCAAAGCGTGACAATTTGTCACGGTTTGGTTTCCTTCTCTTTTTAAGCGTTGTTTAAGTTTTCTCCAGTAAGCTGCCGGATCTTTACTCTCTGCCAGCACTCTGACCACATCTACAATTGAGAAATACCATTCCTCATTTTCTTCGTCCCACGCAGTTCTTATCGGCTGATCTTCAAATAACTGAATTTTATTCTGCTCCATACCTATCCCCATTTCTGATCATGCCTTCATCATTTGTTCCAGTAAATCCATTTCTTAACAGATCTTCTGCTCAAGTTTGCAAAGATCCGCCATGATTTCCTCCGTCGGAGGATATGAAATGGAGGGAGAACACCGAATAATTAGTCAACTCAACCCGGATTAAATGTCCGCCGTCCAGATCTCCCAGCCCTCCTCCACCTGTCTGCATGCTTCCTCCTGCGTTCTGCGCACTGCCTCCCCGTAGCCGGAAAGAGCGTCGAAGGGAGAAAACTGTGCGGCTCTCTGCTGAGCCGTCATATGAGGATGCCTTGCCGAGACATGGTGGGGCAGATCTATGATATCGTCGTACCTGCCGGCTTTACCCTGTGCTTTTTCTTTCTCTTCCATCGTATCCCTCCCGGCGCCTTCAGGCCCTGTGGCCGCCGATCTGCTCATTCCTCTGGCGGGCCGTGGCTCCTTCTTCCATATTCATGCCCTTGAGCAGGGCGTTCTTGCCGTACTTCTTTCTTATGCTGAGTATGGCCTCCTGCATGTTTCTCTCCCTGCCGGCAGCCTCTTCTTCCTGCCTGTGCTTTTCCTCTTCCTGTCCAATATCCTCAAAAAGGCTGAGCTGGCGGAAACTTTCCTTCCCCGGCACCTGATCCTCGCCGACAACGTGATTCAATGTAACCCCGATCCTTCTTATGGTCATGTGCGGATCGCAGATCTGGTCAAAAAGATCCATCACAGCGTCAATGATCATCCGGGAAGAGGAGGAATGCTTCTTAAAACTTACGCTCCCGTGGGCGTGGGCCGGGACCATCCTCCCCAGCCTGTCTATGTGTACCTTGCCCTGATAAGCCCTGCGCTTTTCAGGAGTCGACAGATTCTCCCTGTCATAGCCCAGGATCAGCACAGCCTGATCCGTCACGAGCCGCTTATCCACAAGGTCAAGGACCAGCATGTCCGTCATCTCCCGCGCCACAAGCCTGGCATGGTCTCTGTCATATGGCTTTGGCAGGACCTGGCCCGAGCCCAGGCTGTTGTTCTTGGGCCGGTAGGCCTTTATATCCGCTATGGTACAGGGTTCCCAGCCCCAGGCGTGATCTATGAGAAGCTCGGCATTCACGCCGAAAAGTTTATACAGAAGCTCTTCGTTGAGAAAATCATTCGGCCCGCCCAGAGAGCACCTGGCTATATCCCCCATCGTAAACATGCCGTTCTTCTCCAGCTTGCGCGAATAGCCTCTTCCGATCCTCCAGAAATCCTTCAGCGGCCGGTGATCCCACAGGAGCCTTCTGTAGCTCATCTCGTCCAGCTCCGCTATCCGGACCCCATACTCATCTGCCGGCATATGCTTAGCTACGATATCCATGGCTATCTTGGCCAGATACAGGTTCGTCCCTATGCCGGCCGTCGCCGTGACCCCTGTCTGCTCCAGGACATCCCGGATCATCTTCATGGCCAGCTGGCGGGGCGTCATCTTGTATATGCCAAGGTAAGACGTCGCGTCCATGAAGACCTCATCTATGGAATATACATGGATATCCTCCGGGGCAATGTAGTTCAGATAGACATTGTAGACCCGGGTGCTGTAGCGGATGTAAAAGGCCATCCGGGGCATGGCGGTGATAAATTCCAGTTTATATTCAGGGTGGTCTCTCAGCTCGTCCGCGTCCGTCGACCCGCCCGTGAACTTATGGCCGGGGGCAGCCAGGCGGCGCTGAGCATTAATCCTGTCTACCTGCTGCAGAACCTCAAAAAGCCTGGCCCGGCCGGGTATGCCGTAAGCCTTGAGAGAGGGGGAGACGGCAAGGCAGATGGTCTTGTCCGTCCTGGTCTCATCCGCAACGACCAGGTTGGTTGTCAGCGGATCCAGCCCCCGCTCCACGCACTCCACGGAGGCATAGTAGGACTTGAGATCTATGGCAATATATGCCCTGGCTTTCTCATCCATGCTCTCTCACCTTATCCTGTTGTTGAACTTCTGGAAGCTTACCTTTCCCTTCTTATCTTCCAGATAGCGGTCTTCCTCGCTGAATATGCAGCCGCAGTACTGCTGCCGGTAGAGTCCCAGCTCCTTGGCCTTGTCCTGGCCTTCCTTAAAATAAGGCTGGAAATCCCTGTAGAGAAATTCTACTCCATATTTGTCCGCCATCCTCTGCCCGGTCTGCCGGATCAGCTCATGCTTCTGGTAGGGGCTGATCAGCAGGGTCGTGGAAAATGCATCATAACCGTTCTGGGCCGCGAACCTGGCGGTCTCCTCCAGCCGGCAGGCATAGCAGTAGGCACACCTGGCCTCATAGTTGGGGTAGACATGGTCTATAAATTTGCGCAGACCGTATTCATTCTCTATAAGAAGCTTGAGGTGAATAGACCTGGCGTAATCGATCAGCGTGTTCTTGCGCCTCCTGTACTCCTTCACCCCGTGGATGTTGGGGTTGTACCAGAAGCCTGCCGGGTCTATCCCCTCATCGCGCAGATGGGAGATACAGGCGACAGAGCAGGGAGCGCAGCAGATATGAAGCAAAAGCTGCATCCTTCTTCTCCTTTGTATAAAACCAGAACAAAAGTTCGTATCCTTCTCTCTTATCTTACCACAGAACAGAGACTTCGTCCATGGAAATATGAAGACCCGGCAGGCAGACCGGTTCTATGCTCTCTTTATAAGAAAAAATACGGGGCCGGATCTGGCCGGCCCTAAGGACCATGACCTGCTTTTTCCAGTCATTTATGATCCAGTATTCCTTCACCCCGTGATAAGTATAGACCTGCTCCTTATCTATATAATCCGCCGCGGCGCTTGCCGGGTCAGCTATCTCTATGACCCAGGCGGGAACGCCCCGGTAAATATTGTCCACGATATCCGCGTCCCTGGGCACCAGGAAGATATCCGGCCTGAGAACGCAGTCCAGGATCCCCTCCCCGGTCAGCTCCACCGCCATGGGCGAAAAGCAGAGCTGCCAGCCGCTTTTCTTTTCATGGAGCCAGCCTCTGATATAAAAATACAGATTCCCCTGGATCCGGCTGTGGCGTGCACTGGGCTTAGCATTTTCCCGGATTCCACCCAGAAGCAGCTCCGTCATGCTGCTCATATGGGGCAGGCAGCGCCTTGTGTCCATCCAGCGATAAAATGTCCCGGCGCTGTATACATCCTCCTCACCGCTGTCGTAGTCCGCCGGCTCCTCCGCTATGGCATTTCTCTCGTCCAGCTCATTTCTGAACCGGTAAAAGACGGCCAGCTCCTTGAGGCAGCCGCCCTCCTCCCACATCATTTCCGACAGGCAGCAGGAAAATCCCGGATAGGCGCTGCTGCGGATGGTCTGCTCAAAGGAATAGCGGCGAAATTCTGTCTGCCCCTGCAGGGAAAATGCATAGACAAACTGCCTGCCCACGTCTATGAGCCAGTATTCCAGAACCCCCGCATCACTGTAGATCTGGGTCTTGTCCATACAATCATAAAGAGCATTTTTATCCGTCAGGATATTGGCGACAAAGCGCAGAGGCAGAAAGCGGACAGCCGAATGTTCGGACTCCTCTTCTTCCGGTCCAGGCTGCTCCGGCTCAGGCTGCTTTTTTGCCGTCACCAGCTCGCAGCGCAGGAGGCTGCAGTCCCCAAGCCTGACCATGAGAGGGCCGGGCATGACCTCATCATCCAGGTCATTTGCCGCCAGATGATCCCCCAGCAGGGTTCCCAGCATAAAGCAGAGCTTCCTCCACTGGCCTCCAGCAGGCGCCCCGCTCAGCATATGCCCCTCTATGAGCTCACATCCGGTCCCGCCTGCCCCCGGCAGCTCCGCCTCCATCTTCTGCAGAATATCTTCCATACCTTGCCACCTCCCGCTTGTGATACAGACCAGTATACATTTGCCGGGAGCCAAGGTAAATGACAATCGTCACCCAAAAAAAGACAGATATCGTCAGCTTATCATAGAATTCGACAGGATTCGACACTTCCCATCGCATTGAAAGGCGCTTCCTGGAAGCAGATTTCTCTTCAGCGGATCTTCTATCTTGAAAAGCTCTACATAATGACTCCAGATTTTTCTTCAAATCATTTGCGGCTTTATTGATATCTCCGTCTTTAAATGCGAAGCATTTTCCACAATGCAAACCACAGGGAGCGAGTCTTTTCAAATATTCTTTATCATTTCTCATAACCTATATTCCCCTACAGATCCAACTTATCTCCTTCCTGTTGCCTCAATTTTTCGGATTTCGCAAAAATTGTCCAGTAGTAATGGACAAACTGTAATGAAGAAACCCCCTCCCGGCAGCCGAAATTTTCTGACTGCCGGAAAGGGGCATATGAATCCTATTCTGTCTGAAAGATCAGTGGTGGAAGAGCCTGATCCCTGTGAAGCACATAGCCATGCCGTACTTGTTGCAGGTCTCGATGACATTGTCGTCTCTTACAGATCCGCCCGGCTGAGCGACATATTTTACACCGCTCTTGTGAGCGCGCTCTATGTTGTCGCCGAAGGGGAAGAAGGCGTCGGAGCCGAGGGCTACGTCCTGCATCTTGTCAAGCCATGCGCGTTTTTCTTCGCGGGTAAATACTTCGGGCTTTACCTTGAATGTCTTCTGCCATGCGCCTTCCGCGAGAACATCCATGTACTCGTCGCCAATGTAAAGATCGATGGCGTTGTCCCTGTCTGCCCTTCTGATCCCGTCCACGAACTGCAGGCCCAGTACCCTGGGGCTCTGGCGCAGGAACCAGTTGTCAGCCTTCTGGCCGGCAAGCCTCGTACAGTGGATACGGCTCTGCTGGCCGGCGCCTATGCCGATGGCCTGGCCGCCCTTTGCGTAGCAGACGGAATTGGACTGGGTGTATTTGAGGGTGATCAGGGAGATGATCAGGTCGATCTTGGCGCTGTCCGGGATCTCCTTATTCTCTGTCACAACATTCCCCAGAAAATCCCTGTCGATGTTAAGCTCATTTCTTCCCTGCTCGAATGTGATGCCGAACACCTGCTTGTGTTCTATGGGAGCCGGCTTGTAGGAAGGATCGATCTGGATGACATTGTAATTGCCGTTCTTCTTGCTCTTTAAGATCTCAAGGGCGTCGTCATCATAGCCGGGAGCGATGATGCCGTCGGAAACCTCTCTCTTGACGATCCTTGCAGTAGCCGCGTCACAGACGTCAGAAAGGGAGATGAAATCTCCGAAGGAAGACATTCTGTCCGCGCCCCTGGCCCTTGCGTAGGCGCTTGCCATGGGAGTGAGCTCGCCCATATCGTCTACCCAGTAGATCTTTCTCTCAACATCGGTCAGAGGAAGACCGACTGCGGCGCCGGCCGGTGATACGTGCTTAAAGGAAGTAGCTGCCGGAAGACCTGTCGCCTTCTTGAGCTCGCTTACCAGCTGCCAGCCGTTGAGGGCATCAAGAAAATTGATATAACCGGGTCTGCCGTTCAAAACCTTTACGGGCAGATCGCTGCCGTCTTCCATGAATATGCGGGAAGGCTTCTGATTCGGGTTGCATCCATATTTCAGCTGAAGTTCGTTCATAATATTCTTCTTCGCGCCGCCTTATCCGGGCGGCTTCCCCTTTCTGGAAAATGCGTAAGATTACTTGTTCTTGTTTATGATCCTGGTCTCGTATCTGCCGCTGGCGATATCTATCGTTCTCACGAAAAGAGAGACCTTGTTATCCTCGTTGAGGTTCTTCCAGATCAGATCGGCGATCTCACCTACATCACTGTCCGGAATGCTGACGCGGGTCGGCTCGCCCTCGAAGCTGGGAAGAGGATCTCCGTCGTCTATATAGGTGTGGATATAACGGCCTTCGCCGGCAGCGACGTCATTGTAGGCAAATGTATACCTGTTGCAGGAACTGCGGTCTGCCTCATCGCTCTTTAAGATGGAAAGAGCGTAGTTGAATGTGCCGTCCACAGCGTGGATGATACCGGATATCCTGGGGGTAAAGTTGGGAGCGTCAGGCTCAAATTCTCTTGTCCGCAGAGCCTGCTCAAATGTGAGCTGCCTGTCCATGCCCTCGTAGATGGTATCCGTCTGGTCGCCGTTTGTCACGATGGTCTTGTTGCCCAGCACACGGACCGGAGCGTAGATGATCAGGCTGGAATCCTCCATCTTGGAAGGATCGAAGGCCTGGGTCCGGATCCCTTCGCCGTCCTCGACGAATATACGGTTCCTGCTGTTTACGCTTCTCCCCATGATGAAATACGCCGCCACTGCCTTGCTTCCGTCCTCCGAGCGGCCGATGATAATGCCTCTGCCCGGATAGGTGGATGATGAAAGTTCCTGTGCAAGATCTGCTCTCTTCATTGAACCATACCTCCTTGACTATTTGTCATTTACACGCATTAATATGCTTTACCCCAGTAGACCATCTTCTTGGCCGGTCTGCCGCAGCATACGCAGACATCAGATATATGCTCCTGCTCAAAGGGCATGCATCTGGATGTCGCTGTCGTCTCTTCCTTTATCTTGTCCTCGCAGGCCTGGTCTCCGCACCACATAGCCTTGACAAAGCCGGGTTTGTTCGCAATGGTGTCCTTGAATTCTTCGTAGCTGCGAGCCACATATGTGTGCTCGTTCATGCGCTTTCTGGCCGCCTCGAGCATATCATGCTGCATCTGCTTCATCGTCTCGGCAACCTTCTCCTCAAGCTGGGCAAGGGGAACTGTTATCTTCTCCTTTGTATCGCGCCTTGCGATAACGGCCTGCTGAGCCTCTATATCCTTGGGACCGAACTCTATGCGGATAGGGATCCCTCTCATCTCGGCCTCAGCAAACTTCCAGCCGGGCTTGTTGTCTGTATCGTCCATCTTCACCCGATAGCCTGCTGCCTGCAGTCTGTCATAAAGCTTCTGGGCTTCCTCGAGCACACCGCCCTTATGCATGGCGATGGGGATAATGGTGATCTGGGTGGGCGCGATGGCCGGCGGGAGCACAAGGCCGCTGTTGTCGCCGTGGACCATGATCAGAGCGCCGATCATACGGGTGGTCATGCCCCAGGATGTCTGATATACGTACTGGAGCTTATTGTCCTTATCTGTATACTGAACGCCGAAGGCCCTGGCAAATCCATCGCCGAAGTCGTGGCTTGTGCCGCACTGGAGGGCCTTGCCATCGTGCATGAGAGACTCTATGGTGTATGTGGCCTCAGCGCCGGCAAACTTTTCCTTGGGCGTCTTCTGGCCCTTTATAACAGGGATAGCCAGAACTTCCTCCGCGAATTTCGCGTAGACATTGAGCATGAGCTCCGTGCGCTCTCTGGCTTCCTCGGCAGTCGCGTGGGCCGTGTGGCCTTCCTGCCAGAGGAATTCTCTGGAACGGAGGAAGGGTCTTGTCTCCTTCTCCCAGCGCACAACAGAACACCACTGATTGTAAAGTCTTGGAAGATCTCTGTATGACTGGATATCCTTTGCGTAGAAATCACAGAAAAGAGTCTCGGATGTAGGGCGCACGCAGAGGGGCTCCTGCAGATCGTTGAGACCGCCCTTCGTCACCCAGGCAACCTCGGGGGCAAATCCTTCTACATGATCCTTTTCCTTTTCCAGAAGGCTCTCCGGAATGAATATGGGCATGTATACATTCTCAACACCTGTCTCCTTAAATCTCTTGTCCAGCTCCCTCTGGATGTTCTCCCAGATCGCGTAGCCGGCAGGCTTGAAAGCCATACAGCCCTTTACGCTTGTATAGCCGATCAGGTCAGCCTTTATCACTACGTCCGTGTACCACTGGGCGAAATCGACATCCATGTCTGTGATCTCGCGCACTTCCTTCTTGTCCTTAGCCATTAAAAAAATCCTCCATAAAATTATCCTTATTCCCGCACGCGCAAAGGCGCGAGGATATCATATTCTCAATTAATAAATATACCGTTTACCGGGCAATATATCAAGCATTTTCCGGGAAATGTTCCCGGATGACAGCCGGGATGGGAGCCTTAAAGTCCATCCGCTCCCCGGTGGAAGGATGGGTAAAGCCAAGGCGCCAGGCAAAAAGAGCCAGCCCGGTCCCCGAAGGGAGGCCGCCGTACTTGCCATCGCCCAGGATGGGGGCACCCGCCCCGGCCAGCTGGGCGCGGATCTGGTGGCGCCGGCCTGTGATCAGGCGGACCCGCACCAGGCACAGGCGGGATCCGTCATCCAGAAACTTCTCATCGATGACCCGATAGATCAGCTGGGCCCTGACAGCCCCCGGCGTGTCCGCCCCGGCGACCCTGGCCGGCTCCTTCCCCCTGGCCGGGACAAGAAAATCTGTCAGACACATGGATCCGTCCTCCTGCGGCACGCCGGCCGTCAGGCTGCCGCAGGCAATGGCCAGGTACTCCTTTTTCACAGCATTTTCCCTGATCTGTCTGCTCAGGGAAGCGGCCGCCTTCTTGTTCCTGGCATAGACCATGATCCCTCCCACCAGCCTGTCCAGCCGGTGGATAACATGAATATCCCCGCGGGCAGCATTTTTCAGCCAGTTGACCATATCCATGCCAAGGCTCCGGTCAGGCTGGGAAGCCATGCCCGCCGGCTTGACGGCCACGATGATATCCTTATCTTCATAGAGAACCTGTACCTGGCTCATAGATACTCCTCCTTCATTTTCACAGCGATTCTGTCCCTCTTACTCCGGATCTTCCGAAAGCTCCAGCCAGATGTCATACCATTCCAGAAGCTTTTCGGTCCAGGCGGCCCGGGCCGCCTCAAGGTCCGCGCGGGCCTTCTCCTGCCGACTCTCCCAGTCCTCATACTCCTCCGGGGTCTGCGGATCCTCCTGAAATCTTTCCGAGGCGGCGGCAAATGCTTCTTCAGCCGCTTTGCGCCCGGGCCTGTTCTGGTCAAAGCGCCAGCTTTCATACAGCTCTTCCGTCGACAGGGCGTGGCCAAGCAGATTTGACCCTTTGGGAACAGCCCGGATCCCCTCGGCCAGCCTCTGATTCTCCACGTCCGTCACCCCGGCGGGATCCAGCCCCGCGGCGGCCGCTTTTCTGGCGTCTGCAAAATGCCGGTAATCGAAGGGGTAATAGCGCACGGCCCCGTCTTCTTCAAAGAAGAGGAGGGAGTCCGCCACCTGGCTGAGGAAATAGCGGTCGTGGGTGACGAAGATCATGCTTCCTTTATAATCCTTTAGTATGGACTCTATGGTCTCCATAGCCGGGATATCCATGTTGTTCGTCGGCTCATCCAGCAAAAGAAGGTTTGGCCGGCTGTAGAGAATGCGGGCCAGGGCAAGCCTTGCCTTCTCGCCGCCCGAAAGATTGTCGACCTTCTGACCCAGGCTCTTTCCTTTAAAAAGGAAGCCCGCCAGATATCTGCGCTCTTCCTCGCCGGTCAGAGCGGGGAAGCAGTCGTGAAACCAGTCAAACACGCTCTTTCCCGAGTGGATCTGCCCGCTCATCTGATCAAAATAACCGATGTCGATATTCTCCCCCAGCCTCAGCTTGCCGCCAAGGGGAGCCATAAGGCCGGCGGCTGTCTTAAGAAACGTCGACTTGCCGGTCCCGTTGGCACCGAAGACCCCGACCTTGCGGCCCCGGGCCAGGCGAAAGCTTATGGCCTTAAGGGGCCTGTCATAGCCGATGACCGCATCCTTGCAGTCCAGGACCCTGCGGCTTCCCGGGCGGGAGGGCAGGATATCGCCCGTATGGATAAGGGCGTCATCAGCCTGCGGCTTGGGAACCCGTTCCATCCTCTCCAGCATTTTCACCCGGCTTCTGGCAAATGCAGCTTTGCGCGGTCTGTGTTTGAATTTTTCTATGAGGGCTTTTTCCCTGGCGATCTCTTCCTGCTGGGCCTGATAGGCCTTTTCCTGCCTGCTGACCCTTTTGGCCTTTTCCCTGCGGTAAGCGCTGTAGCCCCCCTGATAGCATGTCAGCCGGCCGGCGGCCAGCTCCCAGACCTGCTGGACGGTCTCGTCTATGAAAAATCTGTCGTGGGAGACCTGGATCAGGGCGCCCGGAAATGCTTTTACCTGGTCCTGGAGCCAGAGGGTCGTCTTAAGGTCCAGGTGGTTTGTCGGTTCATCCAGCAAAAGGATGTCGGGCGCCTTCATGAAGGCAAGGATCAGCATAACTTTCTTTTGCTGGCCGCCGGAGAGCTGGCCCATCTTCTTTTTCCTGTCGTCCAGGTCAAATCCCAGTTCCGTGAATTTCTTCTGAAAGTTGGTCATCCAGACCGCTTTTTCTGCCTCTTCCTCCGGCCCGTTTCCCGCCCCGGGAAAATGCGCCAGGGCTTCTTCTTCCACGGTCCGGTCGGGATGCTCGGGTCCCTGCTGTCCCAGAAGATGAACAGTCGCAGACCGGGCCCAGCTCATACCGCTTTCCGGATGCTCCGCGTCCGGGTCAAGAGGGCAGATCCCGGCCAGAACTTCCAGGAGAGTTGTCTTGCCCGCGCCGTTTCTTCCGACAAGAGCGGCTTTCTCCGTCCCCCGGATCGAGAAATCAAAATCTCTCAGGACCGCCTTGCCCTTGCGGGTGACGCTTCCTTTTTTTATCTCAAGCAGCATATGACCCTTTTCCCTCCACATTTTTTCCTTCTTAAAGTATATCACAGACCGGATTTGTGGTATAGTAACTGTGTATGTGCCGGCTATGAACGGCGGAATCCGCAAAGCATTTTCATCGGAGGTATATGATGAGTCTACATAAGAACCGTATCGTGATAAAGGTCGGTACATCGACCCTGACAAATGAACTGGGAAATACAAATCTGCACGCTCTGGACAAGCTTGCCTGTGTCCTTTCCGACCTGCACAACATGGGCTACGAGGTGATCCTTGTCTCATCCGGCGCCATCGCCGTTGGCCGCAGCAAGCTTCACATGAGTGAGAAGCCGGACAGCATGAGGCTCAAGCAGGCAGCAGCGGCTGTCGGCCAGTGCAGCCTTATCTTCCTTTACGATAAATTCTTCGGCGACTACAACCAGACCATCGCCCAGATCCTTTTAAATGCCGATGATATCGAGCAGGAGGAGAAGAAGGAGAACCTGACAAATACATTCAACGCTCTTCTGGAGATGGGCATCATCCCCGTTGTCAATGAGAACGACTCTGTTTCCTACACCGAGATCGAGTCCGAGGACAGGCTATTCGGCGACAACGACATGCTCTCCGCCGTCGTATCCGTTCTCTGCGGCTCCGGCCGGCTTGTCATCCTCTCCGATATAGACGGTCTCTACGACCACGACCCCCGCCTCTACCCCAAGGCAAAGCTCATCTCCCAGATTGACGATATCACAGATGAGACATTCCAGCTGGCGGGAGGCGCCGGCTCAAGGCGCGGGACCGGAGGCATGAAGACAAAGCTCCAGGCCGCCCAGCTGGCCACCGCCCAGGGCATAAACGTAAACATCATAAACGGCAAACACCCGGAAGCCCTCTATAAGATCATAGACGGCACCGGAGCCGGAACCCTCTTCACCGGGAAACATGTAGAGTAAGGCAGGCTTTGGCTCAATTCCCGTGCAAATAAGAAAGGCAGCTGCATCCGCGGTTCACCGCAGATACAACTGCCTTTCTTATTATTTATTTGTTATATGAGTTTCTTCTGGTCTTACCTGGACATTCTCTTTCTTGCAACAAGCACAACGCCTGCACCGATCACAAGGACAGCTCCAAGTACGTAGAAGATTGTGGTACCGATGCCGCCGGTGGAAGGGAGCTCGGTTCCCGCGTTATTTGTTACTGTTGCAGTCTGTACAAGATTTCCTTCTGTATAGTCATGTGCTGTAACAGTAAATGTAGAATCAGCTGCCTTGTTGTAACCAGCCGGTACGGTCTTCTCAACAAGGGTATATGTTCCATCTGCAAGGCCGGTGAATGCTGTTACAGCACCATTCGCATCAGATTTATACTCTGTAGCATCGTCAATGCTGTCAACCCAGCTTACTACATTATTCTCAAGCTTATAGTACTTATCTGCACCATCAACAGTCTTCTTTACTACAAAACCTGCGTCTGCAAGAGGCTTTTTATCGCCATCCTGCTTGGTAACAGTAAACTTAGCATTGTAAACTTCAGTGCTGGACGGCTCAGAAGTTGTACCGGGGTTATTACCATAAGAAACCTTAGCAGTATTCTTTGCGGGTTCTGTCTGAAGAGCATCACTTGTAATAGTAGCAGAGTATGTGATAGTGGCTGTTCCTGTAGTACCGTCAGCAAACTTTATCGTAAGAGTATCGCCCTCAGCCGGAGTTGTCTCAATAGTATATCCTTCAACGCCCGTTACAGCTGCATCGTTATTGTACTGAAGACCTGTTCCCATTGTATCGTGGAATACTACATTTTTAGAACCCTTTCCAAGCTGAACCGTTGCAGTATAGGTAACTTTTGTGCCTACCTGAGCAAGAGCCTTCTTGCCATTCTCATCAAAACTGCCAGTATCTACAGCAGTGATCTTCTTGTCAACAGTAGGAACTACGTTCTTATCGTTGACTTTAGCGTTCGGGTTTGTGCTGTCGATTGTGACTGCTGAACCTGTAGAGGTTGTGATGTAGTAATAGCCATTTGCTAAGCCGTCTGCAACAGCAGCAGTTGTGCCAGTTGAAGTAACAGTTTTCACCAGATCATCTTCTGTTACATAGCCGGCAATAGCTGCAATAGCCTCTGCTGTAAGTTCGCCTTTTTCGTCTTTTGCGGTATCCTTTACAGTGACATTTCCTGCAGTATCTACATCAAAATATGTGGACATCGGGGCCTCAAGGGTTGTTCCCTTTGACAGCTTATAGCTGATAGCTGATCCGTTGCCATCGGCATCAAATACCTTATAGATCTTATAAGTGTTTGTTGTTCCGGACTGAGTTCCTTCCGGCGGTGTGATTGTGATGGATCCTGTTCCAGCCGCAAATGCGATCGTGCCCATGGCCAGCACTGTTACACATGCTGCGACCAGAGCTAACATTTTCTTTAATGCTTTCATTCTTCTTCCTTCCTTTGAAATCTGCCCTTCCCTGATGTTGACTTTCTTGCATACAGGGCAGGTTGCCGAGCTGCGGCGGACCTTGCCGGCCGCAGTCTGAGTTTATGCCTCCCTGGCATTTCGCCGGTGAAACTGCCCGAAGGGGCATTTTCTAAAGAGACTTTGTCAAGTGGTAAATATATTTCCAGTTTCAGAAATCGGCGTTAGGATTCGTCGATATTGAGAGGCTATTTTATCCTCCTTTCTCCACGCCTCATCCTGAAGCTGTACATCAAAGCGGCTGCTGCAAGAAGCGCGATTCCGCTTAATGTGTAAGATAATCTGCCGGGACCGCCGGTCTCGGGCAGCTCTACGCCGGGATTGTTGTATATATATACGACGTAAGGATTATCAGCAGAAGCTTCCTTAGATGGATCCAGCAGGGCTGCCGTCTGCGGCTTTCCGCCCTGACTGTCCGTCTGCGAATATGTTACACTGCCATCCCCCACAGTCACCTTGACTGTGCCGGAGAGTTTATTATAGCCTTCGGGGGCTGTAGTCTCGGTCATGGTGTAGGTTCCGTAGGGAAGACTTCCGCTGTAGACCTGCCCGTCCTGATCAGAGGTCCAGGTATAGGTCTGCCCGGATTCACCCTCCGGCGCGGTCTTTTCGGTATCAAACACTGCACCGGAAAGGTGCTTTCCTTTGTCGGTCATATCCAGCTTGATGATCCTGACCGGAGTCTCCGGAATCTTTGTGTTCATTACCGTAACATACGATGCATTTCCCCCCTTCAAGGCCATATGGGTTCCATTGACCTGAAGGCTTTCGGGATCTGTCGTGTAGCAGAGAGTCACCGTCTTCCCGTTCTTCCACTCGTCACTCATCTTGTATCCATCGGGCGCCTTTGTCTCCTTCACGGTGTAAGTGCCCCAGGCAGTGCCGGGACTTGATGCCTCTGTCCCCTTCGGCTTAAAGGAATCTGCCGCATGTTTCCAGCTGACCATACCATCATTGCCGGACTCTCCGGTTAGTTTGTAGGTCACCGTTCTGTTGTTTCCCGATCCTTCCAATGAGAACTGTGCTCCGAGAAGAGCATTTCCCTTCTCATCTGTCTTCTTGATCTGATAGTCGTACAAAAGACCGCGGACATAAGGCTTTTGAAACTGAGCGGTTCCGATGCCTGTATTATTTCCTTTCTTTGTCTGGTAAGAGAGAGCGGCGCTCTTGTTGACCTCATAGGACTCCTTATCGACAACTTTGCTTTGCATATTGGAGGCACAGCTGTTAAAGCCATCGTCCTGGACTTTGAGGCGAACTTTGTATACCAGCTCTGCCACGTTCAGGCTCCAGGTGGTAATTGTGCTTCCGCTTTTCGTCGTCTGCTCCTGCGGATTCTCCTTCATCACCGGAGTCCATGTAAGAGTGCCGGTACTGCTGTCGAACGACGGCTCTGAGCTGTAATCCCCGGCGACCGGTCCAAGATACTCGATGTAGTCCCCCATGGTATCAGTAACACGATCGAGGGAGATAAGCTTCATGATATCCTCATAGATATACTTTTCTGCCTCGGAAGAGAGCCGAACCGTGTTGGAACTGTTCTTTCGCACAGTGATGCCCATCAGAATATACTTTCCAGAAGAAGTCTTCAGATAAAACGTGACATTGTTGGCCTGCGACCAGTAGAGGCTCACATTCTCGGCAATCACATTTCCGCTGCTGTCCTGGATCGTAAAGTTCGCCGAGTTAGGATAACCCGAAGATGAATCCCCGCTCACTCCGACTTTCTGATTTCCGGTCATTGCCTCCACCACGGTTCCCAAATCTCGATCGTGATAGTTATTTGAGGTTGTCGCCTGGTACTGGGCATACTGCAGATACTCGCTCATAAGAAGTTTGGTGTCGACAGACAGATACACATAGAACTCATTTTCCGTTCCCGTCGGGATGACATTCTTCTGCACCCGGACAGCCTGGTAAGAATCATTTCCATAGTTTGTCTTGTTGTCCGGTCCGTTTCCTTCGTACCCCTGATCTACGACCTGCCAGGAGTTTGCCGCGTTCGGATCAAGGCTGACGGAACTGTTCAGAATACTTCCCTGCTCCGCCGCAGCCGTTCCGCCTCCTGTGCCGCTTCCGCTGCCATCGGACATGATGGTGAAGTCTGAGAACACGTGCACGGTAAAACTAATGGTGCGGACATTGCTGTCAAATTTCACACCAGTTATAAATTGTTCTGTCCGGTCTGACTTATTTTTATAGTGCTTGATGCTCTTTGCCTTAGCAAACCAATCCGGAAATTTGTCGTATGTGATCATCACCTTAAGGTTCAGACTGTTTCCCTTCACCTGCAGGTCATCTGCCAAGACTTCCTGACCGCTGCTGTCCGCAAGATAGATGTGGTATGCCTGGAGAAGGTTTGCTTCCCCTTCGTAGTCTGCATTCGCTTCTTCCACAACCACATGATAGTCTGATAGTTTCTTAAGCCTTCCGGTATCCTTGACGGATACAGTCATTCCATCATCTTTTGCAGGCTTAGCCTCGCTGTCCTCTTCTGAGACATCCGATTTCTCGGTGATTGTAACTGTAAATGTCTCTGTGCTGTTCAGTTTATTTTTCTTGCTGCCATAGCGATGCGTCAGCGTCACGCTTCCTGCTGCAGCGGCAGTGAGTTTGACGTCCTTCGACTCTGTGTCTGTGATCGCTGCACATCCCTCCGGATCACAGGTCAGAGACCATTGGTGATATTTTGCGTCAGTTCCAGTCACGGTGACCGTATCTCCCTCAGAGGCAGATACATGCTCTGTCCCCTTTGTTGCCACGATTCCATACACGGAAAAACTCTTTGCCGTAAATGTCAGCTGACCATCCTTCTGCTCGGCAGGGATAGGCTGGCCCGGGCTCTTAGCCTTACCCGCGCCGGCTGCCTTTTTCAGGCTGTGTCCGGCCAGAGAACCACCCTGATACCTGGTGTCGGGGAAATGAACCGCATAATAGCTGCATTCGTCTGAAAGTTCTTCACCTGGATCCAGCTTCACGCTGACCGGATTTTCCGGTTCTATCACAATGCCCTTGTCATCTGTGATCGTGACATCAAAAAGGGCAAGTACTTCTTTGCTCTCCTCCTCTACTGCGGCAAGAGCCTTTTCCTCGTAGGCCTCATAGGAAGAAACGTCAGGATCGAGCATGACTGCATGGAAGTCCGCCCCTCGGGGAAGGGTGTCATCTCCGTATTCTACGGTAAGCTTCAGGTCGGAATCTGTCCCGTCTGCCTTCTTTACATTGACAAGGGCTTTCCCCGCCGGAGCCATCTCTGTCTCCTTTTCTTCTTTTGTTTCCTGAGCCTGAGCCTTGGGATCCTCTTCCTTTGTTTCCTCTTTCGTCTCAGCCTTAGACTCTTCTTCTTTTGTTTCCTTTATCTGAGTCTCAGTTTCTTTCTCTTCCTTCGTCTCCGCAGTCTTTGCCTGTGCTTCTTCCTTTATATCTGCCTTTTCTTCTGTTTTCTCTGCAGACACCTGTTCTTCCTTGGGCGCATTCTCAGCCTCCGGACTCTCGGAGGGCATTTCGTAGCTGATGCCTTCCTTCTGCTCAACGGCCTTGTCATCCTTTGAAAGAGTTGCCGCCGGCAGGATCAGGAAATTCAGTGTGAGAAATACAGAGAGGGCTGCAGCGGTCCATGTTAGAGTACGCCTTTTTCTGCTCTGCTTTTTCTTCTGCTGCAGATCCTCTTTGCTGTGATCAAGCATTTTCATATCACTCTCTCTCCCTTGTATGTGACGCATCTTACATTTTCACTCCTGCCCGTCATCAGAAGAAGATCTTCTCCGGATCGCTCCTGCTGCCAGGAAAGCAAGTCCTGCGGCTGCAAAGACCGGTACCGGCCACCAGAGCTGGCCGGTCTGGGGAAGCTTCTTCCTGGACTTCTCCTCTTTCGTCTCAGGCTCTGTTTCGGTCTCAGATCCGGTCTCCGTCTCTGTTTCCTTCGTCTCGGCCGCCCTGGGCGCCTCGGGCTTTGGCTCTGCCACGACATTCAGATTTCCCTCTTTGTCCGGTATGGAGGCCAGAAAAGATGTGATCTTTGTGCCCTTGTCGGAGGCCTGTGTCTGGCGGACAAAGTAAAGACCCGCCGTCAGATCCTCAAATGAGGCCTTGCCGCCTTCTATCTCTTCCTCGGCATCGGGTTTCAGCTTTCCTGCCGCCCCGTCCAGGGCCTTTGACAGAGAAGGGTTGTTCTCCTCAAGCTCAGCGCTGTCCATATCGGGGATCTTCTGAACCGCTGCCTCGGAGGCAAAGCGGCCTTCCCCGATGTCAAATACCTCATCCCCGTCATCATAGACCGCCGGACCGACCAGGTATATAGCAAGCTTCCCGCTCTCCATATCCTTCCTCTGGCTGCCCTCCACATACTTAACGTTCAGGGTCAGCGACCCCTTCTGCCCGACAGGGCTGATCCCTGCGAAAGCGCTTATCGTCATGCCCAGGCATAGCAGCGAGGCAGACAGCATTATCAAAAATCCTCTGACCGCTTTCCGGGTATGAAAGCTTTCTTTTCTATCTTTCTTTCCATACTTCATAGATTCTTTCCTCTCCCATAGGGCATCAGGCTCCCGGATCCACGCCTGATCATCATATTGCATTAGCCCACCCTAACTAAACATAATCATAAGTTAGTATAAACGAACCTCTCTATTCATTCAACCTTATTCGCGGCTGCCAAGAAAATTTCTCAAATAGCAGCGATCAGCGGGTTATTTCCGATTCAATAAAAAAGAGCAGCTGGATCTGCAAGTCTTCGCAAAAACAGCTGCTCTTTTTTATTTGTTATATAAGGATATCAGGGCTGCGGATCGTATCGGATGCAGCGGACGGCATGTCTGGTCTGCCCGCCCAGGTTGCAGGTAAAAAGGGTAAGATCCCACCTGTTCTCAACGCCTTTTCCCGATGCGTTCTTGTCATTCTCGACCATCTGCTCGACGGATGTCGGCTGCACGGTCTGGGCATTGCAGACCTGATAGCGGTAAACACTGCCGTCGGCAGCGATAAAATCGACCTCCTGCCCTATGCCCAGCCTGACGATCGGAGCAAAATGCTTGAAGTAATTGTGTCCGCATATGACCATGTCGTCTTTCAGATAGCTGCCGCTGTAGCGGCAGGGGCTGATTTTGAGCCGGTCGTAGTCCCAGTCTGCCAGGACCGGCAGCCGCAGGGACAGGTCCGGAATCTCGATCTCCCCGATACAGGCATAGCCGTCTATCATCCGGACCGGCATGCCGTCTATCCTCTCCAGGTCCTGCCCGTCGTCAGATTGGATATCCGACTCCAGTCTGGCAGATATATCCGTGCTCGCCTGCCCGGCCCGGCTGCTGTCCCAGATATTGTAAAGGACCAGAGCGCAGCAGCAGAGCAGGCAGATAAGACCTGCCAGGATCAGAAATCTCCCGCGGGAGCCTCTCTTCTTAGCTTTCATATGTCATCTGCTCACTCCTGCCTGCCTTCTTCTGTATCCTCTTTCCCGCCAAATTCCTGCTTGATCTCTTCCCATCTTTTCCTTCTCTTCTGGTATCTGCCGATCTGCCTCATCGTCACGATGAAAAATATCAGCAGGATAGGAGCACAGGCGAAGGGGATGACATAGGCGCTGTCTATCCTCAGAGCGTCCGCCGTCACAAGGGCATCCCCCTGCTGGCCGGCTGTCCGGTGCCCTCTCACCAGGAGACGGTGGGTGTTTATGCCGTAAGGAGTGCATGTCACCAGGGTGCAGTAATCCTTCCCCGGCTCTATGGTCAGATCGCTCAGGTCTGTGGGCTTCACGATGCGGATCTGGTCACATTCATATGTGATCGTCTGGTTCAGCACCGTCATCGTCCAGGTGTCGCCTTCCTTTATCTTATCGATATCGGTAAAAAGCCTTGCGGACGGAAGCCCGCGGTGGCCGGACACCACGCAGTGGCTGCCCTTGCCCCCTACCGGCAGGGATGTCCCCGCCAGATGGCCGATGGCCACCTGCAGGACCTTCTCATCTGTCCCGTGGTAGATGGGAAGCTGCACATTGATCTTTGGTATATTGATATATCCCATGATCCCGTCGTCCGTCAGCTTGAGCTGGCTCTCGTAATCTGCCTCCTGCTCCCCGGACATCTTCCAGATCATACCGGTCCGGGCCAGCTTTTTATTGTAGTCACTGGCCTTTTTCAGGATCTTCTTGTATTCTTTTTCATTCAGCTTTGACACGGAGTCCGCGTAGGACATGACCGCCCGGCTCTGATGGAAACCGTTCCACCAGTCGGAAAATGTCGGGTAGAGCAAAAGCCCCAGTCCCACTGCGACAACCGCTATCAGGGCCAGCGTGACCCCATGTTTCTTCAGCCACTTCATATCTGATCACTTCACCAGCCCTATCCGGCCAAGAGGCCAGACTCTGAAGACTACCTTGCCCACGATCTGTTCCTGGGCAATGCAGCCGACCGCCGTGTTCCTGGAGTCTATGGACACAGACCGGTTGTCCCCCATGACGAAGATCCTGGACTCCGGCACCTGGTAGGGGAGGGTGATATTGGTCTGCCCCAGAGCCTTTTCCTTCAGATAAGGTTCTTCGATCTGTTTATTGTTGACAAAGACATTGCCGTCCTTGTCTATATCAACCCAGTCGCCCGGCTCCCCTATCACTCTCTTTACGAGAAGGTTGTTGTTATAGTAAAAGGCAATCACATCGCCCTGGTCGAAATCCGCGCCCTTGCGGGCGAGCACGATATCCCCCTCTGCCAGATTGTCATTCATGGAATGCCCGTAAATGCGCAGCACCGGGAACATGAGCACGGCCACAAGTACGGCCGCTGCCGCCGCCACGATAATGATGGCGATCGTCTGCATGAGCACAGACGCAAAGCTCCTGTGATAGCGCATCCTCCTCAGTTCATTTTCTATCTGCCCGCTGGCAGGGAGATCGATTTCTCCCCTGTCTTCTTTTCTTCTCATCAACGCTCTTTATCCTGTTCTCCCGCCAGATTCCGGACGTTATACAGATACTGATCTGCCGCTTTCTGTGCCAGCTCAAAAATATGATTTACACGAAGCGAAGCCTCTGCGATAGAGCCGGCATTCTCCATGTACAGGTTCCTGTCTCTAAGCTGAACCTGCACCTCTTCCAGTTCCTCCTTAAGCCGCTCATTCTCCTTGGTCTGGATGAGCAAAAGCTCCAGCAGCTCTGACTTCTTCAGTTTCCTGAACTCTTTATCTGTCATTCTGTCAGGCCTGTTTCCTTTCTCTTCTTATCTACATGCAGCAATGTTAGTACATACTAACCTATCAATCCAGTCTACATGATAATAATTATAAAGTCAAGTTTACACACGGAAAACATTAATCGTCAAGGAAATGGCTCATTCGGCAGGATTATGGCGCAAGCGGTACAACATGTACTCTTTATTCTGTAGTATGATATATAAGATAATGTATAAGGAAAAGTCTGCTTTTCCTGAACAGGGGCCTTTGGCTCTATCTCTTTTCCATCCGACAGGATAGAGATATCGAAAAATCTCGCGGAGCAGACAAGGGCAGGCTTCTTTTTGCTGCCGATGGCAGCGGCTGCCTTTTCCAAATAATCCTTAAACTCGTCTGTATCTTCTGAGATCTCGGATACATCCAGGCTCGCCCCATCGGGTATCCCAGCTTCCGGTCCTTAGCTGACAGTAATGGAATATGTCTTCCCGCCTTCCTTATCTTCTGCGGATGACTCCTGCTGCGATAAGGACAAATCCTGCTGCCCGACGGGGCCGGTCCCTGCAAAGACGCTCACTGTCATGCCCAGGCATAGCAGCGAGGCTGACAGAAACGTAAGCAGTCTCCTGATCACCCTCCCGCTGCCAAACCTTCCTTTTGTGTCTTTCCTTTTGTACTTCATAGACTCTTTCCCTCTCCCATAAGGCACAGCCATCGATCCCCGCCAGACTCCCGGAGTCCTGGCATCATCTTTATGCATTCTTTGGAAAAATATTACAATACCGTCCTTATTGTGGACAATTTTGGTCGAACCAGCGTAAATTTTTCTATAATATCTGTATTATCAGACAAAAAAATACCCTATAGCCAACCTAACATGTAATCGACTATAGGGTCAAGGAAGTGGCGCATGCGGCAAAATAAATGGCGCAAGCGGTCTGTTATTGTATTTTTTATTCTTCACCTGTTTTATTGATATTATTCCTCAAATTCCCGGCTTTCGCAACGGCCCTTCAGACCTTAAATCGATAGCCCACGCCCCAGATGGTCTCTATGTACTGGGGTTTGGATGTGTTGAGCTCTATCTTCTCCCTGATCTTCTTTATGTGGACCGTGACGGTGGCGATGTCGCCTATGGAATCCATGTTCCAGATCCGGTTGAAGAGCTCTTCCTTTGTAAAGACGTGGTTGGGGTTCTCCGCCAGGAATGTGAGCAGGTCGAACTCCTTTGTGGTAAATGCTTTTTCTTCGCCGTTTACATAGACCCGGCGGGCGGTCTTGTCTATCTTAATCCCGCGGATCTCTATAATCTCATTGGCCTTGACCCCGCTTCCTACCAGTCTCTCGTAGCGGGCCAGGTGGGCCTTGACCCTGGCCACAAGCTCGCTGGGGCTGAAGGGCTTTGTCATATAGTCGTCGGCCCCCAGGCCCAGGCCGCGGATCTTGTCTATGTCTTCCTTCTTGGCCGAGACCATGATGATGGGGATGTCCTTCTTCTCGCGGACTTTCCGGCAGATCTCAAATCCGTCCACATTGGGCAGCATGAGGTCGAGTATGATGATATCCGGCTTGCCCTCAAGAGCAGCTTTCAGGCCCTTGTCGCCTGTATTTTCAATGGAAACGTCAAATCCGCTCAGCTCCAGATAGTCCTTTTCAAGTTCTGCGATTGCCTCTTCATCTTCTACGATTAAAACATTACTCATGTTATCACCTTCCTGACTCACTGCCTGCTGTATTTTCCTTATATTTTCTCAGGACAAAACACATGGTCGTCCCGACGCCTTCCGTGCTCTGGGCCCATATCTTGCCCCCGTGCTCCTCTATGATCTTCCTGGCTATGGAAAGTCCCAGCCCGCTTCCTCCCTTTGTGGAATTGCGGGAAGCATCTGTCCGGTAGAGCCTGTCAAATATCAGGGGCACTTCCTTTCTGGCGATTCCCCTGCCGTTGTCCTCTATCTCTACCTTGACGAACTCGGCTTCCTCCATGACTCTTATGCTGATCTGGAGGGGCCTGCCGGGATAGGCATATTTTATGGAATTCCCTACGATATTATTGATGACCCGCTTGAGCTGCTCCGGATCGGCTATGACCACCGTGCTCTTGTCCAGGTAATTGAAATATCCGAACTCGACGCCCTGGGCCTCCAGATCCAGGCTGATCTCATCGGCGCAGTCCTGAAAATAATCGCTGATATTGAGCTTGACAAAGGAGTAGGATACCGAGTGGCTGTCCAGCTTTGCGTAGAGAAAAAGTTCCTCTATGAGCTGATTCATATCATTTACCTTATTGTAAATGGTCTTGAAATACTTCTCCCTCTTCTGGGGCGTGTCGGCAACTCCGTCCATCAGACCTTCCACATAGCCTTTTATGGAGGTCATGGGGGTCTTGAGATCATGGGAAATGTTGCTGATCAGCTCTTTGCTGTCTTTTTCATACTGAATATTCTGCTCGATCTGCCCCTTGAGTTTTATCCTCATGGCTTCGAAGGCGTTGCTCAGCTCCCCGATTTCATCATCGCTCTCCGCCGTCACGGAGACATTGAGGTTGCCCGCCGTTATGGTCTCGGCCGCGTTCTTCAGCTTGCCGATGGGACGGATGATCCCCCGGTAAAGCCAGACCATGAGAAGGGCGCTGACGACAAAGAGGATAAACACGGTACCCAGAGCTATATTTATGAGCGCCTGCTGGCTCTGGGGCGCGATCTGGTCCACATTCGTATAAATAAATGCTTCTCCTTCTTTTCCATCGGAAAACCGGAAGCTCATCATCTGCACATGGTAAGGGTGCTCATCCATGACATAGATGCTTCCTGTCCCTCCCTTGCGGTCGAAGCTGGTCTCGTAGCGGCTTTCCTTCGGCAGGCTGGAATAAATGATCTCTCCCTCTTTGCGCACGATAAGACAGGAGTAATACTTTTTCAGATTGCTGTCTATCTCATCAAGATACTCCTTGTCCGCCAGCTGGTCGGGATCCTCCTCTGCCGTCTTCTTCAGCTGCCTGTTGGCCGTGGATGCCACATGACTCATCATCTGCAGGGGATCTGTCAGCATCTGATAGCTGTATTCGTCTATATCGTACTTCTTCCTGAGCGAGTTCATGCTGTAGCTGATAAAGCCGAATACCATGGCCAGGATAAGAAAGACCGGTACGACAAATGAAAAAATATAAGAAATCTTTATCCGGGTTGAGAGTTTCATGAAAATCTCCGATCACTTATAATTATTCCTGATAAACTTTATGATCTTTCTCGAGTCGCTCCACCTGCCGGCGTCGCTGCTGTTCCCGAGGACCGTAAATATATAGGTCACTCCTTTGTACCTGTAAACGCCGCAGAAACACTTGCCCGCCTGCCCGGTCGTTCCGGTCTTGCCGCCCTGAAAGCCATTTATGGAGCCAAGCAGGGCATCCGTGCTGTAAAATGTATAGCTGGTTCTGGGCTTTCCCACCGTCCGGAAGGAATAACGTTTTTTCTTTATGATATCGCGGTATGTCTTATGGCGGATACATTCTCTCTGTATGAGGGCCAGGTCATAGGCCGATGAGTAGTGATTTTTGTTGTCCAGGCCGTGGGGATTCACAAAATGCGTATTCTTGCAGCCCAGTTTCCTGACTCTCTTATTCATCTTGTCCGCGAAATTCTCTATCGTGCCCGCATTGTATTCAGCCAGGGCGGAAGCCGCGTCATTGGACGAGTGGATCAGCATGACATTCAGAAGATCCCTGACCTTGAACTTTGTCCCGGCTTTTGCTCCCAGACAGCCCCATCCGGTCGCCGCTGCCCTCTTCGATATCTTTGTGTTCCCGGAAAGCTTCCCTCTTTCTATGGTCAGAAGAGCCGTGACCATCTTCGTTGTGCTGGCATTGGCCAGCCTCTTGTTCCTTCTCTTGCTGTAGATGACGTATTTATCAGAAGAGCGGATGATGACCGCGCTCCTGGAACCAAGCTTCAGTTTAGGCTTAACCGGCCGCGAGCTTGTGATCGTGACCGTTTTTGATTTATAGGCCGCATAGGACCCGGATGCCGGAATATAGAGAGACCACTTTGAGCTTCTCGTCTTCTTCCAATCGGACGGATATGTGATCTTCAGCCGCCCGCTGCTGCCCTTCTTCAGCTTATAGGACTTTACGGTCTTCCATTTCTTGTTCGCCTTGTCATAAATCCTGAGCCTGACCCTGCAGTTCCTGACCGGGGATATCTTTATGACGTCCCGGATCACTGCTTTTGAGGAAACAGCTTTGCTGATCTTCCTGTTCAGGCCTGTGACCGTGACTTTCCGGGCAGCCTTTTTGCCCTCATCCCCCGCAGACGTCTGCTCCGTCTGCTTTGTCTGACTTTCTGTCTCTGTTTCAGTCTGCTCCGTCTGACTTTCTTTTTCCGTCTCCGTTTCAGTCTGCTCCGTCTGACCTTCTGTCTCTGTCTCCTGCTCCTGGCCGGGCACTTCCTGAGCCCAGGCGGGCGAACCTGTCATAAGGGCCGCGCACAGGACAAGGACCGCAGCCGCTGTTCCCTTCTTTTTCATAATAAACGCACCTCTCTCTGTAATATAAAAGTTTATCACCAAAATCAGGTTTTGCCAACAAGAAAGGGCGGCAGGACAGTTTATAGTAAAAAATAAGCCGCCCCATCTGATAAAATGGAGCGGCCTTTTATAGCCTGTAATCTATTATGCCAGATACTTCCTGAGTGCCTCGGCCTTATCTGTCTTCTCCCATGTGAAGTCCTCGTCGTTCCTGCCGAAATGGCCGTAATTGGAGGTCTTCCTGTAGACCGGTCTTCTAAGGTCAAGCATCTTGATGATGCCTGCCGGACGCAGGTCAAAGTTCTCTCTGATGATCTCTGTGATCTTTGTGTCGGAAAGCTTGCCGGTGCCGAATGTGTCTACGGAGATGGATGTGGGATTGGCTACGCCGATTGCGTAGGAAACCTGGATCTCGCACTTGTCAGCAAGGCCGGCTGCAACGATGTTCTTAGCTACATAGCGGGCTGCGTAGCAGGCGCTTCTGTCTACCTTTGTGCAGTCCTTGCCTGAGAAAGCGCCGCCGCCGTGCTTAGCGTAACCGCCATAGGTATCAACAACGATCTTGCGGCCTGTAAGTCCGCTGTCGCCGTGGGGGCCTCCGATAACGAAACGGCCGGTCGGGTTGATGAAATACTTTGTATTCTCATCGACAAGCTCTGCGGGAAGCACAGCGTCAAATACATACTTCTTGATGTCCTCGTGGATCTGCTCCTGAGTAACATCGGGGTCGTGCTGGGTAGAAAGAACGACAGCATCTATGCGGACCGGCTTGCCGTTGTCATCATACTCAACAGTGACCTGGGTCTTGCCGTCGGGTCTGAGATAGCCAAGCGTGCCGTCCTTCCTTACCTGAGTAAGTCTCATGGAGAGCTTGTGAGCAAGCGCGATGGCATAAGGCATATATTCCTCTGTCTCATTGGAAGCGTAGCCGAACATCATACCCTGATCGCCTGCTCCGATAGCTGAGAGCTGCTCGTCTGTCATCTTGTCCTCTCTCGCCTCGAGAGCCTTGTCAACTCCCATGGCAATATCGGGTGACTGATGATCGAGCACAACCATGACCGCACAGGTGTCGGCGTCAAAACCGTAGGCAGCGTCTGTATAGCCTACGTCTCTGATAACCCCTCTTACGATGCTCTGGATATCGACGTTTGCCTTGCTGGTGATCTCACCCATGACAAGGATCATACCTGTCGTAGCGCAAACCTCGCAGGCGCTTCTTGTCATCGGATCCTGCTCTACCATCGCATCGAGAATAGCATCCGCGATCTGGTCGCATAATTTATCCGGATGTCCCTCTGTAACGGACTCGGACGTAAATAAATGTCTCTCCATAACTTCCTCCTCAAAGCTCTAAAAATAAAATAAAATTCCCAAAAAGAGAAAATAAACTCCTATACCTTACCTATTATACTGAAATATTTTTTTTTGCAAATATACAGAATGGCCCGTCTGTACCCAAAATGGCATTTTTTAAGGGACAGGCCAATGACCTGTCCCTCCTGATATTTTCTTATGATAAATTCTTCCGGGAAGATTCCCGCTCTTTATGATCAGCCGACCAGCTCCAGCCGGCGCATCTCATGCTCCTGATCCTCGTGGCTGGCGATCTCGCGTTCCTCTATGATGCCGCCCAGGGATCTGAGCTTCTCAGCGAAATTCTCATAGCCCCTCTTGATATACTTGATATCTTCCACACAGGTACAGCCTTCAGCGGACAGACCCGCTATAACAAGGGCAGCGCCCGCGCGCAGATCCGGCGCCTTCACGATAGCTCCCGTCAGCTTGTCAACGCCCTGGATAAAGGCGGTCGTGCCTTCCACGGTAATGTTGGCGCCCATCTTCACAAGCTCGCCAGTATACTGGAAACGGCTCTCGAATATCTTCTCCGTCACCAGGGAATTGCCGGAGGCAAGTGCCAGACAGACAACAAACTGAGACTGCATATCTGTCGGGAAGCCCGGGTGAGGCATGGTCTTTATCGTCGTAGAGCCAAGACGCTTGGGAACAACAACCCGGATGGCGTCGTCTGTCTCCTCTATCTGGGCTCCCATATCCAGAAGCTTTGCTGTGATAGCCTCCAGGTGCTGAGGGATCACGTGAGTGATCGTCACATCGCCCATGGTAGCTGCTGCCGCGCACATGAAAGTGCCGGCCTCTATCTGATCCGGTATGATCTCGTGATCAGCCGCCTTGAACTTCTTCACTCCGTTTATACGGATCCTTCCGGTCCCGGCGCCCCTTATGTCAGCTCCCATCTGGTTGAGGAACTGGGCAACGTCAACGACATGAGGCTCCTTGGCCGCGTTCTCTATGATCGTCTTGCCCTCAGCCATGGATGCCGCCAGCATGATATTAATGGTAGCTCCCACACTGACAACGTCCAGATAGATCGTCTTGCCGACAAGCTTATCTGCCCTGGCGTATATCATGCCCTTATCTATCTTAATGTCAGCTCCCAGAGCCTTGAAGCCCTTCTGATGCTGATCGATGGGACGGGCTCCTATATTGCAGCCGCCCGGCAGAGCCACAGCGGCCTCCTTGTACTTGCCCAGGAGGGCGCCTATCAGATAATAGGAAGCCCTGATCTGGCGGATATATTCATTGTCAACTTCAAGATTGCGGATACCGCGCCCGTTTATCATGACAATATGCCTGTCATTCGGGTTCGGATAGACGATCTGTGCGCCGATGGACTTTATCGCGTTTATAAATACATTTATATCATTGACATCCGGCAGATTCCTGATCGTAACTGTCTCGTCACACATAATAGCAGCTGCAAGGATACCAAGAGCCGAGTTCTTCGCTCCCCCGATCTCAACGCTGCCAACCAGCGGGTTTCCTCCCTTTATAAAATATTGATGTTCCATAATACCCCTTTGAGGGCTGCGGCGCAGTACATAAAAAAGCTGCCGCAGCGGTCTTTCTTTTCTCAGACTGCCCATTTTTTACCCTCAGGCAGTCTAAACAGATTATATCATAAACTACCTGTTTGTAAATCGCTTTTTGCTTTTTCAGAAATCAGCGCCAATTATTACATTTTTCTTTCAATTGTGCGCCAGGCAAGGATAAATGCCAGCAGGCAGGCCGCAGAAAGGGCGATCCCGGCAGCAAATCCCCGGGGCAAAAAGTCCATCTGTATGATATGCTCCCCGCCCTCCAGCCGGATGCCGGTAAAGGCCTCGCCGACCCGGAAGCTCTTCACTTTCTCTCCGTCCACCTTTATGGTCCAGCCCTGGTCGTAGGGAACGGAAAGGAGCATAAGGCCGCCATCCGTCTTTATGGAGCCGGAGATATGGGTGCTGCCCGCCGAAGTCACGTCCAGCTGATTTTCAGAAAGCTTATCATAGACCCCGGCAAATGCCTGCGCGTCATAGGAGGCCATCTGCAGGAAAACGCTTCCATCGCTGTACTGGCTGTCCATCTTAAATACAAGGGAGATCTGCTCTCCGGCCTTTACCTGGCCCAGGTGGACGATATGGCCCCGCTCGTCTGTATAATTGTCCTCATCATCTCCCCGGACAACCGTCAGATCCTCGCAGTGGTCGGCCTCGAAGTAGATGTAGACATCGTCCGCCTTGTCAAAATGAAGGTCATAGGTAAGGGTTCCATCCCCCTCCTCATCGCTGTCGTAGTACCAGCGCGCCTCCGACGTCGTGGAGATCGTCCCCCCGCTGATCGCGGGATCGGGCACGTCCATCAGATTAAAGATATTTTTCCTGGTTCCGGCAGCCAGCCTGGCGAAATCATTCTGGATGGTAAAAGGTTCTCCCTCTATGATATTCCACTTCATCAGGGCAGGATCGGTCATAAATCCCACAGAAAGAGGCTGAGTATTCTCATAGACAGTCAGATCCCCGATTCTGTCCGCCTCCTTAAGGTTCTGGCCGGACAGAGGCTCATTGCTGGCCACATATTTCATGGCGATCAGAGCGTCCGTAAGGGGAGTCGCCCCCTTGTAGCTGTATTTGTTGCCGGAATTAAAATAACCCAGAGCCCCCATGAGTTCCTCCATCTTGTCATCGCAGGTGGAGGAGAAGAAGGAAAGTCCGTTCATATTATAGCGGATGATGTCATCCCTGCCCTGGATCTGGGCGCTCTCCATCCTGTAAAAGGAAGAAGAGTCCGGGCTGTATTTATCCCTGACCGCGTACATGTCATCCGTCGGCCCCATGTAAATGCTCTTTGTCACTGTCCCGTTCGCGGAGATCCCGTAGATCGTATTTGCGAAAAGCTCGACAAGCATGACAAGGACAAGCAGCTGGGCTGCCTGAAAACGGCCCTTCCCGGCCCCCGCCCTGTGGGCGCACAGGATGACGAAATAGACAGCCAGAAGGATGGCCGTGACGATCTTTGCCTCCGGCTTGACGGATTCCTGAGCAAATATCAGGATCAGCACAAAAAGAGCGCCGACGCAGGCCCCCAGGACCAGAAAGATCTTTCGGTCCGTATCCTTTATGCTGAGGAAGGCGTCATAGGCCATGACAACAAGCAGGAAGATATAAAGGAAGGAAAATCTTCCCGGCAGATTGTTGGGAAAATGAAAACCATGCCACACATAATTAAGCACGTTCACATTCAGGCTGATAAAAATAAAAGCCGCCAGGCAGGCCTTGAGGATCCTCTCCCTGACCGGCACCTGACCGGCCGCCGCGAACAGGACTGCCAGCAGGAATATGCCGACACCGCAGTAGATATTGGGAGCCCCCGTAAGCTGGGTGGGCTCGAGCATGGCAAAATGCTGACGGAACATGTCAAAAAAGCTGCGGTAAAATTCCCAGTGGTCCGGCTTGTATCCCATGCTGCTGCTCAAGGTATTGTAAAATGTCGGGATCAGATAGACACCCGCCAGGCCGATCCCTATCGCCGTGCTGAGGGCAAAGTGCAGGCCTCGCTTCAGGAAAGAAGGCTTTTCCTGCTGCCACTTCTGGGAGAACCAGCAGGCAAAAAAGTAGAGGACCATGAAGATGCAGACCATGATGGCAATATAGTAATTGCTGAAAACACAAAGGCCCATCATGATGGTGTAAAGCTTTCCGTCCCCGTCTCTTATCAGCTTGTCAGCGCCCAGGACTGCAAAAGGAAAAAGGGCCACCGTATCCAGCCACATGACATTCCAGTTGTAGGCCAGCATAAAGCCGCCCAGGGCATAAAAAGCCGCGAAGACGACAGCTGACAGGCTCTTCCTGCCGCTGCGGGCAGAAAGGTAGGTGTAAGCCGACAGCCCGCAGATCCCGATCTTTATTACGATGAGGGTCTGAAAAGCCTCTATCATCATCTTTTCCGGGAAAAGGGCCAGGATAAAATTGAGAGGGCTGGCCAGGTAATAAGAGATGACCGGCAGAAAATTATAGCCCAGGCTCCCGTGCCAGGAGTAGAGCAGGCTCTGCCCGTGCCATATCTTATAGTGAAATTCTGAAAAGAAGGGGACATACTGGTGGTAGGAGTCTATGATCATCTCCGCCTGATCGCCGAAGGGGCTGATCCCCAGGCTGATATAGGTCACCAGCATGACAAAAACCGGCAGGATGAAGGCCGCTGCCGGGAAAAACCATTTCTTTTGTCTCATAATAACAGATCCTTGTTTTTGTAAAGAACACTCTTCATCATATTTACACTCTTTCTGATCGAACACCCGGCAAGATCCACCGTGATGTCCGCGTATTTTTCATAAAGAGGCGTCCGCTCATCATAGAGATCGCGCAAAGTGCTGCCCTTTCTGATGACAACGCCCCGCCGGCTCAGATTGCCGACCCTCCTTTTTATCGTATTGTAAGGAAGCCTCAGATAGATGATAAGTCCATTTTCCTTAAAATGCTTCATGGCCCCGTCGCAGTAGCAGATGCTGCCCCCGGTGGAGATGACTGTATTCTCCACATCTATCTGGCTGTTTATCCTGTTCTCTATCTCCGTAAAACCGTCAATTCCATGTTTGGCGATCAGATCTTCCAGTTTGTCATTTTCCTGCGCCTGGATCAGCAGATCGGAATCTATGAATGCATAGCCCATGATCTTGGCAATAACAACGCCGATGGTGCTCTTGCCGGCACCGGGCATGCCGATGAGTACAATATTCTTCATAAGCCCTCCTTGCCTGGCAGGACAGGATATTTTCGCCTTTCTGTCACATCAAAGCGCTTAAAATAGCGAGCGCGATCAGCTGGGCAAGCTCCGCCATCTGCAGAAACCAGCCCATGAGTTCTGTCCTGTTCCCGTCAAATTCACTCTCCGCCGTCAGATAATAGACGATCATAGTTACAAATATAAGGGCATAGGAAAGCACCGCTCCCGGCATCCAGATCAGAGCCATGACGATGAATATCCCCACGCACTCGGCCAGAATGATATTGGAAGCTCTCTCCCTGCTCTTCTCATCCGTGAAAAATTCCAGGGACCCGCTGCCCCTTCTGGTCCTGAAATTGAGGGCGCAATAGCCCCCGGCTGCCCTTTCCAGGGCGAAGAAAAGAGCCATGATGCAGATGGATCTCCACCCTGCTTCTATCCAGGCTCCGGCGCTGACAAGCAGGTAGAGGGCGCAGGCTAAAACAGCGTTCATGCCGGGATGAGGATCCTCCATGACGCCGGTCTTCTTTGCCTGATCCCCAAATGTATTCCTCGCCTGAACGACAGCCATAAAGCCGTTCATGTGCACACCGCCGCTGATCAGGAGGGGAAGCGCCGTCAGCACAGCCCCTCTGAGAACTGTGCCTATGCCCAGAAGCAGAAGGACATGGTAGGCCACAAGTTCAAATGCCCCGATCACGATGCCGACCAGGGGGAAGAAGCAGAGCACATAATTGCCCTGGTCCTTCTGCACATCGATCTCCGGTACAGGAATTCTCGAATACATCGCAAATGCTATGATTAATGAGTTCATATCTCTTCCTGCTTCTTAAAGTCTGAGTCTCCTGTTTACATAAGCCGCGGCCAGCGAAACAGATCCGCATCGCTGCCTGGCAATTATGGAAAGGGCAAAGGCGCCGGCCTCCTGCCCCTTATTTTCTTCATTATAAGCCCTCGCGTCCTGGGCGGCGGCCATAAGGGCCGCCCTGTCGCAGAGGTTTACGGCTCCCCCGTGCATGTGCACAAGGCCCGAGGACTCTGCCGTCCCTTCCAGGGCCATAAGCTGGGCCGGTGAATATGTCCTGACCGGCAGATGATAAGCCTGACAGAAATCCGCGAAAGCCTCGTCTTCCATGGCGCTGGTCATGACCGCTATCCCGGCGACCGCCTTCTCGTGAAAGCTGTAATCTTCTATAAAAGAGCTCAGGGCGTCCCTGAATTCTTCCGCCTGACAGCCTTTTTTGAAAGCCATGCCAATCCAGACGACTTTCCTGGGGACCAGGAGAAGGGCGTCCTGATCCGGGTTCAAAAGCTGGCTGGATACGACGATCTGGGCTGAGAGGGGACTGTCTGTCCACATGACCTTGCTGGCCAGGATCTCTTTCACGGAAAATCCCGCGCCTGCCGGAACCTGAGATGCCGGGCAGCAGATATGGATCATCCTGCCCGCCAGCACGTCGCCGTATATCTTCTGGGCCCTCAGCCTGTTTGTCACAAAAAGCCGGTTCTTCTCCGCGAAAATATCAAGGGAAAATGTCCCGCCGGCCCCGTCATGGTCCGTCTGGATGACTTCTGTCTGCAGAAAGCCTGCCAGGAGGATGGAAAGCTTCTGCCTGCCTTCCTCCCTGCCCTCAAAGAGGGGGATCACGTAGGTGCCGGAGTCGTCCACGACGATAAGGTCCGCTTCCGGAGCCTTTTTCTTCAGATGCCCGGAAAGGGCCAGCACTGCCCGGCCGATGGGCCCGACAAGTACGAGGGTCTGGGCGTCCTTAAGGGCCTGGCCGATCAGGGCCGAGGCCGCCTGCGCTTCTATGCCCTCCGGGCCATGAGTCTGGTCCGGCAGGACAAAGCCCCGGCAGCTGTCTTCGTCTGCGGACAGGAAACTGACAAGTCTCCTGCACACAGCCGCCCCCTCATGCGAAAGCGCGATCACTGCCCTTTTCATCTTTTCTTCCTTACAGAATAGCCGAAACCGCCGATATGCCTGCCCATCCCATAATACTGCCCGTGAGAGTAGACGATAGGATCGGCAGCCGCCAGATCGAACTTTCCCTTCTTGTCCATGTATTTTTCATCGGCATAAACCCCCACAACATTTGCAATAAACATGTCATGGCTGCCGAGTTCTTCCACTTTTGCTACTTTGCAGGCGATATTTACAGGGCTCTCCTCCACCATTGGGGCAAATTCAAGGCAGCCCATTCTGGGCGTAAGCCCCGCCGCGGCGAACTTGTCCAGGTCCTTCCCGCTCTTTACCCCGCACCAGTCCGTCGCCCGGGCAAGGCTGCGAGTCGTGAGATTTACAAAAAATTCTCCCGTTTCCTTTATCATATGATGAGAATATCTGCTCTTTCTCACGGAAATATAGAGCATGGGCGGATTCGTGCAGACCGTGCCGGTCCAGGCTACGGTCAGCAGATTATATCTTCCGTCTCTGCCGCCGCACGATACGAGGACCGCCGGCAGCGGATAGAGCATATTGCCGGGCTTCCACAACTGTTTCCCCATAAATATCTCCCGTTTCTTTATTTTACAGTCTCTTCCTGAGGGCTGCCGTCAGCTCCTCAAATCCGGGCTTGCCCAGGAGGGCAAACATGTTCCTCTTGTAACTCTCAACGCCCGGCTGATCAAAAGGATTGACGCCGCTGATATAGCCGCTGACAGCTACAGCAAATTCAAAGAAGTAGAAGAGCTGGCCAAGAGAGTAAGCGTCTCTTGCGGGCACAGCTATCTTGAGATTGGGAGCTGACCCGTCTGTGTGGGCAAGTATCGTGCCGTTCATGGCGCTCTTGTTTATAAAGTCCATGTTCTTGCCGGCCAGATAGTTGAGGCCGTCCAGATCTGCCTCTTCCCTTCTGATCTCAACGTCAGCGCCCGGATCTGTTATCTCCACGACTGTCTCAAAGAGGGTCCTGGCCCCGTCCTGGATGAACTGGCCCATGGAGTGAAGGTCAGCTGTCAGGGTAACGGAAGCCGGGAAGGTTCCCCTGCCGTCCTTGCCTTCGCTCTCGCCGCACAGCTGCTTCCACCACTCGCCTACATACTGAACAGCAGGCTCGTAGCTGGCAAATATCTCTATCTCCTTGCCCTTTCTAAGCAGGATATTCCTCAGGGCCGCGTACTGCATGGCGTCATTCTGGTCAAAAGCGTTCTCCAGGCAGCGCCTGCGCTCATCGGCAGCTCCTTCCATGAGCTTCACGATATCGGCACCGCTGGCAGCTATGGGAAGCAGGCCGACAGCGGTGAGAACGGAAAATCTTCCGCCTATATCATCGGGCACAACGAATGTCTCATAGCCTTCCTCGGCAGCCATGGTCTTGAGAGCTCCCTTGACCCTGTCTGTCGTGCAGTAGATCCTCTTTGCCGCCTCTTTCTTGCCATACTTCTTCTCTATCAGTTCCTTGAAGATACGGAAAGCGACCGCCGGCTCTGTCGTCGTACCGGACTTGGAGATCACATTGATGGAGAAATCCCTGTCCCCGATCACGCCGATCAGGTCTGTCAGATAGGAAGAGCTCAGATTATTTCCGCAGTAGAAGATCTGGGGACCCTTTCTGTCTTCTTTTGACAGAACGTTGTAGAAATTATTTCCCAGGAATTCATTGGCAGCCCTTGCTCCCAGATAAGATCCGCCTATTCCGATCACGACCAGCACATCTGAATCGGACCGGATCTTCCTGGCTGCCGCCTGGATCCTCTCAAATTCATCCTTGTCATAGTTTTCAGGCAGATCGATCCAGCCCAGGAAATCATTGCCCGGCCCCTTGCGGCTCAGGAGGTAATCCCTGGCGTTCTGAGCGATCTCGCTCATGATCTTTACCTCATCGCTGCTGATATAACCAGCTGTCTTAGAATAGTCAAAACTGATCCTGTTCTCCATGATACTGCTCCTTTTCAAATATACATTCCCTTATTTACTGCCTTCTATTACAAACCGCAGCCTGTGCGGCCTGCTCTCTCATTTTCCGCGCCTTCGCCGGCCCCGCCGCTTCCTTACAGCCTGCCCACGACAGCCTGGGTAAGTCTGAGGCAGTGGACGGCTGCCTTTGCCTCGAACTCCTCATAATTTATGATATCGGACCCGTCCGCCTTGTCGGATATGGCCCTGATGATGACAAAGGGGATGCCGTTGAGCCAGGCCGCCTGGGCTATGGCGCAGCCTTCCATCTCTGTGCACCAGCCTCCGTATACCTGGCGGATGCGCTCCTTATCCCCGGCGTCAGCTACAAAGCGGTCCCCGCTGGCGATCCTGCCTTCAAATACATTGATATCGGGATTCACCTGGCGGCAGGTGTCGACGACGACCTTCCTCAGCTTCTGGTCCGCCTCGAAGGTCCTCCTGCCCAGCTGGGGCACTTCCCCCGGCTGGTAGCCGAAGCAGGTCGCCTCCATATCGTGCTGGATGGCATCCCTGGAGACAACGATGTCGCCTATATTTATCTCATTTCTCAGACTTCCGGCGACGCCCGTGTTTATGATGGCGTCCACCTGGTAGACATCGGCCAGGATCTGCGTGCAGACGGCGGCATTGACCTTGCCCACGCCGCTCCTCACGACGACCAGATCCTTTCCTTCCAATTTTCCTATGCAAAATTCCATGGACGCCCTTTTCTCTATCCTGACATCCGTCATATCCGACTTTATGCCCTGAACCTCGACTTCCATGGCTCCTATGATTCCTATCATCCGATAAACCTCCTGGATTTTAAGTATAACACTTTTGAATATAGCAGTTCAACGTAAAGTGTGTTGCGAAAACTACTTTTAAATAGTATAATAAGTCCGCAAATGAACAAAGCATTTTTCAGGAGGAATATTTATGTTATACAGAACGCAGGGAACCTGTGCCGCAGCCATTGATTTCGACGTGGAAGACGGCAAGATCACAAGATGCGAATTTCTGGGCGGCTGCAGCGGCAACACCCAGGGCGTGGCAAGGCTCATCATCGGCCGCCCGGTCGATGAAGTCATAAACACGCTGGAAGGCATAGACTGCGCCGGCAGGGGTACATCATGTCCCGACCAGCTCAGCAAGGCTCTCAAGGCTTACAAGGCTTCCGCTTCAGAGGCATAATAATATGGAAGAAAAAAGATCAGCAAGGAAAAGGATCGTCCTCACCGGCGGCGGCACCGCCGGACACGTTACGCCCAATATCGCCCTCATGCCCGAGCTAAAGAAGCGCGGCTACCGGGTCTTCTACATCGGCTCCTACGCCGGCATGGAGAAGGACATGATAGAGGCCACCGGCACTAGGTATTTCGGGATAGCCACCGGCAAGTTCAGAAGATATCTGGACCTCAAGAACCTCTCCGATCCCTTCCGCGTGCTCAAAGGCCTCTCCGAGGCGAAAAAATATCTCAAGAAGATCCGCCCCGACGTCGTATTTTCCAAGGGCGGCTACGTGGCGGTCCCCGTTGTCCTGGCGGCCAAGAGGCTGGGCATCCCCGTCGTCATCCACGAATCCGACATGACACCCGGCCTGGCCAACAAGCTCTGCATCCCCTCGGCATCCAGGGTCTGCTGTAATTTCCCCGAGACCGTGAAATTACTTCCCGAGGGCAAGGCAGTCCTCACCGGGTCTCCCATCCGGGCAGAGCTCTTCGCCGGAGACAAGGAAGCAGGACTGGCTTTTTGCGGCTTCACATCTGAAAAGCCCGTCATCCTGGTCATAGGAGGAAGCCTGGGCTCCGTCGCGGTCAACAAAGCCGTCCGCGCCGTCCTTCCCCAGCTTCTGGAAGATTTTCAGGTCATCCACCTGTGCGGCAAGGGCAATCTCGCCCCCGAGCTTGAGGGCAGGCCCGGCTACGCCCAGTACGAATTCATAAGCGAGCAGCTGCCCGACCTCATGGCCGCCGCCGACCTCATGATCTCAAGAGCCGGCGCCAATGCCATCTGCGAGATCCTGGCTCTCCACAAGCCCAACATCCTTATCCCCCTGCCCGCGGCGGCAAGCCGGGGCGACCAGCTGGACAACGCCGAATCCTTCCGCAAGCAGGGCTTCTCCTACGTCCTCCAGGAAGAGGAGATCACCCCCGAGGTCCTTCTCACCGCGGTAAAAGATGTCTATGACGACCGCGCAGAATATACAGCTGCCATGGCCGGAGCCGGCCAGACGGACTCCATCCGAATCATCGCCGACCTCCTGGACCAGTGCGTGGGGAGATAGACAGGCTCAAAATGATAAAAAACGGTATCCGATGTCATTTGGCATCGGATCCTTTCTTTATTTATTCCTGCCGCCCTTATTTCAGATTAATCTTCTCCAGCAGGAATCTGAAGATGCTCTTCCTCTCGGTCACGATCTTGCAGGCAGCTTCCATACCGATGGCGACTTTCCCGACGTTGCCATCCTTATCCTTCAATTCGACATTGCCTATGCTGCCCTTTATCAGGTAGAGGCCGGAGTACTGCCCGTTCTGGATCAGGGTATCTTTGGAAATGCTGATCACCTTGCCTTTTACGTCGCCATACTGATTGCTGGGAAGGGCTTCCAGGTTATAGCGGACCGTATCGCCTTTTTCTATATTGCCGATATCAGAATTGTTCACATAGATATCCATGCTGTAGACACTCTCATCGCTGGGAATGATCGTCGCAAATACAGTGCCTGACCCTAAGGCATCTCCTTTTGTTACAGCAGTGACTTCATTTATCGTGCCATCCTGCGGGGCCGTAATGCCGCCCTGTTTTATCTGGGCCTGGGCCTGATCGATCTGGTTTTTCGCGCTTTCCAGCTGAGGCTTTATGCTGTCTATCTTCGCCTGCTGGGCCGCGATCTGCTCCACAGAACTGATGGAAAGAGTGAGGGGCTTGCCGTCCTCATCCACGCTGTTATCATATAGTTTCCCCGCAACCTGGTTGACTTTCAGAGAAGACTTGGCAGAGACCAGTCCTTCCTTGGCTGTCTTCAGAGAGGAATCTATCTGGGACAGGGTCTGGGTCTTCTGCTGATCCACACTGCTCTTGTAGCTGGCTTCCAGTTCCCTTAAGGCCTTGTCCTTATCCTGGGTCGAGGCGATCGTCGCCCTCAGTTCTTTCACCTTATCCTGAACACCCTCTTTTGCCTGGGCATAGTCGGCAAGAGTCTTTGTCTTAAATGTATCAAGAGCAGCCTTTGCGCTGTCCATCTGGGTCTTGGCAGTTTTCAGCTGATCTTCCGCTGATGTGCCGGTCGAAATCCCCGTCTCTGTCTCCCCGATGACGGCAGTGCCCGCAGCGGAATCTGCCGCCTTTTTAGCCATATCATATGTCTGCTTTGCGCTCTCGTAGGCCAGATCATAGCCTGCCAGGGAACTCTTATAATTGTCGTACAAAAGCTTAATGGACTCCGCATCGCCCGACGTAAACTTAGACTCCCCTGCCTTAATGGAGCTTATCAGGTGATCATAGGCCGAAAGCTGCTTTTTATAAGAATCCAGATAGCCCGCATTCGTCTTTGCCGTGGTATCGGAAAGAATCTTGCTTTTATTCGTGTTGTAATCCGTTTTCAGGCCCTTAAGCGCCGCCTGATAAGATTTGTACATATTTTCATATTCCGGATAGGCCGACAGCATATTTTTGCCGTTCTTCACGCTCTTTTTGTAAGCATTCAGGCCGGCTATCTGCTTGTTGAGAGATCCGATCTGATCCCTGGCTGCCTCTATCTGCGCCTGGGCCGTTTCCTTATTGTAAGTAAATGTCTCATCACTGTTCTTTTTGTTCAGCTCATAATCCCGGTACTGGATATAGTAGGGGTATTCCTTGCTGTTCGTGTCTGAGGAGAAAGGATTCTTGTCCCTCTCCAGGCCCTTTATGAACTTATTGAGCATGGCGATCTGCATCTCGTAGTCATCCCGGGTCTTAATAAGGCCTTTCAGGGCGATCTCCTGTTCCGACGTATCGATGGAAAGAAGCTTATCGCCCTTCTTCACCTTCTGCCCATTCTTGTAGAGGACTTCCTCCACTCTGCCGCCCAGGAGGCTGGACACATTGCTGACATCCTCATTGGGCCGGACCATACCCTTTGCCGTGGCCACGATCTCTATCTTTCCCACAAAACTGTAGATCAGCGCCGCCGCCAGCAGACCGACCAGAATATAGATGAAGATCGGTATGGCTTTATTGGGCCGCCTCCCGTAAAATTCTTTGCTGTCAGACATCTCGCTGATGTCGATAATTGTCTTTCTCATCATCGTTCTCCTGAAATCAATCTGAGGTCTGGGCCAGATACAGGCTTCTGAAGTAGCCGTCCGGAATGGCCATGAGTTCTTCGTGTGTTCCGCACTCCACGATCTTTCCCTTTTCCATAACGAAGATCTTATCGCAGCGCTTTATCGTAGAAAGCCGGTGGGCGATGATGATCGTCGTCATGCCCTCGCTGTACTGGTCCAGCATATCCTGGATTGCCCGCTCTGTCACAGCATCCAGGCTGCTGGTCGCCTCGTCCAGGATCATGATATCCGGATCCTTGAGCATGGCCCTTGCTATAGCCAGACGCTGCCGCTGGCCGCCGGAAAGGTTGGAACCGTTCTCATCCAGATGCGTCTCATAGCGCAGAGGCTGGGAATTGATATAATCGCTGATCTGCGCCATCTGCGCGCATTTCATGACCTTTTCATTATCCGGATAATCCATGCCGAACGTCAGGTTTTCCATGATGGTGCCGCTGAAGAGGAAGGTTTCCTGGGGAATGTAGGCGATCTTCTCCCTCAGGGTATCCAGCTTGATATCCTGTATGGAATAGCCTGCTATTGTGATGGAACCAGCCTCCGGCTGATAGAAGTTCAGGAGCAGCTTGACGATCGTAGATTTCCCCGCGCCACTCTCCCCGACAATGGCTATCCTCTGTCCCTGTTTTATGGACATGGAGAAATGCTCAAGAACCAGTCTTCTGGTCCCGTATCGGAAACTGATATCGGAAAGCTCAATATCTCCCCTGAGAGATGAAAGCGCAACCTTATGTTCCTCCGCCTCGGTCTTCTCAATCTCCAGATCCAGGATCTCCCCCAGACGGTCCGAAGCTACCATCGCCGTCTGCAGAGTCGGCTGGAGGTTGATCAGATTCTTTACAGGGTCCAGGAAATATACCAGCAAAGCGTTAAAAGACATCAGAGAACCTATCGTCATGTGTCCTTTAAGAACCGCGACAGCTCCTACCCAGATAATAACGGTGCCGCCTACATACTCAACCAGCATCTTGAGGCCTTCCTGAGCATTCCCGATCACAGAAAGATGGAATACACTCTTTAACAGTTTAATGAACTTAAACTCTGTCTCTGTCTGGACTGTGTGCTCACCATTAAAAGCCTTAACTGTCTGAATGCCATTGAGGGACTCAACAAGATAGGAAGTCAGCTGCGAATTATCTTCCATCTGTTTCCGGTTTGCCTTTTCATAAGGTTTATTAAAGACTAATACCAGGACTGCATAAAGTATTGCCATGAATAGAGCTATGGCAAACAAAATTTTGTTCTTAAAAAAGAGGATAAATCCACCCGCTATCGCCATCAGAGTATCAATCATAACTGTAAGAGTGGCATTCGACAGGGCATCTCTAATATGGGAGGCATCCTGAAAACGTGAGATGATCTCTCCGACTTTCCTGGTACCGAAGAAATTCATCGGAAGCTTCAACACATGATCGTAATAGCCCAAAAGCAAGGCAATATCCAGTTTCTGGCTCATATAAATGAGCAGCTGCTGTCTGGCTATGCTCAAAGCCACTGTGAAGAGCTTTAAGAGGAGAACGCCAATGGACACAATCGTCAGTGTCTTCATGATGCCTGCCGGCAAAATATCATCTATGATCAGCTGAAAGTAAAAGGCACCCAGGATTCCCAGGATCGTAATAACAAGAGATGCAATGAAAATGTCAATGACAAGCCTCTTCTGAGGAAGCAATAGTCCAAAAAATCTCTCAAAAATGTTTTTGGTATCCTTACCTTTTTTAAAGGTTTGTGCCGGCACCATGAAGATGAGAACTCCGGTCCATTCCTTGAAAAACTCTTCCGGAGTCTTTTTTACAAGACCCTGGCCAGGGTCTGCAATGATTACCTGATTCTTTGTTATCTTGTGTATGACAACATAGTGCAGAAGCGTGCCATTCACCACAACATGGGCTACTGCAGGAAGGGGAAACTCTGTAAAGAAAGCTTCCTGATTGCCTTTTACTGCCTTGGCAGTAAATCCAAGCTGCTCGGCTGCCTTCACCATACCATAGGCGTTGGTACCCATCTTGTCGGTTCCTGCAATCTCTCTCTCCATATAGTCAAGTGTTTTTTTCAGTAAAATCAATACTTCTTTGAGTCCTCATAATGAATGATGCTAAGGTTATGGAGTGA
>OMWV01000036.1 GCA_900314845.1 uncultured Eubacteriales bacterium
AGGACATCATCCAGGAAGATCCTAGATGAATTGAATTGTACATTTTTATTTAAGATTTTTTGTACATTTCTACTTGACATTTTGTACTCAATTCCGTAGATGTTCAGACTGGAGATTTGTTCAGGTTTTGTTTTGATAATCGAAGCAAGAAAAAGAATATTGTGGTAATACCTGTTAACACAGCCTTTGATACACATGTGACAAGGAAACTCGAAGGAAATGTATATCCCGTCGTTTCTGAAAATACAATTCATGGTCAATGGCTTATCCGACTAATAGAATCCGGAGAGCAGAAGGAGCAAATTGATGTCAGGATAGCTGAAAGCCTGAGATATACAGGGTTCAATCCTATGAAAGAATCCAAGATAGAACACAGGAAGAAGGTCTGTTATCCAATCGGTTCTGTTGCCATAATAGAAACAGGAAATGCTGTTTATTTTTTGGTAGCGATAGCGGAGTTCGATGATTTTAATAATGCAAGAAGTTCCGCAGATGATATTGATTCTGCAATTACATCGTTGTTAAACGTATATGACCGGCTGGGCATGGGTTATGATCTGTATATTCCTCTTATGGGAACCGGCCTCTCCAGGGCTGGGTTATCCTCACAGGAAGCCTACGATCTGTTAACTAAGAGCCTAATGAAGAATAGAAGTAAAATTCGCGGACATATTCATTTGATCCTCAGATTCGAGGATAGATGTGATATCAAATTATAAAAGGAGGGATGACATACTATGTATCGCACAAGAACTTATATTGCCGGAGACTGGACGGGAGATCAGACTCTGATTAGTCAGTTATACAAGTGGAATAACAGTGACTACTGGGGATTGCATTTTATAGATTCACATGGTTTGACACAATCAAGGGATACAAGCTTGTCATGTACGATCAAACGATCATTGTCAGAGCGTCTGGATGCATCGAAAACGTTTGTCTTGATAGTCGGTGCTCAGACGGATGAACTTACAAAAGGGAGCTGCCAGTATTGTACCAGTTATAACAGTAGGACGGGAGGCTGTGCGAGAGGACGCTGGGTTGATTACAAAAGCTTTATTCATTATGAATGTGAAAAAGCCAAACGGGATGGACTGAGAATTGTTGTTATATACAATTACTCATTCGTATACAAAGCAGAATGTCCTGAAGTTATGCGAAATATAGGGAATCATATAAATGGATACTATTGGGATTCGGACAATAATATGCACTGGGAATATCAAAAATCAAGAAAGCGATTATGGGATATTGACAATACTATTATAAGCCGCCGCGCAGCCTCGCACTGCGTGCTTAGTGCAGCGCGGACAGAAACGAAGGCTGCTCGGTCCACTGCGTGTTCCCCCGCCTTCGTTTCTGTTGTCCTGCCAAGGGCCGGGGTACGATATATAGTGATAAGCCGCCGCGCAGCCTCGCACTGCGTGCTTAGTGCAGCGCGGACAGAAACGAAGGCTGCTTGGTCCACTGCGTGTCCCCCGCCTTCGTTTCTGTTGTGTTGTGAAGATCCTGGGTAGTGATAAGCAGCCGTGCTGCTGCGCACTGCGTGCTTTTAGCAGCACGGACAGAAACGAAGGCTGCTCGGTCCACTGCGTGTCCCCCGCCTTCGTTTCTGTTGTCCTGCCAAGCCCCCGACCCCGATTTTGTGCGAGCACAAATCGGGGTCGGGGGCTTGGCAGGGCTTATCACTAAAATTTAAAAAAACCGGATTGGGTATTCTCTTTTGGGGTGATATGTTGTATAATAGCTCTGTCGAACAAGATATTGTGTTTTTCTTGAATTTTTATTCCATATTTTGTATAAAGTCGAAAGGGTGGAGATGATGAGTCAGACGAGTACGATAGAGGTTAAGACCAATGTTATCAAGAGGAATGGCAAGGAAGTGAGTTTTGACATTTCCAAGATCATAGGGGCTATTAATAAGGCTAATAACGAGGTCGAACCGATTTACCGCATGAATGACTATCAGATTGAGGCGGTTGCGGATACGATCGCCAAGAAGGTTGCGGGTTATACGCATGCCGTGAATGTCGAGGACATTCAGGATATGGTGGAGACCGGCATTATGGAGATGCGTGGTTATGAGGTGGCGCAGAAGTATGTGCGTTATCGTTATAAGAGAGAGATTTCCCGTAAGTCCAACACGACGGATGAGGAGATCCTTTCTCTGATCGATCAGGCCAATGAGGAGGTTAAGCAGGAGAATTCCAACAAGAATCCTGTGATCAATTCTACGCAGAGAGATTATATGGCCGGCGAGGTCAGCAAGGATCTTACAAGGCGTGTGCTTCTTCCTGATGAGGTTGTCAGAGCTCATGAGGCTGGTATTATCCATTTTCATGATTCGGATTATTTTGCCCAGAAGGAGCATAACTGTGATCTGATCAATCTCGAGGATATGCTCCAGAACGGGACTGTGATCAGTGAGACGATGATAGAGAAGCCTCACAGCTTTTTCACAGCCTGCAATGTGACGACGCAGATCGTTGCCCAGGTTGCCAGCAACCAGTATGGCGGTCAGAGTTTTTCACTGGCTCATCTGGCTCCTTTTGTGGATATCAGCCGTCAGAAGATCAGGAAGCAGGTGATCCACGAGCGCGAGGTCTGCGGTGAGCCGCTGGAGGATGATATCATAGATAAGATTGTTGAGTGCAGGCTGGCCGAGGAGATTAAGAGCGGGATCCAGACCATTCAGTATCAGCTGATCACTCTCATGACCTGCAACGGTCAGGCTCCTTTTGTTACCATGTTTATGTACCTGGATGAGGTTCCCGAGGGGCAGACCAGAGATGATCTGGCCAAGATCATCAAGGAAGTTCTCATCCAGAGGATGCAGGGAGTGAAGAATGAGAAGGGTGTGTGGATCACACCGGCCTTCCCCAAGCTGATCTATGTGCTGGATGAGGATAATATTCACGAGGATTCTCCTTACTGGTATCTGACAGAGTTGGCAGCCAAGTGTACAGCCAAGCGCATGGTGCCGGATTATATCTCAGCCAAGGTGCAGAAGCAGCTCAAGAAGGGCAGCGTATATACCTGCATGGGATGCAGATCTTTCCTGACTGTTGAGGAGAGCCAGAAGAATCCGGATGGCTCCTATAAGTTCTACGGCAGATTCAACCAGGGCGTTGTTACGATAAACCTTGTCGATGTGGCATGTTCATCCTACGGCGATATGGACAAGTTCTGGGAGATCCTGGATGAGAGACTTGAACTCTGTCACAGAGCTCTCAGATGCAGGCATGAGCGTCTTCTGGGAACGGTATCTGATGTCGCGCCTATCCTCTGGCAGAACGGAGCGCTTGCAAGGCTCAAGAAGGGAGAAGTCATCGATAAGCTTCTCTACAACGGATATTCCACGATCTCGCTCGGCTATGCAGGTCTGTGCGAGATGTGCGTCCGCATGCTCGGCACGACTCATACGTCTCCGGAGGGAAGAGAATTTGCCCTGAAGGTTATGCAGAGGCTGAACGACAAGTGCGCCGAGTGGAGGGCAGCTGAGAATATCAGCTATTCTGTATACGGTACTCCCATGGAGTCCACGACTTACAAGTTCGCCAAGTGCCTGCAGAAGAGGTTTGGCATTATCCCCGGCGTTACGGACAAGAATTATATTACAAACAGCTATCATGTCCATGTAACAGAGCCCATAGACGCCTTCAGCAAGCTGAAGTTTGAGGCGGATTTCCAGAAGCTGTCACCGGGCGGAGCCATCAGCTATGTCGAGGTTCCCAATATGCAGAACAATATCCCGGCTGTTCTTACCGTTATGAAATTTATCTACAATAATATCATGTACGCGGAGCTCAACACAAAGAGCGATTACTGCGAGGTATGCGGTTATGACGGTGAGATAAAGATTGTGGAGGATGACAACGGCAAGCTTGTCTGGGAATGCCCCAACTGCGGCAACCGCGATCAGAGCAAGATGTCTGTAGCAAGAAGAACCTGCGGATATATCGGGACTCAGTTCTGGAACCAGGGCAGGACCCAGGAGATAAAGGACCGTGTTCTCCACCTGTCGAACAGCGTATTTGGGTCTGATCTCAACAAGGCAGGAGATTGATCAGCCCGCACAGATAGTAAGTTATCAGAGCAAAGCGTATGCTCTTCATGACATGTACTCCCTTTTTGCGTAAGCAGAACAGGGGGTACATTTTTTATTGTGCGGCAGAATCATTGACTCAGGTTTTTATCAAAGAGTATAATAAAATTAATAGATACGGTATCTATATGGAGGATAAGTTATAGTTATGAAAAAGGAATCGAAACCGCCCAGACGCAGGGCACTTGCATTTAGAACGTTATTGACAGGCATCTTATCATTTTCCATGATCCTTCCTGTGAACATGGACGCACAGGCAGCTTCCATAGCTCCGAAGCTCGTTCGAACATCTTCGAGCGTAGTGATCGGAGGCAGTGCCCGGATAAGGGTTAAAAATGCGTCAAAATACAAAAGCATAAAATATAAGGCACAAAACAAGAATGTTTCTGTATCAAAAAAAGGGCTGGTCAAGGGTCTTAAGGCGGGCAGGACCAAGATATTCGTAACGGTCCGCAAGGGATCCGCAGCAAAGAGACTGACCTATACGGTAAAGGTGAAGGCTCCATACATGAACCGCAGCAGCGTAGCCATCACCAAGGGAGGCAAAAAGCAGCTGACTGTAAAAAACAAACCGAAATCAGCCAGGTACACCTGGTCCTCAAGTAAACCGCAGGTGGCTTCCGTCTCCGCAAAGGGGCTGGTAAAGGGCAGAAAGACGGGATCTGCCCTGATCCGTGTAAAGGTCAGGACAAAAAAGAAGACCTATACGCTTAAGTGCCACGTGAAGGTGATCGCCGGGCAGTCAGGCACCCTTTCGGTCTCCAGCTTCTCAGAAAAAGGCGCTGAGATCATTAAGAAAAACGGCGATACGAAATCGGCCAATATCGAGTCATCTGGTAAATTCGCATCGAAGAGACTGATCATCCAGGGTAAATATGGAGACATTGATTTCTCACAGTTCTCACCAAAGGCAGCGGCTGTAAGCAGCGGTGATATGTATATCGTGCAGTTTGCTTCTCAGAGCGCGGCTTCAAAGGCATATTCACAGATAAAAGACTGGCCTGAAGTCAAGTGGGCAGAGCCTGACAAATATATGGAGATCCCGGAGGATGGGGACGAAGGGAAAGGACAGACTCAGAGTTCAGGCAGCAGCCAGACATCTTCCGGCTCAGACGGAACCGACATATCCGCAGAGTCACTTTCCTGGGGCGTATCAAAAATCGGCGCAGACAGATTTGCCAGATCACTTGCATCCAACCGCAAGCAGATCACGGTCGCTGTCGTGGATACCGGAGTCGCCGGCCACAGCTTCCTGATGGGAAGGATCCAGAAGGGCGGCTGGGATTTTGTTGATAACGATTCGAACCCTGATGATAAACATTATCACGGAACACATGTCGCGGGCACCGTTGTTGACTGCCCACCGGGGCTTGGCGTGAAGATCCTGCCCGTAAGAGTCCTTAATGCCCAGGGCAGGGGCAGCAACTTTAATGTAGCAAGCGGCATAAAGTATGCGGCGGATCACAATGCACAGGTGATAAATCTGAGCCTGGGCGGCGCCAAGAACAAGGTCGTGGACGACAGCATTGATTACGCAGTCAAGAAGGGCGTTACCGTATGTGTCGCAGCGGGGAATGATAACAAAGATACGCAGTATTACAGCCCTGCCCATAAGACAAACGCTGTGGTCGTCGCAGCCACGAATCTGGATGACAGTAAAGCCTGGTTCTCAAATTACGGCAGCTCGGTCGATATCGCGGCACCTGGAATGAGGATCTACAGCTGTGTTCCCGGAGGAAGCTATCGGTATTTAAGCGGAACCTCCATGGCAACGCCTCACGTCGCGGCTGTCGCGGCTATGTTCAAGCTGAAATATCCGTCAAGGACGCCTGCCCAGATCGAGTCGCTGATCAAAGGCAGCGCCCGTGACCTGGGATCAAAGGGCTGGGATAAATGTTTTGGCTATGGCATTCCTGATCTGGCTAAGCAAACGCCTGCAGACATAAAGCCCACAGGCGTATCCCTGAATAAATCAGGCATCAGTCTTGAAAGAGGCAAAACTTATCAGCTTACAGCAGCAGTGTCGCCTTCAAACGCTGTAAATAAATCCCTGACATGGTCAAGCAGCAACAGTAAGATCGCAGCAGTGTCAGGTGCCGGACTGGTGAAGGCGGTCTCGAAAGGCCAGGCAGAGGTAACAGTCAAGACCTGGAATAATAAGACCGCGGCCTGCAAGGTAACTGTCACAGAGCCAGAAACACAGCCGCAGCCTGAGAAAAAAGAGCTGACTCTTAATGTGACCAGGAAGACTATTTATGCTGACCGGTTCCAATATTTGATGCTTAGGAGTCCTGACGAAATTTCAGGCTCGGATTTTATAGTTGGTGCCCCTTTCACAGTTTCACCCGGGGAGACCATAGATATGATGAAATATGCCCATGCAGATTTCCGCTATGGTGACTGCCCTGCCCTTCAGCTTAAGGCATCTCTGAATGGGAAAGAAATCGATCCGTCTGATGCGATATGGACTTGTGACAATAATAATTTCACGGTGGAAGACGGAAAACTGACCGGCAGCAGTTCAAACGGTGTATCAGAATCATCTGGTCAGTGCACAGTTACAGTTACCGCGGCATTTAAAACTGACTCTTCGGTCACTGCACAGTCGAAGATAACCTGCGTATATGACCCGAAGCTCAGCCTTGAAGTACTGAATAGTGATATTGCATCGATCGACAGTGCCGGAAAAGTTACAGGGAAAAAGGAAGGTGCCGTCAAGCTGAAAATGAGTTCGCCTTTAACCGCCGGGGACAATTTAAATCCTGTATATGCGGTGATAAAGGTCGGGGATCCGGCAGGCAGAAAGGGAGATTTGGTATACAGGGATAGCACCGGAGGGGATTTCAAGAAGCTCGACTGCTATGGAGGAACTGATTATATGGATGCGCCGGCTGACTGTGAATACTATATCAGAATGCAGATGACGTCGGCTGAGTTTGAAAAATCTATGATCGATACGCAACAGCGCGAGAAACTGGATGATGGCAGGTGGGGAATATTCAACAATGGTCTGGCGAATGAAAAGGCAGATGAGAGCAAGGGATATATTTATCAGAATGGATATGGATATTACCCGGTGACATCCTGTTTTAAAAATGTATCGGATAACAAAATGCTTACCGGCGAACAAATCAAACTGTATTACCAGATTACAGATTCTTCAGGAGAGGTTATCCATCTTCTTCAGTACAATACGGATAACTGTTTCCACGTACGATTATATTAGGGAGCAAAAATCAGGTTAAGTCCTGATGACAGACCGATGCCTGTCTGAAAAGGAAGCCTTCTTGCCGGGGAACCGGCAGGAGGGGAATGGTCAGACAGGCATCGGTTTTTATGATATTGTTTTTTACAGTTAGCGATTCTTAAACTCTCTGCCGAGCTGATCCGCCTTGATGATGGCATTGTAAACATCATCTGCCGTGATATCGGGGGAGAGGTTTTTTGTCGACTGGGTGGGAACGACAGCCATCTGAGCGACCTTGTGGAGATTCTCTTCATTGATCTGCTTTATACCCAGCTGCTCCAGAGTGATGGGCAGGTCAACGGAATCAAGGAACTTAAGGTTCTCCTGAAGCTCTGCGTCAGATGCGCCTTCCAGGACAAGCTGAGTCAGAAGGCCGAATGCGACCTTTTCACCGTGATAGGCGCCGTGGGTCTGAGGCTCCTGGGCAAATCCGTCGTTAATAGCGTGTGCCGCTGCGAGTCCGCCGCTCTCAAAGCCGATGCCGCTCAGGAGGATGCTGGCCTCGCAGACCTTCTCGAGGGCATCCGTGTACTTGCCTTCCTTAACGCCGTCGAGGGCTTTGACAGAGTAGGCAAGAAGGAGGTCGTTGCAGAGCTTGCACATGAGGGAGACGGTAGCTGTGATCTTCCCCCTGGCCATTGTTGTTACATTGTTCTTTTCGCAGGCACGGGCTTCATACCAGGTCGCGTAGGCATCGCCGATCCCGGCGGAGAGCAGCCTTGCGGGAGACTGGGATATGATCTCGGTATCTACGAGTACCAGGTCAGGGTTTCTCCTCATCATGACAGCCTTGACCACAACGCCCTGTTCATTGTAGAGTACGGCAACGCCTGAACAGGGAGAATCGTTGGATGCAACAGTAGGCATCATGATGCAGGGGATCCCGCCCAGGTTCTCAGCTGCGGCTTTGGCTGTGTCGAGCACCTTGCCTCCGCCCATGCCGATGACTGCGTCGCAGCCGGTTTCCTTGATCTTATCCATGTGCAGGAAAACTTCCGCCTTTGTGGCTTCCCCGTGGAACTGACCGTAGACGGCTTCCTTGCCGGCGTCTGTGATATTCTTCATCACTTCTTCGCCGAATCTCTTATAGCCGCCTTCGGATGCTATGAGATAAAACTTATTGCCGAGTTTCTTGATGCTTCTTCCCAGATTTTTTCTTTCCCCAAAGCCCTGGACATAGCGGGAAGGGGATTTCATTGCGATAGACATGATACATTTCCTTTCACGAAATTTACCGGCATTTTAACTAAATTCGCAAAATGCTGTAAAACTTTTACTGTATATTTTATAATATAGCGCATTTTTTCACAATGTCAATATTGCAACCGCAATGTGAGAGTGCATTTTATAAAAGTTTTATAGTTCAATACCGCACCCGGCTTCCAAAAGACAAATTGCAAAAATGCATCAATAAAGGATAAAAGAAAACCACCTTCCCTTCAGGAGAAGATGGTCTGAACAAGTATCATATAAAGAATGGTTCCGCTTGCCATGGAGATCAGCATCTGCCTTTTCCAGAGAAATGTGATGATGACCACGGCTATGGACAGGATCTCCGGCAGGCCGTAATTTCCGCCGGTCATGTTTACATTTCTCAGGCAGTAGACGACAAGGAGGCCGAAGACAGCCGGCGCCAGGACCCTGCCCAGATATTTGACAAACGGAGGGGTTTCCCGCCCCCGGGAGAAAAGGATGTAGGGAAGGAATCTGGTAAGCACTGTCGCGATAACTACGACGATGATCGTGATGGTCATCTGTTCTCCTGTCTGCATCATTTTTCCTCCTCTTCATCTAAAATGCTGCCGTCCAGTTTCCCGCGCGCAAGGGCGAGCACGGCCAGGATCACGATCATGGACGGAATGATAAAGTGATCCGGACCGAAGATAAGAAGACAGAGCGCGGAAGCGCCAAGTCCCGTAAATTCGCTGATATGGTCTGTAAAAAAGCCTTTTAACCCGCTTCCGTCCTTGAGCCACTGATCCATAAAAATGGAGACGAACATGGCGGTCATTACAAAGTCAAGCCCCCGGGTATTGAAGCGGATCATGGAACCGAAAAGAGCGCCGAGAGCGGCCCCCGCTATCCAGTAGCACTGATCCAGGAATGTGACCCAGAAATAAAACTGTCCCCTGTCTATTCGCTCCGGCAGGGAGGCAGAATAGTTGACGGCGAATGTTTCATCGCTTGTCGCGAATATCAGATAGATCGTTTTGGGTCCCAGGCCCTTGTATCTATTTAGCATGGATATCCCGTAAAAGAGGTGGCGGGCTCCAACAGTAAAGGCCGTGACAAAGGCAGAGGCCGGATTGAAGGAGGAGGCCAGGATGCTTACCAGGAGAAATTCCATAGAGCCGGTATAAACGACGGCCGCCGTCAGAACCGGGAGAAAGGGGGGGAATCCCTGGGAAACCATAAGGATCCCGTAGGTGATGCCCAGAAATACATAACCCGCGAGGACGGGGATGGAATGCATAAATGCAATTTTTACAGCAGCTGACCTGCCTTTGCCGGCAGTCAGTTTCTGTCTGGCTGGATGAATATTGCCCATATGACACCTGTATATTGTTAAAAGAAAATCAAAAGCAGAGAATTATGACCGCAATTCCGAGCATATTACTCTGAATTAAAAACAGTTATATCTGATGATATACCATAAAATGGAAATGTCAAGCTGTCAATGTCTGTTTCCTTTCAGGGGAAATTGTAGTACAATATCTCTCAACAGGAGGAGAGAAGAAAGCATGAACGTAGGAGAGATACTTGAAGCTGACAGTGCGAATGGCACAGGCATCCGGCTGACCCTTTTTGTTTCCGGCTGCACAAATCACTGCAAAGGCTGTTTTAATGAAGATACATGGGATTTTAATTACGGGCGCCCCTGGACGAAGGAGCTGGAAGAATTTTTTATGGGAAAACTGTCCCTTCCTTTTTATGAAGGCATGACCATACTGGGCGGGGAACCCTTTGAACCCTCCAACCAGGAGGAAATTGTGAAGCTGATCCGGCGGGTCAAGAAGGAACTGCCGGACAAGACCATCTGGATGTATACAGGATTTGTCTATGAGGCGGATCTTGTGCCGGGAGGCAGGAAATATACGGATGTGACAGATGAGATCCTGGATAGCATAGATATTCTGGTCGACGGACCTTATGTGGAAGAGAAGAAGAATGTGGCGCTGAATTTCCGGGGATCGGAGAATCAGAGGATCATTGAGATGAAGAAGACCCGGGAAGAGGGAGAGATCGTCCTCTCGCCCCTTAACGCCCTGGTAAGGTGAGAGTGAGGATGCATGGATGAGAGACAGAAAAGGGATCAGGTGATCATTCGGACCAGCATCATAGGTATACTGGCCAATGTTTTGCTTGCGGCCTTTAAAGCTCTTGTAGGCCTGGCCGCGGGTTCCATTGCTATCGTGCTGGACGCCGTCAACAATCTGAGCGACGCCCTCAGTTCCCTGATCACGATCATAGGGACAAAGATCGCCTCACGGGCGCCGGATAAGAAACACCCCCTCGGGCACGGGCGGGTGGAGTATATCAGCGCGACTATCATTGCCGTGATCATACTCTATGCCGGCGTTACATCTCTGAGCGAGGCGGTCAGGAAGATCATAAGCCCGACAAAGCCTTCCTATTCGCCTGAGGGACTGATGATCATTGCCGTTGCCGTGGCAGTAAAGATTCTGCTGGGGACATTTGTAAAAAAGACAGGGCAGAGGGTGAGTTCAGATGCCCTGACAGAGTCCGGCACGGACGCCCTCATGGATGCGGTCATCTCCCTGAGTACCCTGGCTGCGGCTCTTGTTTTCATTTTCGGGCATCTTAGCCTGGAGGCCTGGCTGGGAGCGGTCATATCGGCTGTCATCATAAAGTCAGGCATAGACATGATGAGGGAGACGCTCAGCAAGATCACGGGCGAGAGGGTGGACAGTGATCTGGCCCATGATATAAAGCATATCGTTCGTTCCTTCCCTGAGGTTAAGGGGGCCTACGATCTGATCGTTCATAATTACGGCCCCAGCAGACTGATCGGATCCATGCATATCGAGGTGCCGGACACGATGACGGTGGATGAGCTCGATACGCTGGAGAGGGAGATCACAGATAAGGTATATGATGAAACCGGTGTGCTGCTTGCCGGCATATCAGTTTACGCCATGAATACAAAAAGCAGCAGGAGCCGGCAGATCCAGACAAAGCTCAGACGCATTATCATGTCTCACGACGGGGTCCTGCAGACACATGGATTTTATCTGGATGAAAAGGAACATCTGATAAAACTTGATGTTATAATAGATTATGCCTTAAAGGACAGGCAGCAGGTCTACGATCACATCTGCAGGGAGGCCCAGGAGGCCTTTCCCGGCTATAAACTTGATATTTTGTTCGATATAGACGGATCCGATTAAAAATCTGTTTTTGCGCGATCAGGAAGGAGGCGGGCCCCTTGGGAAAGAAAAGTTCTCATTTTGCCTACGATTTCATCAGAGATAAGGAAGAGAACAGGATCCTTCAGTGCTGCTCCCTTTACTGCGCCCTCAGGTATTTCCTGCTGCGGAAGAAAAATTATACCGCCATTAGCAGCCTCTATTCGGCCATGGATCTTTTTGACAATTCCGAACTGCTCAGACTCCTGCACTCGGAGGGCAGGGGGAGCGGAGCCTGGCTGGACAGCCTGGATATACATGAAGAGAACCGGTGGGAAAACGCCGCGTCCTGGGCAGAGAAGGGTTCTTCCGCGGGACTTTCTTTTTCCGATGTGATATATGAAGATATCCTGAAGCTGGCTGCAGTCAGGATCGTCGACAGGCACGATGAACAGCTGAGAAAGCTTGTTGAACTTTTTGCCTCTCCTGCCGCGCCTGCCTCTGACAGAGAGGGAGAAGATGCCAGGCACCTGTACGCGCTTTTTTTGTGCCTCTATGACAGGGAAAAAGAGCCGGTCCCCTATCCTTTTGCCAGGGATTTTTACAAAAGCGTCTTCGGGGTGGATTCCGGGGAAGGCAAAAGGCTCAAGATGACATTTTTTGAAATGATGCTGAGCATATCCGGCGGGGATTTCAGCCAGAAGGAGGATTTTGTGGAACGGACGGCTGATGATATGGTCCGCCAGATCGCGAAAGCCTTCGGAGTCGGCCCGGTCCGTGTCTACAATGAGATCAGAAGGTTTCATCCCGCCAGCATAGCCAGGCTGGGGGAGGGGGAGAGCCTGAGAAGGCTGACCGGGCTGACAGGAGATCTTATCCGAAGATTCCATATCCCCATGTCCGTTCTTGGCGCCAGCGCGGCCCAGTGGTCCGACCGCAAGATCTATTCTCTTCTGTGCGAGCTGTGCGCCTCTTATTACCCGGACGCGGTGAGAAGACAGAAAAATGAATGCCCCAGTCAGACAGGCAGGCCGGAATTGAAATATTTTCCCCCTGTCTTTCTCGTGGTGACGGAGCTGTACTATCTGCTCATGCTGGACTGCGCTCTCAGCAGTATTTCCGCCCTGCAGGAGGACTATTACCGGAATTTCAATTTCGACCGGATCAATGATATGGCCACGATCTCCCAGATGAAGAAGAAGATCGCAGATCTGCAGGAAGAAAACGAGGCAGGGAAAAGAAATATCGATCAGCTGAAAAGCCGCCTGAAAAAGAGCGAGCAGGAGAGGGAGGCTTTGCTTAAGGGCAGTGAACTGGAAAGATACGGACAGCATTCCGGAGAACAGAAAAAGATAGAAGAGCTGGAAGCGGAGAATGCCCTGCTCCGGCGGCAGCGTCTGGATCAGGATGAGTATATCCGCCTGCTGGAAGAGCCCCAGCCTCAGATCCGGGAACAGCCCCCGGTGACAGAAGAGATGACAGCTCTGCTGCAGGGTCAGAGGATCCTTTTTGTCGGCGGCACAGTGGAGCTTGGGCAGGCTCTGAAAAGGACATTTCGTTCGGCAGTATTTGTCACAAATGAGACGTCCCAGGTCAGTATGTCAGGGATAGACCGCATTGTCATGTTCGTGAAATTCATGAGCCATGCCCTCTATTACAAATACATAGAGGCCGCCAGGGAGATGGGCATCCCGGTTGTCTACTGCAATGTGAACAATTATGCTATGGTGGTCCGGATCATATATGAAAGCTGCGTGAAGGAAAAATGAAGGATCTGACGATAAAGGGTTTTCCCGGCATTATTCTGGAAAATGGAGAGGCGGCCTACGGCGGTTCTCAGGATTGGTTCAGCGGAAAATGGATGAGGCTGGCCGGCTGCGGAAGCGTGGCGGCGGCGAACCTTGCTGCCTATTATGGCATAGGAACCCGGCCGGATATCAGAGGCCAGGGCAGGCCTGTCTATTCACAGGCTGCCTATGTGGAGCTGATGGGAAAAATGTTCTCCATCATGAGACCCGGCATGATGGGATTTCCTTACGCAGGCCGCTTCAGGAAAAGATTTGCTGCCTATAGCGCGGAAAATGGCGTTTGTCTGAAGTCTAAGCTTTTGTACAGCTGGGACAGGGCGGATGAGGCTGTCAGCCTGGTGGAATCCTCCCTGAGAAGGCAGGATCCTGTCGCTCTTCTCCTTTTGAAGCACAGGGAGCCGGCTTTTGATGAGAATACCTGGCACTGGATGACTATCACCGGTTATTCCCCCGATACGGACCGGGTCATGATCTCAAATTACGGGAACAAGGAGACGATGAAGGCTTCTCTTCTTTTCGAACCGGCCGATGGGAATGTGGCCAGATTGATCAGTTTTCACCGGATCTGAATATTTGAAAAAGAAATCTGCATACTTTTCATACAATTAGCCCCGGGTTTTGTACAGGATTTTGTACAATCCCGGGTCTTTTTCCTTGTTTTTTTCGGAAATATTCTGAATATTAATGTATACAAAATTAATTGCAAAAAAACTATTGACATGAAGCATAAATTGTTGTATCTTTATGTCAGAACAAAGATAACAGTTCAAACGGAAAGACTTTAAAGAGGAATATCTCCTGGTGAGACCAGGAATTGCCAGAAGATATGTCCACAGTGAAAGATCAGAAGTGAGAAGTGTTATCGGAGGCAAAAGATCCAATTACAGTTCATAGAAGAAGAATCATAGCAATTGTGATTGAATGACTCGTAAAGGTAGGTTAGATCGGGAAGAGACCGAAAGATTCCCTGTTATATGGAAACCTGGGAGAGACAGTCTGACAGACCGGATGACAGGATTGCTGATACGTTCAGTAGATATCCGGGAGGACTGATCCAGTAGCAGGCAGAGATGACAGGAAGAGCTGGAACGGGACGAATGAAGCACCTGCAGGCAAGAGAGGATCCCAGAGAAATATTTTTCAGAGTATCTAATGATTCGGAGAAGCAGCAATAGAGATCTGCAAGTTAAGGATAGGCAGAAGGTTGTTTGATCCAGAAGAAGCAAAGCCTGAAGAGTTCCCGGATGATACCGATAGAGAGAGTCTGAAGTAGGATTCGAACGAGATGTTATGAAGTGTAATAAAGGATCAGGAATAAGGTAAAGGAGGTTATAAAGTGAAACTTCAGGATATTCATTAATAGGGCTATCTGTAGAGATTAAGATCTGACAGATAGCCCTAAATTTTTTTATCATGTGAGACCGGAAAGGTCTTTTTTTTTATGCAAAGCCCAGAGCCAGGCCGGCCATCCTCACCAGGAAAGCCACGATCCACGCGACGACGCACTGGAAGAGAACAATTCCTGCTGCCCATCTGCCACCAAGCTCTCTTTGGATAGAAGCAATGGCCGCTATGCAGGGTGTGTAGAGCAGGCAGAATACAAGCAGAGCCAGAACGCTGAGAGGGGTCAGGATCTCATGGAGAGCCGCAGCTGATCCGAAGAGGACAGTGATGGTGGAGACAACGCTCTCCTTTGCCAGAAAGCCAGATACCAGCGCTGTGCATATCCTCCAGTCCCCGAAGCCCATGGGGGCAAAGAGAGGGGAGATAAAGCCGGCGGCTGCCGCCAGGATGCTGTCATGGGAATCTGTTACCATGCCCAGGCTGAAATTGAAGGTCTGCAGGAACCAGATGATGATCGTTCCGATAAATATGACGGAAAATGCCCTCTCAAGGAAGTCAGCCGCTTTGCTCCAGAGCAGGTGGGCAACGTTCTTTGCGCCGGGGATCCGGTAATTGGGAAGTTCCATGACGAAGGGAACAGCTTCCCCTTTGAAGGCCGTCTTCTTAGCGATAAGGGCAGTCAGGATCCCCACAAATATTCCGATAAAATACATGGCTGTCATGATCAGTCCACCGCGTCCGGGGAAGAAGGCGGAGCAGAAAAATCCATAGATGGGCAGCTTGGCAGAGCAGCTCATGAATGGCGTCAGCATGATCGTCATCTTTCGGTCTCTTTCCGAGGGCAGAGTCCGGCAGGCCATGACGCTGGGGACAGAGCAGCCAAATCCGATCAGCATGGGTACGATGCTTCTTCCGGACAGACCGATCTTCCTGAGAAGCTTATCCATCACGAAAGCAACCCGGGCCATATAGCCGCTGTCCTCAAGCAGGGACAGGAAGAAGAAGAGCACCACGATAATGGGGATGAAGCTGATGACGCTGCCGACTCCCGACATGATGCCGTCCACGATCAGGCTGTGGAGGACATGGTTGACGTGCATATTCGTAAGAGCGGTGTCTATGGCGGCGGTTAGAGCGTCAATTCCCGTCTGCAGCAGATTCTGCAAAAAGGCGCCGATCACGTTGAATGTAAGGATGAAAACGCCCAGCATGATCCCGATAAAGGCAGGTATGGCTGTGAATCGTCCGGTCAGAAACCGGTCTATCTTCATGCTCCGCACATACTCTTTGCTGGCATGGGGTTTCACTACGGTCCGCGCGCAGAGCCGGCCGATGAAAGAAAAACGCATGTCCGCTATGGAAGCAGCCCTGTCAAGCCCTCTCTCTGTCTCAAGCTGCTCTATGATATGCTCCAGCATCTCATGCTCGTTCTCGTCCAGACCCAGGGCGGACAGGATGAGGGGATCTCCCTCTATGATCTTGCTGGCGGCAAATCGGATGGGAATCCCTGCCCTTGCCGCATGGTCTTCTGTCAGATGCATGATGGCATGGATGCAGCGGTGGACAGCGCCGCCGTGTTCGTTCTTATCACAGAAATCCTGCCTGGCGGGCTTTTCCTGATATTTTGCAATGTGGACAGCATGGGCGATCAGTTCCTGGATGCCCTCGCCCTTCGCTGCGGAAATCGGAACGACGGGCACACCGAGCTCGTCCTCCAGCTCGTTGATGCGGATAGAGCCCCCGTTGCCTCTGACCTCATCCATCATGTTCAGGGCCAGGACCAGGGGAACGTTCAGCTCCAGAAGCTGCATGGTCAGGTAGAGATTCCTCTCTATGTTGGTGGCATCCACTATATTTATGATGCATTTGGGCTTTTCATCCAGGATGAACTTCCGGGAGACGATCTCCTCATCGCTGTAAGGGGAGAGGGAGTAGATTCCGGGAAGGTCCGTGACCAGCGTATTCTCGTGGCCCTTTATGGGGCCGCTCTTCTTGTCGACTGTAACGCCGGGGAAATTGCCCACGTGCTGGTTGGCGCCGGTAAGCTGATTGAAGAGGGTCGTCTTTCCGCTGTTCTGGTTGCCTGCCAGGGCAAATGTAAGAACCTCATCGTCGGGAAGAGGCTGGGATTCTCCCTTTATATGATACTTTCCTTCCTCGCCCAGTCCCGGGTGGTCGAGCTCTTCCTTGTCCTCGACTTCCCTGGCGCTTTCCTGTCTTTCCAGGGCAGAGTGGTGAGCTTCTTCCGGTATATCCAGACTGATCCCGATCTTGGCCGCATCGTCCAGGCGCAGGGTGAGGCCATAGCCGTGAATGAGCAACTGCATGGGATCCCCCATGGGAGCATATTTCAGCAGTTTGACAACGGCGCCGGGGATGACACCCATATCAAGAAAATGCTGTCTGAGTCCGCCTTCGCCCCCGACGGTCAGTATCATAGCCGATTGTCCGATTTTTAAATCTTTAAGAGTCATTCAGGATCTCCTGTAATAAAGTTAGAACAGCAGCCGCTAGAAGCCCTGCCCGGGCTTACGCGGGCCGCTAATGATAAAAATTTTCATTTGTCACATGGCTAATGATAGTTGAATCTAACTCTCCTGTCAACAGAATAAAATATTCTTTTTCATTCAATTATGTTAAAATACTCATATGCATTTTCAAGGAGGACAGAATGAGGAAGATACTTGTAGTGAATGACGATGGTATTACGGCTCCCGGGCTGGCGAGACTGGCCAGGCATGCTGCCGGATTCGGCCAGGTCTGGATCGTGGCTCCCGAGCATCAGTGTTCCGGGATGTCCCAGAGGATCATCATAGACCGGCCTCTTATATTAAAGGAAGTTAACTCCACCCAGATAGGGCTTGAGGATATCGGGCAGATCAGAGGCGCCTTTAGTCTTGACGGGACACCGGCTGACTGTGTGAGATATGCTTTTGGATGCCTTCTTCCGGAAAAGCCGGATATCGTATTTTCCGGTATCAATAACGGCTACAACGCCGGGATAGACGTGCTCTACTCCGGAACGATCGGCGCCGCCATGCAGGCCCTGACATATGACACCCCGGCCATTGCCTTTTCTATAGGAAGAGAGGCCCGGGATTTCAGCGTTATAGAGGACAATATAGATTCTGTCATAGGGAAACTGCTGGCCATGAACATAGAGAAGAATGCCATCTGGAATGTGAATTTTCCCAAGTGTTCCGCCGGAGAAGTAAAGGGGATGCTCTTTGACAGAAAGCCGGACAGAGCTGAGTTTACGGCCAGCATCGGCTATCGGGTAAAGGGAAGAGAAGACGGGAGCAGAGAGCTTTCCACATACGAGATCAGCATAGACCAGGGCCAGCCGGGCTCCGATAAGAGAGCGGTGCAGGACAGGTATATTTCCATAGGGAAGCTGAGGAATATGGCTTTATGATCATCAGGAACGTGAAAGATTTCAATGTCAGGCACATCATTGAGTGCGGTCAGTGTTTTCGGTGGGAGAAAAAAGGCGGCGGGTCCTATGATATCGCCGCCATGCACAGGAGGCTGAACGTGAACTGTCAGGAGGGGGTTCTGACCCTTAGCTGCAGTCTGGGTGAGTTTGAGGAGATCTGGCGTGACTATTTTGATCTGGACAGAGATTATTCAGCCATAAAGGCTAAGATCAGCAGCGGCGACCCCGTCATGGCCAGGGCTGTGGATCATGGATGGGGCATCAGGATCCTTAAGCAGGATCTGTGGGAGACGATCGTGGCATTTATCATATCCCAGAATAACAATATTTCCAGGATAAAAGGCTGTATGGAGCGCCTCTGCGGATCTTTCGGGGATCCCCTTGTGGGCTTCTCCGGGGAAGAGGAAGGGACTCTTACAAGGGATATTCCGCGGCCGGATGTGCTTGCGGGCCTGACAGTGGATGACCTTGCGCCCGTCAGACTGGGCTACCGGGCCGAGTATCTGATCAGGGCTTCCCGGCAGATCATGGAAAGGGGCCTGCCCCGTGACAGGAAGCAGCTGCTGGCCCTTACCGGGGTCGGCCCTAAGGTGGCTTCCTGCATAGAGCTTTTCGGGATGGGGAATATGAAAAGTTTTCCCATAGACGTCTGGGTGAGAAGGCTTATGCATGAGTTTTACGGCCTGGATGAGAAGGACGGGAAGGCCATGGAGGCCTTTGCCCGGGACAGGTTCGGCTCCTTTGGCGGCATAGCCCAGCAGTATCTTTTCTATTATGAAAGGGAGAAGAAGAATGTACAATGATCTACTTACCATAGGCAGGTTTACCATACACGGATACGGCCTGATGATAGCCATAGGCATTCTGGCGGCCTATCTATGTGCCGAGTACCGGGCTAAAAGGCAGGGTCTGGATCCGGACAGAATCTGGAGCCTGGCCATAACGGTCGTGCTGGCGGGGATAGCGGGGGCAAAAGTTCTCTATTATATCACAGATCTGAAGAATATTATCGCCGATCCCAGTATCCTGCTGGACTTCCAGAACGGATTTGTAGTATATGGAGGCATCCTGGCAGGCATCCTGGCCGGCTGGATCTACTGCAGAGCAAATAAACTGGACTTTCTCAGGTACGCGGATCTGACGCTGACCTCTGTCGCTCTGGCCCAGGGTTTTGGCAGGATCGGCTGTTTTCTGGCTGGCTGCTGCTACGGGGTTCCCACGGATTCCAGACTGTCTATCGTGTTCACTCATTCGGATTTCGCGCCAAACGGGGTCCATCTTGTCCCGACGCAGCTCTATTCAAGCGCCCTGAATTTTCTTAATTTCGCGACCCTTGTCCTTATCTCAAAGAAGGCAAAGACTCCGGGTCAGGTGTCTGCCTGCTATCTGCTTTTTTACAGTATAGGGAGATTCTGCATAGAATTTTTCAGAGGGGATCTGATCAGGGGCAGCGTGGGCATCCTGTCGACATCCCAGTTCATCTCCATCTGGACAGGGCTTGCCGGTGCTGCCGTTCTTGTATTTTTACATGTGAGAAGCAAGAAAGATCCAGCTTCTTTATGATGAATGAGACGTCTCTTAACTTCCTTGACTATAGCTATGCATGGTGTTATAATCGACATAAGTCGGAAAGGAGTGTTGTTATGCCAAGGCCTAAGAGAAGCAGACGGATATGCAAGGTGCCTGATCATCTGAGTTTTTCACCGGACAGCAGTCAGGATGCCGGCAGCAGCCGGATGACAGGGGATAAGAATCTTATACTCGATCCCGGTATGTCTTCCTGGCTTACCCAGGCAGCGATGCGTTATTCCGGCGGGAAGGATGTCGGGAATGATGCATCTGACGCGGAAGAAAAAGTAGTTCTTACCCTTGATGAGTTTGAGACGATCAGACTGGTGGACTATGAGAAGCAGACCCATGGACAGTGCGCTGCCCAGATGGATATTTCCCGTACGACAGTTACTGAGATATATGAGAGTGCAAGGCAGAAGATAGCTGACAGTCTTGTGAACGGCAAGCGCCTGGTGATAGAAGGCGGAGATTACCGCATGTGCAACGGGTCAGCTGACTACTGCTGTGAGAAGATATGCAGCGCTCAGGACTCAGAAAGGAGTAAAGAAGATGAGTGACGATTTAAACTGCAGCCATGACTGTTCTTCATGCGGGGAAGCATGTTCCAGCCGTGTGACCCCTGAGGGGATCAAGAAAGACCCGAATGAATTTTCCCACGTGGGAAAGGTCATCGGCATCGTGAGCGGAAAGGGTGGTGTCGGCAAGTCTCTGATCACATCCCTGCTTACATCTGCTCTCAGCAAGAAGGGGCTCAGGACAGCTGTTCTCGACGCTGATGTTACCGGACCTTCCATCCCCAAGCTTTTCGGTCTCAAGGATAAGGCCATGAGCGACGGCAAGAATATCTATCCGGTTCCCAGCAAGGGCGGCACGGAGATCATGTCTGTCAACCTCATGCTGGAGAACGAGACGGATCCCGTCGTATGGAGAGGTCCCGTTATCGCGGGGGTCGTAAAGCAGTTCTGGACAGACGTTGTCTGGGGTGATGTAGATGTTATGCTCGTCGATATGCCTCCCGGCACAGGTGATGTTGCCCTGACTGTATTCCAGTCTATTCCTGTCGATGGGATCATTGTTGTTACCTCCCCTCAGGATCTGGTATCCATGATCGTGGGCAAGGCAGTCAAGATGGCTAATCTGATGCAGATCCCTGTTCTGGGCATCGTTCAGAATATGTCTTATTTCGAATGTCCCCATTGCGGAGAGAAGAGCTATATCTTCGGCAAGAGCAATGTAGAGGATTTTGCCGGCCAGTACGATATCAAAACGGTCTGCCATATGCCGATCGTTCCCGGTATGGCCGATACCTGCGACCAGGGCAGGGTAGAAGAGATCGACCAGAATTATCTTGACGGCATGGTCGATGTGATCACATCTCTCAAGGAGAAGTAATCCGGCCCCGCCATGCGGGCAGGATCGTCAGGGGGGATGCATGTGATGGAGCTGATCGCGCAGGTTCTGGGGAACCGTGTGCTTGTATCAACTGTGTGCGGATGGTTTTTTGCCCAGCTTCTTAAGATGATCATAGAAGTCATAAAGGGCGGATTTTCCATAGAACGTCTCAAGGGGAGCGGCGGCATGCCCAGCTCACATTCAGCAACGGTATGTGCTCTGGCTCTGTCGACCGCGATCACGGAAGGACCGGGCAGCACACAGTTCGCTATAGCATTTTTCTTCGCCATCATCGTCATGTACGATGCCATGGGAGTGCGCCATGTTACGGGAGAGCAGTCCAGGATATTGAACAGGCTGAAGAAGAGAGATGAAGAAGAAGGGCGCAGTCCTCTGTATGAGGGAAAGCTGGAGGAGAAGATGGGCCACACCGTGCCGGAGATCGGCGCTGGCATGCTGGTCGGCTTCCTGACGGCAGCCGCAGTCTGTGCTCTTATGAGATAGCTTTTATTCATACGATAAGAGACCTGTACGCAGAAGATGCGCAGGTCTTTTTTTGTGAAGGTGACGAGCCGCGATAAAATAAGGGCAAAAGAATAAGGCACCCTGCCGTATGGGTGCCTATTCTTTTAAGAGAGAGGATTGTTATGTTTTATTGCTTTCTGGCCACAAGATATATTTATCTTGTGACTATAATATACACCAAACATATAAACTGGCAATAGAAATTTATTAACAAACTATTAACTAAGCCTGAGTTTTTTCGAAATTCTGAAAAATCCTTTCTCCCATTGATTTCCAGCGGCCCGATCAGCTGTTGTATCCGAACTTGAGCAGGATCCTGTTGAGAGCCGACTTGTACATGGAGGGACCGGCGACAGAGATGATAAGGTTTCCCGCCTGTATGGCCTTTGTATAGCGGGAATCTCTTGTGGCAACGGCAGCTGTGTACGTTTTCTCCGTTATCACATACATGCTCCCCTCGGCGCCGGGATCTATGCTTTTCTTGAATGTCTCGAAAGCGTCCGCCGCAGCCTTGTCATCGGAAAATGAAATGTACTGGGTGAGAATATTCTCTGTGCTGTGCTCTCCCTTGCAGTAAGTCTTTACACCTTCCAGGCCAAGTTCAGAGGGATCCGCGTCCATCGTGACGGTCAGGTTGTCATCTTCGCAGGCCGTTCGGAAATTCTCCGGGGAGGTCTCTGCTCCGGTGCCCGGCTGTGAGCACCCGGCCAGGAGAGTCAAACAGGCGGTCGTGAGTATAAGAACAAGAGCAGCCGTCTTTTTCAGGCCCTTTTTTATCTTCATGGATGAAATCTCCTTTCAGAAAAAATAGAAAAATGATCAGGACTATCCGGAAAACAGGCAGGAAAGCCCCCGGGTCTTTGGCTAGTATATCATATATTTGCCCATGCAGGCATAATTACTCAAACTTCCCACTTGAAAAATGCTGTAACAGCCGATGGTTTCTTGCTCAACAGGTGATTTTTTGAAACTTGACAGCAT
>OMWV01000054.1 GCA_900314845.1 uncultured Eubacteriales bacterium
CTGACAAAGGAAGGAGGAATGACTCATGGCAGTCTTCCGGGTGAAGAAAAACAAAAACTTTACCACAATGTGCAACATCCATCTCCGCGATAAGAACATGTCCCTCAAAGCCAAAGGCATGCTCTCGATTTTCCTGAGCCTTCCGGACGAATGGCATTACTCCGTCAAGGGTCTTGCTGAGATCTGTCAGGAAGGTCCCGACTGCATCCGAAGCGTCCTGAAGGAACTGGAAGCGGCGGGATATCTGAGACGCAGACGCACCCGCAGGGATAATGGACAGCTCGGTGACGCCGAGTATCTGATCTATGAGACACCGCAGCATGATGCTGAAGGCGACGATACAAATCCAGTACAGGCGGAACCTGTATTGGATGACCCGACAGGAATAAAGAAAGACGAAGTAAGTACAGAAAAATCGAATACTGATCCATCAAATACGGATCCATCAAAGAAAGAGAGAGGAGAAAGCGCCCGTCACAGATATGGGCAGTATGAGAATGTCCTTCTGAGTGATAACGATCCGGAAAAGCCGAAGATGGTCTGCTTCACTGCAAGGTCTGCAAGCAGCCGGTACAGCATCGTCTTGGAATATGCGGCAAAGTTCACCTTGTCCGGTGCCTGTGCCAATGCGATGAGAAACGGATGAATAGGATACGATAAAACGGAGCCTAAGAGCTTTTATATCGGTGTTTTCAGATATTTTATGGATTTCCTCGAAAATAACCAGCGATTAGTAACAAATATTTTAAAGAGCAATGCCAGCTCCGGCGTTTTGGATATTCTTTCCGAACAGATGCAGCTGGATATCAATCAGCACATGAAAACTGAGGCGGATGAAGCAATCGCCCAATATAGTGCCATGCTGGCTGCAACTTATGCAGGCGCCATCGTCAGCTGCGGCAAGTGGTGGATTTTGCAGAAAAATCGACCGGGTAAAGAGGAGGTTGTAAAAAAATTCAGCGAAATCATCATGAAACTGTGATTTTTGCTGTTCCTGACAGCTTTACGGTTGAGTTCAAATCCGGTGTGAGCGTGAAAATTGTGGAGGGATTTGTGTGCTTAGAAGACTGATAAGTACATTGGGCCTTGGAGTACTGGGTATTGACTTCATGGGCATAGCATTTCCTGGCGACCACCATTTATCCTCCTGCGATGAGCCTGGCAGTACTTATCAATATGATTGTCATGATAATATTCGGCTGCAAGAGGAATACAAGAGAAGCGAAGTTTAAATATTGATGCGAGTAACAACCTTATTGCCTTCTCAAACTGATTAAAGAAAAGCGGCAGCACTGCGGATGATGACGGCAACGCATTATACAGAAAAATGCGGAGAAAACATTAGAACCATATGATTATCAATACACAGGAGATCGGAGAGCGTGTACATCAGCTCCGGACCTATCGTCATATGACCCTCAGTGCGCTTTCTGCTTATTTTGGCGTCAGTATGGACTATCTGATCTTCGGCGAGGATTGTGACAGCTTTCAGATTCGTACTGATCTGCTCAGAGTGATCCGTGAGCTTACTAAATTAGAAACCATCGTGTGTGCACGCACTCTTCAAGCACAGGTAGTCACGCGGGCACGAATTCTCTTGCTAAAATAAAGAACATCCTTGACGCGGCAAATATCAAGCCATCTCGGATACAGTACTATTGTGAAAACCGCGGCCCTGATTTCGACGCAAAGATGCATCAGGTACTGGTGGTTTATAAACAGATAGAGATGCTCTTTGATGAAAACGGAGAACTATATATTCCCTCCGGTGAACAAGACGTCCATACTGTTTCCTATGACGAAAAGCCTGGCATTCAGGCCATTGCTGCAACGGCTCCAGATCTACCGCCCGACAAAGAGCATGGGACAATCAAACGTGATTATGAGTATAAACGACTTGGAACCATCCAAATATTTGACCAGTCAGTTGGTATAGCCAATTAATTTACGCTCTACCACACAGAGGACTTTAATATAGATAACCGAAAAAAATTATACGGGGACGAAGGGAAGAAATATTTCAGCGGGAATTTATTTATCCCAGATGATTTAGAAGTAATTGAATTGTAATATCGTTTGAGTGCCTTTATCTGGAGCTTTATTTTGGATAAAGGTTTTTTTATGTCCTTCCAACTTGTTGACACAGAAACAAGTTGATGCTATAATGGTTTCCACGGAAACGAGTTGAGAGAACTGTCATATATGGAAAGGATACAGCGCAAATTATGAAATATGATTTTAACCATACATTATTCAAACAGATAGGAGGAAGATATGAAAACAGAGCTATTAGGGCAGCTTTCTGAGTTTATAGAAAAGCAGGATATTCTAATTAAACTGACGGAGAATGAAAGATTACACAGTTACCGTTATTCTGAGGTTGGGGTTATTATTGCGGTTGGCGAACTGGAAGAACCGAATGTCACAGAAATTTCCAAAGCCTTGAAAATGACAAAAGGAGCTGTAAGCAAAATCGCAAAACGATTAGCGAGTAAGAATGTAATTAAGTCTTATATGCGTCCGGGCAATAACCAAAAGGTATATTTTGCACTCACAGAAAAAGGAGAGGTTTTATATGCAGAGCATGAAAAACGTCATGCAATGTGGATTGACCGGGATATGCAGTTTTTGAAGCAGTTTTCTGATACAGACTTAGAAAGATTTTCTTTCTTCATGGAGAAATATAATGCTTATCTGGAACAGAAAATAGAAGAAATCAGTAAGAATAACAGGGAGGTTTGAGATGAAAAAGATAGTTTTGATTTTCCCTGTAATTGCAGGTATATTATGGGGTTCTGCGGGAGTATTTGTACGAACATTAAATGAATTTGGCATGGACAGATATACGATTTTGTCTACTAGAATGTTGGCAGCCAGCGCCATACTTTTACTTGCTCTGCTGGTTTTTGACAGAGAAAAATTGAAGATTAAATTAAAAGATATATGGCTTTTTTTAGGGAGCGGCATACTGGGGATATTTGGGTTAAACTTTTGCTACAATGAAGCAGTTAATCAAATGACCCTGTCACTGGCAGCAATTTTACTTAGCCTTGCGCCCATATTTGCAATGTTTCTCTCTGCCATTCTTTTCAGAGAAAAGATAACTGTAAAAAAAATAGGCTGTATGTTTTTAGCCATTGTCGGCTGTGTTCTTGCAAGCGGAGCATTGGACAGTGCGGCAGGGCTTAGGTGGTCGGCGGGCGGTATTTTGATTGGTATTCTTTCCGCTTTTTTCTGCGCATTGTATGGGATATTTTCAAAACTGGCAGCAAATAAGGGGTATTCAACATATACGATTATTTTTTACAGCTTACTAATAATCACGATTGTCTTACTCCCGGTTACAAATTGGGGAACATTTACTGCATTTTTACAAGAAGCTCCTGCGCCAAATACGCTCTTTGCTGTTGCCCATTCCGTATGCACGTCTATATTACCGTATGGTCTTTACAGTATAGCTTTACTGCATATGGAGAATGGAAAAGTATCGATCTTAGCTGGAGGCGGAGAGCCTATGTCGGCAGTCGTAATGGGAGCGCTGTTTTTTTCAGAAATCCCTACAATTTTGAACATATTGGGGTTGATTATCACAATCACAGCATTATCTTTGCTATGTATGTCGCCTAAATCAACAGGCACAAATATAGATAAAACTCAAAAATCATAAGGGGGTCAAAATCATGCAAAAATGGAAATGTACGGTATGTGGATATGTTTATGTGGGCGAACTGAAAGAAGATTTTATTTGTCCGAACTGCAAGCAGCCAGCGAGTGCGTTTGTAAAGATTGAGGAAGCAAAGAGAAGCACAACACCCTATGCCGGAACGAAAACAGAAAAAAATCTCTGGGAAGCATTTGCAGGAGAATCGCAGGCAAGGAACAAATATACATATTTTGCTTCTGTTGCAGGCAAACAGGGATTTGAACAAATTGCGGAGCTGTTCTTAAAGACGGCTGCAAACGAAATGTCCCATGCAAAAATGTGGTTTGAGGCATTAGGTGGTATCGGAGATACCAGTGAGAACTTACTTCAAGCTGCCAAAGGCGAGAACTATGAGTGGACGGATATGTATGACCGTATGGCAAAAGACGCAGACGAGGAAGGTTTCCATGAACTGGCAGAGCAATTCCGGCAGGTAGGGTCGATTGAAAAGGCACACGAAGAACGCTATCGCGCACTGCTTAAGAATGTAGAAACGGCAAAAGTCTTTGAAAAATGTGATGTGCAGGTGTGGGAGTGTCGTGTCTGCGGCCATATTGTAGTTGGAACAAAAGCCCCGGAGATTTGCCCGGTGTGTAAGCACGCTCAAAGTTTCTTTGAGATACGAAAAGAAAATTATTGAGGTGATGGCTTTTGGACTTAGGAGAATCGCATGAAGATTACCTGGAAGCTATTTTGGTGCTTTCCATGAAAAATGGCGATCATAATGTTCGTTCAGTAGATGTTGCGCGAATGATGAACTTTTCAAAACCGTCTGTTTGCGTTGCTGTTAAGAAATTATGCAAAAAAGAACTTTTAGAAAAAGATACAGCAGGATTTCTGCATTTGACGAAGAAAGGAAAAGTTTTAGCAACACAAGTTTATGAGCGACATAGGTTTCTGGCGGATAGATTGGTAGATATAGGCGTTTCCAGAGCAACAGCAGAGAAAGATGCCTGCCGCATAGAACACTACTTGAGTGCGGAAAGCTATGAAAAAATCGTTAAATCTTTTGCTCTGTTAGGCAGTCAAGATATCCCTTGACTACATCACAGAAGAAAAGCACTACCCTTTAGGCACAGAAGATAAATATTTCACAGCACCGGAGCCGGACGAGCAATATACGCTTGTCCTATGCGGCGAATACGCTATGCTCCCGTATCAGCGGACAGCAGGGCCTTGTAGATCTCCATGCTGTCAAAAGCGGCATCGCCGAGGAAGGTTTTCGGATCGATCAGCGGATGATTTTGAAAGAAATCTTTCAGTAAAGGCAGAAGGGGTCTTGCATCGTCAACGGATTTATCTTCATCCGGAGCATCGTTTTTTTATATCGTTCGATCTCCGGGTGAGCAGCAAAGTAGTCCTTATCGTAGAATTCAATGGCACGAATGATGCCAAGACCATTGGCCTTTGCCCAGACTTTCAGTTGGCGGACCTTTTTATTTGCATACTTTGGGTTATTCTCTGTAACATAGGCTTCAAGGCCAGTGGTATCAAAGACAGACATGGATGCTTTTTCAGCGTCTATCTCCTGCAAGATCGGCTCCGTCAGATCCACCAGGGAATCGAAAAACAGCTGCAGGTCGTCTGTAAACTCCTGTTTGAAGCGAGTAATCTTCGAGGCATCCGGAACTTTGGAAAATCCGCAGAAATCACGAAGATCTTTCGAGTATTCAAGAACAGTCAGGAGCAGGGAGTCGGTCGGGATAGAGAAGATCCGCTGGATAATGAGAGCCCAGAGTAAAGACGTCAGTTGGTATTCACGGGGTCTGCCCGTAGAAGCATAGAAATGGTTTCTGAAGGAAACCGGAACAATTTCATACAGATCAATGGTAGATTCGAGCAGCTTCAGGAATTCAGGCTTGTCTGATTCAAAAATTTCCTGAGTTCCTGTTTTGCTAAAATATAGTTTTCAGATCAAAGCGAATATGGTATCCGCAATGATCTGGGATTATGATTGAATGGAAAAAATGTTGGAAGTTAAGAGATACTCTGAATAATAGGAATGCGATATACGGCTCGGGATCCGGAATTTCGTAAAAAATTTGATGTAATTATTGACATTACAGAGTGAGATGATATACTAATAGCACAGGATGTAAGTAAAAATATTACATCAAATTAGAAGTGGGACATCAAGCAAAAAACAGGCATGAAGGCGATTGAACTGTAAGTGCTTATATGCTAAATGAAGAGCTGCCGGAGGTATATATAAATGTTCAGAAGATTTTTTAGTGAAACAACAATGGAAAGCTATACGGATAGTCTGAAGAGACTGCGCGACGCCCTTTCTGAGGCGGATACCGTCATTATCGGTGCGGGATCCGGTCTTTCCATAGCTGCCGGCTACACATACTCCGGCGAGCGCTTTGGCAGGTACTTCTCTGATTTTGCAAAGAAGTATCACATCAAGGATATGTACAGCGGCGGATTTTATCCCTTCCCGGACATGGAGACCTACTGGGCATGGTGGAGCCGTCACATCTGGACCAACCGCTATGTGCCGATTCCCAATGACACTTATGACAGGCTCTATGGTCTAGTGAAGGATAAGGATTACTTCGTGCTGACGACGAACGTGGATCATTGTTTCCAGAGATCCGGATTCGACAAGAAGCGCCTGTTCTATACACAAGGTGACTACGGTCTCCTGCAGAGCAGCAATCCCCATGGAGCATCTGCCCACAAGACATACGACAACGAAGAGATCTGCAGGAAGATGCTGCTGGCCCAGGGCTTTGAGATCGGCGAGAATAATGAGCTGATCATACCAGAGGGAGCTGACATCAAGATGCGGATCCCGACAGAGCTTGTTCCATACTGTCCGGATGACGGAGAACTGATGATTACGAATCTCCGTGTGGATGATACCTTTGTTGAAGATGAAGGCTGGCACAGGGCGGCAGAGCGGTACAGCGAATTCCTCCGCAGACATGAAGGAACAAAGACCGTATTCCTGGAGACAGCAGTCGGCTTCAATACGCCTGGCATAGTAAAATATTCGTTCTGGAAGATGACGGGTCAGTGGCCGGATGCCACCTACGCATGCCTGAATATGGGGGAGGCAGTTGCCCCGCAGGAGATCGTGAGCCGGTCGATCCTCATCGATGAAGATATAGCCAGGTGCGTAGATGATCTAAGCAGATAAGAATACCTGGCACTGATGAATTTTCCTTCTTCCCGGTTTACGGCGGCAAGATCTGTGCGGAGCGGGCGGAAAACGGAAATCGACAACTCGAAGTTTTTAAATTTCTATGAGCGGAGGAGAGCTCGACAACTCCCGGTTTCCCGGGATGAGATCGTTCTTATAGAAAAGCTCAGCAATCCAAAACAGAATATCCCATGACATAATCTGGCACAGCAATTGCCTCGTTCTTTCTCGAATCTATGAGAAACGGAGGATGTTGATAATGTGCCAGATTATTTTATTGCACGTCAATTCAGTATTTCCCAAATCGTATCAAAGTGGTATAGTTAGATATAGCAAACCACTGATAAAATTATTGAAAGAAACCTCTTGGAACCTGATTTTGCAAATCCTGGATTAACAGGATTCTGCAGGATACGAAGGAGATGAGTGTAATGCAGGCAGATCCCGCCGGAAGCTTTTATTATTTCACTTCCTGCCCGATCTGTGCCTGCATGAACCGGATGGGCTATCCGGAGATCATGCCGGGGCTCTGTGCGACAGATGAAGTTATGTTCCGATACCAGCACGGAACACTGCATCGTGAACACACCCTGGCCAGGGGTGAGAATGTCTGTGACTACTGGGTTGTTGGAGACAAGGTAAAGGATCCAAAATGAAAGGGGGGACTGACAAATATGTCAAAGCAGGCATCAGAATTTCAGGAAAAAGTCATGCCGGTCATTTACCGTGGAAAGGAAATCTTCAAGCCTCTGAATACCGGATGGATCGATGAGCATGCGGCATGTGTCAGGGAATACGTCGCGAATGTTTTCTTTTATGTAAAAGACGGAACGACCATCATGATCGACGCCGGTTATAACTATCCGCGACTGAAGGAGAAAATGGCGTGGCTTGGGATTCGGCCGGAAAGCATTCAGAATATCCTGATCACCCATCAGGATACAGATCATGTCGGTGCCGTGGAGGAAGATTCCGGCGGACTGTTCTGTGATGCGAAGCTGTATATCGGAGACATAGAGAATCGCTATCTAACCGGTGAAAGGCGGCGAAAAGTATGCTATGGCTTTTATAAGCTTCCACCTGTAAAAATCAATAACCGCAAGGTACTTGTACACGACGGTCAGGTATTCATGATTGACGGTATCCGGATTGAATGCTTTCTTGTGCCCGGTCATACCTGGGGACATCTGGTCTACCTCATTGACGATGCATACCTGTTTACCGGCGATACGATCTGGTTCGGAGCGGATGGAGGAAAGAGTTTCATCAACATGCTGGCGGAGAGCAACTCTCTCAGCATCCGGTCTCTGAAAACGCTTGAAGAAAAGCTGCGGGCAAGAAATCTGCATCTGAAGATCATTACCGGACATACCGGCTGGACGGATGATATGGACTTTGCCTTTGCCCGTACGGATGAAGTCTGCAATGCCTGGGTGAAGCAGACGCCGCATGATCCTGACGCGCCGTATGATGCATACGACGAAAGTGACGATACGGAAGAAAATGCAAAGAGACAGCTTCTCCCCAGAGCAGACAAAGAGGGATGGAGAAAACCGGATTATAAGAACTGGATGCCGGATTCATATATTGCTGCGATGGCAGCCGGGACTGCCGCTGCAGCAATCGGGTTTGCTGCCTTTGGATTATTCAGCCCGAAAGTCAGCGGCAGGAAACGCACTGTACTTGGTACGGCTTTCGGACTTGGTACAGCAGCCTTTGCGTCATGCGCCGGTTATGGGATATACGCAAAAGAGGCCTTTTCCTATCATGGCAGACGGCAGCTTTCAAAACAGATCATTGAAGGAACAGCTGAATATATCAGACTGCCGGAAGGCGGGAAAGGTCTTGATGTTGGCTGTGGCAGCGGTGCATTGACGATTGCCTGTGCAAAGCGGAATCCCCAGGGAGAGATGATCGGCATCGATCACTGGGGTCCGGAATATGCCGCATACTCCAAATCCCTGTGCGAAAAGAACGCACGGGCAGAAGGTGTTGGCAACGTCAGCTTCCGCAAGGGAAATGCCATCCACCTGGATTTTCCGGATGAGACTTTTGACGCTGTAACAAGCAACTATGTCTATCACAATATCGTCGGGAAAAATAAACAGGAACTTCTGATGGAGACGCTGCGGGTTCTGAAAAAAGGCGGTACGTTTGCCATCCATGACCTGATGAGTAAAGGCAGATACGGTGATATGGAAGCCTTCTGCCGGAAACTGAAGGATATGGGATATGAAAAGGTGGAATTGATCGATACAACAAACGGGAAGTTCATGAGCAGAAGCGAATCCCGCAGCCTTCTGCTGACTGGATCGGCACTGCTCATCGGTAAAAAGTAAAAGAAGGTGTTCCGCTTGCCTTTCAAACGAGAACATCCTCAATAGGAAAAACAGGGGAACAAAAGAAGATCAGAAGAAGCTTTTCTTCTTTTACGCGGAAGAGGAGCGAGTTCGGTTATGAATCACATACAGGAATTAACGATGAAAGAGGAGGGATTTTGCGGTGTTTACTATCCGGGCGTAAAATATCCGGACCATGCTCTTATTGTTGCAGGCGGAGCTGTTCCAAACAAAAACTTGTGTGAAATGATGGCCCGGTCTTTCATAACAGCCGGGTTCAATGTCCTGGTTCTTGGTATGTATGGCTGGAAAGGCATGCCCTCTGAACTGAGACAGATACCGGTCGAATATGTCGAACGAGCGATCAAATGGCTGAAAACAGAAAAACACATAGAGAGAATCGCGATCAACGGTGTTTCCACCGGAGCCGGCTATGCACTGCTTTCCGCTTCTTTGCTGCCGGATATTTCCTGCGTTCTGGTTGGATCTCCTTTTGATCATGTCACGGAAGCGTGTATTCCGCCAAGAGGCAGCAAGTATCAGCCGTTTGATTGTTCGGTCTATACCTGGCATGGACAGGATCTTCCATTTACAAATAAGAGTAAACAGGCTTATTGTGTTCTGTACCGGAGGCTATGATCATGAAATATAAGTATACAGTGCTGTTTGGAATACTCCGGGGCGGGGTAATGCTGCCCATTGATAAGAAAAGAAATAAAAGCTTGCATAACAAAGGCGTCAGACATGAATATTCCGATATTAGTGATTGAAAGCATTCTGATTACGATTCCTTTTGTGGTTATGGTTTTGCTTATTGAAAACAAAGATCCGGAAAGTATGGTCGCCGACTACCCATCGGATATTCAGGCTGCCTATTACAAGTACACCGGCAGAGAAAGGACGGCTGAAAAGCTGACCTTGAAGAACTATGTGGCCAAAGCAATCTTTATGGTTGCCGCATTCTTTGTCGTAGTATTCCTTGCACGGCTCGCCGGAGCGGATTCCTTCTGGGAAGGATTTCTGGCAGCAGCTGTCTATACACTGACGATTTTTGCTTTTGATACATTTATTCTTGACTGGATCTTTTTCCCGAGGGTGAAGAGATGGCGGCTTCCGGGAACAGAACATATGGACAAGGCTTATGCGCAGAAATGGTTTCATGTGAAAGCCTGCTTCCCCATAATTCCGGTATTTGCACTTCTGGCTGCAGCAGTTGGTGTCATCGTGATCGGTGCGTGGGATGGTATAAAGAATCATTTCACCTTTCCTCAGTTTTTCACCAGGTCGCTTGTCATCCTGACGGTATACAAACTGTACGATATGACTTTCTTTGACTGGTTTCTGCTGATGAAGGCGGGATTCTTCCAGTATTACTATCCGGAAGTCAAAGCTGTATACCCGCTGAAAAAGTATGGGTACAATCTGAGGAGCCAGCTGCTGAAGCTGTTCTTTACCTTCGGTTTTCTTCTGATGATGGCGCTTGATGTGGCACTGGGATGAATGAGAATGATTCGCGTTTGCAAGGAGATGTGACGGATGGACGATGATATGGATAATCTGAAGGCTGTTGTCGGAACGAACGCCTGGGGGAAACCCGCTTATCAGAAGGCTTTGCGTGGAAGTCAGGTGGACGAATGCAGGCGGGCAAAAGCAATCCTGTTTGCGGCGGGAACCGTACAGCAGGCGGAAAGCATTCTCCCGGATGTGCAGAAGATCCTTGGGGACAAGCCGCTGAAGTATATTTTTGTCTCCCATATGGAGTCTGATGAGGCCGGCGGTATCGAAGTCTTCCGGAAGGCTTATCCTGAAGTAACCGTACTCTGCGGACCGCTGCTTGCACGGGTTCTGCATGGATCTGCAGTAATGAAGCGATTGCTGAAGCTTCTGGCAGGGGCATTGAGTTCTGGAAAGTTTAGATGAATTCGACAAGGGAAAAAGCATCGTCGCCTGCCCTGCAAAATAAGGCGAGCTATTTCGCCAGTTCGTGGGTTCCATGCGTCAGAAGTTCTCCGGTCAGTTCGATGATCCGCTCAAGCGGGATCTTTTTTCCGTCTGCTGCCCACTGGCGATACATATTATTTGAACTCTTCGTCAGGAAGATGTTGATGATATTCTGCTCTTCCTGTGGAAGGTAAGCATAGGGATTATGCCTTGCCCGGTTATGCTGCATCAGTATCACACGAAGAGACTTGTCGAAGAATTCCTGGTATTCCGGAGCGCACATGAGTCGCTCGACATATGGCTCAGCGCTGCTGAAATACTCGAAGAACACACGGTTCACCTCGGTCATGGGCATATCCGCAGGGATCGCATCAATTTTCTCATAATAAGCAGTCGCAATATCCTGGATCATGTCCTCAAAGAGAGCTTCGATACAGCTATAGTGCAGATAGAAAGTCTTGCGGTGAATCTGTGCCCGCTCTGCCAGCTCTTTGACCTGAATCTCGGAAGGACTCATCTCCATGATCATTTCCTTGAAAGCCTTTTTTATCGTGGCCTGCGTCTTCTTTACGCGCAGGTCAGCATTCTCTGTCTCCTTCATGTGACTAACTCCCTTTCAACAATATCCACTTTTTGAAATGTGTGGCATAAACCCCATTTCTGAAATACTGGAAATGGATAGATTACCTGATATGTATTATACTGTCCTCAGGAGAATAAATCAACACGAGGATATTTTGGGAAAATATGATTACCATTTTAAGACAGCAATCGGGCGCTTTGACCCGGAACAGACCAGATCGGCTGGCAGGACGGAGACATCTCCCTGTCAGGCGGCTGGCTCAGGGTTTACTTTTCAGGCGATGAGGAAGGAAACATGGCAGAAAAAATCATACAGACAGCAGGCAGAGACAATCTGGGGACATTCGCACCGGATTTTGCGGAATTTAACGATGATATCCTGTTTGGAAGGGTATGGAACGATCAGACGATCGATCTGAAGACAAAGAGTACGATCGTGATCTCTGTTTTCATGGGAAGGGGTTTGACGGATTCTTCCCTGAAATATCACCTGATGACGGCGAAGAAGAACGGCATCACGAAGAAGGAGATTGCGGCGATCATTACACAGGCAGCCTTCTATGCCGGATGGCCGATGGGCTGGGCAGTCTTCAATATGGCGAAGGAAGTCTGGACGGATGATGAACCTGCCTTGACCGAAAAGGACAAATTCCAGAAGGAGATTATGTTCCCAATCGGGGAGCCGAATGACGCTTACGCGAAATATTTTGTCGGGCAGTCTTATCTGGCTCCGGTCTGTGGACAGCCATTCCCAATCTATAATGTCACTTTTGAGCCGGGTTGCCGCAATAACTGGCATATCCACCATGCGGATAAAGGCGGCGGCCAGATGCTGATCTGTGTCGGCGGAAGAGGTTATTATCAGGAATGGGGCAAAGAGGCAGTAGAGATGACACCGGGAACCGTAATTGAAATTCCGGAAGGTGCGAAGCATTGGCATGGCGCGGCTCCTGACAGCTGGTTTTCACACCTGGCATTTGATATCCCGGGTGAAAATGCTTCGAATGAATGGCTGGAGCCGGTCAGTGACGAAGAATACGGAAAACTCAGATAAAATGACACTGAGGATAAGATAATGATTTTTGAAGAGACATTTACCCTGAATAACGGGGTAAAGATCCCGAAGCTGTGCGCAGCTGCGGTGTGGAAAGAGAAAAACTATTTATCACATCCAAGGTTGCAGCCGAGCATAAGGATTATGAAAGCGCGAAGGCTTCCATCGATGAGACCCTTGAGAAGATGGGACTGGATTATCTTGACTTGATGATCATCCACGCCCCCGCAGCCCTGGAAGGATTTCCGCGGCGGAAACTACGATGAGGATATGGAGACGCTGAAGAAGATTCTGTCTTGAACGGCTTTTTATAAAGCATCCGACTGCAGATTTGCTTCCATATATTCCCCTTCTTGTTCAGTTCGCTCGCCAGCTTCAGTCTCTGATTCTCACCGCCGGACCTATCGTAAGCGCCATGACCTCTTCAATGTTTTTCCCATGATATCGATAGCTGAGAGCAGTGGGATTAAACCTCTTCCCCTGACATTCCTCACAGACGATCTCCACCGGATCTGCAAATGCAATCTCCGGTTTGATCACTCCTCTGCCGCCGCAGACCGGGCAGTCAGTCACGAGTTCTGTATTGATCTGCAATAAAATGGCATCATATCTGATTTACTGGAGCGCCTGCAGGCTTCCGCCCAGGCGGGTGTTCAGCAGATAGACGATAACGAACAGGATCCCTGCCTTAAGCAGGAGAATATACCATTCATTCCCCCGAATGTGCACCTTCCTTGTGCCCGTCCCGGAATCGGACCGGAAACCGCCGCAGCCGGCATTTCCGACAGGGCAGCCGTTTGCACATTTCATGCAGGCGATGCACTCCCCATACCCTTGATCGCGCACTTTCCCGTCCGGTTCCGCGTTGACAGACTCTCCCTTATCCAGCCCCGGATAGCCGTCCGGGATCTGTTCCCTGGGAAAGCTTCTGAAATAGCCGGCCGGGCAGTTTTTCTCACACTGGTGGCACTTTCCTGCACAGTGCGACGGATCGCGGCGCAGCCCGGATGCCGGCAGGACAGGGATCATAGAGAAGACCGCTCCCATCGGGCACAGAAACAGGCAGAAGAACCGCTCCACAAAACACATCCCCACCGCGATGAGAACAAGCACAGCGAAGCCTGCGGTTTTCCCCTTCAGCGCAAAATCACCGGCAAGGAATCCGGCGAAGATCTGCCAGGGGTCAAAGCGGGATACCCGATCATAGGCCTGCAGGAACGTCAGCAGAAGGATGACCGCCAGTATGAGATATTTCATATAACGAAGTATCCGGCGCGGCTTATCCGGTATCTGCCATACGCGTTTGTGTATTTTTTTCTGAAGGAAGGCGGACAGGCTGTACAGCAGATCACCCAGAAAGCCAAACGCGCAGGCATAGCCGCAGAAAAACCGTCCGAACAGGAATGTGAAGGCGAGCAGGATAATAAGGATCGAGATGAACGGCGTCAACTCGATCACACCGGCACTGCCGGCCTGTGCTGCGATATATTTCACACCGTTAAAAGCCGAAGTATAGAGATCCGGGAGCAGGAGCAGAAAGAACAGCCCAATGCCCCTCCGTATCCAGACATGTATTGCATTCTTTTTCTTCATGATTTTGCCTTCTCCAGTGCTGATTTCACTGCGTTTCTAAGGCCGTTGGAACTTAATGTCGCACCGGATACCGCATCGACGTCCCAGGTCTGCTCGTCAAGCATATTGTCCAGGATCGATACTGCAGAATTAAAATAAGAGGTGCTCTCCCCGGAGGAATCTGTGACCTGGATATCGTCGATCGAGCCATCCTTCACGATGACCTTCACGCTGATCTGACCGCCGTATCCCTTGCCGGATCCTGCGTAAGTACCGTCCGTGAACGCACCTGTTGATGTGCCGGCGCTCACGGCGGTGCCGTACGTCTCCTGCTGTTTCTGCAGCTGTTCGAGTTTATCCGCGTATTTTTCAAGAGCAGCGTTCGCCTCACTGATCTGGGTATGGGCGCTGGCAGCCTGACTGTAAAACAGGATCGCTCCGACGATCAGCACGAGGCTCAGTACTTTTATCCAGAATGCGTTATTGTTCATTTGCTGTTTCTCCCGTTTCTTCCGTCTCCTGTTTCACAGTTTCTTCCTCTGTCTGCTTTTTCGTTTCTTTTTCCGTCTGAGTTTTTGTTTCTTCTGTCTGGGACTTTGTCTCTTCTTGTGCCTGCTGCTTTTTCGCCTGCTGCCTGGACTTCTCAAGCGCCTGTGCGACGGCGTCTTTTATGCCTTTTGAGCTGAAGGTTGCACCGGAGACACTGTCGACATTCGGAGACTGCTTTTTCAGGATTTCAGAAAGTATCCCGTCTTTCGCCTTCTTAAAGAATTCCGGCGTTTCCTTGTCGCCTTTGACATCGATGTCTGTGATCTTCCCGTTTTTCACTGTAATTTTGACGTTGATCTTTCCGCCGAACCCTTTTCCGCTGCCTTCGAAAATGCCGTCTGCCAGTCCTGAAGATTTTTCAGGGCCTGTAGGTTTATCCTTCCGTGTCTTTGACGGAGATTTTGAAGTATGCTTTTTATTCTTCTTCGCGGCTTTCTTTGCTTTGCTGCCGGTCTTTTTACCCGACGATTTAGAACTTGCCGCTTTGCGAAGCGCATTTTCCACTGCCTGAACAATGCCCCGGGAACTGTAGGTGGCTCCGGAGACAGCGTCGACGTCTGTCGACTGTTTTTGTACGATTCGTTTCAGCAAGACGCGAGCGCGGCTGAAATAAGAAGGTGTGTCCTGATGGGAGATCAAACTAAGCTTTTTTATCTTCCCTTTTTTCACCGTGACGCGCAGCCGGGTGCTGCCGCCGAATCCGCGCCCGCTTCCGGTATAGGTTCCGTCTTTGTATTTCGCGTTTTTCAGGCTTTTATCATGTGTTACCGCTGCCGCTCCGGACGGGCCCTTATCATCGGCTGCCGTCCCGGATGAGCCCTTATCATTTTCTGCTGCCCCGGACGGGTTTTCTGAGGTTCCTTCGGATTTTTTTGCTGCCGCCGCAGCAGAATGACCTCTCTTTTTGTTCTCAGCCTTTGTCTGCACGACAGGCTCCGCCGCATGAAATGACTGCAGGGCGATATCCATATTAGATAGCACTTTCTTATCCAGTGCTATTTTTGGCACAGAAGAATTCGTCAGGATGATGGAAATGATCACCGCCGCTATTCCCGGGATAAGCCATATGAGTTCCCTCCAATGTTTCATGATCAAACCCCCGTAAGTATATTTGAATTTAGGTTAGTATATTCTAACTACAATTGCAGTTTATTCTATCATGAAAGCAGACCTTGTGCAATTCGTGTTGTGAGATTTTTCCTCATTAATGTTGTCGGAAGGGAGGGGAGTATTGACAAAGAGAGTTAGCCATACTAAACTAACAAGAGATTAGATATAACTAACTTAATATATTGACAAACAAAGGAGGAAGACATGAAAAAAATGAACATTTGGAAGCGTCTGGGTCTCCTGACTCTCAGCACGTGTGCCGCGATTACCCTGGCGATGCCGCTGACTGCGAGTGCGGCCGGCCAGGCGGCTTCCTACGCGGATGGCACGTATACCGGAACCGGCAGCGGTTTCGGCGGGGACATCAAGGTCAAGGTCACCGTTAAGGGCGGAAAGATTGCCTCTATCAAAGAGGTCTCCCAGTCAGAGACTCCCGAATATTATAACAAGGCAAAGACGCTCTACAAGTCTATCGCAGAAAAGAACTCTACGGATGTGGACTCCGTATCGGGCGCCACCCGGAGCAGCGCAGGCATAAAGGAAGCTGTCCGCAAAGCGCTGAAGAAGGCGGCGAAGGCCGATCCCAGCAAGCCTGATGCTTCCATTTTCGCGTCAGGGAAGGGCACGAAATCCAGCCCCTTCCAGATCAAGACTGCCAGGCAGCTCCGCGCTTTCGGCAAGTCGGTGGCAGGCGAGGTCGATTATACGGGATACTATGTTCAGCTCAGCAAGAACATCTCCGTCTCCTCGAAAGAATGGAGCCCGATCGGCGGCGGCAGCACCGCATTTAACGGTACATTCCTGGGGAAAGGCCATACGGTAAGCGGCATGACCATCCGCCCCACGAACAAATCTTTCAGATCCGGAAAAGCCTCAAAAGCCGGATTCTTCAGCATGCTTGGCGGAAAAGCTGTCGTAAAAGGGCTGAAACTGACGAAGGTGAATCTGAATATTAAGGCTCCCGGCATCGTGGATGCCGGCACGATCACCGGTACGACCACCGGTCAGGGCGACAAGGATCACAGCGGCTCTACCATCAGGAACTGCAGCGCTTCCGGAAAGATCACAGTAAAGAACGAGGAAGGCAATATCTGGGCGGGCGGCCTGGTAGGCATGCAGTTCCGCGGCGCGGTCATTAATTCCACTTCAGCTGTAAATGTTACCGCATCGGAGCATATCCTGAAGACAAGCGCAGATATCGGTGACGAAGAATACTGGGTGGAAGCCGGCGGAATCTCCGGACTGAACTTCTGGGGACTGATTGCCAATTCCACAAGCACTGGAAACGTGAAAGCATCCTATTACTGCGATCAGACAAAAGATCATTCCAAAAATACAACCTATGCAGCGGCGGGACTTATCTCCGGCCTGAGCCTGGGTACCGAGACAAATAACTACGTGTCCGGTACCGTGACCACCCCTTACGCAACGAAATATGCCGGCGTGCTGGACGGACTGGTAGAGGGAAGCGCGAAATCTACGATCCGCACGCAGATCATGGGGAACAGGTACAGCACAAAAGTCAGAATCAAGAACGGAAAGAAGAAGTACGCCCCGAAGAAGTCAAATCTGGCTGTCATCCGCAGTGGCGACGAAAAGATCGTGACTATTTCAGGGAACAAGAGCTATAGCCCCAAGAAGGGAAAGGCGCTGACGAGCGCTTTGAACAAAGGCAGGAAGAGTACAAAGGCCAATATCTCCAGCTATGGCATCAAAAAATCCAGCCTGACAGCATGGACCTATAATAAAAAATCTAAGATGCCTGTGCAGAAATGCAGATAAAAACATATGATGCCCTGTCTGGGTTTTTACAGAAAGACAGCAGCGGGCCGCTTGCCGGCCCCCGGCTGTCTTTTTTTGCAATGAATGATGATAACGAGGGAAAGTGAGGGAAGTGCTTTCCGCAGGGGATGTTTTATTAATTGACATTTGTCCGAAATCGGACTATAATATAGTTCGTCCGGTTTCGGACATTATACCAGCGCGGAAGGCAGAAATATTTTCGCCGGAAAAAAGAAATGGAGAGTGTCGTGGCCAGGCAGAACAGTACCCGGGAGCGGTTTAATTATATAGTCAGCCGTATCGATGATCAGTATCATCAGATGGCAGTATTTTTCGGTATATCCAACAGTGCTTTTAATGTGCTTTATGTGCTCTATCAGTTGGGTGGGAGCTGCAGGCAGAGTGCGCTGACAGAAAATCTGGGGATCAGCCGGAAAACGATAAACAGTTCTCTGCAGAAAATGGCCGGGGAAGGACTTCTGACCATTGAAAAGGGACAAGGGCGCAGTACAAAAGTTGAGCTGACAGACCGGGGGAGAGATTGTGCAGAACGTATCATTGTTCCCGTGATTGCAGCTGAGAATAGCCTCTTTGAGACCTGGACACAGGAGGAAAGAGATCAGTTCCTTCGCCTGAATCAGCGCTATCTGTCGCAGATCAGGGAACGGTTTGAAGAGATCCGCAGCCGTGAGCAGGAAAGGCCGGGAAGAGTATGAGAATACAGTTATCCGACCATTTTACATATAGAAGACTGATCCGTTTTACAGGTCCATCTATTCTGATGATGATCTTTACGTCAGTTTACGGGATGGTGGACGGCTTTTTTATATCGAATTATGTCGGCCCGACTCCCTTTGCCGCAGTCAATCTGATCATGCCTTTTATCATGATATTCGGAGCGGTCGGCATGGTATTCGGCACAGGTGGGACTGCTCTTGTCTCCATGCTGCAGGGCATGGGGCAGAAGGATAAGGCAGACCGGACATTTTCATTTCTCATTTATTTCACGATCGCGGTCGGGATCATCAGCAGCCTGATCGGATGGATCACCGTGCCGGCTGTAGCCAGAGCTCTCGGAGCTGCGGACAGCATGCTGCCCTACTGCGTCCATTACACGAGAGTCTGCATGATCGGCAACACAGCCTTTATCCTTCAGAATATGTTCCAGGCATTTTTGATCACAGCTGAAAAACCGCACTTTGGCTTTATGGTTACCCTTGCTGCCGGGGCGGCAAATATGATCCTGGACGCTCTGTTTATGGGGGCTCTGGGCTATGGCGTGCGCGGTGCTGCCGCGGCAACCGTCATCGGCCAGTGTATCGGCGGTCTGATTCCCCTGATCTATTTTATGCTGCCGGGACAGAACTCCAGTCTGCGTCTTGTCGCCGCGGGTTTTGACGCAAAGGCTCTGGTTCGTTCCTGTACAAACGGTCTGTCTGAGTTTTTGTCGGATATCTCTATGTCCGTCGTGAGCATGCTGTATAATATACAGCTGATGAAATTTGTCGGGGAATCCGGCGTGGCTGCCTATGGCGTGATCATGTATGCCAACTTTATTTTCGTAGGAGTCTATTTCGGATATACGATCGGCGCAGCACCGGTAATAGGCTATCATTACGGGGCAGGCAATAAGCAGGAACTGCACAGCCTGCTTGAAGAGAAGTCTGACCCTGATTGCCTCCTTCATGGCGGTCCTTACCGCTTTGGCGGAAATATTTGCCGGATCGCTGACCGGAATATTCGTGGGATATGACGCAGATCTTCATGCGCTGACAGCCTCTGCCTTCCGGATCTACTCCATCAGTTTTATCTTCATGGGCTTTAATATCTTTGGCTCAGGCTTTTTTACGGCGCTGAATAATGGGTTCATATCCGCGTTGATTTCATTTTTCCGGACGTTTGTCTTCCAGGCGGCCTGTGTGCTGCTTCTTCCTCTCATTTTCGGTATGGAGGGAATCTGGTTTTCCATTGTGGCCGCGGAGCTGACAGCATTTGTACTGACGGTCTGCTGCCTGGTCAGGAACCGGACAAAGTACGGATACTAAGGCAGGCCGTTTCTTATGAGGCGGCAGGCAGCATTTTCCTGACTGTATTCAGGAATACATTTACCGCAGGAGAAAAGACCTGATACTTCTTGGTGACGAGGCAGGCGTCTGTTGTGATATCGGGATCAAAGGACCGGAAGGTAAGGCCCCGGCTGCCGTCTGTACTGACCAGATTCTCAAGGCAGAATGCCAGGCAGACGCCTTGCTCTACCAGGAAAGTGGCGTTGTAGATCAGGTTATAGGTCGCCACGGTATGCAATTCCCTGAGATCCACATCAAAGTGGGCAAGATGTTCCTGCTTGCTTGTCAGATGCTGGGGAAGAGCAAGAGGAACGCTTTTCATATCATCCAGATGAAGGACTTCTTTCTCTGCAAGCGGATGCTCTTTGGGCATTAGGAGACCAAAATGGTCTTTCATTGCCAGATTAATATAATCATATTTTTCTGAAGTACGCGGACCGAGCATCAGTCCGACATCGATCAGACCTTTATCGAGACGCTCCATAACAAGCTGGGCGTCGCCGCTGAAGGTGTGGAAGCGGATATCGGGGTACAGGTCATGGATTTCCTTCATAGTCTCTGTCAGAAATTTCATGATCGGTGTCTCACCGCAGCCAACCGTAATATCTCCGCTGATATTATCGCTGTCCATACGGATGGCGTCTTCCGTTATATTTAAAAGTTCAATAATCTCCTGCGCTCGTACACGAAGATATTCGCCTTCTTCTGTCAGTGATACAGAAGTTTCAACCAGCGAAGCTGATTCTGTAAGAGCAGCAGCAGAAAAGATTGCCTCGGTTACAGGCGGTGACTTGTTTGAAATCGTCCCGGCAGATCCCTATAGTGATATTTGACGGGAGTACTTCAGAGGAGGATGTTAAGAGCTGAATCGACGGATTGGATATTGAGTAGACGATCTGTCAGCAGACTTGACGAGATCTTGCCGGGATCCGGCGGTGAAGCACCGGTCAACTATGCATGGTGATGGGAAGGTAGGCGTGTCAGGTGATTGATGGCTGGCTGAAAGGGTATGAATTTTATGAAATGCCGGATAAGAAACTTTTAGTAGAAGGTAAATAGAGTTTAACATTAGAAACAAATATTTCGCAAGACACTTGCATGTCAGCAGAACGGAAGAAGATATGATTATTAACACAGGACAGCGAACGGATATCCCGGCATTTTACGCAGAATGGTTTGCAAACCGCCTGCGCGAAGGGGTAGTCTGCGTCCGGAATCCCTTTGATCATCATCAGGTCAGCCGTTATCGCCTGGATCCGGAAGTTGTGGACGTGATCGGATTCTGCACAAAGAATCCCGCACCGATGTTTCCCTATATGGATCTGCTGGCGGATTACGGCCAGTATTGGTTTGTGACGATCACGCCTTACGGCCGGGATATCGAACCTGCGGTGCCGGATAAACATCAGCTTCTCTCGGATTTTTGCAGGCTGTCTGAGATGGTCGGGATCCGGTCCATAGGATGGCGATATGATCCGATCTTTCTCTCTGATCGGTATACAAAAGAATATCATCTGAAGGCTTTCCACCAGATGGCAGAGAAGCTGGAAGGGTATACGCAAACGGTTGTGATCAGCTTTATTGATCTGTATCAGAAAGTGAAAAGGAATTTTCCGGAAGTAAAAGAGGTGTCCGGGGCAGAGAAGCTGGAGCTTGGGCAGGCAATCATTCAGATCGCTGCTCAGCACGGTATGACCGTAAAACCATGTGCGGAAGGCGATGAACTGGAAGCATATGGAGCGGACTGTTCGGGCTGCATGACGGTACCGGTATATGAGAAATCGATCGGGAAGCGGCTGCTGGTCCCGAATCGTAAGCTGAACAGGCCGGAATGTGCCTGTTATATCGCCTGTGATATCGGGGCTTATGACACCTGCCGGCATTTGTGCCGGTACTGTTATGCGAATAATGACACATCGCTTGTCGCGGCAAACAGCCGGCTTCACGATCCGAAATCTCCGTTTCTGATCGGAAACTATGAGCCAGAAGACAGAATCCATGACGTCCCTCAGGAATCCTGGATCGACCGGCAGATGACCTTGTTTGATATCATGAAGCCTGACTGATGAAAGCCTGCATGATCCGCTATTTTTTATTGTAAAAACGCTTCTCCATTTTGCTGTAATGCTTATATAGTGTGCCGAAACGATAGTGGTAGTGTTCTTTCCACGGTTTTGCCCTGCCGCAGAAATGCAGAGTAGAGGTGTTTGATATTACCCAGTCTACGTTTGCGCTGTTGCCGTGAAAAGATGTCCCTTCAGATCCGTCTGCCAGAGTACGTGGATCGGATTGATTACCAGGATATCCGGATTCAGATACAGGATGCGATGTAGCTCCGGCGGCAGTATGGTTCCTGCCAGGAGACGGTAATACATCTCCTGCGGATCGCAGTCTTTTATAGCATTCCTTTGACTTTCGTATTTCTTTCATTTTTTGTTGTCTGGCCATTCCTATCATATCTGCTTTTGCAGGTTATTACAATCCTTTTGAATCGTTCTCTTCGAGACCTGTAGAATAACATCGGCTGAGATTTCTGCAAAAGACGGTATTGCAGCCATGATGTTTTCGTATAAACCATGGGATAGGATTCAGAAATTTGTTATAATGTAATACCGGTGACAGGCATATTTGACTCGATGGGGTAAAGCTTAACGAGGTATGAGGAGCGTAATAATGAATTATATCGTAATGGATCTGGAATGGAATCAGCCATTTGATCTGCGGAGAACTATAAAGAAACCGGTATTTCTTCATGGAGAAATCGTGCAGATAGGAGCGGTAAAAACAGACGAAAAGTATCATATGTTGGACACCTTTAAAATTATTGTTACGCCCAAATATTATACGAGGATGCACTCTAAGGTCTCCAAATTGACAAAGATAACGAATGATGATCTCCAGTACGGATTTTCGCTTCCGGTTGCTTTGAAACATTTTCGAAAATGGTGTGGTGAAGATTTCGTATTTCTCACATGGGGACAGGATGATCTTGGGATGCTCAGAGAAAATATGATGCTTTATAAACTGGACACATCTTGGCTTCCTGACGCATATAATCTGCAGATTATATTTGATGACCAGATATCCAAAGAACATCGTCAGGTCTCATTGACAGACGCTATGGACAGGGTCGGTGAAGAGGCACTGATTGCCCATGATGCGCTAAATGATGCAAGGAATACGGTATGTATCTGCCGGTATCTTGATATGGAAAAAGGACTGCAGGAATACAGCGAACTTCAGAGCCAGATGCAAAGCATGAATAACCAGCCGGTAGAAAAAAGCCAGACTGCAAAGGTTTATGGATCGAAAGAGGCAGCACTGAGCGATCCGGAGCTGATTGAGTTCAGCTGTCCGTATTGTGGCGGGAAGGTTTTCTGCAGAGATTTTGTCACTCAGAACTCCAGCAAGTACATCTGCATTGGGCAATGTGAAAATGGAGATGAGCTTTTAGTAAGATTCAAATTCAAAAAGTGGCCTGACGGGAAGTATACTGCTTCACGGATCATCTATGAAATGAAAGAAGAAAACCGGGAGTATTATATAAACAAAAAGCGGCGGGCTGAAGAAGCAAGAGCGGCATACCTTGAGAGAATTCACTCTGACTGATCTGAGAAATAATCTGGTCGTCTTTCTTTTTATATTATCAATTGGGGAATGTTTTATGGACAACTACGAAAAGGATTCTGTTGACGATATCCATTTCATCCGGGTAATCCTGCATGAGGGGGACCAGCTGGTCATAGGGGCTGAATCTCTGAAGGACGAGGATGCCATGTATCTCAGGGCCCTGAACATCGGCGGCAGCCATCCCTGGAACGGTCACATGATCCGGGATTTGGACATCTCCCGACAGACATTTATTGTCATTATTAAAAGAGAGGGCAGAGGCATCATTCCCAAGGGGGATACCGTGATCCGGGCGGGGGACGAGCTCCTCATGTACTCTCGGGTCACAGAGGCGGACGACAGAAATATGGATATGGACGGCATGCCGATAGAGTTGGACTGAAGAAGTGCCGGTCATACTCACACTGGTGAAGATTGCAAACGGAACGAAGAGATGGTTCCCGGAAAGGTGCAGTTCTTTATAGATCAGTCTTTGCATTATGCAGGGGCTGATTTTTTAGAATAGAAAATTTCTACGATTTGGGTCCTGCCAGAAATAGAATGCCTGCCGGCAGGCATACAAAGAGCATACGATCTTGAGAAGTTCAATAGGTGCAAAATTTTTCCATATGCAAGAAAATCTTTCTATAAAATAAAAAATCCAATTTTTATTTACCGGAGTGATCATCTTGTGATATAGTTAGTATAGACAAACCAATCGCGTGAATCGATGAGCAGGCTGCTGCTTACAGGGTCGACATTGCTGGTCGGGAAAAAGGAGAGGATTCGCAAATGGATAAGATACACATAGAAAAAGGGAGTGTGCAGGAGACACTGATCGTTCCGCTCTATGCAAGAAAGCTGTGCGCGGAGCAGTTCCCTTCCCTGTATCAGGATGACTATGCCTCTATGATCTGCGACAGACTCGATTACGATTTCACAAAGTTCAGGCAAAAGGAAAACAGTGCACTCTATCAGTTCGGCGGACTGGAAGGCGCTATCCGTGAGAAAGATATGATCTGGGAAATTACGGATTATCTGAAGAAGCATCCCCTGGCAGCTGTTGTGAATCTTGGCTGCGGCCTGAATATGACCGGCAGGGCTGCGGACAATGGAAGCTGCCGGATATATAATCTGGATTTTCCGGATGTCATAAGGTCCAGAAATGAGATCATTCCGGCAGGAGAGAGGGAACAGAATATTGCCTGCGACCTGAATGATTTTTCATGGATGGATCAGATTGACGCATCCTCTGGAGCGGTCCTCTATGCCGCCGGCGTGTTCCACTATTTTACTACGAAACAGATCAGGAGCATGGTCGTTGCCATGGCTGATAAATTTCCCGGCGGAAAGCTCGTCTTCGATACTGTAGGCAAGTTCGGCCTCGACGTGCTCATGAAGGGGACTCTCAAGAATATGGGCATGAATGATGTATCCGGTCTCTTCTATGTCAATGATGAAAGAGATCTGGAAGGCTGGTCTTACAAGGTTAAGCTTGTCTCAAGAAAAAGCTATATGCAGGGCTATTTCAGTCTGGATGATCCAAACATCAAAGGAATACACAGATTCCTGGCAAAGCTCTGTGATAATCTGGCGAAAATGTATATTAACAGGATGGAGTTCACGGAAGAAGGGGAAAAATGAAGATGGAAATGAATGAAGTATCAAAGACTTTGTTTGTCCCGATGGGCGGAAGAATCTATGCATCAGAACACTTTCCCAGGCTGCTCTGCGACCCAAAAGCACTGGAACTGAAGAAGCATTTCCCCGAAGGGGCGCTGCAGGACAAGGAGCAGTCTCAGTATACCTATCTTGCCAGTGCCAGCAGGTGCCGCAACATCGATGAACGGATCCGGGAATTCCTGAAGAAATATCCCGAGGGTGCCCTCGTGGAGCTTGGCTGTGGTCTGGAGACAACATACTTTCGCACAGACAACGGCAGGGCACATTGGTATGAGCTGGATCTTCCGGAGGTCATCAGCTATCGCAGAGACTTGATCCCTCTTCAGAACCGCATGCATTTCATAGAGGCCTCTGCCTTTGACACGGCATGGATGGAGGAACTAGCGCCGGCCTTGAAGGATCAGCCCGTTCTCTTTCTTGCCAGCGGCGTCTTCCAGTATTTTGAGGAAAATATGGTGATTCAGCTGTTTCGTGACCTGCAGCGTTTCTCCCATGCCTTCATTGTATTTGACGCGGTGTCAAAGCTGGGCATGAAGGGTACGAGACGCTACATGAAGCAGCTGGGGAAGGATGCCGCTGCCATGTACTTCTACTGTGATGATGCCGCTGAACTAGCCAAAAAGGCAGGAAAGGGAATCAGCGTGACCTGCAGCAAGGACTTTTTACCGCGATATTGACAAGCAGGGCATGAACTTTGCCACGAGGGCATCCATGAACATCTCAGACTGGCTGCACATGGTCAAGCTCATAGAGTTGAAGCTTTCATAAGCAGAAATGTGGTTTTAACCACATACAAGAAGGGGCGGGTTGCATTATACTAACAGTGTAAACAGAGAAAAGAAAATGCAGGAGGAGACCAGCTATGAGTTATACAGAATGGAAAGATAAAACAGCAGGATTTAAGACCGTGGATGTGCGCGGCGTGGTCGGAAATTTTTTCCCGGGACTTAAGAAGCAGGCGATGCAGATCCCGCAGGGGAGCGGGCTTACTGTGATCCAGAGCTTTGAGCCGATCCCTCTTTACGAGGTCATGGATCAGCTGGGATATGAGCGCCAGGTCGAGAAGATTTCCGAAAAGGAATATCGTGCTTATTTCTATCGCGCGCAGGCTAAGAAAGCCGAAGTGGATATTCCCATGCGCCCGGCAGCGCTGACAAACTTTCCGATGATAGATAATGATCTGGCAGATATCGCTGTGAACTTCTGGGATCTGACCTGGAATGATGACCGCCGTCATCTGCCTTATGAGATGCGTCTGCTGCTTTCTCTTACAAATGCGGTAGGGGCGGGGCGTATGCGTCAGGCGACAAGGGAGCTTGTTAAGGCTTATATCCACGGACTGGATAGCGCAGCCCTGGATGATGTATTTGAACTTCTGGCCTGGAACCAGGGAATCGGCTGCTTCAGCAGTGAAATCGGTCCCTCCACGCTTTTTGCAGCCTATAAATTCATAAAGCAGAGCGAGAAAAAGGGTACGGCGCGGGAAGAGATCTGCCAGGGTCTGAAAGAAAAATTCGGCGAGAAGAACCCGGATGTGAAGGTGCAGTGATAAATGCACCGGTGAGTCTTTTGATCAAAAACAAAAAGGCCGCCCTCCGCAGTAAGATCTGCGGCGGACGGTCTGTCTTTTTATCAGTAAGTTTTCATGCCTTATCTTCCGGCAGCAGCTCCGTCATACTGTGAAGGCTCAGGGCTATCGTCGAGCCGTTGTGGAGCAGGGCAGTGATGTTCGGCGTCAGGATGCCGAACATGCCCAGGAGGATGAGGCCGGAATTAAAGCCGAGGATGAAGCGGTAGTTGCCGTTGATCCGTTTCATCAGGCCTGATGCCACCCGGCGAAGGGTCAGGAGGGAGGCAAGATCGTCCTCGGCTATCATGATATCGGAAACCTCGCGGGCAATAGCGGCGCCGCTGTTTATGGCGATGCCGGCGTCTGCCTCGGAGAGGGCCGGGGAATCATTTATGCCGTCGCCGACCATGATGACCTTGCGGCCGGCCTTATGTTCCTCTTGAATAAAGGCTGCCTTGTCTTCCGGCAGGACTTCTGCGCGGAAGCTGTCGACGCCCACCTTCTTCGCAACGGCGCGCGCTGTCCTGTAGCTGTCGCCTGTCAGCATGACAACATTTGAGATGCCAAGCTCGTGCAGAGATCTTACAACAGAAGCAGTTTCCTCCTTCAGCGGATCTTCTATGAGGATGACGGCTGCAAGCTCGTCTCCGATAGAAAGATAGAGGTGGGAATATTCATCCGGCAGACTGTGAAAGAGCTCTTTACCCGCCGGATCAGCCGGAAGGGCGATGCCTTCATCTTCAAACAGGAAATGATAGCTGCCTATCCTTACCTTTTGACCGTTTATGCTGCTGGCAATGCCGTGGGCCACGATATATTCGACGCCGGCGTGCATTTCCTTGTGGCTCAGACCCCTTCGCGCTGCCTCCTGTACGACAGCATTTGCAATGGAATGGGGGAAATGCTCCTCCAGGCAGGCTGCCAGGCGCAGCATCTCTGCCTCGTTCCTGCCATCGAAAGGCACGATTTCTTTGACCTTGGGGGACGCCTTTGTCAGAGTGCCGGTCTTGTCAAATACTATCGTGTCCGCCTCAGCGACAGCTTCCATGAATCTGCCGCCTTTGACCGTGATAGAATGGTCTCCCGCCTCGCGCATAGCGGACAAAACGGCTATGGGCATGGACAGTTTGAGCGCGCAGCAAAAATCCACCATCAATATGGACGTGGCTCTTGTCACATTCCGGGAGATGAGAAGGGTCAGAAGCGTCGCGCCGAACGTGTAGGGAACCAGTCTGTCGGCAAGCTCCGAAGCCCGCATCTCGGACGTAGACTTCAGCTTTTCGGACTCCTCGATCATCTGGACGATCCGGTCGTAGCGGCCGGTGCCTGCCGTGTTCTTTACGGCGACGAGGAGCTGGCCTTCCTCCACGACGGTTCCGGAGTAGACACTGCTGCCTGCTGATTTTGCTGCAGGGAGAGGCTCGCCGGTTATGGATGCCTGGTTGACGGACGCGTCGCCGGAAAGGACGGTACCGTCGAGAGGGATCATATTGCCGGTGCGGACGATCATCTGCTCGCCGGCCGTCACACTGGAAACTTCCTTCAGCACTTCCTGACCGTCTTCATCGCGGATCCACACCTTTTCAACATTAAGCGACATGGTCCGGGCAAGATCATCCACAGACTTGCGGTAGGTGTAATCCTCCATGATGTCGCCCAGTTTCAGCAGGAACATAACGGAGCCTGCCGTATCGAAATCGCCTCTTGCGATGGAAACGCCGATGCTGACGGCATCCAGAAGCGGTACCTGAAGCTTCCCGGAACCAAGAGAACGGATGCCCTTTATCAGGTAGGGGATGGATTTTACCGTTGTCAGGACCATGCGGACCGGAAGAGGCAGGAACCATCTTGTCACCACTCTCTCGGCGACATGGTAAAAAAGCTTGTCTTCAAACTGCCTCTGCAGCTTCCTGCCTGTCTGATCCGGTACGGTGACAGGCGCGTCCTCATAATGGAAAAGGGAAAGAGCATGAACGATACTGTCCCTGCTCTTTCTGCCTGCCCGAAAATATATGACTGCGTCACAGGTTCTGTCATAGACCTTAACTTTTGTAACGGCCGACAGATCCCGCAGATAATATTCCAGAATATCCGCCTGGTCCAGGGTCATCCGATACTGCCGCATCCGGACGCGCAGGCGCCCTTTTGATTCATGCAGAATCGTACATTTCATAATTGATACCTGTCCTTGTTACGCGTTTTCTGTGTCAGCCTCTTCTTTCTCTTTCTCTTCCGCCTTGCGAAGGAGCTCTTTCGCGTCAGCTATCTCGCGCTCTTCGCGTGCCTGCTCGCGCTTCTCATTTATCTCATCAGCGTCGGCAGCAATATCTTCACAGTTCTCCTTCAGGGTTGTAAATGTCTTCATGACGCTGCCTGCGCCGCGCTTTATTGCCGCGGTCACGTGAGTATAGCAAGACTTCGCGTCAGCTGATTTGAGGACGGATACACCGGCTGTTCCAATTAAAAATCCGTAAGTAAGAAGTCTGACTGTTTTCCAATTATTCATGGTAATACCGCCTTTCTGTGTGCAGGCATGGCTGATCTCAATTTACTCTGCCCGCTCTGGTAATAGTTGTTTAGTCTTATCATGATATTCTGTTTACAAAAACTTGTCAAAGGGATGCTTCCTTTATTGGCTCTTATCGAGAAAATTTGCGCAATTAGCAGATTCTCATTATGCATTTCTCTTGACTAACCCGGCAGGCAAAGCCTATGATTATTTTAAATCCAAATCGTCGGATAATTGCTTTTATTGTATATACAATCATGCAGGCAAGAGCTCATGTAAATTGTTATTCTTTTCACTTAACAGATCAGGAAAGCGGGGGACTGGAAATGTTGAATCTCAGCAGGTCAAAGAGCGGTGACACTTGTGTCGTCACCTGGATGATGGGAGAATTTTCTTCTTTATTAAAGGAAAGGTATGATCTGAAAGAAGACACGCACCTTTATGTGCTGCAGCATTATAAAAACGGGGATGTGATCATTCTTTACGGGGACAAGAAGCTGGCGCTCCCGGGCCTGGCTGCGGAGAGGATAAAAGTAGAGCTTGCCAGCTGAAGCAGCTTTTCACAGCATAAAAACAGGGCGGGGCGGGTCTTTGCTGACCCGGCCCGCCTTTCGATGCGTAAGGTGCGCGCCTTATGATTCCTGTTTGACCTCGTGATCGCTCCAGGAATCCACGGAGCCGGCTCCCGAGAGATCTGCCTTTGTGCTGCAGCTCTTCACGGTAATGGTATAGCTGCTGTCGCCGGATACGTAGACAGTTCCGTCTGTTCCTTTTATTGTGACAGTCTTGCCGTCAGTATCCTTTATGGTGCCTGCGTTGTACAGATTCGTCAGCGTGCTGTCGCCCGTGACGGTCCATGTCGATGTTTTATCTATATAAAGGTTCGCGTGGCCGTCCCCGCCGTTTCCGGCGTCACTCTCATCGTCTGTGAAAGCGCCCTTGAGGGTGCTGCCCTCTGTCATGTAGAAGTCGAGATCAGAGATGGAATCCCAGATCACATCTCCCTGCATATCCTGGGAAATGCCGGTGAAGACGCAGTCGGCGCCGTTGCTGCCGCTCGTTCCCCAGCCGCGCTCATTGCTGTTGCCGGTCACGCGCAGGAAGAAATCATTGTCGTCCGCGTATGTGATATCGACATCCTTGAGCGTGAAGGTGGACTGGGTGTTCGTCGTGTAGAACATGCCGCCATTCTTTGCTGTCAGCGTGCCGCCGTCCATCTGGAATGTAGAATTGCCTTCCTCGGAATCACCGGACATGGACTGATAGAGGATGACGTTCCATGTGAGGCCGTTCTGGGAAAGGTCTGCCATATTTCCGCTCAGATTGCAGTTATACAGGCGGACCTGGTTGTCGCCCTCTATGCAGACAGCCTCGGAACCATTCGCTGTCAGGTCCGCGTCGTGGACGCTGATGTCCGCTGTCGAGTAGACAGCCGGTGATCCGCTGCCGTTTGATGTGTAGCTGCCGCCGTCTACGACCATGGTGCCGCCGCCTCGGTCGGAGCGGATGGCCGCGGAGGATTCTCCGCTTGTCTCTACGGTATTATTCCATGCGTAAAGCTTGCCGCCGCCCGCGGCGTGGATGCCGCCGGACGTATCCTGGGACGTTTTTATCGTGCAGTCGGAGACATAGCTTACCCCGTCTCCATAGGAAAATACGCCTGCTGCGCCTTTTGCGTCTGTCGTTATGGTGCTGCCGCTGACTTTCGTTGTGCCCGAAGTCGTAAGGACCGCCGCGCCGACACCGTAAAAGCTGGAATTGTCGCCGCCGGTCGAATCATCGGAATCCCTGCTGATCTTTGAGTCATTGATCACCACCGACGCGCCGTCATTATGCACTGCATTTTCATCTGTGCCGGTGGAGGAGATGGTCTTGCCCTTAAGCTTCGTATCCGATGTATAAGTATTCACCGCGTCGTAGCTTTCCGGCTGAGAAGATCCCCCGCCTGGGCTGCCCTGCCCGGGAGCGCCTCCCTGACCTTCGGATCCGCCCTGACCCGGAGCTCCGTCAGGCGGGCTCTGCATACCCTCCTTGTTCTCTGAGCCTGCAGCTGACGCGGAAGCGTCTTTTGACCCACTCTGCGAAGCCGCTGCATCCCCGGTCTCATTCTGCGGAGCCGCCGTATCAGTAGTTTCTGCCTGAGAAGCAGATTCCGCCGATGTGGAGGAAGCTGCCGATCCACACGCTGAGAGAGCCGGCATCATGCTCATCATCAGAGCTGCCGCTGCTATAGCAAATTGTTTCGATCTCTTCATGACCATCACCCTTTCCTGGAATCGTCTGTTCTTTCGGTTTACCAACCTTGCTTAAAGAATACAGGGTGACTGTTAAGCTTCTGTGAACAGGAGATGAGCAGAGTGTGAAGCCTGATCTCTGCAATTTTCTTATGCGGCGGCCCTTCAGGTCTCTTCCTCTAAGATATTCCGGTGATGGACAGAGGTTGAGAAAGCGATGAGCGTCTTCGTGCGCCCGAACTGCTGCAGCTCGTTTACCAGGTGGTCCAGTTCCTCCGGCCTTCTGTAGAGGACCTGGATGAGCATAGAATAGTCCCCTGTGACGCAGCTGCACTCCACGACATTGGGAATACTCTTTATAAAGGGATAGAACTGGGGTTTATCCTTTGGTTCCACCTCCAGGTTGATAAAAGCGCGGATGGTATAGCCAAGAAGAGAATAGTCTATATCGGGGATGAAGCCGCGGATGATGCCGGCTTCCTCCATCCTGCGGATCCGGTTTGTCACTGCCGGTGAGGAGAGAAAGATCTCCTTTGCTATATCCTTTGCGGACATGCGGGCGTTGTGCTGGAGCAGATGCAGGATCTTCCTGTCTGTTTTGTCAAATTTATATTCTCTGCTGTGCCCGCTGCCTTCCCGCGGACTTTCGACTTCTGTCTTTGTGTACTCGGTATCTGCCATGATCAGGCCTCCTTTTATAAGACCTATTTTAAGTCTGATTTTTCATTTTTACAAGAAAAACTTTAATAAAATAAAGTTTAAACCCTGGAAACATCAAATAATTAGGGATTTAACTTTATGATTTACAGTTTTCGATTTTTGGTATAAGGTTACTCACATAAAGAAAAAACCTCTGACACTTGCAGTCATACTAGAAAGTGAGGAAAAGCAAATGGAAATGAAAATGAGGATGGAAGCAGATTCGATAGGAACCATGCCTGTACCGGCAGAAGACTACTACGGCGTGCAGGCGCAGCGGGCGGAGCGAAATTTTCAGATCACCGGATACCGGATGTCACCCGCTTTTCTTCAGAATCTGGCGCTCATAAAAAAGGCAGCAGCCATCGTGAACTGGGAAGCCGGCCTGATGGACAAAGACAAGGCAGGGGCTGTCATCCGTTCGGCAGATGAGGTCATGGCCGGCGCCTTTGCCGATGCTTTCATCGTCGATCCGGTCCAGGGCGGGGCTGGTACCAGCGCAAATATGAACATGAACGAGGTCATTGCCAACAGGGCAAATGAGCTTCTGGGAGGCCATCTGGGCGCCTATGACAAGGTACATCCCAATGACCATGTGAATATGGCTCAGTCCACAAACGACGTCATACCCACAGCCGGCAAGATGACGGTCATTACGCTTATGCGTCCCCTCCTTCATGAACTTGACCGCTTAGGCCGCGCCCTGGAAGAAAGGAGCCGCGCCTTTGAAGATGTCATAAAGATGGGCCGGACCCAGCTGCAGGATGCCGTTCCCATGACGCTGGGCGAGTCATTTGGCGGCTATTCCTCCATGGTCCGCCGCTGCAGGCAGCGTCTTGAGAGGGCCTGCAGGGAGATGAGGATCGTAAACCTTGGCGGGACCGCGATCGGTTCCGGGATAAATGCATCCCCCTATTACGAATCCCATATCGTCCCCCGTCTCAGCCGCCTCTTCGGCACAGACCTGAGGCAGGCGGACGATCTTTTTGACGCAACAGAGAATCTGGATTCCTTCGTTGAAGTTTCCGGCGCTCTCAAGGCCTGCGCCATCAGCCTTTCCAAAATGTGCAATGACCTGCGTCTTCTGTCATCAGGCCCCCGCTGCGGCCTGAACGAGATAAACCTGCCGCCCATGCAGAACGGTTCTTCTATCATGCCCGGCAAGGTAAATCCCGTTATCCCTGAGGTTGTGAACCAGGCTGCCTTCCTTGTCGCCGGACATGACACGACGATAGCCATGGCGGCGGAGGCGGGCCAGATGGAGCTGAACGCCTTCGAACCTGTCGTATTTTATCAGCTCTTTGAATCTATTACGGCCATGACCGGCGCCGTGCAGACGCTGACAGACAACTGTATCAGAGGCATAACGGCAAACGCGCAGCACTGCGCAGAGCTGGAAGAGGGCAGCGCAGGCATAGCCACAGCCCTTTGCCCGGCTCTTGGCTACAGAAAATCTGCCGAGATCGCGAAAAAAGCCCTGCGCGAGAACAGGACGGTACGCGATATCGTGCTGGAGGAGAAGCTTATGCCGGCGGATGAGCTGGACAGGCTTTTGAACCCCCGGACAATGACCCGCGTCAAGAAGAGTGCGTAAACAATGAAAAATATTTGCTGCAGAGGATGGTGAGCTTTTTGAAGAGAAAAGTGATCGGCGTTATGCCTTTATATGATGATGAGAGGGAGAGTTATTGGATGCTCCCCGGATACATAAATATGCTGGAAGCGGCGGGAGCCGTGCCGGTCATGCTTCCGCTTACATCCAACAAGGACGAACTGGATTATTTCCTTGAGATCTGCGGCGGATTTCTTCTGACCGGCGGGCATGATGTGTCCCCATCCCTCTATGGCGCCCAGGAAGAAATCTGGTGTGGTTCCTGCTGCGGGGAACGAGATGAGATGGAAGAGTACATCTTAAAATGTGCTGTAGACCGGGGCAGATCTGTCCTGGGCATATGCAGGGGCATCCAGCTGATGAACGCCGTCTACGGGGGAACCCTGTATCAGGACCTGGAAAAAGAATATATGAGCAGCATTGACCACCATATGAAGCCGCCCTATGACCGGACAGCTCATATGAATCTGGTAAAAAAGGACACTCCGCTTTTTGATATATTGAAAAAAGAGCAGATTGGGGTAAACAGCTACCACCACCAGGCGGTAAAAGATGTCTCGCCTTCTTTTCAGACGATGGCAGTCTCCGAAGATGGACTGGTTGAGGGCATCTATATGCCCTCTGCCCGGTTTGTCATGGGCGTCCAGTGGCATCCGGAATTCTCATATGGATCGGATGAAAACAGCAGAAAACTTGTAAAAGCATTTGTGACATCTGTGTAATCCTATCTGAAGGAGCGATCATGACTCGGTTTATCGCGGGTGTGCGGCCTGCAGGTCTCTCACGGGAGGGCCTGCAGGCTCTTTTTTTCGCCGGCGTGAAATGAGATATTATATTGTGATGATTATATGGTATAATATGCTGGCAGTTGTTTATTGATATTTAAGAAAGACATTTTGAGAGAAAAACACATGTACGTAAATAATATTTTGGATCTGATCGGCCAGACACCGCTTTTATCACTGGAAGATTCCCTGGGCGCCAGGATCTTCGCAAAGGCAGAATTCCTGAATCCCGGGGGAAGCATAAAGGACCGGATCGCGCTTCATATGATAGAGACAGCGGAAAAGGACGGCAGGCTGAAAAAGGGAATGACGATCATAGAGCCAACAAGCGGCAACACCGGAATCGGTCTCGCATTTGTCGGCCTTCGAAAGGGATACCCTGTCATCATCGTCATGCCGGAAAATATGAGCGAGGAGCGCAAAGTCCTGATCCGGGCTCTGGGTGCTCAATTGATCCTGACGCCGGCAGAAAAAAGCATAGCCGGCTCTGTGGAAGAAGCACAAAGGATCGCGGCTTCCTCGAATCAGTATTTTATGCCGCAGCAGTTTGAAAACCAGGCAAATCCTCAGGCGCATTTTCTGACGACAGCCGCCGAGATAGACCGGCAGATGGAGGGTGAGAAAGTAGATATCCTCGTATACGGCGTCGGAAGCGGCGGCACCCTGCAGGGCCTGGCTTCTTATTTTCTTAAGAAGAATCCTGCCTGCAGGATCTGCGCTGCAGAGCCGGCCGGCGTCTCTGTTCTTCTGGGCCAGAAGCCCGGCCATCACGAGATCCAGGGCATTGGCGACGGCTTCATACCGCAGGTTCTGGATACCGGCTGCATCACGGATATCGTAGAGGTCTCTGACGAGGATGCCATAGAGACAGCGCGTTCGCTCTCCAAAGTCCAGGGACTGCTCGTCGGCATTTCCTCAGGGGCAAATATCTTCGCAGCCCTTAAAATGGCAGAGAAATATGGGAAAGATAAGGTCATCGTCACAGTCCTGGCAGACCGGATGGAGCGGTATTTCTCCACACCGCTTGCGGGGGAATAGACAGTCCGGTTTCATTATTCATACTGTCTGTTGATTGATAGGAAAGGGAAAAAGTGGCTGAGTTTGATTTGCAGGAATATCTTGTCCAGGGTGTTGAGCACACTGTGAAAGAAGCAAATTCTCATGGCGGAGCGGAGCCTTGTCCATTTTCCCCCTATTCTGATATAAATGTCAAAGAAACCTCTCTGCGGGAAGAAGAGCTGCTTCATCACTGATTTCCATGATAAATGAACCAGCCCTCCTTTTATCATGAATTGATCATATAAAGTCTCATGACCTGCTCTACGGTATCTATCATGTTCTGGCGGGCATTTTCCGGATCCATCGCCTCCTGGAGGGTGGATACGCCGCGCAGGATAGGGAAAAATGCGTCTATCCCGTGCTCATTGCAGGCCCTGGCGTCTTTTGTTACGCTTCCGGCAAATGCGATAACAGGCTTGCCGTATTTTCTGGCTATATCCGCGACTCCGGCGGGCGCTTTGCCCATAACGGTCTGAGCGTCCAGACGGCCTTCGCCGGTGATAACCAGGTCAGCGTCCTTTATGTAGTCCTCAAGATGGGTCTCCTCGAGGACGATGCGGATGCCGGATTCAAGAACAGCATTTGTGAAAGTCATAAAGGCAAATCCCAGACCGCCTGCGGCTCCGGCTCCTGCCAGATCAGGGTCTGCGGTAGGGAAAGTCTTTGCGGCTAGGTCTGCGTAGGAGAGCAGCCAGCGGTCCATCTGCATGATCATGGTCGGGTCGGCTCCCTTCTGTGGTCCATAGACAGCGCTCGCCCCCTGCTCACCGCAGAGAGGATTTGTCACGTCGCAGGCAATGCAAAAGCTGCAGTCTTTCAGCTCGGGGATGACGCTGTCATCCGTGATCCGGGCCAAGGTCTTCAGCCCTTCTGCCCCCAGGGGAACCTGATTGCCATTGCCATCCAGCAGGCCAAAGCCAAGAGCCTGGAGCATGCCGATCCCTCCGTCATTTGTCACGGAGCCGCCCAGTCCGAATATGAAATGCCGGCAGCCCTTGCGGATGGCGTCTATGATCATCTCTCCGACCCCGTATGTCGTTGCTTTGAGAGGATTTTTCTCATGGTCTGACACCAGAGTGATGCCGGCTGCCTGTGACATTTCCATGATGGCAGTTCTGCCGTCATTCAGGATCCCGTACTGAGCCTGTACCATATCTCCCAGGGGTCCTGTCACCTTAACCGTCTGCATGGCTCCTCCTATGCCCAGAGTCAGCGCTTCCACAGTTCCCTCTCCTCCGTCTGCCAGCGGACGGACCTGGACCTGAGCGGACGGATCTGCCCTTAATATCCCTTCACGGATGGCATCTCCTGCCTCCAGAGAACTCATGGAACCCTTGAGTGAATCTATCGCTACAACTGCCTTCATGGTATCTACCTCCTGTTTTATGGATTTCCGGTCTTTTTTCTATTGTTAGAATACTCTCATTCTGTCATAATAGATATGTCTGAAAAGACATAATATGGCAAAAATATGCGAAATTATATATCTGAAGTGACATATATTTCTGCAGAGAAAGGAGAAGCCTGTGAACATAGACAGTAAAACTGCCCGGCAGATCGTCGATACGATAAGAGATGTCTGCGGCCATGATATCAATTTTATCCGCCCGGACGGGAAGATCCTGGCCAGCACGGACCCGGTGCGTGTTGGAACATTTCACGAGATCGGCAGACAGGCGGCCCGGCAGGGGCAGATGCTGGAGGTGGCTGAGGATGATGCCTTCTACGGAACCCAGAAGGGGGTAAATCTTCCCTTTTTCTGGCGGGGAGAGTGCCAGGCGGTCATAGGGATCAGCGGGGATCCGGATCAGGTCAGGAAATATGCCATCCTTGCCCGCAAGGTCACGGGACTTATATTCAGAGAGCGGGAACTTATGATGAGCAGCCGCAGCCGCCAGGAAGAGGCCAGGGCTGTCATCCAGGCCCTCCTATACGGCCAGTCTATCCGGAAGGAAAACCTGACGGATTTTCTTCAGAAATATGGTCTTACAGAGACAGATTCCTGCCGGACTCTGATCATCCGGGTGGACACCGGGGCAGAAGGGCCGGATACAGATTTGATCGGACAGGATATTCGCAGGATTTTTGAAAATGCCGGCAGCCGGCTCTGGCTTTTTGAGTATCCGGATCGGTATATTCTGATAGAGGAGAAAAAACGGCTGAAGGAGAATTCTTTTCGTTTTGACCGTCTGCTTGACAAATGGGGCCCATGCCTTGACATTGGCATTGGCGGCCTGCACAGGCTGAAAGACCAGAGACTGTCAGAGCGCGAGGCACAGATCGCACTTTCCTCTCTTTCTTCCCGCCTCCCTGACAGCGGCAGGAGGCTTGTCTGTTACGATGAACTGGATCTGGAGATCCTGCTTGGCGCGCTGCCCGGGGATGTGAAAGAAAGTTTTTCTGGAAAAATCCTTGGCGGCCTGGACCAGAAGGCACTACGCTGCCTGGCGGTATATTTTTCCTGTGACTGCCGCCTGAAAGAGGCCGCCCATGCCCTTTTCATCCATGAGAATACGCTGAAATATCAGCTGGACCGGGTCAGGAAGATGACAGGCTTTGACCCCAGAAATTTCCGCCAGGCTCAGATCCTCTATCTGGCTATGCAGGTAAAGGGCTGAGAGAGGAAGCGGGTCTCCTCTTATTTTTTATGCGATACCAAATAGATACCATATAGATCCCGTATTGACAATATGGTAACATTGATGTATTATATTGGCATAAAGCAAACTGCCAGGTGATTTCAGAGTAAGGAAAGGGGTATATTTATGAAGCTGGAAGAGATGAAGAGAAGGAAGCAGGAGCTTGGTTATTCCCTGTCAGATCTTGCCCGGATATCGGGTGTTCCTCTGGGGACTGTGCGCAAGGTATTCTGCGGGCAGACGAAGAGTCCCAGGCGAGGTACGATAGAGAAGCTGGAGGCCGTTCTAAGGGATGAGTCCGTCTATTATGCCAGACAGGAGGGCAGTGATTCTCTTGTTTGTGAACCGGCAGGCTCTTATGATGCTCAGGCACAGCAGCCGGATAACCCTTATGGATCCAAGATGCAGGGCCAGTATACTGTGGAGGACTATCTTGCCCTGCCCGATGACAAGCGCTATGAGTTGATAGACGGTGTTATCTATGAGATGGCTTCTCCCTCTTCGAACCATCAGGTGCTTGCCGGCTATCTTTATTATCGGCTGATGTCCTGTGCTGAAGAGCACAAAACGGAATGCTATCCTTATATAGCGCCGCTGGATGTTCAGCTGGACAAGGATAACCGGACTATGGTGCAGCCGGATGTGATCATCTGCTGTGATCCCGCTCTCAACATAGGCCCGAGACTGTTTGGAGCCCCGGAGTTTCTTGCTGAGGTCCTGTCTCCATCCTCGAGAAAGCGTGATATCTTCATAAAGCTGGCGAAATATAAGAACGCCGGCGTGAAGGAGTACTGGATCATTGACCCGGAGCACCAGAAGGTGATCGTCTACCTGTTCGAAAGAGATGATGAGATCAATCTTTATACATTTGACGATGAGATACCGGTCGCCGTTTCGCAGGGGATCTGTCAGATCTCCTTTGCCCAGGTCAAGGAGCGGCTGATAAGATAAGATTTCCGGGCATTGGCAGGGGAAGAAGAGAATTTTGTAAAATTATCCTCAGACTCTTGTAATATCATCTTTCGATATGTGATAATGATTTGTGCGATAAATGAATCGCGCGAATGAAGAGAGGGATAGATTTGAAGAAGAAAAAGAGACAGATAGGTACAGGGTTGGTGACTGCCTGTCTGATCGTTGTTATGGGGGCCGGCCCGGCTGCTGCGGAAGCAGCCCTTCTGTATGCAGATCAGACGAAGACGGAAGAAACGGCGGATGAGTCGGCGCAGGAAGAGACAGAAATCTGGCAGGAAGAGACAGAGAGCTGGTCAGATGTCAGCGAGACACAGACTGAGCGAAAGACTCAGACGAAGACCAGTCCGGATAAGTCATCAGCCAGTCTGAAAGCGCCTGTCATAACGACCCGGATAAATGGGGAGAGGCCTGCTTTCTCCTGGAAGCCTGTGAAGGGTGCCGCTGCCTATGAAGTCTGGAGGAAAGATGAGGGCGCCTGGAAGAAGACGGTCCTGAAAGGCAAGTATTGGATCTATTTCAGTGACCGGAAGGCTGCAGTCGGTCATCCGGTCCGGTATAAAGTGAGAGCAGTCGGCAGAGATAAGAGCTGCTCTGATTTTTCACCGGTCATAAAACTTGTGAAACATCCGGACATACCAGCTATTCTTTCTCTGAAGAAGACCAGGATAAGCTGGCATAAGGTCACAGGTGCGGATTATTATCAGATCTATATGAAGAAGTCAAAGAATTCTCACTGGAAGAAGATCGGCACCAGCAGCACAACTTCCTTTAAGATCCGGGGGTCTGATTACAGCAAGAGGGGATACTATACAGTCCGGGCAGTCGCCGGCAGATATCAGTCAGATATGGATCCCGGTTTTCAGATGGGTACAAAGAGCAGGAAGAAGCTGAAAGTGCTGATAGATGGAGACAGCATAACAGCGCCTTATTTTTCCTGGGCAGAGAGAAGCTGCCGGAAGCTGAAGCTTTCCTATACAAACCGTGCCGTAAACGGCAGCAGGATCTCATCCACAGCCCCTTCGGCGAAGAAAGATATATACAAAAGGTCTGTAAAAAAGGGCTTTAAGGGTTATGATCTGATCATTCTCTCCGCGGGCACGAATGATTATGGCTATAATGCCCGCTTAGGCAGCAGGAACAGCACAGATCCTGAAACATTTTACGGAGCCTGGAATAGGATCCTTAAGAAGGCGCGCAGGGATGCACCTAAGGCTAAGATCATTATCTGCACGCCTCAGAACAGGGGAAGACTGGACAATCGATATAACATCAATGGATATCAGTGGCAGAACAGGCGCAGGCATACCCTTGCTCAGTACGCGAACGCTGAGATCGTTATGGCGAAAAAATATAAGTGTCTGCTCTACCGTGCCCCTGATTCCGGGGTCATAAAGGCGGGCAATGTCAAAAAGACGACAGTGGATCTTTTGCATCCCACAAGGATGACGCACATAAAGATCAGTGAAGACTTTATCCGTTTTCTGGAGACTCTTTAGACAAGGCGGTATTTTGTCCACTTGCCGGATCGATAGCGGTGAACGAAACATATGGCCCGGGCTGCCCAGTCCAGATACATAGCCAGGAAGAGGCCGATCACATGCAGGCCGGCGACGGTTCCCAGCAGGTAGGAGCCAGTGATGCGGACCAGGAACATGGACAGGATCCCTACGACCATGGTGTATTTCGCGTCTCCTGCCGCCCTTATGGCATTGGGCAGGGTGAAAGAGATGGCGTTGAGCCCTGTCAGCGTGAACAGGCTCATCAGTATGATCCTGCGGACTAAGGCTGCTCCGGCAGCAGATATGCTGTAGAAGTGCAGGAGGACAGGCAGCATGAGCCAGACAGCGATCCCATTTGCGACCTGCAGACCGGTAACCAGAAGAAGAAATTTTCTGGTATAATAGCGGGCCTGGTCGAAATCTCCCGCACCGACACACTGGCCGACAACGGTGACAACGCCTATGTTCAGGGCACTGCCGCATATGATCAGCAGGGTGTAGATGGAGTTGGCTACCCCGTTGGCTGCTATGAGAGTCGTGCCATAGGATGCTGCGATAGAGGCGACCAGGATTCTGCCCAGCTGAAAGAGCCCGTTTTCTATTCCATTCGGAACGGCGATCTTTACGATCTGGCGGACGATATTTCCTTCCCAGCGGATGATCCGGGAAGGCGTGATGTAAATGGGGTTCTTCTGGTTCATAGCCATGATAAAAAGGATGACGGCGGATACGGTCCTTGACAGGAAGGAAGGCCAGGCAACGCCTGCCACACCCAGGTGGAGAATGTATACGCCCACATAATTGCCGGCGATATTCAGCCCGTTCATCAGGAAAGAGACCCACATGGTTACATTTGTCCGGCTAATAGTCCGAAAGACAGCCGCGCAGGCATTATAGATCCCCAGCATGGGGAAGGACAGAGCCGTGATCCAGAAATAGGTGACGGCATTGTCCAGTACATCCTGAGAAGCGGATCCATAAAGGCCTTCTATGATAAAACGCCTGCCGGTCAGAGCGATAGCCATCAATGTCAGCCCGGCGGCAGCAGCCAGCAGGACAAGCTGGGAGGCGGTCCGCCTGGCTGTCTCCAGCTTTTTCGCCCCGTAGTACTGGGAGGCGACAACGGCACCGCCGGCAGCGAGGGCAGCCATGACGGTTATGACGAGAAAGTTCACTTCATTGACAAGGGTGACCCCGGATATGGCGGCTTCCCCGGCACTGGAGACCATCAGGGTGTCCAGCATACCTACGAGCATGGCAAAAAATTGCTCAACGATCAGGGGGATCAGAAGTTTCCTCAGATCCTTTCCTGAAAAAGTTTTTTTCCTTATATTTTCAGCCAAAGCAGCACACCTTCTATCAAAAGCGAATGAATCTTATTGCAGGGCAGATGGAAACATTTCCCATGGCCCGGCTGTAATTCTATCAATTTTTCCTTTATCCTGTCAACAAATATCGGTTTTCATTGCCGGCGGGCGTCTGATATGATATCTTTGTTATGGAAAATATTGACTCTGGCCGGGAAACTGCGGACAGACTTTATATGATTGCAGGAGGATATTGCATGAGCGGATTTTTCGGAGTTGCCTCGAAGGAAGACTGCGTCTTTGACTTGTTTTACGGGACAGACTATCATTCCCACCTGGGGACCAGGCGGGCCGGCATGACAGTCTATGACAGAGAGAAAGGCTTTGACAGGGCCATCCATAGTATAGAGAGTTCCCATTTCAGACCCAAGTTCGAGAAAGATATCAAAAATATGCAGGGAAATCTGGGCATAGGCTGCATATCCGACTACGAGCCACAGCCCCTGATCGTCCGCTCCCACCTGGGGACATACGCGATCACGACAGTCTGTAAGATCAATAACACAGACGAGATTGTGAAGGATCTTTTTAAGAGCGGCACCTCTCATTTCCTGGAGATGAGCGGCGGCGATATAAACCCCACAGAGCTCGTGGCAGCTCTGATAAACAGCAGAGACACCATAACTGAGGGAATCCGCTATGCCCAGGATATCATCCAGGGATCCATGACCATGCTGCTGATGACGGGCAAGGGGATCTACGCGGCCCGTGATAAATACGGCCGCACTCCGGTCGAAATCGGGAAAAATGAAAAGGGTTACTGTGTCTGCTTTGAGAGTTTTTCTTTCCTTAATCTGGGCTATACGTTTGAGAGAGAACTGGGGCCGGGCGAGATCGTCTTTATCACGCCGGGTGGGATAGAAGTGGCAGCCCCTGCCCTGAAGGATATGCGAATCTGCTCTTTCCTCTGGATATATTATGGATTCACGGCTTCCACATACGAAGGGCTCAATGTCGAAGCAGTCAGATACAGATGCGGCCAGGCTCTTGCCAGAAGAGATATGCAAAGAGGCATCACTCCCGACTGTGTCGCCGGGGTGCCCGATTCCGGGATTGCCCACGCAGTAGGCTATTCCAACCAGGCCGGGATCCCTTATGAGAGGCCTTTTGTAAAATACACAGCCACCTGGCCAAGGTCTTTCATGCCGCCTTTCCAGGACAGGCGTGATCTCATCGCCAAGATGAAGCTGATTCCCATCAGTGAGCTGATTCAGGGGAAGAGGCTCCTGCTTATCGATGATTCTATCGTCAGGGGTACCCAGCTGAGGGAGACAACAGAATATCTCTATAAGAGCGGGGCCAGAGAAGTTCATATCAGACCGGCCTGTCCTCCTCTGGTATACGGCTGCAAGTATCTGAATTTCTCCCGGTCCAACTCCGAGGCGGAGCTGATCACCCGCCGCATGATAGAAAAGCTGGAAGGCACAGCCGATGTGACGCCCGAAAGGCTGCAGAGATATACAGATCCGGATTCGGAAGAGTACAAGGCTATGCTGGAAGAGATCAGAAAGCAGCTGCATTTCACAACGCTTCACTACCACAGGCTGGACGATATGGTAGAAGCCATCGGTATGAAGCCCTGCGATCTTTGCACCTACTGCTGGAACGGAAAGGAATAGGGCTGTTATGAAGGTTAAAGAAATATATCCGATAAATAAAGAGCATCTTGACAGATACGCACAGATCTACGCAGAGGCATTTTCCGGAGAACCATGGAATGATTCCTGGAAACAGTCAGATGCACGGATCCATGTTAAAGAACTTTTGGAATCACAGCAGTCCTACGGACTGGAATACATTCTGGACGGGCAGGTCGCAGGATTTATCCTGGGAACCAGCATGCTCTTTCATTATGGCAGGACATTTGAGATAAATGACCTGGCTGTCGATCCGGCATTTCAGAAGAGGGGCATAGGAGCAATGCTTCTGGAAAGCTTTCTCGCTGATGTGAAGGAGCAGGGGATCGTCGGCGTGCATCTGATCACTGCGGGCAAGGGAATACTGCCTGAATTTTATGGGAAATATGGCTTTGGAAAAGAGAACCAGGTTATCCTGATGGGAAAAGAACTTCATTGACTTGCATAAAATGGCTTGACAAGGCGGTGAGAGGTGATAAAATAGTCTCATATTCAGACAAACCGAAAGGAAGACATTGATGGATGAACTTGAAAGCTTAGTATGCCGTTTTTGCTGCGCTCAGAATCAGATCAGCACGGCCTATGAAGAATTTTCCAGGCAGAACGGATGCACTTCCACCTGTATGCAGATTATGTATCTGATCTACAATCATCCGGGATGCACCCAGAAGATGCTGAACGAGAGTTCTCTCTATCCCAAGCAGACGATAAACGCTGTCATTACCCAGCTCTACAAGGAGAATGTGGTAGAGCTCAGGGAGAATCCGGATGACCGCCGGAGCAAGGCGATCCACTACAGCGAGGAAGGGAAGAGAAGGGCAGATGAATTTTTCTTAAAAGCTCAGAGAATCGCCTATGATGCCATGCAGGAGCTGACAGAGAATGAGCGCAATGAGCTTGTCGAGATTACAGAGAAATTTGCCAGACTTATGATGAACAATGTAAACCGCTAGGTGCAGATAATGGCTGCCCGGCTCTTGGGCAGCCTGATTTATCAGGCATATAGTCCCAAATTAGGAAAATATAAATTACAGATTGAAAAAAGAAAGGACAAAAAGATGGCTTTAATACCCATTTCAAATATTATCGCAGTTCCCGGTTCCACTTTGATCCTGCAGGCTGATTATTATAAATCTGTGACGGGAGCAGCCCCGGTCATGAATGAGAAGGTGGCCGTCCTTATGACCCGCGGTCAGACAAAGGTCGCTGATCTGAACGGTGACAATGTATATCCCATCGGCGTTTCCGGTTATATCAGCGATTCCGGCAGCCAGGGCATGGTCAGAATCCAGCTGACCCATCGAATGAGGATAGACAATATTGAGATCCTTCCCGGCGGCAAGGCAGACCTGGCGACGGCCAGGATCTCAGACATAGAAGATATGGATCCGGAGGAAGCCAGGAGCCGTTTTGCCGCCCTCAAGGAAGAGGTGCTGAATCTGTCCCACGAATACCAATGGGGTCATGTCATGGACGCCTTTGTCTATTCCTGGAGAAATATCGGCGATATGAGCGCAGTTCTGTCTCCCTGGATGGAGCTGCCACAGGGCACAGCATACTCTGTCCTCAGCCAGGACAGCGTTAAGGCCCGTTTTGAGGCTCAGGAGAAACTCCTCTATGAGTACATAGAAGTGACAAAGGTCAAGATGAAGGCGCAGACCGATCAGAAGGAGAATAATCAGCGCCTTTACAAGGAGCAGGCTTTGAAAAATCAGATCGAGTACATGCAGAAGGAACTGGATGAGATGCATCCCGACCAGCTGAGCGGCATCCGCAAGCTGGAGCTGCAGCTTGAAAATGCCGGCATGAATGAGTCGGCAAGGAAGGAGGCCCGCAAGCTGATCGCCCGCCTGAAAAATGAGGGTGAGCACAGCCAGGAAGCCGGCATGATCACAGATTATCTGGAATTTCTTGCCTCTCTCCCCTGGAAGAAGGAGGACTTTAAAGACATAGACCTGGATCAGGCAGAGAAGATCCTTGACGCAGAGCATTTTGGTCTGGAAAAGGTGAAGAAGAGGATCCTGGAGCAGATAGCGGTCATGCAGCTGAAAAAGCAGCAGTCCGGTTCCATCATTCTCTTCGTGGGAGCTCCCGGAACCGGCAAGACCAGCATAGGCCAGAGCATAGCGAAAGCGCTGGGCCGTGAATACATCCGCGTATCCCTGGGCGGTGTGAGAGATGAGGCCGATATCCGCGGCCACCGCCGTACCTACATCGGTTCCATGCCGGGCAGGATCATGGATGGTATCCAGAAGAGCGGCGTTTCCAATCCGGTCATGGTGCTCGATGAGGTGGATAAGCTCAGCATGTCTTACAACGGAGATCCGGCCAGCGCCCTCCTTGAGGTGCTTGACCCCGAGCAGAATGCGACATTTACCGATCATTATCTCAACGTGCCCTACGATCTGTCGGACGTGCTTTTCATCTGCACGGCAAACAGCCTGGAGACCATACCGGAGCCCCTGCTCAACCGCATGGAAGTGATTTTCTTCCAGGGCTACACCCCCATAGAGAAGCTTCAGATCGCAAAACGCCATCTGATCCCCCGTGCTTTGGGGGCAGCCGGCCTTAAGAGCGAAGATCTGGTCATCCCCGATGAGACGGTAGAAGCGGTGATAGACGGTTACACAAGGGAGGCAGGAGTGCGCGGCCTGAAGAAGAGGATGGATACCCTTTCCAGAAATGCTGCGGTCCAGATCGTCCGCGGAGCGCAGACTCCTATAGAGATAGGGCCGGACCAGCTTCGCGATTATCTGGATATGAATCCGATAAAGGAGAAACATGTCAGGGACAAGGCTGCTCCGGGCGTTGTGACTGGCCTGGCATGGACGCAGGCGGGCGGAGATGTTCTCTATATAGAGACCAGGAAGATGAAGGGCAAGGGCAAGCTGACGGTCACCGGCCAGCTGGGAGACGTCATGAAGGAATCTGTCCAGATTGCCCTCAGCCTTGTCCGCTCTATGTACGAGGACAAGGAAGATGAGCTGGAGAAGGAAGATATCCATATCCACGTTCCCGACGGCTCGACCCCCAAGGACGGCCCTTCCGCCGGCATCACTTTAACGACTGCCCTCGCGTCACTCGTCAGCGGTGTTCCGGTCAGCCCCAGGGTAGCCATGACAGGGGAGGTTTCCCTCCAGGGCACGGTAAATCCTATCGGCGGTCTGCCGGAGAAGCTGATGGCTGCCCAGCGCGCTGGCGTCGAGCAGGTCTTCATTCCTAAAGACAATGTGGATGACCTGCGGGACGTAGCCCAGGAGGTAAAGGATCATCTGAATATCATTCCGGTGGAAACAGTGGATGATGTGCTGACCCGGCTCTCCTTAAGGTAAAATATCATATTATGTACATATGCAGCTCCTTCTAACTCCAGGAAGGAGCTGTTATTTTAAGCTTCAGTCGGCGTCTGCAAGCATAGTCAGATCGTCGGCTGCAGGTTTCTCTCTTCTTCTGAAGACCAGGCGGAAGAGGAAGCGCACAAGAGGGCCGGCAATGATGAACTGCATGGCGTAGGCAGCCGGAAGGTTCAGTGCCCATGTCTGAGCGAATGTTCCAAGACCGGGCTGCTTGAAGAGCAGTGTGGCGATAAGGCTCATCATCGGGCACATAAGCGCGCAGATGCAGAATGAGATGGCATAGGTGATGAACTGGGGACGGTCTGTCGGCTGCATGAAAGTAAAAGCCAGTCTGGGTGCCAGACGGCCGGCGATAAAAAGCTCAAGGAATACGGCGACAGGCCACATGATCTTCATTTCTCCGAAGGCCATGATAAATACCTGATTGCTGCAGCCTCCCATGGAAAGAGATATGTTGTAGCAGACCATTCCGTAGACCATAACGAAGGCCATGACGATAGTGAAAATGATATTTTCAAATTTTGTTCTGGGCATAGTTTTTCTCCTTTTCATATGCAATGTTATTGCAAAAAAAATGAGCCGAGAAACTTTCATCTCGACTCATCTCTGCGACTACCATTAATTAACTAAATGGTAGCATAGAAAAAAATTTTTCGTAACATGGAATTTTTGCCAAATATCATCTGGCTCAGTCCTTTTGTTTTGTGTATCATTGCCTTATCTACATCAGAGGGGTCTCATTTATGATCAGGTGGAACTGAAGGCCGAGAAAATTTGCCGCCCGCTTGCACAGGAGCATCCGGTCCATGAAAATATTGAAATAATCCCCAATCTCGCCATATCGCGTATCGATGTGCAGCTTTAATTTTATGCCGGAATGCTCTTTGTTTATCTTTATCTCTGATTTTGTAACCGAGTAATTCACATGGTCGTGGATATCAAAGGTTTCCGGGTCGGGATTCTGCACGCGGGACCGGCGCACGTCTGACTTGTCGGCCAGTATGAGAGCCGCGCTGATCCGGCTCACGGGAACTCCGTTGTTCTCGTCATGATTGCCGATGGCACAGATGATCTCGGCGATATCCTCCGCGGGAACGCTCAGCTTATTGAGGATCTGGAAGGCCATGATGGCGCCGGACTGGCTGTGGTCGACCCGGTTTACGATGTTGCCTATATCATGGAGCCGGGCGGCTGTCAGGGCCAGATCGATCAGGTGATCATCTTCCCCCAGGGTTTCCAGGATGTAGCGGGTCCTTGCGGCTACGACCTGTACGTGGGCAAATGCGTGTTCTGTGAACCCGAGGGCCTGCAGGGCCATGTTCTGGCACTGAATGTATACATTGGCCTCTTTATTGTCCATAATCTGGTTGAAAAGCGGGAATCGGCCGGATTCGGCCTCAAATGACGTCGTAGATATACTTTTCTTATTTTTCTTCTTCTCTTTTTCCATTTTTTCTTTCATTCTTTCCATACTTCTACAATATAGCAGAAGAAAGTAAAGGAAAAAGAAAGCAAATGCAAAGTTTCTGTAATACATGTCCTGACGGGCGGAAATCGATTGCATTGGGAGCCTTTTCGATATAAAATATCGGAAATAACACCTGACTGAGGGAGGAAGATCCTGTGATCCCATACACTATATTTTTCTGCAGCTTTGATGATGGAGGGGGCTGTCCCGTCCGGGTCAGAGCTCTTGAGATGGCTCCTGATTTTTTTACGTTCCGCCTGAGCAGGGAGAGGAGCCGTCACTTTACAAAGTTCCCTGCCCGGATGGGTTTTTACTCCTGGAAGGAGAACACCTATCGGATCGTCTTTCTTGGAGTGGATGATTACAGACTGGTGGAAGAGGGCAGAGAAGAATATGCTCAGATCTTCCGCCTGGAAACGGCGGACGGGCGCTTTCGGAAGGCCGCAAAGGATCTGATGGGTGAATACATGGCCTATATCCGGCTGAAGCTTGAGGTGGATGAGGCCGGCCTGGCCCGGGCGCTGACCGGATACGATGTGGATGAGGATCATATCCCGGCGGATGCCCGCGCTCAGAAAAGGCGTTGGGCAGCCTCCTTTCCTCGGGTGGAAGGTCTGGAACATGTCCAGACAGGGCTGCTTCTTCAGGGGCCGGATATGGAGGATGCCTTTTTAAGGCTTCCCTTTGCACAGTTTATGGACTGGTATCAGGAGGATGCCGCGGCCGGCGCTCTGACTGTGACCCCGGAAAAGATCAGCCATATCCATCTGGGAAATTCATTCTGCAGCAGGGCCTTTCCGGATGATAAACTGGAGATTCTGCTGGACCGGTGTCTGGAACAAGGAAAAAAGCCGGTGGTGGAATTCTCTCCCATGGATGAGGATGATATCCCCCTTTTTCAGGAAAGGCTGGCCCGTATAGAAGGCTGGAGCAGGCAACAGGACAGGGAGAAGACGGAAATCGTTGTCAACGATCTGGGCATGTTCTATATGCTTAATGAGAAAAATTATCAATTAGAGATAGACACCGGCCCTCTTCTCATGAAAAGACGCAAAGACACAAGAGGCAGATGGAAGAGAGACAGGGAAGGAGCAAACGGGAGCCGCCGGACATCCATGGATGATCCCCGGATGATCAGGCTCCTGCTCTCTCTCAGTGTTACCGGCATTTCTTATGAAAATATGGGAGAGACCCAGGCCTGTGCCGCGGACTTTGACAGGAGACTTTTGTATTTTCCTTATTTTCAAATGAATACCTCGACCTGGTGCCCCCTCTACGCGGCTGTCTTTGAGGGAGCGCGGGGGCGGCAGAGTAGGGTGGACAGCTGCCCGAAGATATGCAGGTCTGCCTGTTTTCTGTATTCGGATGACCTACATATGACGGGCAGGTTCAATTCTCTTTTTGGCTGGGCGGGAAATCTGTGCCAGGCAGGGAATTATGACAGGGTCGTTCTTAACTTTTTTTGCGGCTAGAAAAGCAGGAGAGAAGCAGACATGAACCATAAGAGGATGAAGATTACTGCCGGACTTGGGTCTGTGGACGATTATATTCCCTTCTGCCGGGCGGGCGCGGACGAGCTTTTTGCGGGTGTTGTTCCCTCCTCGTGGATGGAGGGCCCCGGCATGAGCAGGCCGCTTAACCGGCGGGAGGTTCTGTATTATAATGTTCAGCTGGGCTCTGTCAGCGAGCTGGAGATCCTGGCAGACATGAGAAAGGATTATGGGGTTCCGGTTACGATCACCATGAACTCCCCCTTCTATGACCCGGAGGACTTTCCTCTTGTGGAGAAAGCCATAGACGAATGTCTGGCCGGCGGTTTTTCTTCTTTCATCATAGCGGATCCGGCCCTTATCTTGTATCTGAAAGGAAAGAATATTTCCATTCACCTTTCAGGGGAGGCAGGAGAGGCCAATCATTATCTGATAAGCGCTGCCAGAGGAGCAGGCGTAAAAAGGATCATTTTCCAGCGTAAATGCACACCTTTCCGGATGAAGAAGATGCTGGATCTTGACAGGGCAGAGCATCCGGATGATCCCATAGAGGCGGAGGCTTTTCTCCTCAATGAGAGGTGTCAGTTTACAGGAGCCTACTGCAATAGCTTTCACTGTGATGAGCTGGCGCCGGCCTGCCGGATCCCTTACAGGCTGTCCGGCAGCGCAAATGTGCAGACAGGAGACGATAGCGCGGAGAATCAGGCGGATGATCCGGCGGACGAAAAGTATCTGACCGGACGCGGAGGCTGCGGTCTTTGTGCCCTGTGGAAACTGAGGGAGGCCGGGGTCAGCCATTTGAAGATCGTCTCGCGGGGGAATTATTCGGAAGATACTCTGCGCGATATCCTGGCAGCCCGCCGGGCTCTTGACATCCTGGAAGATGCGGCCGATGAAAAAGCGTATGTGGAAAACATGAAAAGGGCGCTTTTCCCTTCCGGCTGCAGCGGCTGCTGTTATTATTGAATGATAATTTTTTTTCAATAAGTTCGACGCATAGAAGGCTGCAGGGAAAATGTGGTAAAATCAAGTATCTGAATAGGCGATCATTAACATACAGGGGGTGGAAAATGTTGAAGGATCATCGTTTTTGGGCAGGTCTCGCCCTTTTTTCAATGATCATGTGTATCATCACAGGCCATGAGATGATATCAGGGAAAAAGCATAGCAGCGAAGACTAAGCATGAGCTTTGATAGCTAAGAAGGGAATCTGCGGAAGGCGGATGCCCTTCTTGTCAGCAGGAAATCTGTCTTTTTACACAGATTTTGTCTGAAGGAGATAGAGAAGTTTAATCCGTATCCCTATAATGAAATCGAAAAAGAAAAGATCATCATCATACGGGAGGTAAAAGCATGGGCACAAAAGTCGCTATGTTTTTCATTGGAGTTTTATGCGTATCGGCACCGGTTCTTTCTCTTGGTCTTCTGATCATGAGCCTTCAAAATCTTCGCTCCCGTCTGCTTGAGAGGACGGCTATCTGCCGTCCCGGCTCTGACCAGCCCGGAACTGATGATCTGTATGGCCTGAAAGCAGATTCTCATCAGGCTGAGCTCATAGCGAGAAGAGATTATAAAAACGGCGCCATGGCGGGTATCATTATAGGACTTCTTGTCCTGGCCATACTTGTCCCGGTCGGCCTGGGATGTCTGCAGACGGCTTTCCTTCTGTGAGAAAGACCGGCGGCAGTTTGATAGAAAAGCCAACAAAAGCCAAAGCTTTTGCCATATAATCTGATAGGGTCCGGAGGTGTTCGGGCGCAGGGATGCGCCCCGCATCCCCGGGCCTCATGCTATCTGCTTATCTGCTGTCTCCTGCCGCTTTGCTCAGCATGCGGTCCGCATCCGCAAAACGAATACTGCACTTTCCTTCGGAAATGCCTACAGGAACCGGATCTTCGAATGTATAGACTTTCGACTTATCATTGTCATCCTTGTCAAAGATCCAGACGGTAACGGTGCGCTCCTCGGGATCTATGATCCAGTATTCCTTTACTCCTGCGTTCTTATATTTATAGAGCTTGAGAAAGCGGTCTTTGGACTTTGTAGATTTTGACAGCACTTCGGCGGTAAATGAGGGCGCACCGAAAACACGGGCTCCCATCTTGTTCTGCTCGGGATCGCAGCATATGAGTACATCCGGCTGGAGCATGGTCTAGTTATCCTTATCCAGCTGCACGTCTAAAGGGGAGATATAGGGCATGCAGGGAGTTTCATGCTGCTGTACGCACTCCATCAGTTTATAGAAGAGAAAACCGGTCAGAAATTGATGGATCTGGATGGGAGAGTACATCTCGAAAAGGACTCCGTCTATCAGTTCAAAGCGTTTATCATCCGGCAGAGCCAGATAATCTTCAACGGTATATTCCCCCTGCATCTTATTCCCGTAGGGGTTGTCGACCTGCCTGTGATCGGTTCCGTCCTGATCTGTGCCGGTATCGGCCTGGAGGGCAGCTGATCCAGATGAACCGCTGTCCATCAGGACAGAGAGGGCCTGGCTCAGCTTCTGTATGGTCTCATATCTGGGATTCTTTGTCTTGCCGCTCAGTACCTTCTGGACTGTCCCAAAAGGCACACCGGAGAGCTGAGCCAGTTTCCGGACGGAATATCCCATCTCATTCTTTATTCGGTTCATCTCATCGATCGTCATATTCTATATCTCCTTTCCATAAGGCACAGCAGTATGTATCTAAAATGACTCAATCACAAAACCGAGTACGACACAAATAAATGACATGTTTCACGTGTGTCATTTTTTCCAGTCAGCGGATAAGGCGTACGTGGAGGCAGGGATTCTCGTCCACTGCGTCTGCCAGCATGCAAAGAGCCCGGTAGGAGAAGTCCTCCCCGCATATTTCCATGAGAGATTGTCTGGAGATGACAAATGTTGTTTCTTCAAGGACTTCGCTTAAAAGATCGGCAAGAGAGTCCAGATTATCTGCCTCTTCCAGCGGGAAACCGAAGGCCTCGGACATAAAGCCGGCCAGGCTGGCGCGGTCTGCCAGCGTGTCGGATCTAAGATAAAATATTCTGTTATCTTCCATTATTTATTCACCGTCCCCATATATCAGGTCAAATGACTCGTAGTGGTCGCCGGTATACCAGATGTCAAGATCGTCCTCCTCGACAGAGTATATGATCCGCTTAGAGCCGCGCTTTTCGCTTTTCAGGGTATCGATATCGCACTCCTGATAATCCTTATAAGAAGGCAGGTTTTCTTCGTAGTTGCCGAACCGGTCTCCGCCGATGCACATTCCGGGGATGACCAGGTGAAGGGCTCCGCCCTCCCAGCCTTCCTTGCGGGCTTCCTTCTTTGTCATGAAATTGTCGGGCAGCTGCCGGTAGGCTTCCAGGTAAAGGGCTACCCCCTCCTTGTCATCTCCGGTCCAGTCTTCGGATATCTCCCCGCTCTTATCCGCTTTCTTTTCCTCAGCAGATGAAGCCAAGGCCTGTGATGCCTGCTCCCTGCCGACGCTTTCAGCCTGGGAGGAGGCCCCGGATCCTGTGTAAGAAGCAGCAGTTCCGCAGCCGCCCAGCAGAAGGAGGGCAGCAGCCAACGCTGTCAGTGTTTTTCTTATCCTCATATGATATCTCTCCTCTCGGTAAATCCTTTTATCTGCCTCTCATCTTAGCAGGTTTGGGCGGGAAATGGAATGCCTCAGCCGCCCCGGGGCATAAAAAACAGAGCGATCACTGCGATGACCGCTCCTCGATTTATGCGGATCTGGACTTTTTGGAAATAGGAGAATCATATGTTTTTTCAGTCAATCCGCTTTTTCAGGTATAAGCTTTTGAATGTGCTTTCAGTATAAAGGACCAATGTTAAATTTTCTGCTCAGTATTTTTAAATCTTTCTAAAATAATCAGCTAAAAGGCTGGAAGGACTTGACAATATAGTCTAACTGTATTAGTATTATTAATACAGTTAGGACACGGTTAGAAGGCAGCAGTTTTTATCAGATCAGGAGGGCTTATATGGGAATGATCGACTATCATGACAGCCGGCCGATCTACGAACAGATTGCTGAATGGTACAAGGGCATGATACTCAAGGGAGTCCTTTCAGCAGATGAAAAGCTTCCCTCGGTCAGGAAGCTCGCGATGGATCTTTCCACGAATCCCAACACGGTACAGAAGGCCTACGGTGAACTCGAGCGTCAGGGCTTTATCTACACAGTGAAGGGAAGAGGAAATTTCGTGCGGGAGAATGACAGCCTGAGAGAAGAGAAACTGGAGGAACTGAAAGCAGAGATGATCGACTTGCTCAGCCAGGCCAGGGATCTGGGAGTAGACCTGACGGAATTTGTCAGGCAGGCAGTTTTGCAGACAGAAGAGAAAGAGGTGAATCAGGATGATCAGGTGTGAAAATCTTACAAAGAAATTTGGGAAGATAAGCGCTGTGAACAATATCACGTTTCAGATAGACAGGGAGCAGGTCTTCGGCCTGATCGGCACGAACGGAGCAGGGAAGAGCACTCTGCTGCGCATGATCACAGGCGTTCTCAAACCGGATGAGGGCAGTATCCTTGTCGAGGACAAGCCGGTCTGGGAGAATCCAGAGGCAAAAGAACATTTCTGTTTTATCTCGGATGACCCCTGGTATTTTCCAAACGCGACACCGGAGGATATGGGCAGATATTTTGAGACGGTATACAGATTTTTCGACAGCCGGAGATTCTATAAGCTTCTGAGCGACTTTGAACTCGACAGGAAAAAAAGAATCTCTCAGTTTTCCAAGGGTATGAAGAGGCAGCTGGCCATCCTGCTGGGTCTTTGCGCCGGGACGGATTACCTGCTCCTGGATGAGACATTCGACGGGCTGGACCCTGTCGTGAGACAGGGCATAAAGAGTCTTTTTGCCGGGGACATGTCGGAGAGAGGACTGACGCCGGTCATCTCCTCCCACAACATGAGAGAGCTGGAAGACATCTGCGATCATGTGGGGTTTCTCCATAAGGGCGGCCTGATCTTCTCGGAAGATCTTGTTGAGATGAAACTGGGGATCCAGAAGATCCAGTGTGTATTTCAGAAGGAAGAGGACGCCGCACTCATTGAAGACCTTATGAAGGTCATGAACCATGACGTGAGAGGCAAACTGCACACCTATGTCGTGCGCGGGGAGGCCCAGGATGTAAAGGAGCAGTTCGGGAAGTTTTCATTGGTATTTTTTGAAATGCTCCCGCTGACACTTGAGGAAATATTTATTGCGGAATCGGAGGCAATTGGTTATGACACAAGAAAAATCATCGTCAGCTAATTTGAATGTTTCTTCCGTAGAAATGAGGAAGATCCCGTCAGGCAGCCGCCTCACTCAAAGGGAGCTTTTCCGTCTCAGGAAGTGGCCGGCAGCCAGCCTGGGACTTTATATGGTCATCATGGCTATCGCGGCGCCTTTCATGTTCTATATCAGAGGATCTCTTGACGGCTATTTTACGGCAAACAATGTATTTCCTATGGGCAGCGTCCTGTTTGGAATCCTCTTTGCCCTGGAGGGGTACGGATATCTTCAGGACAGGCGGAGGGTTGATTTTTATTGCAGTCAGCCCGTGACCAGGCGCCAGATGATGGTGGGGATATTTGTAAACAGCATGCTGACATTTGTTATCCTCTTCACCCTTACCTATTACCTGGGCGCCGGACTTAATACGGCTCTTGGCAGAATGAGCGGATCAAACCTTGCAGCGACGGGCCCCTTTGTCCTGAATATGCTGACTCTGTATTATGCTTCCTTTTCTCTGACGGCCCTGGCTGTGCTTATCACGGGAAAGACATTAGTCAGCGTGCTTGCGGCATTCTTCTTCTTTGTCTATGAGATCGTTTTCAGAAATGTGATAGGCGGGTATATAGAAGTGACCTGCGAGTCATATACCGGGAGTACGCTCACGGGGATACAGAGAATATTTACCAGCCCTCTGGGATGGTCGGATGGGAGGCCTGTGTCCACTATGGTCTGCCTGATCATGGGAACGGTCTATCTCCTGCTGACCATGATCGCGGCTGTCCACAGGAAAAATGAGTCTGCAGGGAATTCCCTGGCCTTTCCCTGGGTCGGACACGTTGTCAAGATCGCCGTCGCTGTTCTGACTGCCCTGACCGCCGGCCTCACGGTTCTGCAGAACAACGGCAGGATCCTTCAGCCGACAGCTTCCTTTATGGCTGTTTTCTTCGCTCTTGCCGCCTGCTTTGTCATGGAAAGTATATTTGCCCAGGATATCCGGGCCTTTGGCAGGCATATATTGGAAGACCTTGTGGCAGCACTTGCCTGTGTAGCCCTGATAGCCGGTATAATCACGCAGTGTCTGAGCTATGACAGATGGCTGCCGGACAAGGATCAGATAGAGAGTGCTGCAGTCTACCCCGAGGACAGCTTTAACTATTCCATCATAGATTATGGGGAACCGTCTGATAATGACTTTTTCTCTCAGCAGGTGCTGAAGATGAAAGTGAAAGATACAGGCAGTGTGCTGGGACTGGCAGAGAACGGCATTTCCAATCAGAGAGACCAGGACAGCGAGAAGATGATGTATGTCTACAGGATAAGATTTACCCTTAAGGACGATAAGATTGCACAGAGAAAGTATTATATTACCCTTGATGCTCTGGATAAGTATATGGAACCGATCAGCAAGACGCAGGAGTTTAAGGCGGGTATGTTCGGAGATACGAATGACGCTCTTGTCAGGGGGGAGCTGGACAGGCTTTCCGTCGCTTTCACATCCATATATGACAGCTCCATATATGACAGCGCCCCCGACGGCAGTGCAGCCAGCAGGGGGAAGGCAGCAGCAGGTCTTTATGACGGCCTGAAAGCAGCTGTCGCCAAGGATACGGCCGGGTGGGATTACTCCTACGCTTCCTCCCACCCGGCAGTCGGATTGATTTATATATATGATCCCGATGGGGACGCCTATGAGAAGATTCCTGTTTATATGTCCTTTACAAACACGATCGACTTTCTCAGGCAGCATAAGATGGTTGACTTTCATTTAGAAGAAGATAAGTCGTGCGAGGACGGATACTTTTATAAATTAACACAGGACAACTGATCAGGAACCACCTTCTGTTGGGGCTGCTGCATAGAAGAAAATGCAGCGGCCCCTCGTCTTTGCTTCATCTGCCGGATATTAAGAGGGTTGTGCCTTCTTATTTATGCTATAATGATAATAAATTATATTAATTCATCCGGGATTAGTTTATTCCGGGTAAAGGAGGCAACTATGAAAAAGAGGTTATGTCTGACGGTATTTGGGCTTTCTCTTGCCGCGGCGCTGGCTGCGTTTCCGGGGAGCGCGCAGGCGGGGGAGCTTGAGCCGGGCGGCAACGACACGAAGGCGATCAATGCGGAGCTGGAGGATACGCACTATGTAAAGCTTCAGGCGGGCAAGACGTATCATCTGTCAAACTATATCACTGTTAACAGCGGTGATACGATAGACGCCACGGGCGCGACGATCCTGGTTGACAAGGCGATCATCAGGAATGTTCCCACAAGCACAGGATATGACTCCACAAGCGGCGTGAACATTAAGGGCGGAGTCTGGAAGTGCTCGTCTAAGAATAAGGGCGGCTGGAAGACGACATCCATCAGTTTTGCTCACGCGAAAAATATAAAACTCGAGAACATGGAGCTTTATGCCACAAACTATCAGGGGCATGCCATAGAGCTTGTCGCCTGCAAGGACGTGACGGTAAAGGGCTGCAAGATCACTGCCCAGGGCAAGCCGGTCAAGAACAGCGTGGAGGAGATGCTGCAGATCGACCTTGCAACCCCCAGGACAGCTCCCTTCCTTGAATCATCTAAGCTTCAGAACGGGAAGGCCAGCAAGAATATCTACGTGATAGGGAATACCATAAAGGGTTCCCGAGCCGTCTGCGCCAACTATGCCGCCAAGGAGGCAAAGTACAGGAACAGATACCATGAAAACATTGTGATAAAGAACAATAAGCTGACGGGTGTGACGGCCCAGGCCCTGTCCCTTTACAATACGATCAGCGGTACGGTCTCCGGCAACAAGATCGTGACCAACAGTCCCCGCCTGACGGAATCTTATTCGGATGGGTGCACCATCCAGTACATGGGCAAGGTAAAATCCACCGCTTCGAAATCGAAGTTTACGATCTCAAAGAACAAGATTTACGGCGGCAGAAACGGACTGAACATTTACAGCCATTCCTCTTCTAAGTTCGGAAAGGTCACTTTAAAGAGCAATAAGATCTATTCGAAAAAAGGAAAATCCAAAGCCCTTCTTATCAGCCGTGTCAGGAAGGTAAGCAAAAAGGGAAACAAACTCTATAAATGGTAGAAAGAAGGCATATCTATGTGCACAGCAGCATATTACACAACGAAAGATCATTATTTTGGCAGGAACCTGGATCTGGAATTTTCCTATCATGAGCAGGTCGCTGTGACTCCCAGGAACTATCCATTTAATTTCAGAAATGTGCCCGGACTTGACAAGCATTTTGCTATCATAGGGATGGCATTTGTCGTAGAAGGCTATCCCCTCTATTATGACGCCGTCAATGAAAAAGGCCTGGGCGCCGCCGGCTTGAACTTCCCGGGCAACTGTGATTTTAAGGATCCGGCTGAGGGAAAGGATAACGTGGCCTCCTTTGAATTCATTCCCTGGCTCCTGGGCCAGTGCCAGACGATAGCAGATGTGAAGGGGCTCCTTGAGAAGGTGAATATCACAAATGTTCCCTTCAGCTCTTCTCTGCCTCCCAATCCCCTGCACTGGATGATAGCGGATAGGGAGCAGGCCATTGTTGTCGAACAGACAAAGAGCGGGCTTCATGTCTATGACGATCCGGTCGGCGTCATGACAAACAATCCCACATTCGATATTCAGATGGCAAGGCTTGCCGATTACAGGAACCTGACGGCAGATCAGGGCCAGAGCAGCTTCGCCCCGGGCCTTGACCTTCCAGCCTACAGCCGCGGCATGGGTGCCATGGGACTGCCGGGAGATCTCTCATCCGCATCCCGCTTTGTAAAAGCGGCATTTACAAGGATGAATTCCCTGGCGGATGATTCCGAGTCTGCAAGCGTCAGCCAGTTTTTCCACATTCTGGGAAGCGTCGAGCAGCAGCGCGGCCTCTGCCACCTGGGCGGGGACAAGTATGAGATAACGATCTACTCTTCCTGCTGCAATCAGGACAAGGGGATCTACTACTATACGACATACGAGAACAGTCAGATCAATGCCGTCGACATGCACAGGGAGGACCTGGATGCCGACAAAGTCACAGCTTATGATCTCATAAAGGGACAGCAGTTTAATTTCCAGAACTGATAAATTCTATCGGTCAGGCCGATGAGATGGATGCCATCCTGCATATTGCGGGGAGGCATCCATTTTTTTCGGGCAAAAAGGCTTTATTTCTGACAAATTCTGTCAAAAACCTGATTTTTTACATTAATTTTCCGAATAGGCTTTTCTTTGTCATAAACTGACGGTTTTACAGTTTTTTGCGTAAAATATTTGGCGCGAAGGAATGGATAAAGGACTTTGTAAAGTACTTTACATAGATTTTAACAAATGAGTTATACAGTTCTTACATTGCTCATGTATGCTTATCATATCCCGGGAAGATATTGATTATTCTGAAAGTGGAACATATCAGGAGGATAGATATGAAAAAAAGTAATTTACAGAAGGCAGCTACGATCGCTCTTGCAGCTGTAGTTGCAGCAGTAGGTATGACAGCTTGCGGCGGTTCCGGCAGCTCAAGCTCAGCAGCAAGCGGCTCAAGTGAAGCCAGCTCAACAGAGGCAGCAAGCTCAAGTGAAGCCAGCTCTTCAGAAGCAAGCTCTTCAGAAGCCAGCACATCCGGCGAGAAGGTAGAGGGAACACTTACAGCAGCTGGTTCATCTGCACTCCTTCCTCTTGTACAGAGCGCAGCTGATTTCTTCATGCAGGAGAACCCCGATCTGGCTATCACAGTTAACGGCGGCGGTTCCGGTGAAGGTCTCAAGCAGGTAGCTGACGGCGCGATCGATATCGGCAACTCTGATGTATTTGCTGAGGAGAAGCTCGATGCAGATGCAGCTAAGTCTCTTACAGACCATGAGGTATGTACAATTACTATGGCTCCTGTAGTTAACAAGGATCTCGGTATCGACAATCTTACAACAGAGCAGCTTGTTGATATCTTCACAGCTAAGGTAACCAACTGGAAGGATGTTGGCGGTCCCGATGAGAAGATCATGCTTGTAACCCGTCCTTCTTCATCAGGTACAAGAGCTCTCTTCAAAGAGTGGGCACTGAACGGCGAGGAAGAGTCTTCCAACAAGACCCTCGAGACAGATGACTCCGGTACACTTCTTCAGACTGTACAGCAGAACAAGGGCGCTATCGGTTATGTAGCTCTCTCTTACCTCGTAGACAACGATGATGTAACACCCGTATCTATCGACGGCGTAGCTCCCACTCTTGAGAACACTTACAATGGTAAGTACAAGGTATGGGGTTATGAGCATATGTACACAAAGGGTGAAGGCACAGAGCAGGCTAAGGCATTCATAGACTACATGATGGGCGACAAGTTCTCCGAGCAGCTTGAGAAGATGGGTTACGGCGTATCTTCAAAGATGAGCGAAGAGGCTGTAAAGAGCCACGAGAAGTAATCTGATAACAAGAACGACTGGATCCCGCATTCTGTGCGGGATCCTTCCCTACTATAATCTTTGCACATCTATAAAGGGGCAGATATGAAAAATTTTCGCAGGGAATATGCCGGCAGATCGATCGTAACCATATGTGGTGTTTTCCTGATCGCTCTCACAATAATCATAGGTATATTTCTGGTAGTACGAGGGTCTGGTACATTTACAAAGTATCATCACTCTATATTCGAATTCCTCTTTACATCCGAGTGGGCACCGTCTGACACGGTAGGCGTGGGCGGCGGTAAAGTCGGAGCAGGAATCTACATCGTAGGATCTCTTCTTACCTGCGGACTTGCGCTTGCGATCGCGGCGCCGCTCAGCCTTGCGGAGGCAATATTCATCACGGAGATCTCACCGGATCTGGGCTCAAGAGTATTCCAGCCCGCTATCGAGATCTTCACAGGTATCCCTTCCGTTGTATACGGCTGGATCGGTCTGACGATCCTCGTTCCCTTTATCAGGGACGCATTTCACGCGGAGATGGGCGGTTATTCCGTACTGGCAGCCGGCCTGATCCTGGCGCTGATGATATTTCCCACGATCTCTACCGTTTCGGCGGACGCGATCCGAAGCGTACCGGACAGCTACAGAAAAGCAGCCTATGGTCTGGGAGCGACAAGATGGCAGATGATCTGGCACATTGTCCTTCCGGCAGCACTTCCGGGAATATTTACCGGAATCATCCTTGGTCTGACCAGGGCATTTGGAGAAGCACTTGCGGTTGCTATGGTTATAGGAAAGACAAGAGCATTTCCAAAGAATATCCTTTCGCCTACAAATAACCTGACAGCTGCCATTGCCGCGGATATGGGAAATTCAGCAAACGGCGGAGAACAGAATATGGCCTTGTGGTCCATGGGTCTTCTGCTTTTCATCATCTCCATCATCTGCATCATGATCATCCATATCATTTCGGCAAGGAACAAGAAGAAGATGGGAGCACACTGATGAAAGGGGAGGCAGTTAGATAATGGATACAAACAAAATTCAGCAGCAGCTGGGACGTGCCAGAAAGACTGATAAAGTTGTCACCGGTCTGCTCTATGGCATCGGTGGTTTCTTCCTCGCTCTTCTGATCGTTATGGCCGGCTATATCATCATTAAGGGTCTTTTGGATCTTGATCCCAAGTTCCTCTCATTTTCAAGAAATGGTATAGGAAATCAGTTCTTCAACACGATATATCTTGTTGTTCTTTCCCTGCTCATCAGTGTTCCTATCGGAATAGGAGCAGGAATTTATCTTGCGGAGTATGCAGGAGATAACAAGCTGACAGCGGCGATCCGTGTCAGTATCGAGTCTCTTTCTTCTCTGCCTTCCATTGTTGTAGGTCTGTTTGGATACCTGGTATTTATCCTCTCCACAGGCATGCAGTGGAATCTCCTGGCCGGAGCACTCGCGGTTTCCATACTGAGTCTGCCCTCGATCACCACGACAACGGAGGACGCCATCCGAAACCTTCCCAAGAGCTACAAGCAGGGCTCTATGGCCCTGGGTGCCTCACACTGGAAAGCGATAACGTCAGTTCTTCTGCCGGCATGTTTTCCCAGAATCATCACCGGCATCATCCTTGCAGCGGGACGTGGATTCGGCGAGGCGGCTGCCCTGCTCTACACGGCAGGTCAGAGTACGGTTATCAACTGGCATAACTGGAACCTTACATCAGCTACATGCCCGCTGAACCCGATCCGTTCCGGTGAGACGCTTGCCCTCCACATCTGGGTTTTGAGAACAGAAGGATCTCTGCACGCGAACTCTACACAGATAGCGAATGTATCTGCTGCGGTGCTCGTGCTTATGACACTGATCTTCAGCCTGTCAGCCAGAGTCGTAACAAGAAGGATCACCAGGAAGAATCTTGGAGAAGAGTAAACATCTTTACAGAAATAAGGGTAGAATATGAGCGAAAACACAAAGATGACGATCAGCAGCCTGGACCTCTACTACGGTGCGTTTCAGGCTCTGAAGAATGTGAATATGAACATAGAGGAGCATAAGATCACAGCCCTCATCGGTCCTTCCGGATGCGGTAAATCTACATTCCTCAAGACGCTCAACAGGATGAACGATCTTGAGAAGGGTGTAAGGATCGAGGGTCAGATCTGTCTTGACGGGGTCGATATCTACAAGGATATCGATGCTATTGAACTTCGCAAGATGGTCGGTATGGTATTCCAGCAGCCCAACCCCTTCCCGAAGTCTATATATGATAACGTGGCTTACGGCCCAAGGATCAACGGAATAAAGAGCAAGGCAAAGCTTGATGAGATCGTTGAGAGAAGCTTAAAGCAGGCTGCGATCTGGGATGAGCTCAAGGACAGGCTGGACAAGAGTGCCCTGGGACTCTCCGGCGGCCAGCAGCAGAGACTGTGCATAGCCAGGACCCTGGCTGTGGAACCGGAAGTTCTCCTGATGGATGAGCCTACCAGTGCCCTTGACCCTATTTCAACATCTAAGATAGAAGACCTTGCTGAAGAACTGAAAGAGCAGTATACTATTGTAATAGTTACACATAATATGCAGCAGGCAGTTCGTATCTCGGATAACACAGCATTTTTCCTTCTCGGAGAGATGGTAGAATACGAAGAGACAGAGAAGCTTTTTGCGTCTCCTAAGGATCCCAGAACAGAAAGATACATAACGGGGAGGTTCGGTTAATGCGACATGTATTTGAGAAAGAGCTCAATCAGCTGAATGCTGATATGATTTCCATGGGAGCTCTGTGTGAGAATGCCATTCAGACAACGATCGTTTATCTCAGGACGCCTGAGATCGACAGACACGAAGATATCCTGTCCAGCGTAGACCAGATCAATCACAAGGAGAGGGATATAGAGAACATGTGTCTCAAGCTCCTGATGCAGCAGCAGCCCGTAGCGCGGGATCTGAGAACGATTTCCGCGGCTCTCAAGATGGTATCCGATCTTGAGAGGATTGGGGACAACGCGGATGATATCGCCGAGATCCTGACTCTTCAGAACATCAAGGCGGAATATCTGGATTCTATTGAGCTGATAGATATGGCCAAGGCGGTAGACCTGATGCTCAGCGACGCGATAAACGCATTTGTAAAGCGTGACGAAGAGCTGGCGAGAAAGGTCATAGACGAAGACGATGTGATCGATGATTATTTCAACAGAATAAAGGTGAAGCTGGCAGAAGAGTTCAAGGATAGTTCCAAGAACGTCGACGCCCTGCTCGATCTTTTTATGGTCACAAAGTATTTTGAGAGGATCGCTGATCATTCCGTGAATATCGGAAGATGGGTCGTATTCATGATAACAGGCACTCTGGAGGGGAATACGAACTGATCCTTCGCGGCGGCCGGCCGGCCCCCGGCAGCTCTTTTACTATCAGATTATATTTTTGGCAAGGGGAATATTATGATATTTTGTGTTGAGGATGACGAGGCGGCAAGCAATATTGCCGCTTATGCTTTGGAGACTGCAGGATTTCAGGTACAGTCCTTTGAAAACGGCAGAGATTTTTTCGAGGCGCTCAGGACAGAGAAGCCTGAGCTGATACTCCTCGACATCATGCTGCCGGGCGAGGATGGGATCTCTATCCTGAAGAAACTTCGCGCTGACCAGTCTACCAGGAATATTCCTGTGATCATGACTACAGCAAAGGGCACAGAATTTGATAAGGTGACAGGCCTGGATCTGGGAGCGGATGATTATCTTGTGAAGCCATTCGGTATGCTGGAGATGGTATCGCGTGTGAGAGCTGTTCTCAGAAGGACGACGCCGCCCGAGACGGTGGATGAAGTCCTGAGAGCGGGCAATGTAGAGCTCAATGAGGCGGCCCACATTGTTTCAGTGGACGGCAAGCCTCTGGCGCTTACCCTCAAGGAATATTCTCTCCTTGAACTGTTTATGAAGAATCCCGACAGAGTATTCGACCGGGAAACTCTGCTGATGAAGATATGGAACAGTGATTATTCCGGCGATACCCGTACTGTGGATGTGCATGTGGGTACCCTTCGCTCGAAACTGGGCAGCTCCGGCGATATGATCCAGACGGTCCGGGGAGTGGGCTATAAGCTGGTGACAGTATGACAAAAAGGATCTTCAAATATACAGAGCTTATCATCCTGCTCACATTAGTGGGCGGGTTTACTGCTATTTTGCTGTTGTTTTACAATTACTTCGGCACCCTGCAGCACAGACAGCTGAAGACAGAGACAGCGATCACCGCTGAGGCTGTGGAGAACGGAGGACTGGACTATCTGAACGGCCTGAAGGTTGACAATACCCGAGTCACCTGGATCGCGGCGGACGGGACGGTCCTTTTTGACAATGAGGCTGACCCGGCTTCCATGAATAATCATGCCGAAAGACCTGAGGTTGAGGAAGCCCTCAAGGACGGCTATGGGGAGAGTACCCGCTATTCCAAGACACTGACCACTGCCATGTATTACAGCGCGAAGCGTCTGGACAACGGATCTGTCGTCAGGGTAGCCGAGTCAAGGAATACCGTATTTGCCATAGCTCTTGGCATGCTCCTGCCCATGATCTGGATCTTTATCCTGCTCATGATCCTTACCTGGTTTCTGTCTTCCCATACAGCGAAGCAGATCGTAGAGCCTCTGAACAATTTTGACCTGGACAACCCTCTGGAGAATCAGCAGTATCCGGAGCTGACTCCTTTTCTTCACCGGATCTATTCCCAGCAGCGGGAGATCAGTGTTCAGAAGGAATCTCTTGACCGGACGGAGAAGGATTTTGTTACCGTCACGGAGCACATGAGCGAGTGTCTCATCCTCCTGAGCGTTGACGGCAAGATCCTGATCATAAACAAGCAGGCGATGAAACTGCTTCACACGGATGATTCCTGCATCGGCAGAAATATCCTCTTCCTTGAGAGACGGGTCGTATTCCAGGAAGCGCTGAAGAAGGCAGCAGGGGGAGAGCACAGTGAGCTTATCCTTGATTTTGCCGGCAGAAGATTTCAGACGGATATCAGTCCTATCCCGGGCGATGAGGGCAATGAGAGCGCCGGAATGGCAGTCCTCATGTTTGATGTGACAGATAAAGAGAATGCCGAGCAGATGAGAAGGGAATTTACGGCGAATGTTTCCCATGAGCTGAAGACCCCTCTCCACACGATATCAGGCTGCGCGGAGCTTCTGCAGACCGGCGCGGTGAAGCCCGACGCCCAGAAGAAGTTTGTCGATACGATCTATTCTCAGGCACAGCGTATGATCGCTCTTGTGGAGGACATTCTGACCATTTCCCACCTGGACGAGGGAGCCGGTGATATGAAGTGGGAGGATATCAATCTCATGGAGGTCTCCAACAAGGTTGCGGCCCAGCTCCAGCAGCAGGCTATTGCCAAACACATTGCCCTGACTGTATCAGGGAATGCCTGCCAGATCCGCGGCGTACCCCAGCTGGTAGACAATATCATTTATAACCTTGTCGACAATGCCATAAAGTACAACAAAGAAAATGGCAGCGTAAACATAGACATCAGACCCGGGGATGAGGGGACAGTTCTGAGCGTTTCCGATACGGGCATAGGCATACCGGAGAAAGATATTCCGAGGATATTTGAGAGGTTCTACCGGGTAGATAAGAGCCATTCCCGCGAGATCGGCGGTACCGGTCTCGGCCTTTCCATCGTAAAGCACGCGGCTCAGACCATGCAGGCAGAGCTTGACGTGACGAGTCAGCCGGGCAGGGGAACGACCTTCAAAGTTACATTTCCATCCGGCGATGGCGGGAAAAGATAAAAAAGTAATATGAAATCACATAAAAGGACCGCAGAGCCGGGATGGCGCTGCGGTCCGTTGTTATAGATATCATCTTTCAATCAGCTGGCCCGGCGCCCTGATAGAAATAATAGATGGCAGAGCAGCGCCACTTAGTCAGCTGAGCTGCCCGGACAGGGGATCAGACCCTTTATTTTCTCGAGAAAGAAATGATTGAAGAGGGCGATGACCCGACCGACCCCTATGACGGCAAGGACGGTTCCAATCCCGATGCCTATCAGCTTTCCGGCCAGGGCAAGGGAAAGGACTATGGTCAGCAGGACGCAGCCAAGGTCCCAGAAGTTTTTGACTGTTCCGGTTTTCTTGCGCGTGAAATCAGCGACAGCCTGGACGACGCCGTCCCCGGGATTGGGGATCATGCGCACGTCAAGCGACATGGCTGCCCCTATGCCGGTCAGGATGATTGCGAGGACCAAGAGAAGGATCCTTCCGGCAAATGTTCCCGCGAATGTGCCGGCGCAGTCCTTCTCAAAAACGGGGATCAGGGCTCCGAGCATGTTCATAAAGCGGGTGAATGCGATGCTTAAGGGAATCTGAAGGATGTCTGAGATCAGAAGACTCTTCAGATTGGCAGGTCGGCGGATCAGGTTTAAGAGAATCTCTATGATAACAAAGATCGTATACCAGATCAGGGTCGCGTTGCCGAAATTCGTCTGCCAGATCTCAGATACCGCGTAGGCAACGGATATGATGGGCGATGTGCCCAGGGTCGTCTTTGTCATAAGGATCAGGCCGCAGGCCAGGATCATCAGGCCGACCAGATATATGGTCCATCTATATAATCGTTTCAAATTCATCACTCCGGGATTTATTCTAGCACAAATTGCCTGTAAGGTGGAAGAGCACATTCCTTTATCCATAATATATATTTATCGAATTATGAAAATATATTATTTTTCTTTTTGTAAAATATTTTCTATAATATATCCGCGGTCACTTGCAGCGGCTGCGGAAAGGAAAAGGAAAGAGGGAGAATATTATGGAGAAGGTAAAAAGCAGCATACCGGGCATACTGATCTGCCTGGCCATCGCAGTCGCCGGCTGGCTGCTGGGGAAGACATTTCCCATTGTGGGAGGGCCGGTTTTCGGCATCCTGATCGGAATGCTGCTGGGTGTATTTGTAAAAGATAAGACAATATTCAAAAGCGGGACGGCGTTCGTGTCAAAGAAGGTGCTCCAGTATGCGGTCATCCTGCTGGGCTTTGGCCTGAACCTGCAGGTCATCTTGCAGACAGGCAGGCAGTCGCTTCCCATCATCGTTTCGACCATCTGCACATCACTGATCGTTGCCTTTATCATACACAAGCTGGCAAAAGTTCCGGGCAAGACAGCAACGCTCATCGGAGTAGGTTCTTCCATCTGCGGAGGGTCAGCGATAGCAGCAACGGCGCCGGTCATTGACGCGGACGATGAAGAGGTGGCCCAGGCTATCTCAGTCATATTCCTCTTCAATGTGCTGGCAGCCCTCTTTTTCCCTATGCTGGGCGGCGCGCTGGGATTTGATACCACAAGCGGGGACGCCTTTGGCATATTCGCTGGCACGGCAGTCAACGATACATCGTCTGTTACGGCAACGGCCTCGACCTGGGATTCGCTCTACGGTCTCGGCTCTCAGACCCTGGACAAGGCAGTCACAGTCAAGCTGACCAGGACTCTTGCTATTATCCCCATTACGCTGGTCCTGGCCATCGTCAGGGCGAAAAAGGAAAAAGATGGAAAGAATACGTTCAGCTTCAAGAGGGCATTTCCCATGTTCATCGCATGGTTCGTATGCGCCAGCATCATAACGACCATATGCGTCAGCCTGGGCATACCGGCTGATGTATTTTCCCCTTTAAAGACCCTGAGCAAGTTCTTTATCGTACTTGCCATGTCGGCCATCGGCTTTAACACGGATATCGTGAAGCTTGTAAGAAACGGGGCAAAGCCCATATTCCTTGGCGCCTGCTGCTGGGCTGCCATAACTGTCGTCAGCCTGACCATGCAGCACCTTCTGGGGATCTGGTAATCCGAATCATTTTCCGGCAAGGGCCTCAAATATTCTTTTAAAGTCATCTTCAAATATGGTGCCCTTGCGGTAGATAAAACTGATCGGATGAGAGACATGAAAGTCGGAGAGCTTAAGCGGCAGAAGTCTGCCGCCTGCCATCTCCGGCTTTATTGCTGCCTTGTAGAGAAATGTTATACCAAGATCGGCAGCGGCAAGCTCTTTTATGGCTCCTATACTGGCTATCTCATGGATCCGGGAAAATGCGCCCAGGCTTATGCCCCTTTTGGACAGCTGAGTCTGCAGGATCTCCCGGCTGCCGGACCCTTCCTCCCTCAGAAGGAGTGTTTCATTCAGAAGGTCAGAGACGCTGGCCCCCTGATACTGCCTGGCTGCCCTGGGCGAGCCGGCGGCGACAAAATCTTCCATGGACAGGAGAAGAGAAGAGTAGAGCTCTTTTGGGAAATCGCCCTCGACGAGGGCAAAGTCGATCTGTCCGCCGTCCAGCATCTTCAGGAGGGTATCTGTGTTGAAGACAAGCATGTGAAGGCGGATGTCCGGATCAGACTGACAGAAATCTATCAGCCTGCGCGGGATCATGAATTCCGCCACAGACAGGGTGGCCCCGAAATTTATATTCTTAAGGCCGGCAGTGTAACGGAGCACCTGGGCCAGATGTTCTTCGTCATTCTGGAGCCGTCTGGCTGAATCCCTCAATAGCCGGCCTGCCCGGGTCAGGGTCAGTTTTTTGCGCTCGTAGATAAAGAGCGGGACCCCGTATGTTTTCTCCAGGTAGCGGATATGGGCGGAGACAGCGGGCTGGGTGATGCACAGATGCTCTGCCGCCCGCGTGTAGTTCATGTCCTCGCACACCTGGAGAAATGTTTTCATCCTGAAATCCTGCATAAGAAAAGCCTCCTGTCCTCTATATTATAGACAGGAGGCTTTCCTCAGGCAAGGTTGAATCCTTATTTCAGTTCAATAGGCAGAGTAAGCCGCGTACTTTTCCCGGCTCTTTGCCGTTCTGCTTTTCTGGTTCTTCTGGTAGATATACCAGAGCCCATCCAGAAGAAGGTTTTCCTCGTAGACAAGCTTGTGGCGGCAGAAGGGTGCGATCACGCAGCCGATGCCGCCTGTCATGATGACAGTGGCCTGCCGTCCCAGATCCTCCTGGACCCGGTCGATCAGTCCGTCTATCATGGCAGCGTTTCCGTAGATCAGTCCGCTCTGCATGCTCTCGACCGTATTGCGGCCCAAAAGATGCCTGGGCTTTTTATAGCTGATGTAGGGGAGCTGGGCAGCCTTCTGGGTCAGGGCATCCTGGGCGGTCTTTACACCAGGAATGATGATGGTGCCCAGATAGGTGCGGTCTTCGTCCACGACAGAGCATGTCGTGGCAGTTCCCAGGTCAAATATGATCAGGGGGCCGTCATATTTCTCGCAGGCGCCCACAGCGTCCACGATCAGATCAGAGCCCACAGTAGCCGGCTGATCCATCGCGATGCGGATGCCGGTCTTTATGCCGTGGTCCACGACAAGGGGATCTGTTCCCATCAGGTCGCGGATGCCGCTTCTGGCAACATCCGTCAGAGCGGGCACGACGGAAGAGATGATGGCTCCCTTTACTCTGTCTGTATTTACCTTATAAAGATCAAAGAGGGTCTTGACCTCTATGACGAATTCTTCCACGCTCTTGTCCCTGTTGGAGCGGACGCGGCCGGAAAATGTCAGCCTGCCCTCGTCATCCATGAGGCCGATCACTATATTCGTATTACCTATATCAACTACACAAAGCATATCAGTCTTTACCTCCGGCAATCCCGCCATTTTCAGCAGCTGCCTTTGCGTCGTGGATTTTCTTGAGTTCATCGAGCAGGGCAGCGGCAGCCTGATCCTTGGACAGCATAGGAAGATCCGCTGTCCCGTCAGCTGTTATAAGGGTAAGATGGTTCGTGTCTGTGCCGAAACCGGCTCCGCTCTCACGAAGAGAATTGGCGGCGATCAGATCGGCATTCTTGGAAATGAGTTTCTTGCGGGAATTGGCAAGGACATTTTCCGTCTCCATGGAGAATCCGCACAGGACCTGGCCGGCCTTCCTGTTCTGGCCAAGCCATGCCAGGATATCCTGAGTCCTCTTAAGCTTCAGGCCGGCATCGCCGTCCGATTTTTTTATCTTCTCCTGAGCTGTGGTCACAGGCGTGTAGTCAGCGACAGCGGCAGCCTTGACGATGATGTCGCTGTCACCGTATTCTGCCCTGACCTTCTCGAACATATCAGCTGCGTCTGTGATGTGAAGAACCTTCACAAAAGGCGGCTCCTTTATGGCAACGGGGCCAGTCACAAGCGTGACAGAGGCTCCCCGCAGCATGGCGCACCTGGCGATGGAAAATCCCATGCGGCCCGTGGAGTGGTTGCTGATAAATCTCACAGGATCTATTGCCTCCTGGGTAGGACCCGCGGTTACGAGGACTTTCAGGCCCTTCATGTCCTTGGGGTAAGCTGTCTCGAAGAGGATGTACTGGAGCAGGTCCTCCGGCTCCGGCATCTTGCCCGCACCACTTGTCCCGCAGGCAAGATGGCCGCTGGCGGGGTCTATGATATGGTATCCGAAAGAAGCAAGCTTTTTCAGATTGTCCTGGACGATGGCATTCTCAAACATGTGAGTGTTCATGGCGGGAGAGATGTAGACGGGGCACTCCATAGCCATAACGGTAGTGCTCAGCATATCATCCGCAATCCCGCCTGCTATCTTGCCAATGATGTTGGCCGAGGCCGGCGCGATCATGCACAGGTCGGCCTTTGAGGCAAGAGACACATGAGCGATATTAAACTGAAAATTCCTGTCAAATGTGTCCACCATGCACTTGTTGCCGGTGAGAGATTCGAAAACGATAGGATTTATGAAATTGCAGGCATTCCTCGTCATGATAACGTAGACATTCGCGTGCAGTTTCACGAGCATGCTGGCCAGATTCGCTGTCTTGTAGGCCGCTATGCTTCCCGTGACGCCAAGAACGATATTCTTACCCTTAAGCATATTTTATACCTCGTCAAGATCTATATCGGAAAGAGCGCCGTGGCGTTCATATTCTGTGACCCTTCTGATGTGATTCTCCTCGTCCACGAATACGACCTTGGGCGGGTTGTCCTTCACTTCGTCAGGATCCATAAGAGCGTAGCACATGATGATGACCTTGTCGCCTGTGTTCACCATGCGGGCGGCTGCCCCGTTAAGGCAGATCATGCCGCTGCCCTCTTTGCCTGCTATCACATAAGTTACAAAACGCGCGCCGTTGTTTATATCAACGATCTGAACCTGTTCATATTCATTGATGCCGGCGGCCTTCATCAGCTTCTCATCTATGGTGATGCTGCCTACATAATTAAGCTCAGCCTGGACAACAGTGGCGCGGTGGATCTTACCCTTGAGCATATTCAGCTGCATGACCTTATCACTCCCTGATAAAATTGTCTATGAGACGTGTATTTCCGATGAAAACTGCCATGGCGCAGAGGATGGGCCCATCGACCTTGTGGTGGACTTTAATGTCATCCCATGAAACCATTTCCACATAATCTATCTTAGCCAGAGGCTCTGCTTCTATCAGGGCTTTCATCTGGTCAATGATCTTATCGCCGTCTGTCTCGCCGGCGTCTACAAGTTCCTGGCCCTTCTTCACGGCGCGGCTGAGTACAAGGGCAGCCTTACGCTCCTCGGGTGACAGGTAAATGTTTCTTGAACTTTTTGCCAGACCGTCAGGCTCGCGGACGATCGGGCAGCCCACGATCTTGATATCCATGCTCAGGTCTCTGACCATACGGCGGACGACAGCCAGCTGCTGGGCATCCTTCTGGCCGAAATAGGCGCGGTCGGGAAGGGCGATGTTAAAGAGCTTGTTTACAACTGTGCAGACGCCGCTGAAATGCACGGGACGGCTCTTGCCGCAGAGCTCTTCGGTAGGACCGCTTTCCTTGATGTATGTTGAAAAATCATCGGCGTACATGTCAGAGGGCTGAGGGTTGAAGACGAGGGAGACCCCGCTTTCCTCGCAGAGCTTTGAATCCGCGTTCAGGTCTCTGGGATACTTGTCCAGGTCTTCTGTCGGCCCGAACTGGATGGGATTTACGAAAATGCTGACTACAACCCTGTCATTTTCCTTCACTGCCCGGTCGATCAGGCTCTTGTGGCCCTCATGCAGATAACCCATGGTGGGCACGAGGCCGACTGTGAGGCCTTCCTTTTTCCAGGCTTTTACCTGTTCCCTTACTTTATTAGGATCATGTTCTATTATCATTGGTTTATCCTCTCTTTCCAAAGCAGGCCGGCAGCTGCCCGAAGAGCCGCCGTCAGCCTGCGCAATATTTATCAGTAAAGTTTTTCTATCAGGCTCTCATCCATGGTGTAAGCCTTATCCGGCGCAGGGAAGCTTCCTTCCTGAACTTCGGAGATATAAGCCTTGAAGGCATCTGTCATTTCCTTGCCGATCTCAGCGTAGCGCTTTACAAACTTGGGTGTGTAATCGGAAAACATTCCCAGCATATCCTGATAGACAAGGATCTGTCCGTCCGTGTCCGCGCCTGCTCCGATACCAATCGTAGGGATGTCGAGGATCTGGGTGATCTTAGCGGCAAGAGGAGCGGGAACGCACTCAAGGACAACGGCAAATGCTCCTGCTTCCTGTATGGCCTTTGCGTCTTCTATGAGATCCTTTGCCGCTTCCTCTGTCTTGCCCTGGACCTTATAGCCGCCGAAAGCATTGATAGACTGGGGCGTAAGACCAAGGTGAGCCATGACGGGAATGCCTGCCGCGGTTATGGCCTTAATAGCGGGGGCAACAGATCTGCCTCCTTCAAGCTTTACCGCGTTGGCGCGGCCCTCCTTCATGAGGCGGCCGGCATTTATCAGAGCCTGCTCAGGGGAGACCTGGTAGGACATAAAAGGCATATCGCAGACAACGAGGCAATTCTTTGCCCCGCGGGCAACACAGGCACTGTGGTGGATCATATCCTCCATGGTAACGGAGATGGTATCCTCATAGCCCAGGATCACATTGCCCAGGGAATCGCCGATCAGGATGCCGTCTATCCCGGACTCATCTATGAGCTTGGCCATGGAATAGTCATAAGCCGTGAGCATGGAGAGCTTGCGCCCTTCCTTCTTTGCCTTTGCGAAACTAGAAACTGTTTTTTTCATTTTTCTTTTCCAAACCTTTCTCGTATTCCAATACGGTGGACAATTCGCTGTAATCTCTGTCAGGGTGCTTTCGCTTTGCAATCTGGATCAGAGCCTGCGACAGCTGAAGATAGACTTCGCGCTGCGCCCGCGGCAGAATAGACAAATGCTTTTTCACGGTTGTCAGATCATTCCTCTCAACCGGCCCTGTCAGGGCCATGTCCGTCCCGTTCTCAACTACGGACTGGCAGTTGTTCAGAAACATTGGTGCGAGGGCCTTGCCGGCACTTTCTCGGTCAAAGCCGCACTCCACCATCAGCTGCATGGCCTGCTCGTAGAGCCCCACGACAAGATTGCTTGCAAATACGGCTGCTGCGTGGTAGAGGGTCTTATGGTCAGCCGGGATGATCCGGTAGGGGTTCCCCAGCGTCTTCATGATCCCCTCGATAAGAGGCATGTGCTTTTCTGATCCTTCAATTGTAAAATAAGCGTTTGAGATTTCCCTGTAAGAACTGTTCTTGTCGCTGACAGCGAATAAGGGATGGATAGAATAGCCGGACGCTCCGGTCCGGTCGATCTCAGAAAAAACAGACGACGACAGCGCGCCGCTGCAGTGACAGATGACCTTGTCTTTCAGATCAAATTCTGTTAAAGAATGCCATACACCTGCGATTGCCCCGTCAGGGACAGTCAGGAAGATCACATCACTTGACTTCGTAAGTTCTTCAAGCGCTGCAAAACATTCCGTATGGGTAAATTGGGATGCCTGTAGGGCATGGTCATGGCTGCGGCTGTAGTACCCGGATACACACAAGCTGCGTTCCTTCATATAGCGGCCCAGCGTAAAGCCAACCTTCCCGGCACCAACAAATCCTATCCTCATCGGCCCACCATCCTTTCCTTAAGTACATCAGACAAAAAAGAAAAGGTGATGCGATCTGGAGCCTGCGGTCAAAGTGCACACTCTGTGCATCCTTGCCCGGCCCAAGGCAATCTGTAATAACAGACCGTCACCGTCTGGCGGATCAGGTATTTGTGAAAGCAGGTCTATTTGATATATCACCGGTATAGTTCCTGAGGATGCTATCCATTGTTATCAAACCTAATGTATTCTATCACCGAAAGCAGGTAAAAACAAGGTAAAAATTTTACGAAATGGCTTTCGAAACATTTTTCGATAATTATTTCTATGATATAATGCCCGTAAGGAGGAGGAGCAGTATGCTGATAAACAGAGAAATCGATTACGCGATCAGAATACTCAGAGCATTGGCAGACGGTGAGAATCACCCGATAAAGCCCCTTTGTGAGGAGGAGGATATTCCCTGGTCTTTCGGCTACAAGATCCTGGGCAAGCTGCGCAATGCGGGTTATGTCAAGAGCGTGAGCGGGGTCCACGGCGGATGCACTCTCACGGTCGATCTCCACGAGGTCACCGTGCTGGATATCTTCCGGATCCTGGACGACAAACCCTACATCAACAAGTGCCTGGGCGAGGGCTACATCTGCAAATGGGTCGTGAAGAAAGGCCATCCCTGCATCGTCCACAGGAACCTAACCGTCATGCAGAAGGAGCTCGACCAGATCCTGGGCAGCTATGACCTCCACAGCCTGATATTTGTGGATCAGACGGCAGGAGAGCAGCAGGAATTGTAACATTTTCGTTACATTTTGTTGACAGTTTTTGTTAAAAGCTATAGAATTATTACTATATGCGATGCGGCCTCAGACCATGACAGCGAAGAAGAACTGCGGGCCTGGAGGCCGCCTTTTATTTTGTTTATTTTCTTAGTGAAACAGGGAAGATAATTTTGAGAGATATAAAGATTGCTGTGGCCGGAACCGGATATGTCGGTCTCTCTATCGCCACATTATTGTCCCAGCACCACAAGGTTGTCGCAGTAGATATCGTCAAAGAAAAAGTTGACCTGATCAATGAGGGCAGGTCTCCGATCCAGGACGATTACATAGAGGATTTTCTCGCTCACAGGAATCTGAATCTCACTGCCACGGTCGATGCCCGGGAAGCATACAGCGGGGCTGATTTTGTCGTCATCGCAGCGCCTACCAATTATGATTCCGCCACCCAGCATTTTGACACATCCGCTGTGGAGGCAGTCATAGAGCTTGTCATGAAGTATGCGCCGGAGGCTGTGATGGTCATAAAGTCTACGATCCCGGTTGGCTATACAAGATCTGTCAGAGAAAGATATCAGAGCAAGAATATCATATTCAGCCCTGAATTCCTGCGGGAATCCAAAGCTCTCTATGACAATCTTTATCCCAGCCGCATCATCGTGGGAACGGATCCGGAAGATCCGGATCTTGTCCAGACGGCCCATACATTTGCCTCACTCCTGCAGGAGGGGGCAGAAAAAGAGAATATTCCCACCTTATTCATGGGATTTACAGAGGCTGAGGCGGTCAAGCTCTTTGCCAATACCTATCTGGCTCTCAGGGTTTCCTACTTTAACGAGCTGGATACCTACGCCGAGAGCAAGGGCCTGTCTACAAAAGATATCATAGACGGGGTATGTTTAGATCCCCGGATCGGAACACATTATAACAACCCCTCCTTTGGCTACGGCGGCTACTGCCTTCCCAAGGACACAAAGCAGCTCCTGGCCAACTATCAGGACGTGCCGGAGAACATGATCCAGGCCATCGTCGAATCAAACAGGACCCGCAAGGACTTTATCGCCGAGCGCGTCCTGAAAAAAGCCGGTTTCTGCCAGCCTGCCGGGAAGCCTTCTGTCATCATCGGTGTCTTCCGGCTGACGATGAAGAGCAACTCTGACAATTTCCGCCAGTCAGCCATCCAGGGCGTCATGAAACGGATAAAGGCCGAGGGTGTCCCTGTCATCATCTATGAACCGACCCTGGAGGATGGGAGCAGCTTTTACGGCAGCAAGGTGGTAAATGATCTGGACACATTTAAAAAGTTCTCTGACACGATCATAGCCAATCGGTACGATAAGTGCCTGGAGGATGTGAAGGAGAAGGTTTATACGAGGGATATCTTTTATAGGGATTAATGATGGTTAATGGATATTAAAGAAGAAACATATCAAATGCAGGGACTATAGGTGAAAGCGATATAAGAATTCAAGAGCGGAGGGAGTTTCACATGGAAAGTATAGCTGACAGAAATCATCATACAATGTCAGATACTCTGTTTTTTATATCATATGGAATCTACCTGGCAGCTGGCATATTGTCTTCTACATTTTATTTTCAGTATTATAAAGGCTGGTTATATAATCTGATTTTGGTGGGTTGTTTATTGCTCCTCCTGATCAGAGAGATAGAAAAGGATAAGATAAAATTCAGTTTGATACCCTTACTTCTGCTCACCTGCTTTCTGAGTTTGATAATGCTTAAGAACGGCCCCAACAAATATACATTCTGGCTGTTGATATATATTTTCTGTGCCAGAGATATTAATTTCAGAAAAATAGCCAGATTTACGTGGATATTATCCAGTATAGTATTCTTGCTTATTATTGTCAGCAGTCAGCTTGGAATCATCCGTGATTATTATGATTACTGGTCTGGCAGGACAAGACATTATCTGGGTTTTCTTTATCCGCTTTATCCTTCAACGGTAATGTTCAATATTACTGCCCTGTATATATGTGATAAACATAAGAATATTAGATGGTTTGCATTGATGATATTGGCAGGTATAAATTATTTTCTGTATTCTCTGACTGATTCCAGACTTTGCTTTATTACTGCTTGTATCATTATATTGATAGCTGTAGTGATGAAATTATGCCCGACGATTCTAAATCATATGAAGATTATCTCGTTCCTTATGATTGCTTCATTCCCGCTGGGCTTCATGATTTCCTATTTTGGAACTGTTCTTTACAGACCTTACGGTTTGATGAATCGTCTGAATAATATCTTAGGCGGCCGTCTGGAACTTGGTCAGAGGTCAATAAAGGAATATGGAAGTAGTCTTTTTGGTCAGAGGATCGAGTGGATAGGTAATGGACTTTCCGCTGAGGGAACAAAATCAACGGCAGAATATAATTTTGTTGACAGTCTTTATCTTCAAGTGTTTCTCAGATATGGATTGATATTTTCCATTATTGCTATCGTTATTCTCACGATGGTTCTTGTGTATTTTTATCAGAATAAGGAATTTTTACTGCTTGCTCTTTTCTCTGTGCTGGCAGTTCATGCTATTATTGATAATCTCATTTTTTATCTTCACTATAATACGTTCTGGCTTGCAATTGGTTCTGCTCTTTGCTGCATTGCAGAAAAAAGAAGAGGAGAATCGACTGCCTTCATTTGTCACAGGAATCTTTAAAAGAAAATATAGGAGTAAATGATGGAACAAAAAGAGAGAATACTGAGTCTTAAGTCGATTGTCAGAGCTGTTTGTCTGAAATGGGTAAGAGTTTTGACCTTTGCACTTATCTGTGCGCTGTTGGCGGGAGCATACGAAGGAGCGAAGGAATGGCCTCTGACGCATATCAATAAGGAGCAGGGTGAGAATAATACCAGTTCGGATGATTATTCCAATAATTATGAGTTGATAAAAAAAGATCTAAGCAGTAAGAACAGGTATCTGAAAGAATCCTTGATTGCTCAGATCGATCCCAATAATGAAGCCCTCGCGAGCGCAAAAATGTATGTGAGAACGCCTGCAATGAAAGCTGAGAACAGCAAAGCGACTACTTCAACGTCTGATAATAAAAAGGATAATGATAATGTGGTTACGGCTGCAGGGACTGTTGCAGTGCCTGCAGGCAGTGATGGCAGCACATCAACGGGCAGTGACAGCGTTATTTCAACAGTTTCTATTACAGAGGCAGAAAGAGTAGCATCAAATATCTTAAATGAATATATATACTATTCACTGAATCTATTGGATTGGGATAAACTGGCTGAAGAAATGGATAGCAAACCTCAATATCTGAGTGAACTGATCTCTGTATCTGAGGTAGATTCCGGGAATGTTTCTGCTACATTATCTGTAAAATATAAGGATGTGGAAGGAGCTAAAAAGATTCTGGATTACGTGAGCCAACAGTTGGAAAGCAAAAACAATGCACTTACTGATGAATATGGTGTATATGAATTTCAGATAAAAGACTCAAATGTTGAGACAGTTGTAGATAGGAGTCTGTCCAATTGGTTGAACGGATGTGTCAGCGATATGAACAATCTGATGCGTACTCAGGATACATTCAAAACGGCAGTTGGTGCCTTAGATCCTGCAATGAAGACGGAGATTCTTGATAAAAAGACAGTATTAAAACATGTAATAAAGTATGGAATCCTCGGTTTTGCCGGTGGGGCTGTCATTTATTTTATCCTTGCTATACTTGCAGCGGCAGTTTCCGGAAAAGTTCTTGCGGGGAAGGATCTTATTGAACAATATGGTCTGAAAAAGCTGGCGGTTATGCCTTCCCCTGACCCAGCACAATTACGCGGTTTCAGCAAGAGAGTTGCAGGCTGGGGATCAGAATATTTCAGCGGCGAGAATGAGGAACAGTGCTTGAAGATTGCAGCAGCCAATATCAGGCATTCCGTACAGAACATAAATAAGATCGCACTCGTTGGTGATCTGCCGGAAGAGGAAATGGATAAGATGTCTGAGAAACTTTCAAATCTTATTGACGGGAGCACCAGTATTCTGACAGCAGCAAATATTAACGAGGATCCAGACGCTATTGACAGATTGTCTGCGTCCGATTCGGTTATTCTTGTTTCTCGCGTGAATGAATCCAGATTCAGCAGGATAGATGGAATTTTGCGCACTGTATCTGATTGCGGAAAATCAGTACTAGGCGGGATCGTTCTGGGGAGTTCTAAATGAGAAAACAGATTTCATTAAAGAAGAATTTCATAATGAATGCGATATTGACATTGTCGTCATTCATATTTCCTTTAATCACCTTTCCATATGTTTCAAGGATACTTTTGCCAGTTGGCACTGGAAGAGTAAGTTTCGCTACATCTGTCATCGCCTATTTTAATATGTTCGCTCAGCTTGGGATACCTACTTATGGTATCCGAGCTTGCGCCAGAGTCAGGGATAATAAGGAAGAACTGACCAGAACCACGCATGAGCTGCTCATGATCAATGTAATCATGAGCATTTTTATGTACATAGTTCTTGCTGCAGCTCTGGCCTTTATACCGAGGTTGAGGGCTGACAGATTACTCTTTATCATAGTGAGTGCGAGTATATTTCTTAACGCTATTGGTATGGAGTACCTGTACAGGGGATTGGAACAGTATACCTATATTACGGTCCGTTCTATTATTTTCAAATTTATTGCTCTGGCGGCTATGTTTCTTCTGGTGCATCAGAAGAGTGATTATATTATTTACGGCGGAATCAGTATATTTGCAGCGTCCGCTTCTAACATTATGAATTTTATAAATGCAAGGAAGTATATCTATATGCATCCAGTCGGCGGATACAATATGCGCCGACATTTCAAAGCTGTGGGTATATTTTTTGCCATGTCTGTTGCCACAACAGTGTACACCAATCTGGATACGATCATGCTTGGATTTATGACAACAGATGATGATGTTGGTTATTACAATACTGCTGTAAAGATAAAAGTCATATTGGTAGGTATTGTCACATCTTTGGGGGGTGTTTTGCTTCCCAGATCCTCCTATTATGTAGAAAATGGTCAGATGGATGAATTCCGCAGATTGTCAAGGAAAGCACTGCGGTTTGTATGGCTTCTCGCGGCTCCTCTGGCTTTGTACTTCATCCTCTTTTCGGCACAGGGAATTTATTTTCTCTCCGGCCCGGCCTTCAAGGGTTCGATCTTGCCCATGCAGTGGATCATGCCGACAGTACTCTTCATAGGACTTACAAATATAACCGGAATTCAGATTCTGGTACCTCTTGGCAGAGAAAAATATGTATTATATTCAGAGATAGGGGGAGCCGTAACAGATCTCATTATCAACGCGCTCCTCATACCACATTTTAAATCGACAGGAGCCTCCATTGGAACGCTTGCAGCGGAGTTTGTAGTATTACTTATTCAGTGTATTGCCTTAAAAGATACTGCCAAAAAACTTTTTTCCAGCCTCCCTTATCTGGAATCAATACTGGGATTAGCCCTGGCCTCGTTGGGATCTGTATGGGCAGTTTGGCTTCATTTTGTCGAAAACCTTACGCTTAACAGTTTTCTTATATTGATAATTTCAGCTGTCTGCTTCTTTGGAATATATATTATTGTACTAGTCTTATTTAAAGAGCCTCTGCTTAAGGAAATGGCTCAGACCGCAGTTGGAAAGCTGAAAGCCAAAACAGGAGGAAGTTAATAATTTTTTAGCTGTTGCCAGACTGTTATTTTTTTGTTTTGTAACCAAATATTTTTCGTACAGGGTTTATTCTACAGGCTATTAACAGGCCGATGGAAATAATTATCAGTTTTGTAATTATTCGAAAAGCCAGGAAATAGCTTGAAGAATTTTGTGGAAGAAATGTCATAAGCTGATACAGGCGAGTATAATTTATTAATCTGAGTTCAAGTATATGGATGCTCAGAAAGAGAAGGCTGTATTTGCCTGCTGAGGCAAAAATATTAGCCAATAAGGAAATATGACGGTCAATAAAACCAGAAAGCAGGAGAAGCATATAACATCCGCATAGACTGCCGACGATATCTGCCATACCATTTCCGACTTCACAGTGGACTAGCCAGAAAGCCTTGAAATTTCGAATCATCCACAGCCACATAATAAAAGCGCCCAGAGTTATTATTCCATGGAAGCTGCTATTTAACAAATCTCGGATCTTTTGTTGTTCCCTGTTCAGTATATAGCCGATATACATATAGAGAAGAGCAAAACTCCCAGCTTGTATACTGAGTGGAAGCCAGACGATTCGACGACTGTATAATGAAAGAAGTAATATAAGGATGATTGTGATCAGTTGACAGGATATTTTTTATTTTAGTATCATTTTCAGCGTAAGTTCTCCCCAGAACGTTGCCCAGAGAAACCAGATTGCACCAATCGATGCAATGTAAAAAGGTTTTGTATAACTATCTCCAGCCCCGTAGAGTGAAGCGTATATGTAATTAAGAAGATTTATCTTCCTAAAACCTGGTTCGGCAGATAGTGTGGAAAGAAGAATGAGAAGGATACAGGTAAAGTAATAAGGAACAAGCAGTTGTTTGGCTTTTTTCCATATAAATAACTTATTGGAATCGGTATCATGAAAGAAATAACCAGAGATAAGAAAAAATATGGGAAGATGATAGGTAAATACGACCTGATTGATGGCACTATTTGAAAGGTGTCCCAGGACAATACTGATCATAGCGATGCCACGGGCAATATCTATTGTTCTGTTACGTTCATGCATTGGTAATGTTCCTTCTTATGAATGAATCGATTATTTGCTGCTGATATAACACTTGCTGTAAAACTATTAAATCTATTCTAGCATAAAAACTGCTGTTTTATAGCACTGTTATCATCCGAGTAGAATTTTTCAAATATATCTTGTTGGAGCGTTAGTGCATAAAGATGACTTTCAATAAATGGGAGCCGAATAGGCATTGTGAAAACTCTTTAAAGTTTGTGCTAAATATGGTACATTTATTCATGATTCATGCTTTCGCAAGCAGAAGTTGTTAACAGTGGAGAGATAAAGGTTGATGAAAGAGCCTGTATATGATATGAAAAGACAGCCGTTATTAAGTGTTGTTATTCCTGCTTATAACGCTGAGAATACATTAGCAGCGTGTATTGGCAGTTTAGAGGATAGTACCTGTAACAGGTATATTGAGATTCTTGTAGTAGAGAATGGATCAACAGATAATACAGATAGTATAATAGAATCACTATGCAATAAATATGATAATGTGAAGGGCTTTCATTCTCCTAAGGGTGTGTCCAATGCCAGAAACGCCGGTATAGAGAAGGCTGCCGGACAGTGGATCCTGTTTGTCGATGCAGATGATGAGATAATAAAAGGCAAATTATCTGTGATCGTGCGTTACGCACAGGATTCGGCCAGTGATCTGGTATTGTTCGGCCACGAAAAAGCAGGTCAGATTCTGCTAATCTCTGACACTGATAAGATATGGTCAGGGGAAGAGGCAGTTGCGTCAGCAAGAGAGCTGATGATGGAGAGACCCACAAAATATATGCCTGTTTGGGGAAAATTGTTTAAAAGGAATCTTATCACAGATCATGATCTGAGATTTGATCCGGAACTGACCATGGCTGAGGACAGCGAGTTTCTGATCAGGTATACGCATTACTGTAAGGCGATAGAATTCTCGAAGGAAGCTGTTTATCAATATAATCTCTATGGTGATTCGGCGGTCCGGACATTTAACTATGAAAATGTCCAAGCATATACCAGATCAATGAAGGCATCTGCTGCTTTTGTCAGACAGGAGAGCAGCAGGATGAAAGAAGCCTTTTATAAATATGTGGCAGTGCATATGACCCTTATTCTGGTCCGCACCGTTTTCTGTATGCAAAATAAAGATAGCCTGAGCAGAAAGCTTTCCGTGGAAAAGCGCATTTCCCGGATTCCGGTGTTTGCACGGGCGGTCAGACATATTAGTCTAAGGGACTGCAAAGGGAATCCGGCTCTTTTGCCGGCATATTTTATCAAGGGCGGGCATTTTCATGCAGCCGCTTTTGTATGTCGGGTCAGGGCTTATAGTAATCATAAAAAAGAGAATCCGTGAGTAACAGATATGGAGGACTGAGAAATGGATTATTATGTGGCAGAATATCAGATCGTTGAGGGTACTGCTAAGACAGCAGGGACGAAGGCCAGAGATGATGTCGGGAATATTCTTAACAGTCTGAATATAAAGCAGATCACGATTCCTGCCAATATGACTGACAGAGAATCACTCCCTAAGTTTGAGAAGATAAAATTTCATATTGATGTTCTGAGAAAATGGGGAGAAGCCCTTTCAGTATTAAAGAAGGGTGACCGGGTAATTATACAGTTCCCCAATATCGAGCATTCTGTATTTCTTCCTCTGCTCTTTGGCAGGTTAAAGAGCAAGGGTATAAAGATCATATTTTTGATCCATGATCTGGAGCTTTTGCGCAGGGGGAAAAGGACGGATGTGAGCTTCAGCAGCAAGCTGCGCACAAGGCTTGAAGAAAATAACGCTCTAAGAGCAGGTGAGAAGATCATAGTCCATAACAGGAAGATGCTGCAGTATATGATACAGCTCGGCTTCCCGGCAGAGAAATTGATAAACCTCAGGATATTTGACTATCTGATCCCGGATTATGATGAGAAGAGGATGGCGCAGCGCAAGATAGACAAGAATCTGCCCATTATCATTGCCGGAAATCTTCGCAGGCATAAGGCAGCTTACGTTTATGAGCTCGATGATACAGCAGAGTTTAATTTATTCGGTATCGGCTATGATGGAAGAAATGACGATCAGATACATTATCTGGGTGCCCGCGAGCCGGATGATCTTCCTTGCGGAATGGAGGGAAGCTTTGGACTTGTCTGGGACGGTGAATCTACGCAGACCTGCAGCGGAGCTTTTGGCGAATATCTGAGGATCAATAATCCGCATAAAGTGTCCCTCTATCTTGTCTCAGGGATCCCGGTCATTATCTGGGATCAGGCTGCTTTAGCCTCTTTTATCAGGCATTATAATTGCGGTATTACGGTCAGCTCGCTGTCGGAGATAAAGGAGAGAGTATCTTCAATGAGCGAGGAAGAGTACCGGACAATGAAGAAGAACGCAGGCCGGATAGGGACAAGGCTTAGAAACGGATACTATACAAAGAAAGCACTGGAAAAAGCAGAAGGATAATAAAAATATATCTTGGGGGGAACAAGAAGAGAGATGAGAAGAAGATTAACAGCTGAGCAGATAAAAGATGAGGAGTTAAATATTCTGCTCGAGGTAGACAAATTCTGCAAAGAGAATAATATTTGCTATTGTCTTGCGGGCGGTACCCTTTTGGGTGCTGTCAGGCATCATGGTTTTATTCCGTGGGACGACGATATCGATATCTGCATGCCGCGGAAAGATTATATCCGATTTATTCACACTTTCCATTCGGAGAACAAAAATTTAAGAGTAAGGAGCAACATACTGGGCAATTATCCCCACCCATTTACCAAGGTCATTAACAGGGGGATCCGCTGCCTGTCGACATATGACACATCAGAGGCAAATAAATATTTGTGGATCGATATCCTGCCTGTAGACGGTCTCCCTACCGATCAAAAAGAACTGAAGAAGCTGTATAAGGAAGAAGATTTTTACAGGCATATTCTCAAGCTTTGCAGCGCCCGTCTCGGCGAGGGCAAGAACAGGGCGAGGAAGACAGTAAAATATATATTAAAGCCATTAGCTCTTCTCTATGGAGAAAAGAGGGCGGCAAGAAAGATGGAAAAAATCGCTTCCCGGTACCCTTATAAATCATCAGAATATGTCGGGATCATTACCTGGGGTCTTTACGGACCTGGCGAGCGAATGAAAAAAGATGAGTTTGAAAAGAAAGAATACTTATCCTTTGAAGGCCATATGCTTCCCGTATTTTCCTGCTGGGACTCCTATCTTCATGGCCTCTACCATGACTATATGACGCTTCCGCCTGTAGAGAAACGGGCAACACATGAAATGAGGGTCTATAGAATTCATTGATCGGGCTCATGGAAGAATATTATATTACAAACATTTTAGAGTATCATTATACGTATTTATCTTCTCTATGATATAGTCAATTATTCTGAAATAGCATTAGAAAGCAGATTATAGGGAGCAAATGATACGAAATGGAAAGAATATTAATATTCGGAATGACGGAGAACCCCGGCGGAGTTGAAAGTTTTCTCATAAATTATTACCGGCATATAGACAGAAGCAGGGTCCAGTTCGATTTCCTGTGTAATTCCTATGAAAAAGTCGCATATGAGGATGAACTGAAGAAATTGGGCGGGCGCTGTTTTCATATCATAGCGAGAAGCAAGAATCCTGTCAGATACAAGGAGCAGTTAAATAAGGTATTTGCCAAACACCATGGAGAGTGGAACACCGTGTGGGTAAATGTCTGCAGTCTGGCAAACATAGACTACCTGGTCATTGCAAAGAAATACGGGATCAAGCGCCGTATTATCCACAGCCATAACTCAGAGAATATGGATTCTGCCCTGAGAAAAGTTCTTCATGAACTGAATAAAAGGCGGATTGGGAAATATGCCACAGATTTCTGGGCCTGCTCCGAGGCTGCGGCAGACTGGTTCTACCAGGGGGAAATGAGGAAGAAAGTTCTTATCATCAAGAACGCGATCGATGCCAGAGCCATGGCCTTTGATGCCAATGAAGGCAGGCAGATAAGAGAAAAATTACATGCTGATGACAAATTTGTGATCGGCAATGTCGGCAGACTGCATTTTCAGAAAAACCAGTCCTTCGCCATTGACGTATTTTACAGATATCATCAGATCAATGAAAACAGTGTGCTCGTTTTTGTGGGACAGGGCGAAGATCTTCATAAATTAAAAGACAAGGTCAGGAGACTTCACATAGAAAAGGATGTTTTGTTTGTCGGAGTCCGGAAAAATATCAGGGCCTGGCTGAGCGCCTTTGATGTATTTTTATTTCCCTCAAAATTCGAGGGCCTGAGTATTTCAGCGATGGAGGCCCAGGCAAACGGTCTTCCTGTGATTGCATCTGACAAGGTGATCCCGCCGGAGGTTAAGATCACGGATCATTTTACATTCTTAAGTCTGGAAGATGGTGTGGACCGCTGGGTAAAGGAACTGGTAAAATGTCAGTCACTGACCAGAGAAGATTCTGAATCCATTATGGAGAGCTTTAAAGCGAAGGGTTTTGATATATCGCAGGAGGCTTACAGGCTGGAAGATCTGTTGTTGGGAAGATGAATATGGCAGAAAGATTATATCAGATCGTTGAGACAGAGCCCCGGTTAAACCATGCCGGTTCGAAAGCAACAGCAGATATCGCGAAAATAGCAGGGAGAATAGGATTTCAGAATGTAATGATCCATATGGATTCCGACAGTCCTTCGCGATTCGCGAAATTTCAGAGACAGGTCGTATACTTCAGAGACTGGCGGAAGGCAGGCAAAGAGATTCCGGATCATTCCATTGTCCTACTCCAGCATCCCTTTCATCACAGGCAGCTTATCCGGAATAAGACTTTGTACAATTTAAAAGAGAGAGGGGTCCGCTTTATCTGCCTTGTGCATGATGTCGAAAAACTGAGAGCTTTTCGTTATAATGATTACTATGAGCATGAATTTCAAACCATGATGGATCTGGCGGATGTGATCATTGTTCATAACAATGTGATGAAAGGCTGGTTTATAAAGCAGGGGTTTGATCCAAAGAGACTTGTAACTTTGCAGATATTTGATTATCTGCAGGGAAAACAGGAATATTCTATGCCGCACTTTGACAGATCTCTGAATATAGCCGGCAATCTGGATACGATAAAGTGTAAATATATTTCGCAGTTAGGTCAAATCGCTCCGGTTAAAGTCAATCTCTTTGGCCCTAACTTTAACGAGGATCTGAAGAAGTATGCAAATATCAATTATCACGGCTCTTTTCCGGCAGATGAGATCCCTTACAGGCTGACAGACGGCTTCGGGCTGGTATGGGACGGCGACAGCATTGACGGCTGCAAGGGAAAGCCGGGTCAGTATCTGAGGTTTAATAATCCTCACAAGTTATCTCTGTATCTGTCATCCGGTCTTCCGGTTGTCATATGGAGCAAGGCTGCGGAAGCAGACTTTGTCATAAAGAATAAAGTGGGTATCTGCGTGGATTCCCTGTACCAGCTGCAGCCGCTTTTTGATAGTATTACTGAAAGTGACTATCAGCGGATGTGTCAGAACGTAAGGCAGGTAAGGAAAAATCTGATCTCCGGCCATTATGGCAAGACGGCACTGAGGAGTGCTCTTGAAATGATCTAAGGCACCAGTTTTTTCAATCCGGGAATCCGTTTCATAAGATAAATGATGCCTGTACTCACGGCAAATATGATGGGAGGGGCGAAAAGTCTCCAAATAATTGAATTGGTATTGACTGAAGTTCTGGCATCAATGGTATCCAGCAAAAATTTATGGATCAAATAGATGCCAAATGTTAAATTGGCTAGAGAATAGACAGCCTTTTCAAATTTTTCAGACAGATTCCGATTCATAAACAGATAACGGAAGAATACAAAGACAGCAGCAGCCTGCAGTAATGCAGGAAGATTAGTGTAGCCTTTATAGGTACTGATTAGCGTATCGGACCCTGCACTAATCCATATTGTCCCCAGAAAATGCAGCAGCCAGCCTGCTGCACCGCTCAGATAGATGCATATCCGGCTTCTCTTGCCGATCTGTACTCTGCTCAAGTAATAACCAAGCATTGTATAAATAAGGTATCCGCCTGCGACCGGAAGCTGCAGGGCTCCGTTGTAATTTATATGCAGAAGACTGCATGTCAGCGGCAGCCAGCAGATGGTTATTATCCCGATGACTATTGTAAACAGAAATGTTTTCAGCTTATTTTGCACTGCGCTTAACAAGGGCATGGAGAGATAGATGGCAAACTGAACCGGGAAATACCAGTAAATGGGCATGTAGTTTGAAGTAAAAATATTCTGGATAATATGCACAGGGTTCCAGTTCATCTCCATATCAAGGGTCAGGACATCAAAAGCACAGGCGAAGAGACTCCATGCCAGGTAGGGGATAACCGTTTTTGTAAACCTTTTTTCTAAGAAGATTTTTGTTTCATAGCGCTGTCTGTATTCCATCAGAGTTGCGCCTGATATCATGATGAAGATAGGAACAGGCCAGTAGCAGAATGTTTCTATAAAGTTTGACGTGACCCATAATCTGCCCTTTGGCCGGGGTGTTGAGAAAAAGGCGTTTCCATTTGTGTGAAGGTATACGACAAATAACGCGGCAAGTACATTTAGAGCCGATATATAAAAAAAGCGGGAAGAGGAAGATTGCAGTCTATCACCAGATTCCTGCCCTTTTTCAGTATCCAGAATGGATAAGAGTTCCGCCAGGGTCAGGGCTGTGATCAATAAAATAAAGGCGATACGGGGCAGATAGGAGTTGGAATTTCCCAATGAGCCTTTTATTATTGCAGCCGCAAAAAAAGCAATGCTGCTGATGATAAGGAAAAGAGCGGTAATCTTTAGTAAATGACGATATCTGCGCATATATAATAAACCTCTGAATGAGCTGGGCCGTTGAATGTTTGCGGTAATCTTATGCCGTCTTAGACATTATATCAGATGTATCATATTTGTGCAGGGAATTTACCTGTGGTATCTTTTATGGGGAGGTATCTTAAATGCAGGCAGTGATAATTCTTGCCCATAATAATATAGAGCAGCTTTTTACATTAGTTAAATTTTTGAAAAAGAAATTTTTGGTTTATATCCATATTGATAAAAAGGTGAAGGTGAGCGAACGGATCAGAAAGAAATTTTCTGATGAGGGAATTATGGTAAGGCAGCTGTATCAGGTACATTGGGGAGGTTTTTCTGTTGCAGCAGCCACAATTGCCATGATGAGAGAGGTTGCTGCCAGAGAGGATATTACATATATCCATTTGATATCAGGTCAGGACTGGCCGGTTCAAAATGTCCAGAATATCTATGATTTCTATGAGAATAATCATAAAATATATATGATTTATGACCTTGTAGGAGAAACAAAAAAGTCCGGGGAAAAATTAAAGTACTGGCAGCAGTTTTACTTTAATTATGATAAAATCAACCGCAAATCCCTGTTTGGAAAGGTGTATCATCGATTTTTGTTATTTACACAGATGTTGCTGGGTGTCAATAAACTGAAGAGAAATCATTTTAATCTTACTCTTTATCAAGGTCCGGAATGGGTGGATCTGCCTATGGATGCGGTTCGTTACTTACTTTGCTTTTTAAAAGGGCATCCGGAGGTTTTGAGGGTATTTAGAACTTCATTTTGCTCGGATGAATTTTTGATTCAGACCATCTTATGCAATAATGAAAAGATGCGAAAGAGGATCGTGCAGGATTACCACCGATATATTGTCTGGGAGCACAGAGATGGCAATTATCCGGCGGTATTAGATGAACGTGATTTTGACCAGATAATTGCGGGGGACTATCATTTTGCAAGGAAGTTTGAGTTCCCCAAGTCGCAAGAACTTGCCTTCCAATTGGAGAAATACTATAATTATTGATATGGTTAACAAATGATTAGATCAATAGTGATAAACATTATATTTGAAATTGAGCATCCGGCTCAATTATTAATTTTTGATTTTACACTATTATATATCCTTTATCGCTGCCGCCAGGAGGTCTAAGGAATATGCTGAACAAAGAATCTATTTCCTGGTTTACAATAAACGATTGATATAATCAGAGGATATCACTTATGGAATTGATAAGAGCTAATGTAAATATTATTGTTATTATATCTGTATTGGTTGGCTTAGTTCGTAGTTTAGCCTGCTCGATATATAAATATGGGAAAATGGGATGTGATATTCCAGGATTGTTATCGGGTATTATTGTCACTGCCATTTTTCTTGTAATATTCTATGTAGCCATAGATTGTTTTATACACAGAAAAAATAATAAATTACATCTATCATTTACCCGTTATATTTATATGTTTTTCATAATACTATGCTCATATATCATTTGCTTTCTGGTATATTTCCCGGGTGTAGGTATGAATGATGGATTGAATATTTTGAGAGAGGGAATGGGTATTATTAGTCAGTTCCCGGTTTTTTATGTGGCATATATCACAGTATTAAGAATGATAGGATATCATTTTGGAGGCTTACAGATTGCCATAGCTTTATATACAATTATTCAGGTGCTTATTCTTAGTGTTATCATTACTTTTATTCTGCATTGGATAATCAATAACAATTTTCCCAAGGCTCTAAAAGTAGTTTCCTTCTTATATTTTGCTTTTCTGCCTATTATTTGTATGTATACTATTTCTATGATAAAGGATACAGTATTTTCTTTATTATTAGTAGCAATGATGATTTTTCTCTATGAAATAGTAGAAAATAATCAGCTGACTCATAAAAGAAGCTTCTGGCTTGCGTTCTGTTTTCTTATTATTGGAATTACGTGTTTAAGAAATAATGGGAAATATATTCTGGCTCCTTTACTTGTTATCATGTTTATAGCATATAAGGAATTTCGTAAGGAGATTGTTAGATGCTTATGCGTTTTTGTTGTATGTATTGTAATGACGAATATTGCCATGCATATCTATCACGCAGAAGAGCAATTTCAGGAAGTGGTTGGTATTCCGCTTCAACAGGTATGTGCTGTAGTTAGAGAAGACGGAGATTATAAAACTTCTGATAAGGAAGAAATTGAGAGGTGGATGTCTGTAAAAGATATTCAAGCATACTCTGATCCATACACTGTGGATCCAATAAAATGGAACCCGGATGGCAAATTTAATCGGGAATATTTTAATACCCACAAAAAGGAATTTATTAAGCTCTGGTTTTCACTGCTGCCTTCCAATTTAGGCTTGTATACGAAAGCATATCTGCAAAGCACTTATTGGTTCTGGGCTCCGGTTCAAAGTGGTAAAGTGCAATGCCTTTTTACTATTGAGAATATTGCGAACAATACATGGCTGATAGAATTTCTAAAGGAGAATCATATACACGATAATCCTTTGCTGCCGGCATTTATTTCTGAAAATCTTAAAAGGTATTACTTGTTAGGTGAGTATTTTTTCAGGGAAGGAATACTTGCTTGGATAATGATCATTTCAATGATCGTTTCAATGAAGTATTATAAGAAGGCTTTTATAATATATGCTCCTTGTATTCTATTGTGGCTCACAATAATGATTTCTACTCCTGCATCTTTCTCATTAAGATATGTTTTTGTCTTTGTATATGGTTTGCCAATTTTTATTTTATTGCCATACCTCTTCATTAAAAAGACATATATAGAATCAGAAAGTTCACCCACATTGAATATTTGAGTAGATTAAACCACAATATATAAGAGTCTACTCTATCAGCAGATTAGTTGAGAAAATGGTGGGTAATATATGAATTGGTTAACGATGGTTTTAAAAAAATATCGGGAAATAATATCCTATCTGATTGTTGGCTTGCTGACTACGGTAGTAAGTCTGGGATCTTACTATCTATTGGTAACATTAATCTTAAATCCTAAAAATCCGATACAGCTTCAGATAGCTAATATCTGTTCATGGATATGTGCAGTAACGTTTGCATATTTCACAAATCGAAAATTTGTTTTTCAAAGCAAAAATCGCAATATGTTAAAAGAAGCAGCTGCTTTTTTTACTTCCAGAGTAAGTACATTGCTTATGGATATGGCCATTATGTTTATTATGGTATCCTTATTTAAATGTAATGATAAAATTTCTAAACTAGTTGTACAGGTGGTTGTTACAATCTGCAATTACTTACTCAAACTTCCCACTTGGTCCGACCCTCGAAAAACGTTGAAAATACGCCCAAAATTGAACTTTTTACTATGAGTTTTTCGGC
>OMWV01000004.1 GCA_900314845.1 uncultured Eubacteriales bacterium
AATGCTGTCAAGTTTCAAAAAATCACCTGTTGAGCAAGAAACCATCGGCTGTTACAGCATTTTTCAAGTGGGAAGTTTGAGTTACTTATTTAGTAAAATCTTTGTATTCCGTAAAAAATAGTTATTAGATATTAGTGTATTTACAGAAAGAACGGGGGATATAAGTTGGACAAGATTGCTGTGTTATTACCGTGCTACAATGAGGTTAAAACAGTGGCAACGGTTGTAAAAGACTACAAAAATGTATTAGGCAAGGAAGCAGTCATATATGTCTATGATAATAATTCAACAGATGGATCAGCTGAAGCCGCGGAAGAAGCGGGAGCTATTGTAAGGCATGAATATAAACAAGGTAAAGGAAATGTAGTACGGAGAATGTTCAGGGAGATCGATGCAGAATGTTATATAATGGCTGATGCTGATGATACAAATCCAGCGCAGTGCGCCCCTGAGATGGTGAATCTAATATTAGAAAAAAATGTGGACATGGTAGTTGGAGATAGACTATCTTCGACTTATTTTCAGGAAAATAAGAGGCCATTTCATAATTTTGGCAATTCTCTGGTCAGAATGTTGATTAATAAGCTCTTCGCTGCCGATATCAAGGATATTATGACGGGACATCGTGCATTTAGCTATGAATTTGTAAAGACATTTCCTGTTATCAGCGAAGGCTTTGAAATAGAAACCGAGATGAGCATACACGCAGCAGACAAAAATATGAGTATAGCAAATGTAGTTACAGATTATCGAGATCGGCCAGATGGCAGTGAGTCAAAACTTAATACTTTTAGTGATGGGTTTAAGGTGTTACGAACAATATTTCGTTTGTTAAGAACATATCGATCGATGTTTTTCTTTGGAATACTTGCATTGATCCTATTTGGGTTAGGGATTGGTTTTATGATTCCCGTACTTATCAGTTATGCATATACTGGTTTGGTTGCCCGGTTTCCAACCTTGATTGTATGTGGCTTTAGTTGTCTTGCAGGAATTATCGCACTTTTTACAGGACTTATGCTGCAGACAATGAAAGTAAAAAATCGACAGGATTTTGAGAACACATTACAGAGAATACATGATATTAAATTGATAAAAAAAGAGTTATCAAAGCGGCTTTGTCCCCCGGATTAAGTAACTCTTAAAGCCCGGACAGGCGGCTCAATTAGGATCGGGATCATCAGTGTTTCTTTGGGAAATATATTATTGTTAACTCTGCATAAAAGTTATACTAACTTCGTTTAGATGTTCCACTCAAGTCCTTTATGGCTTGAGGAATGTCATGAGCTCATCGAAGCTCTTGCCGCCTGCAAGATAGGCTGACATGATCTGCTCCGCCTGAAGTTTCTTCTTCTGCTCCTGCAAATGCTCAAGCTTCGCTGCAGTCTGGTCATATCTGTCCTGAAGCTTCTGCAGCTGTTCCTGGACTTTGACGATCTCGGCATCAATCGTTGTCATTGATTTTATGCGTGCCATGGGTCAGGCCTCCTTCATGCTCTTATCCAACAGTGACTGGTTTTTGGCCAGCAGGCCGCTGATCCTGCGTACCATACTCGATTGCCTTGTCGACCATACACCGGAACGGGGATACATCCGTGATGGATCCCGGATACTCCTCATAGAAGAGGGGGAGCCGATTCGTCTTGGCAAAGGCAAGTAGGAGAAACGAAAAAGTCAGGGGAAAAATTAAAGTACTGGCAGCAGTTTTACTTTAATTATAATAAAATCAATCGCAGATCTGCATTTGGGAAAATATATCACCGATTTTTATTATTTTTCCAGATGCTGCTGCATGTCAATAAATTAAAAAGATATCATTTTGATCTTACTCTTTACCAAGGATCGGAATGAGTGGATCTGTCCATGGATGCGATACACTACTTACTGGGCTTCATAAAAAGCATCCGGAGGTTTTGAAGGTATTTAAAACTTCATTCTGTTCAGATGAATTTTTGATTCAGACCATCTTATGCAATAATGAAAAGATGCGAAAGAGGATTGTGCAGGATTACCACCGATATATTGTCTGGGAACACAGAGATGGCAATTATCCGGCGGTATTAGATGAACGTGATTTTGACCAGATAATTGCGGGTGACTATCATTTTGCAAGGAAGTTTGAGTTCCCCAAGTCGCGAGAACTTGCCTCTCAATTGGAGAAATACTATCGTTTTCATGATTGACATGATTGGGAAAAGACAGGATCAATAATATTTTTGTGTTATGATAATACTAGTAACCGGCGGTGCCGGTTTTATCGGCAGCAATTTTATTCTTTATGAACTGGAAAGGTATCCAAGGGACAGGATCATCTGCCTGGATGCTCTGACCTATGCCGGCAGCCTTTCGAATCTGGAATCTGCTCTGCAGAAAGACCAGTTTCAGTTTATCAAGGCGGATATCTGTGACCGGCAGAAGGTTTATGATGTCTTTCGCAGGGAAAGGCCGGATATCCTGGTCAATTTTGCTGCAGAGTCGCATGTAGACCGGTCTATAGAGGATCCGGCTGTATTTTTCAGGACAAATATTGAGGGAACGGCTGTGCTCCTGGATGCCTGCAGAAGATATGGGATCCGGCGTTTTCATCAGATCTCCACGGATGAGGTCTATGGGGATCTTCCTCTGGACGGGGAGGATCTTTTGTTTAATGAAGAAAGCCCACTGCGTCCGTCTAGTCCCTACAGTGCGTCCAAGGCGTCTGCAGACCTGATCATTCAGTCTTATGTGCGGACATATGGACTGCCGGTCAGTATAAGTCGTTCTTCCAACAATTATGGACCCCGCCAGTTTCCGGAGAAGCTGATACCTCTGATGATCAGAAAGGCGGCAGCGGAAGAAAGGCTTCCTGTGTACGGAGATGGAAGCAATGTGCGGGACTGGGTCTATGTGGAGGACAACTGCCGGGCTGTTGATTTCATTATCCGAAAGGGGAGAGCGGGGCAGACTTACAATGTGGGCGGGAACTGTCAGATCAGCAACATTCATCTTGTCAAAATGATCTGTGACCATCTCGGGAAGCCCTATAGTCTGATAGAGTATGTGAAAGACCGCCCGGGCCATGACAGAAGGTATGCCCTGGACAGTTCAAAGATAAGGGATGAGCTTGGCTGGGAGCCGCAGGTGAGTCCCTCGGATGGGCTGAGGAGAACGATTTCCTGGTACACAGACAGAAAACGATAAATGGTGAAAGGACAAAAATCATGAAGGAAAAATTATTGATCGTCGGCACGGGCGCCCTGGGCAGGGTCGTCCTGGAGTATCTTTCCGATAAATACGACTGCAGTTTTGTGGATGATACCTATGAGGAGGGCCAGGAGATAGGCGGGGCCAGGGTCGTGGGGAGCACGGCGAGGCTGGAGGATCTGCATAAGGATTTCCGGAGGATCGTTGTCGCCCTGGATGATAATGTGCTGAGACAGATGATCAGCGAGAGGGCAAAGATCGTCGGCTACTATTTGGTCAGTGTCATATTTGATTCGGCTTATGTGAGCCCGGACGCCAAGCTGGATGACGGGGCTATCGTGCTGAACAATGCTCTTGTCCAGACGGGGGCTGTCATCGGCTGCGGGGCGGTCATCTGCCCGGGAGCTGTCGTACAGCCGGACACAAATATTGATATTTACAGTCTGGTCGGGACGAATTCGGTGGTGCGCACCTATTCCTATGTGGGAAAGAGGGTGCGGATCGGGTCCGGCTGCGTGATCTGCAGCAGGGTGGATGTACCCGATGACACGCTGATAGATGACGGCACGGCCCTGAGGCTGTAAAAGCCGCCCTGGACTGACGCTGATTTTGGAGGAATATGAATGAAGATAGAATTTGACAGGCAGGAGATGGCTAGGCGTTTTATCCGCTATGCGTCCATCTGTACCCAGTCGGAGGAGGGAGCGGCTGATACGCCTTCGACGGACCATCAGAGGGAGCTGGCCGCTCTTTTAGCAGGCGAGCTTGAGGAGATGGGAGCGGAGGATGTCTTTTACGACCGGGAGAAATGCTATGTTTACGCATCTGTCCCGGCCTGGCCGGCGAGCGCAGATGTTCCCTGTCTTGCCCTGATCGCTCATATGGATACGTCAAATGCGGTCTCGGCTGATCAGGTGCATCCCAGGTTGATACCGGACTACGACGGCGGGGTCATCGTTCTGGACGGGGAGAAGAAGATCGTCTCTGATCCGGAGAATTTTACAGATCTGAAGAAGCAGGTCGGGAAGATGCTTGTGGTCACGGACGGCCATTCTGTCCTGGGCGGGGACGACAAGGCAGGAGTCGCCGAGATCATGGAGTGCGCGAAGTATTTTCTGGAACATCCGAAAGTTCCCCACGCCGGGATCCGGATCATGTTTACGCCGGATGAGGAGGTGGGGAATGGTCCACTGAACGCAGATCTTGACCGCCTGGGGGCGGATTTTGGCTACACCCTGGACGGGGGAGACGCCGGCCAGCTGGAGTATGAGAATTTTAACGCGGCCTCGGCTCACGTGACTGTGGAGGGGGTCAGCACCCATCCCGGTTCGGGCAAGGATCTGATGCAGAACGCTCTGCTCATGCTGATAAAGTTTAATGACCTGCTGCCGGCAGATCAGATCCCGGCCCGGACAGAGGGCTATGAGGGCTTTTATCATCTGACAGACATGAGCGGAGACTGTGAGAGTGCCCAGGCCCATTACATCATCCGCGACCATGACAGGGGAAAGTTTGAGGAGAGAAAGCGCCTCATGGAGGAAGCTGCGGACAGGATAAATAAGCACAATGGACGGTCTGCGGTTTCCCTTGAGATCCGCGACAGCTACTACAACATGGAGGAGAAGATCCGGCCTCACATGCACATCATCCGGACGGCGGAGAAAGCCATCCGGGAGACAGGCCTTGAGCCGATCATAGACCCCATCCGCGGGGGCACGGACGGCTGCGTATTTTCCTACAGGGGGCTGCCCTGCCCGAATCTTGGGACCGGGGCTTATCACTTCCACAGCCGCTATGAGTATGTCTGCGTGGAGGAGATGGTCCAGGCGGCCCAGATCGCGGTCCGGATCGCCGCGGCTTACGCAGGCAAGGGCGGGAAAAGAGAATAAAAAGATGAAAAAAGGAGCTCTGATGTCTTGCACAGAGCTCCTCCTGATATCCTGCTTTCAGTTTTTATAGCATGGTTAATATTTAAGCAGGTACCGGGCAATTTAATCGGCCAGAAAATCATAAAGGATCGAGTAGAGATTCTCAGCCTTGTTGGCGGGAAGGTCTACGCAGCTGCCGACCTGCGCCGGGATGCCGCGGGCCTTTTCCTTCATATCGCGTCCCTTCTGCGTGAGCCGGATGCTCACGGATCTTTCGTCATCCCTGCGCCTTTCGCGGGTAATATAGCCGGACGCTTCCATCTTCTTGAGCAGGGGCGTGAGCGTGCCGTTATCCAGGTGCAGGCGGGCTCCCAGCTCGCCTACTGAAATATCGTCCTGCTCCCAGAGCACCATAAATGCAATGTACTGGGTGTATGTGATCCCCAGCGGCTTTAAGATCGGCCGGTAGATTCCTATCATCTTTCTTGCCGCCGCGTAAAGGGGAAAACAGAGCTGATTGTCCAGCCGGAGCAGTTCGTCGGAATCAAAGTTCATAGTTTATCGCTCTCTTATTCTTATAATAATTTTTCAACAGCGGCCCTTACGTTCTTCATATCCTCTGTGGGCTCGAAACGGCTTACAACATTCCCCTGCCTGTCTACCAGGAACTTTGTAAAATTCCACTTGATGGCGGGACTTGTCTTATAATTCTTATCTATAGTCTTCAGCATAGCGCTCATGGCAAATGCCTTAGGCCCCTTGCCAAAGCCTTCAAAGCCCTTCTGGCTCTTGAGATAAGTGTAGAGGGGCAGCTCATTCTCCCCGTTCACATCTGATTTTGTCATCTGGGGAAATTCCGTATTGTACTTGAGAGTGCAGAACTCGTGGATCTCTTCGTCGGTCCCCGGCGTCTGGCCGGCGAACTGATTGCAGGGAATATCTATGATCTCAAGACCCTTCTCATGAAGATCGGCATACATCTGCTCCAGATCCGTGTACTGGGGCGTGAAGCCGCAGCCGGTCGCTGTGTTCACGATCAGAAGGACCTTCCCTTTATAGTTGGCAAGTGATATCTCATCCCCCTGCGGGGTCTTTAATGAATAATCGTATACGCTCATGTTCTTTCTCCTTAATTTAATACAGCTGCAGACAGTGAAATTGTGCACTTTATCGCTGCCTGCAGCCGTAATAGATAGATAGCAAACAACATGTTACAGGAGGCCTTTCGGCTGTGAAAAGGTAACAAAAATGAAAAATACTGCCTTAACTATAGCAAAACTATAATTACTGCATTTATATTGTATCATACATAAATTTTAATTCAACGGGTTTTGTAAAGATTTTTGACTAAATATGTCAAGAAAATATTAAGATATCTTGCGTGTTATGATATTTTTATTTCCCTTATCCTATTATAACTGCATCCTATTCTTTTCATCGTCAGGTAATCAATACAAATGTTCCAGATAATAATATCTGTTAAGGAGGATATCAATGTGCAAGATTTATGGTTATGTTCGAGTGAGTACAAGGGAACAGAACGAGGACAGGCAGATGATAGCCCTGCATGAGCAATTAGTTCCGGAAAAAAAATATTTATATCGACAAACAGTCAGGAAAGGACTTTCAAAGACCTCAGTATAGGAAGATGGTAAGACGAATGAAAAAGCATGATTTGCTTTACATCAAAAGCATAGATCGGCTGGGAAGAAATTATTCTGAAATTCTGGAGCAGTGGAGAATTCTGACGAAAGAGAAGGAAATTGATATTGTTGTTCTTGATATGCCTCTTTTGGATACAAGACGGGGCAAAGATCTGATGGGTACATTTCTCAGTGATATAGTTCTTCAGGTCTTATCTTTTGTTGCGGAGAATGAAAGAACGAATATACGCCAAAGGCAGGCAGAGGGAATTGCAGCAGCTAAAGCCAGGGGTGTTCGTTTTGGCCGTCCGCCTCAGCCTCTTCCTGATAATTTTCACCACATTTATAATCTTTGGAAAACCGGCAAAATAACGGGAACGGAAGCTGCAAGAGAGTGCAATATGCCTCTTTCATCCTTCAGGTATAAAGCCGGAAACTACGAACAATTCAAATAAATCAGTGCAAAACAGGCGTTTTTACAATAAAGTGTACATTATTGTAAAAACGCCTGACCTATCAATTTGTATATATCATACCATAGGATATCCATCTTGACAAGTCTATTTATGTAAATTGGTGAAAGCGCATAATAATTTGTATCCTAAATACCACCAAAGTTCACAGCAAACTTCTTGTATACACTTCATTTTGGTTATTATGTCAAAAAATAGAAATTATTCTTAATATGAGTAAAAAAGTACACCTTTTTGAAAGGAAAAGAGTAAAAGTTTTTCGAATTTTACTTAAATTCTCAAGGTGACGCCGACATCGTAGCGAATCTCAAAAGGGTAAGGGAAATGTTTTATGGGAGGATGCTTGCAGATAATTTTCTGACGATAACGATAATAATGGATTAACAATATTAAGCGCAACGGATAACAACTAGGGATAGGAAAAATGCGCTTATAGAAAATGTTAAACCAATCGGGAAGGAGAAAATTTACAGGGGGTGAGAATGGGAATGCGGTGCTGCAGCAAACGTATATTCAGAATCCCTGGCCTTCTTGAGATCCAATCCCGCATAAAGGAGTTAACAACAGAAAAACCAAGATAACTATGGGAGGATTTGAAGTGAAAAAGAAGACTGTGAAAGTGATTGTTGCATTGGCAATGAGTTTAACAATGGCACTAACATGTGCTGCTTGTGGAGGCGGTAAGTCAGGCGGCGGTACTGTGGCAAAGGAATCAGGTGCTGCATCAGCCGCTGCTCCTTCCGCCGGTTCTAAGGCGGATGGTAAGACCTATGAACTTACATGGGCAGGCATTGGTTCTACAGACGCTATAGACACCTGGATCGGTAATGAGATATCCGCTCGTGTTGCCAAGGCGACGGATGATAAGGTTCAGATTAAGGTATATCCTGCCAGCCAGCTGGGCGATCTGAGCCAGGCTTACGATGAGGTTATCAGCGGTTCGATAGATATGGGATTTTTCACGATCTATGGAAATTATGATATCAACACTGAGGCAGTTTATACTCCTTATCTGACAACAAATTATGATGAGTTCAGGACACTGTACAGCAAGGATGGATTCCTCTATAAGAGCATAGATAAGATTCAGCAGGATAGAGGGGTAAAGCTTTTGGGATTTTGGCCTTCCGGTTATCTGGGCATCGGATTTACAAAGCTTACGACTCCGGAAGATAAGCTCTTTGACTTTACAACAAAGAAGGATGAGCTGATCCGTGTGCCTTCCATGGATACCATGATGGCTTCCGCAAAGGCTATGGGCTTTAAGACGACAACTATTAATTATTCTGATGTTTATACATCTCTTCAGACGGGTGTCTGCGATGGATCGTGGAACGGCGGTGCGTACGCGAACTATCAGGGCTTCAGAGATGTCCTTAAATATTATGTTGATTACAAGGTCTGCAACGATGTTTATTCATGCGTAATGAATAGCAACAAGCTTGCATCACTTCCTCAGGAATATCAGGATGCCATCATTAAGATTTCTGATGAGGTTATCAATGAGGGAACAGAAAAAATTGCTGAACAGGAAGAGAAATCAAAGAAGGATATGGCTGACTACGGTATTAAGGTCATAGAACCTACAGACGAGCAGCGTGCCGAGATGCAGAAGTATTTCTTTGAAAAGGTACTCCCTGGCTTCTCTCAGTATTACGGCGAGGACTTTATGAATCAGCTTCTTGAAGAGGCTAAGAAAGTTGATGCGAAACAGTAATCAAAGATATCTGCAATGTGGTTATCAATCTGAGAGGAGAGAGAATGAAACCAATCGAAAAGACTGCGATATGGAAGATTCTGGACAAGGTCATGTCTATTATTCTTGTCGTGTTTGGTCTGTGTCTAATTGTAGTCATTGGAGCAGCAGTTGTAGTGCGATATATCATGCACTCTGCCCTGTTCGGAAATGAGGAGATCCTCGCACTACTTGCTATATGGGTCTATTGGATAGGTGGAGCTTATGGAAGTTATACCGATACGCATATTTCTGCTGATATGACTGATCTTTTCTTCAAAAACGAAAAGCTTAAGCATTCAGTCAGAGTTGTTATTAGAGCAGTCACGGTATTTATTACAGGTTGTTTTGCCTACTGGTCAATATTCAAGTATGCAATTCCGAACCTTGTTCATCCAATTTACACAACAGGTCTTCGTATCCCTAAATACACGAGCCAGTTGGCTATGACGATAGCATTTTGCCTGATGTTTTTTTACGCGATCTACCATTTTATCAGAACGATACACCCTATGAAAGAAGATGCGGCTGAGACAGGAGGTGGTGCTGCATGATACTTGCAATAACATTTATTATCCTTGTGGCGCTGCTGCTTCTTGGAGTACCTGTTCCTTTCAGTTTTGGAGGAGCAACGATTTTCTTGATTGCTGTATTCGGATTTGATCCCGCTGCAATTTTTGCCACCAGCTTTACTCAGCTGAGTTCTATTACTTTGCTTGCTATTCCTCTTTTCATAATAGCTGGCGGCATTATGGAGAAGGGGCATATTGGAGAAGCTCTGATTAACTGGGTAAATGTATTTGTCGGCCGGTCAAAGGCTGGACTTACATGGGTTACAAGTATTGCATCTGCAATTTTTGGTTCAATCTGCGGCTCCGGCGCTGCCACACTTTCCTGTATTGGATCGATCGTAGCACCCATGATGAAGGAAAAGAAGTATCCCGTAGGAATAGCGGCTGCGTGCGCTTGCTGTACTGCACCGCTTGGCCTATTAATCCCTCCTAGCGCAATGCAGATCCTGGTTGCCTGGACTCTTAACATATCGGTGCTTGCATGCTTCTTATCAACAGTTATACCGGGCATCGTACTTACAATATTGTTAGGCGTGGTTTCCCAGGTTCTGCTGCGCAACCATCACGAGATAGAAACTGAGCCCAAGGTTACCAGAAAAGAGTTTGGAAAGCTCTTTGCAAACCGCACAAAGACAGCCATTCCTGCGCTGATCATGCCCGTTATCATTCTTGGCGGTATATATTCCGGTGCCATGACAGCTACAGAGTCAGCTGGTATTGCGGTCATTTATTCAATCCCTGTTGCTATGTTCATTTATAAAAAACTGAATGGGCGCGGACTTGCAATGACCATCCGCGAGGGCGCTGTCTCAACAGGTGTTGTTATGTGTATGATCGGTATCGTAATGATGATGAGCCGTATTCTTACACAGGTGGGTCTGCCTCAGCAGATCTGCAATATGCTTCTCAGCGTATCCAGCAATAAATATGTAATTCTGCTCATGGTCAACATTTTCATGGTTATTCTGGGAATGATCATGGATGATACAAGTGCTACTCTGCTTGCAGCTCCGATACTTTTCCCGGTGATGCAGCAGATCGGCGTTTCCCCTTATCAGTTTGCAGCAATCATGGGCGTAAACATTGGTATGGGAAACATTACTCCTCCGAGCGCACCTTTCCTTTATCTGTCTGCACGTATATTCAAGACATCTGCAGATAAGATCATGAAGCCTGCACTCTGCATGATTTTAGGAGCATATCTGCCGACACTCATTCTTACAACGATGATACCTGATTTTTCACTGACACTGCCGAGGCTTATTCTTGGCGCAAAGCTTGGTATCTGATGATTTGTCTTTTTTACGAAATGCTTTGAAATTACTGGAGGGAGAACCTCAAGTACATAAACTGTCGACATTATTTTTTGAAAGAAAAAGGAGATTTGCTATGGCACTGAAAACTGGAGCACAGTACATTGCTGAGATGAAGAAGATGCGTCCCAATGTATATAAATGGGGCAGGTTGATTGAAGATGTTACTACGGATCCGGCTACTGCAGCACATATAAAGAATGTTGCTATGTGGTACGACAAGAGTAATGATCCAAAGACACAGGATCTGTATACGACGATTTCTGCTTTATCTGGCAAGAGAGCTCATCGGTGGAACACATTGATGACATGTCCTGAAGACGTTAGAGGCAATGAGGACATGAAGAGAGATGGCTATCGCAGCTGCGGTTCCTGCATGGGACCTGTATGCGCTGGCTGGACTGTTATGAATGCTGCATATGGTCCCACCTATGATATGGATGTCGAGCTTGGTACAAATTATCATGAGCGTCTGAAGAACTTCATGATGTTTGCTGAGGAGCATGCACTTTCCATGGCTGGAGCACTTACAGATGCAAAGGGCGATCGTTCAAAGAAGCCAAATGAGCAGGAAAATGATGATGTATATCTTCATGTTTCTAAGCAGGATGAGAAAGGTGTTTATCTCTCCGGTTATAAGATTCAGATCTGTGGAACAGCGGGTGCTCAGTATGTTATGGTAATGCCTACGTCAGGTCTTAAGCCTGGCCAGGAAAAATATGCTATTGTTGCAGCTATTCCCAGAGACGCAGAGGGCCTGACTATCGTAGAGACAAGACGTCCTTCCGACTGCCGTGTCGAGGAAGAAGGCTGGGATGGTATCAAATCAGGAACGACACAGGGATTCCTGCTGTTCGATAATGTTTTTGTTCCCCATGAGCATGTTTTCTTAAATGGTGAAGTTAAGTACGCAGGAGCAATACTGGGCAACTTTACATCAATATATCGTGCGGCTATAGGCGGATGTGTTGCCGGCCAGGGCGATGTCATGATTGGTGCAGCTCTTGGAATGGCACGTGCAAATGGTCTTACACAGAAAGCTTTCCAGGATAAGCTGACCCAGATGGCAATAAACAATGAGACAACGTATGCAGGCGGTCTTGGTGCTATTTACGCCGGGAAACAGCATCCGGCAGGTGCATGGTATCCGAATGCGCTCCTTGCACATGTTAACAAGATCCATGTGGCACTTTTACCCTGGCAGACAAAGCAGCTTGCTCAGGAAATTTCCGGTGGTGTAACAGAGACAGGATGTATGCCTTCCTATAAGGATATGATGAATCCTGAATATGGCCCTAAGCTTATAGAATCCATGTCCGCGGCAGTAGGTGGAGAAGACAGGACAAAGATGGCACGTCTTGTTGAGTGGCTGACAGTCGGCAGCGGTATCCCTGGATGTATGCATGGCGGCGGCTCACCGGATACAGCAAAAGCTGTTGTTAAGGGAGCTACTAAGTGGGATACTTATGTCGATTATGCGAGAAATTTAGCAAACGTTGAAGCTCCGCTCAAGGAAGAAAAGAAAAAAAGATAATTAACATTCCTTTCTCTTTCTCATAGGATGTTTGTTGTCTGCAAGCAATAGGCATCCTATGATAATCAGATTTATTTTTTAGAACATTATTATCAGGAGGATGAAAAAAATGCTTGAAGTAAGATGGCATGGGCGTGGAGGCAATGGAGCATTTACAGCTGCAAAGCTTCTTGGCTACGCCGCTTCGGTAAAAGGGGGAAAATATGCGCAGGCTTTCCCTTCATTTGGACCTGAACGCCGAGGCGCACCGGTACAGGGATTTACCAGGATTAGTGATGAGGTCATTACAGATCATTCACAGGTCTATACCTGTGACAGCGTTATCGTGCTTGATGACACACTTTGTGATGTTGTTGATGTTACGGCTGGTCTGAAAGAAAACAGTACTCTTATCATTAACAGTTTACAGAGTAAGGAAGAGTTTATGGCTCGTCCGAATTTTAAAAATGTAAAAAATCTTTACATTATCGATGCAACAGACATCGCTCTCAAGATTTTAGGTGCTCCTATTGTTAACACAGTCATGCTTGGTGCAGCTGTCGGAGTGACAGGTATGGTATCTATTGAGGCAATTGAGGGTGCGGTTGATGGAATGATGGCTCCTAACCTTCGTGAGAAAAATAAAAAAGCGATCCGCTGTGCATATGATCTTATGAAAGGAGCTAAATGATATGAGTAAGCCCAAGGTAGGTTCAAATGTTCATATTCCTACTTCTTATGATTCTATGTTCTTTGGAGCCAGCAATGGCGTAGGATGTTTGCCCACAGTAAACTCCGGATTCCGGACATTTCATCCGGTATTTGATTATGATACCTGCATTAATTGCAATATGTGCTGGATTTACTGTCCAGAGGGATGTATTGACAGATCATCCGGCAGGATGGAAGTCGATATGGATTACTGCAAAGGCTGCGGTATATGCGCCCATGAGTGCCCCAAGAAATGCATAACAATGGTAAGGGATGGTGAATGATATGAGCAAAGATTTCCTTTCTGCAAATGAAGCTGCTGCATACGGCGTATTACTTTCTCGCCCCAAGGTAGTCTCTGCTTATCCTATCACTCCGCAGACTACACTGGTTGAAAAACTGGCTGATTTCCTTGCACAGGGAAAAGGTCATTTTAAGTACATGATGGTTGAGAGCGAGCATAGTGCTATGGCTGCCGCACTTGGTGTATCCATGATGGGTGCTCGAGTATTTACGGCGACATCCTCTCAGGGTCTCTTATATATGTGTGAAATGCTTCACTATGTCAGTGGTGCACGTCATCCTATCGTTATGGTGGATGCAAACCGTTCTACAGCTACTCCCTGGAATATTTACGGTGATCAGCGTGACGTTTATGCAATGCGTGATGCAGGATGGATCATGCTTTTTGCAGAAAGTGGCCAGGAGGCGCTTGATACTGTAATTCAGGCTTACAGGATAGCAGAAGATCCTACGGTAATGACGCCGGTAATGGTAAATCTTGACGGATTTACCCTGACGCATACCTATGATCTGGTGGATATACCGGACCAGGAACTGGTTGATAAGTACTTACCTCCACTTAATACTACTAACAAAATGGATCCGAATGATCCCAAGACTCTTTGTATGACAGTTGGTCCGGATTTCCACTCAGAGGGACGTTACCTGCAGCAGAAGGCTTTTGAGAATGCTGCTGAGGTAATTGTAAAGGCAGATAAAGAATATGCAGCACTGACAGGCCGTTCATACGGTGGCATGATCGAGGAGTACAGATGCGAGGATGCGGAACTTGTTCTTGTAGCAACAGGAAGTGTAGCTGGAACAACACGTATTGTCGTTGATGGACTTCGTGCTCAGGGCAAGAAAGTTGGACTTGTAAAAGTCAGATGTTATCGTCCATTCCCGAAGGCATATTTTGCTGGACTTGAAAACAGGTTTAAGGGTGTTGGCGTTATTGACCGCAGTATTTCGTTTGGTTTTGACGGCACTCTCTTCTCAGAAGTTAAATCGGCTATGTACGGATCTGGCGCTAAGGTACAGGATTATGTAGTTGGTCTGGGTGGACGTGATATTCCGAAGGAATTGATAGCGCAGATGTTTGAAAAAATTGAGAAGCGTGTTGAAGGCGTTCAGGAAGATGAAGTTCAGTTCTTAGGAATGAGGTGGTAGTCATGGCAATTAATCTTAAAAATCTGCCTGAGGATGAAATATTTTATGGTGCTAAGACCTGTCAGGGATGCGGCGGTCTGATGGCATGCCGTATGGTTATGAAGGTTATCGGTCCGAAATCATGTATAGCGATTCCTGCAGGCTGTATGTCAGCTACTACTACTGTTTATCCTCAATCATCACTTTTTGTAAATAACACAGTTACCGCATTCCCTGGCCTTGCTTCTACGATTGCCGGTATGTCAGTTGGCGGCGAAGTAATGGGATGGGATGAGGATACAACTTATGTAGCATTCGGCGGTGATGGCGGTACCGTTGATATCGGTATTCAGGCACTGTCCGGAGCAGCAGAAAGAAATGACAATATTCTTTATGTCTGCTACGACAATGATGCTTACATGAATACAGGCAATCAGAAATCAGGAAGTACTCCCGAATATGCCTGGAGTACGACCACTCCTACGGGACCCTGTTCAAAGGGTGCAAAAAATAAGTACAGGAAGAGCCTGATTGAGATTGTGGCTGCCCATAGAGTTCCTTATGCGGCTACTGCAAGTATCGCGTTCCCTATGGATCTGCTTCGCAAGGTTGAAAAGGCAAAGCAGTATCGTGGATGTAGAGTTCTTCATATTATGTCACCTTGTCCTACAGGTTGGGGTTATGACCCTTCCAAGACGGTAGAACTTGCAAAGCTCGCCGTTGAGACAGGTATGTGGTGGCTTGGAGAGTATGAGAATGGAGAATTCAGACTTACCTATAAGCCGAAGAAACTTCATGAATCCACAGAGGCATATTTTAAGGGTCAGCGTCGTTTCCGTCATCTGCAGCCTGAAGATATTGCAGAAATTGACAGGAATCGTGATAACGAATGGAAGCGTCTGAAGCGCGTTTTCAATATAAACGAGTAGTGAAAATCAATCACAGAAAGGAGAAAATTATGAATGATTTAAGCTATTTGAAAGATTATCCCATTGCAATTTTGGGAGCAGGTGCTGTTGGCAAGACTGTAGGTGCTGATTGTGTATTAGCAGGACAGAAGGTTCATATTTGTGATCTTCCCCCGTTTTCAGAATCTACGCTGAAGGATCTGGATAAGACAGGCCTTACGATCGAAGGTATGCAGACAAACCGTTTTGCTTTTTATCGCGGCGGTACTGCTCATTTCGATCTTATTACCGATGATGTTGCTGAGTGTGTTAAGGGCTGCAAGCTCGTTGTTGTTTGCACACCGGCTGTAGGTCATAAGTTCTTCTTTGAAAAACTTATCCCTGCTCTTGAGGATGGTATGATTGTCCATATGATCCCTGACAACTTTGGATCACTTCTTCTTCGCAAGATGATGCGTGAAGCTGGCTGTGATAAGAAGATTATCATTGGCGGATGGTCATCAGCTCCTTATGGAACTCGTTTTGTAACAGAGGGCGGACTTCCTATGCCTAAGGTGGCTCCTATCTATAGAGCAATCACTCTCCGTGGTGCATCACTTCCCAGCACTGATCAGGAAGTATTCCTGGAATCTTCTAAGTATATCGGCGCATTTGATGCCATTACTCAGGGCCTTGGCGTTGAAGGCGGACATACAGTTATGGATATCGGTTTCTCCAATGTTAACCCTGTTATTCATGTTCCCGGTACTATCCTTGGTGCTAGTACAATGGAGAACTGGGGCGTAATTTACGGCGAGAATAAGTATGATTACTCTATTTACAGCCATACATTTTCACCTTCTGTTTCAGAAGTACAGTGGGCTTTCTATAATGAAGAGAAGGCACTTGCGGATACTATGGGTGTAGGAATTCAGCCGTTCGATCGTGACATCTTCTTCCAGCGTACAAGCGTTTTAGGACCTGAATACATGGGCGACGGTGTAAATGTTCCGTTTACAGAGCAGTGGACAACCGGATATGGCACTGGTCCTTTCACCATCCAGAATCGTTATGTGACTGAAGATGTTCCTATCGGATGCCACATGTATCATGAACTGGGAAAGAAGTTTGGTGTACCTACTCCTGTAGTAGATGCTTTCATCACTCTTGGCAGCGTTATGACAGGTAAGAATTTCTATGAGACAGGTATCACATGCAAGGATATTGGTATCGATCATATGACAAAGGAAGAGCTGCTTAAGTACCTTGATGAGGGTATTTATACTCCGGCCAAGTAATTGTTTAGCAGGAAGGAGTTGAAAGCTATGGATAAGTGGCAAGGATATCTTCAGAATACTGATGATCTGATGAAGACCGTAGCGGTCGACGGTTCTTATGTCGGAGGTCATGCAATAGGCATTATCGCGGTAGATCTTGTCTACCCTAAATTGCCCGGAAACGTTGTAAATGCAACGACTTTCGATTTTCCGGTCTTGTATAAGAAGGTTTCTTTCGAAATAGAGCAGCTGTTCGCCGGCGACCCGGCACTCGAGAAAATGATTATTGATGCTGCCAAAGAACTGGTTGCAGATGGCGCTCGTGCAATAATCGGTGCGTGCGGATATTTTGCACATTTCCAGAAATCTGTCGCAGCTGCTGTGGACGTACCAGTTTTTATGTCCAGCTTATGCCAGCTGCCGCTGATAAAAATAGGGCTCAAATCTGATCAGAAGATTTTAGTAATGTGCGCAAGCGGTGACAGTGTCAATCAGGAATTTTTCTCAAAAGTAGGGGCAAAGGTTGAGGATTGTATAATCCAAGATGTGGGCAGTATGGATAGTTTTGCTCCGATCCGCTGGGGCAAGAAGATCTTAGATAACAAAAAGCTGACAGAAGATCTTGCTGCTTTGGCAGTCAAGGTTTGCGATGAACATCCGGAAGTTGGTTCAATTCTACTCGAATGCAGTGATCTTCCTCCATATGCCTGCGAGATTCAAAGAGCGACTGGATTGCCGGTTTATGATTTTATATCATTGATTAACTGGGTTGAACATGCTGTTGTCCAGAAGCGTTACTACGGCTTCTTCTAAACAATAATTTGACTTGTACTCCAAATATATATAGGCAGGGTCGTTTCATCTCGTATGAGACGGCCCTTCCACATTATTTGGGTATAAGCCGATGTTTATCTTTCGGTATCCGGGGAGAGAAATGTTATGTTTGATGAATTGATTCACGAGTTAACAAATGTATCAGATTTCACAGCAAGTCTTCATGAATATATCACCCACCTTTCATTTAATACTGTTATCGTCACGATAATGATGATATTTATGATCGTGGGTGCAGTAGATAAAGCACAGGGAAATAAGCGTGGTTATGGTCAGGCTTTTGACCAGGGTTTTCAGGCAATGGGGCCTCTTGCGATCTCTATGGTAGGAGTCATTGCGGCAGCGCCCGTCCTGGGTATGGTTTTTGAACCAATCGTTGGTCCCATATATAAGGCTATCGGTTCATCGCCTGCCATTTTTGCTACTACTCTGCTTCTGGCTGATTCAGGCGGTTATCCTCTTGCTGTGGAAATGGCAGGAGACGATGTTGCTATGGGTCAGTTTGCAGGTATCATTGTTGGATGTACAATGGGCTGCATTCTTCTTTTTGATATTCCTGTCGCCCTTACTCTTATCAATAAAAAAGATCGTCCGCTTTTGGCATGTGGCATTCTTGTAGGTGTTATCACTGCCCCTGTTGGATGTATAGTTGGTGGAATCGTCATGTCATTGACTACAGAGTATCATATGGCTTTTGGACGCATGATCTGTGCCCTGCTTCCGGTAATTATCGTAGCGGCAATATTGGCTGTTGGTCTATGGTTTAAGCCTATTGCCCTCATGAATGGATTTTCAAAGTTTGGAGCTTTTGTAACAGCATTGATAGGGATTTTTGTGGCAATTGCTGTTTTTCAGTATGAGACAGGGATCCGGTTCCCCCTTTTTCAGCTGATGGTTGAACCGAATTCAGAGGGTATCTCTCCTTTGGCAAATAGTGTGGAGATACTTGGCGATATTTCTTTTATCTTGATTGGAGCTTTCCCGATGGTTGAATGGGTAAAACGGCATTTTGGACCGCTGCTTGCTAAGATAGGGAAGAAGATCGGACTGGATGAGACTGCATCCGCCGGCATCGTAGCGACGATAGCCAATAATATTCCGACGTTTTCCATGCTGAAAGATATGAACCCCAAGGGAAAGCTTATGAATGTCGCATTTGCCTCCTGCGCAGCTTTTATGTTTGGCGACCACCTGGGATTTACAGCAGGGGTGAATTCTACCATGATCCTGCCCATGATCTTTGCGAAGTTAGCCTGCGGACTCAGTGCTCTGGCTCTTGCAAATATTCTTTCCCCTCAGCTTTTGGCCAAGGCGGAGCATGCAGTGGATGACATGGCGGAATAGACAATTTTTATTATTTACCGCCGATTTGTGGGAATACCCGGTAATTGAATGGAATTGGACTGAATTTTGTACAATTTTCCCTCGCAGAATGTGCTATTCTATGTGTAGTAGAACATGCAATGTTCTGCTTTCGTAAGCCCCTTGGACCACCTGATTGCAATTTATCTTTCGCGGGAGGATTGCCAGGGAGGCATGCGATGTTTCCTTCCAGCGCCCCAGGCATAAGGACGTACGATATTGAAGTCGGGCAGGACCCGCAGAAAGAGGTATAGTAATGGAAACATTAAAGGCAGCCAAGAGAGATATGAGTATCAAGGCAAAGAAGCTCAGGAAGAGCGGATTTGTCCCTGCATCCGTTACAGGAAGAGAGATGAAGGAATCTCTTAACATTTCCATCAGCGAGAAGGATGCGGAGATGTTCATGAAGAAGAACGTCATCGGAAGCAAGGCAGTTCTGGATGTAGAGGGAACCGTTTATAATGTTCTGCTCAAGAGTGCCGATTTCGATCCGCTTAAGCACAGATTTTTGGAGATGACCTTCCAGCAGCTGGTAGCAGATGAGAAGATAAAGTCCCAGGCGGAGATCATTTTCGAACATGAAGATCTGGCGAAGGGATTTATCACAAGAACAGTATCCGAGATAGAGTATAAGGCTTATCCCAAGGATATGGTCGATAAGATCGTCATTGATCTTTCTCAGTATCCGATCGGTACAAGCCTGACGGTTGCGGATCTTGACCTGGCGAAGAATCCGGATGTCGATATCCTTACATCGCTTGAAGGCACAGTGCTCCATGTGGCTGAACATTCAAAGGATGCGGCAGAAGCTGAGGAAGAGGAAACTGAGGCTGAGCCTCAGGCCTGATCCGGAGATATCCGGACAGTTTATATTGAAATTTCAAAAATGCAGGTACCCGGGTGGTGCCTGTATTTTTTTCGGAAATGCAAGAGCATTTCTGCGGTTTATAAAAAAGGGGTTGAATGTTATAATAGATTCAGGTGATTTTTCATGGACAGATTTACGAAGGAAGAAATAGAGAAATTAAAGGATCAGGCGGCGGCTACGGCCGGGAAGAGCATCACATGGGGGATCCGGCAGACCAGAGAACTCAGGTTTTACCTTTTCAAATTTGCCTGCAGGCTGGCGATTTTTATCAGCATATTTGTCCTGTATCTGACTCACAGGGAGATCATGATCTCCTTTATGAACGCCCCTTTTTTCTATCAGTTTACCCTTTTTCACCTGATCTGGATGGTCTTCATGGTCATCATGATCGCCCATCTGATCCCCAACAACAGGCTGAGCATGGCCTGGCGCAAGGCAAGGGAGAACGAGTACAGGCCGGTGGAGGGCTATGACAGGTTAAGGCTCCTGGAATTTGTCCAGCGCATGAATATAGGGGCCTGGAAGGTTCTGCTTGTCTGGCTCTGCTTTAACGCCTTCTTCGCGGTGCTCTATCTGACGGATGTGATAAAGGCGGGGGATCTGATGATGCTGTCAGTCTTTTATTTTCTGAGCGATTACATCTGCATCCTCTATTTCTGCCCCTTCCAGTCATTTCTCATGAAGAACAAATGCTGCATCAATTGCAGGATCTACGACTGGGGGCATTTTATGATGTTCACGCCCATGCTTTTCATAAAGAATTTTTACAGCTGGAGCCTGTTTTTTACATCTCTTATCGTCCTCATCCACTGGGAGATCGTCTACGCGGCGCATCCCGAGAGGTTCTGGGAGGGCTCGAACAAGACTCTGCAGTGCAAAAACTGCCGGGAGAAGACCTGCCAGATCAAGAGAAAGATCACGAAGAAACCATTAGCGGAGAGAAGCTGATACAGGAGGCGGCGCTATGAAGACCATATCAGGCATTTGCGTATGCGCAGGGATAGCAGCAGGGCTTGTCCGATGGGAAGAAGGCCATATTCCCGCTGCAGGAGGTGGGGAACCAGCCGGCAGTCAGGAGGAACTCAGGCGTTTTGAGGAGGCTGTCTGTAAGGTCGAGCAGGAGAGGATAAAGCTGTGTGATGATGTCCTTAAAATGTCGGGCGAGGAGACGGCTGCCATATTTCAGGCTCACGCGATCATGCTCAGGGACGAGATTCTGGCAGGTCCTGTCCGCGGCTGCATTTCTTCCGGCTGCAGCGCGGCTCAGGCTGTCCGGCTTTCTTTTGGGGAGGCTGCCGCGATATTTGATCAGATGGATGATGAATATATGAAGGCCAGGGGCGATGATATCAGAGATCTGGAGAAGGCCCTTCTCAGGGCAATGAGCGCAGACCAGCCTGATCCGGCTCCGGCACGGACAGGCAAAGAGGCAGGTCCTGTCCTGATAGCCGCCGTGGACTTCTCCCCTTCTGAGATTGCTTCTATGGACAGGGAGAATGTCCTGGGCATCATCCTGCAGAAGGGAAACACGAGCGGCCATGCCGCCATAATCGCCAGGGCCATGGGCATACCCATGCTGGTCCGCTGTCAGGAGATCGATGAAAGCTGTCAGGGCAGGCGGGCAGTCCTTGACCCGGAGAAGGGCATCCTGTATCTTGACCCGGATGAGGATCTTTTTGAAAATGCACAAAAGCAGATGGCTGTGAGGCTGGAAAAGAGAAATGGCCAGAGTCAGGAGCCTGGCTCTGGCCGGGAGCGCTGATGATCAGCAGTTCAGCTCATAGATGTCGAAATTTATGCAGTCCGCTGTCATATTCCTGTTCATGGTAAATCCCAGACTGCGATAGAGAGCAAGGGCTGTCTCATTGTCAGGGCGGACTTTGAGTATAAATCTGTGCCAGCCGTCCTGCGTCAGCGTTGTGATGGCGTGTTCCAGCATGGCGCGTGCGATGCCGCAGCCCTGCATGCGTGTCGTGACACATACATTGGAGATCCAGACATGCTCGGGTGTCTTTCGCATGGTACAGACTCCGGCTATCTTCCTGTCCTCGTCCTGGGTCGTTACCGCTACAAAATTTTTCTTATACCGGTTTCTGAGTGACGCGCGAAATGCCGTGACGGAGAGCGGGTGCTCAAATGCCTCATGTTCGAGTCTTCCCACGGCATCAAGATCTTCTAATACCATTTCTCTTATTGTTACGTCCATTCCATATACCTCATCAAATATGTTTGCATATTTTGACAGATAAATGATACAACTTTTCTGAAAAATATTCAATAATAAGGGCCCTGTAATGATATAATGAAGTCCGGCGGCGATGGATATTTCGCACGCCGGGATTTTTTGAATAAGGAGCACTTATGAATATCACGGTTTATCTGGGAGCGATGGAAGGGTTAGACCCCGACCTGAAGGCGGCAGTCCGGGAGCTGGGCAGCTGGATCGGTCAGAGCAAGAACGCCCTGGTCTACGGGGGTTCCAGGACAGGACTCATGGGGGAGCTGGCGGACAGCACCCTGAAGGCAGGAGGCAGAGTGACGGGGGTGGAGCCCGAATTTTTCATAGAGAGCAATCTGCAGATGGAGGGGCTTTCGGAGCTGATCGTCACGAAGGATATAGCGGCCAGGAGGAAAAAGATGATAGAGCTGGGCGATGCCTTTATCGCCTTTCCCGGGGGAACGGGGACTCTGGAGGAGATATCAGAGGTCATGTCGATGGTCTCTCTTGGTCAGCTTAAGGCGCCCTGTATCCTCTATGACCTGAAGGATTACTACGCCGGCCTTAAGGCCCAGCTGGAGCATATGATCGAGCTGGGACTTTCCAGCAGACAGAGGCAGGAGGGAATCTGCTTCGCGAAAGATCTGGATCAGATAAAAGAGATTATAAACCGGTGCGTTTGAAAGTGAGGGAAAATATGAAGACAAAAGTATATATTGACGGTCAGAGCGGGACGACAGGCCTGCAGATCTATGACAGGATCGGGGCCAGGGATGACCTGGACCTGCTCAGGATCGATGAGGATAAGAGGCATGATATGGCTGAGAGGAAGAAGTTCTTAAACAGCGCGGATATCGTTTTTCTCTGCCTGCCGGATGATGGGGCCAGGGAGGCGGTCTCTCTCATTGAAAATGAGCATGTGCGCGTTATAGACGCTTCGACTGCCCACAGGACGGCTCCGGGCTGGACTTACGGTTTTCCTGAGCTTTCCCGGGATCAGAGAGAAGAGATCTCTAAGAGCAGCCGGGTGGCGAATCCGGGCTGCCACGCGACAGGACTGATCTCAACTACGGCCCCTCTTGTGCGTCTTGGCGTGCTTCCTGATGATTATCCTCTGACCTGCTATTCTCTGACCGGTTATTCGGGCGGCGGCAAGAAAATGATCGCTGATTACGAGGCGGATGATAAGCCCCAGGAGCTTTTTGCGCCCGGCATCTATGGGCTTAACCTTAAGCACAAGCACATACCGGAGATGCAGAAGGTCTGCGGCCTTAAGTATGCCCCGGTCTTCATGCCGGTCGTTGACGATTATTATAAGGGCATGGCGGGCACGATCATGCTCCATAACAGGCTCCTCACGGGGCAGCCCACGGCTCAGGATATCTGCGGCATGCTTCAGGAATACTATGAAGATGAGCATTTTGTAAAAGTTCACGATTTTGGCGATCACGGCAAGAAGATCTACGCAAATGCTCTGGCGGGCACGAACGAGCTGCATATCATCGTCTGCGGCCACGAGGACCAGACGAGCGTGACGGCTCTTTTCGATAATCTGGGCAAGGGCGCTTCCGGGGCGGCTGTCCAGAACATGAATATCATGCTGGGTCTTGACGAGACGACAGGTCTGGAATAGAGAGGGCTTATGGATAAGAAGACTGAGAGGGGAGAGCGGCTGAATTTTGCCGCCCAGGCTAAGCGGCTGCAGGCAGATATTGTCAGAGACCGCCGCTATTTCCACCGGCACCCGGAGCTTTCCTTCCAGGAGAAGGAGACGAGCGCCTATATAGGGGCAAGGCTGAAGGAGATGGGGCTTACGCCCCATACCTTTGAAGATTATTACGGCCTTTACGCGGACGTCGGCCGGGGAGAGAGAATGATCCTTTTGCGGGCGGATATCGATGCTCTGCCTGTCTGTGAGAAGACGGGGGCCGATTATGCCAGCCAAAATGAGGGCGTCATGCATGCCTGCGGCCACGACGCTCATGCGGCTATGCTGCTGGGGGCGGCAAGGCTTTTGGCCGACCACGCAGACCAGCTGGGCGGCAGGGTCCGTCTGCTTTTCGAGTCGGCGGAGGAATCCTGCTATGGGGCCCGTTACTATGTGGAGCAGGGCATAGCAGACGGGGCTCTGGCCGTCTTCGGCCAGCATGTCTGGGGAGACCTTAACGCGCCGGGCATCAACATAGAGGCCGGCCAGAGGATGACCAGCTGTGATAATTTCACGATCAAGGTGAGCGGGAAAAGCGCTCACGCCTCGGCCCCGAATGACGGCGTCGACGCGATCGTGGCAGCTGCCGGCCTTATCACGGCCATTCAGACTATCGTTTCCAGAAAAAACGATCCCCGAAACAGTCTTGCCATCAGCATAGGAGAGATCCACGGCGGACAGAGATTTAATATCATAGCAGATACGGTCGTGATGAAGGGAACCGTGCGCACTCATTCTCCCGAGACCCGCGCCAGGGTCGAGGGCTGGCTGAGAGAGGTCGTGGAATCCACCGCCTCCGTCTATGGGGCGGCGGGAGAGCTGGAATACGAATATTTTCCTTCCCCTGTCATAAATGACGAGCATTACACCCACCTGGCTCAGAAGGCAGCAGTCAGCCTCTTTGGCCCGGACTGTCTTCTTCCCATGGAAAAGACCATGCTCAGTGAAGATTTTTCTTATTATGAGCAGAAGGCGCCCGGGGTGTTCGCCTTTATAGGGGCCAGAAATGAGAAGACCGGCATGGTCTACAAGAATCACAATGAAAGATTTGAAGCCGATGAGGAAGGACTCTGGCGGGGGGCAGCCCTCTATGCCCAGTTTGCTTACGATTGCCTGAATGAGAAAGATAGATCATAAAAAGAGCACAGCTTTATCTGAAAAAAAGATACGTCCATTTGGCCAAATCAAGCCAAAATGGACGTATAAAATCCCATAAGGGATTCGTTTTCCCTTGTCAGGAGTTTGTTTCCGTTTCCCCTGTGCTGCCTTCCACCTTCAGATGGTCCGCTATGTAGGAAAATGTGTCCGCATACTTGCTTTCCTGGGTGGAGCTGAGGAAGTCAAGGACAAAGATGTTTTTCTCATCCAGAGGGATAATGTAGGAAAAATGGTAGTAGCCGCTGGACTTGAACTGGAGTTTCGTGCAGTCATAGCCGCTTGCTTTGCCGTCTGTCACATAATAGTAGGAATTTTTCTTTGTGTTCTTCTTGGCGTTGTCTATCATTTTTTCGACAGACGTTTTGCTGGGGTCTATCTTGTTGTAGGAGACATAGAAACTGTCTTCCTTATCGTTCGTTCCGTAGAGTAGAGAGCCATTCTCCTGTTTGGACATCTTCCAGCCGACAGGAACCTTGTATGTTACATTCTCCATGGTCGCGTCTGTCAGCTTTAAGAGCCCGCTGCTGTCTTTTATGACCTCTGTCTCACCGCCCTCGCCGGTGACGGCGCTTTCTGTCTCGCCCTGGGCGGGACCGGGCACTTTTATGCCTCCGTCGTCACAGCCGGTCAGCACAGCTGCCAGGGCCAGGGCAAGCAGGCCGATGAGCAGGGTTCTTTTGCGAAATTTCATTTTTTTCTTCATCATTATCCTCCAATTATTTATTTCCTGCGGCCTGCGCAGGCCGCTCCGAACGAGGTTCAGACTCAGGTCGTACGTTCAGGTATCTTCCGTATCGCGCATAAGCGGAGTGCCAAGGAAAAGGCTTCCGTTCCCGATCCCGATCAGGGTATTGGCAAATATGTAGACCCAGAGCACTGCCAGCAGGATGGTCAACAAGAGCGCCAGGCCGAAGGTGAGGGCGCAGGGGTAAGCCGCGCTGACTTTCAGGCCCGCGATCGTGTAAGCGGCCAGCGGGAAGGTAAAAGCCCACCAGCTCAGCTTAAAAGGCATGCCTTCATGTTTTGCATGGTAGATGCAGACGATGAATATGATGCCGATGATCCAGAGGCCGAAGCCCCAGATGGCCGTGCTGAGCAGATAGATGAGATCTGCCGACGAGAGCAGGTGCAGAGAAACTGCATTTTCCCCCAGGTCGTGGAGCGTGCCGGAGGCCAGGCCGACAGCACTTAAAAATATGCCGAATGTGGGCGTTGTCGCCGGTGAGGAGATCTGGGCCATGACAAATCTTGAGTGGACGAAGGCGCTGACAAAGATAAAAAGGAAGAATCCCGATCCGAAGAAGAGGGTATTCACCACAAATATCGTCAGCGACAGGTCCGGCGCGAACTCAAGCGACATGTTAAATACCGGGCAGCCTGCCAGCTGTACCGCCATGTTGGCGATAGGGGCCATAAGCCAGGCAAAGTTTATCATCTGCGGGTCATAGGCTCTGTGCGCCAGATAATGGCGCGAGGTGATATAAAATGTGCAGAGCACGACGATAAGGCACGATATGATCCACAGGGTCAGACAGACTCCGTACACCTGAGAGGGTTTCATCCAGGTTGACCAGATATTGGATACATTTGTTGCGATGATGACGGTGGAGATCCCTGTCGTCACATAAAAGTTAGAAGCAATCGGATCGTGCAGGTCGCGGACTGCGTAGCCCGTGTACCTTGCCCATCGGATCAGCCAGATTATCGTTATGATCACATAGGAAACGAGCGCGATCGCGGCAAGCAAAATGGCCCCGTAACGGGCAGGTAAGAAATTTTGCTGCCACTTCCACAGGATGTTTCCCAGTCCTCCGGTTCCCATGACCAGTGCAGGCCAGCTTGGTGCGAAATACTTAATAGGATGTTTTTCCTGCATGGTTATTCTTCTTTCTGTTTAATTTTTAGAGTTTTGCCGTAAAATCCGCTATGCGGTCGACGGCGATTTTCAGGTTCTCGAGTGACGTTGCATAGGAGAGTCGGAAATGCCCTTCTCCGTATGCCCCGAATGAGGTTCCCCAGGCTGCGGAGACGCCGGCCTCCGTCATCAGCCTCTCACAGAACTCCTTGCTCTTTATCCCGAAGCTGGATATGTTGGGGAAGGCGTAAAATGCTCCTTTTGGCGTGCGGCAGCTGATGCCGGGGATAGAGTTAAGGGCAGTGACGAGCCAGTCGCGGCGCTCGCGAAAGGCATCCCGCATGATCTTTACGGAATCCTGGGGCCCTTCCAGAGCTGCCTTGGCTGCCATCTGGGTGAAGGCTGCCGTGCAGGAGTTTGAATTCACCTGAAGGCGGGCCACTTTGGCTGCCAGGTCGGGGTGCATGACCCCATAGCCGATGCGCCAGCCGGTCATGGCATAGGTCTTGGAAAATCCGTCCAGGATGATGGTCCTGTCCTGGAATCCGGGCACGCTTGCTATCGAGCGGACCTGGCCGTCGAATACCAGCCGGTCATAGATCTCATCGGAGAGGATGAAGATATCCGGCCTGTCCCTTAAAATGTCTGCCATGGCAAGAATATCGCTCTCGCTGAAAGCACCGCCTGTGGGATTGGACGGATTCGTCAGGATGACGAGCTTTGTCCTGGGCGTGATGCTCTTTTTGAAGGATTCCAGGTCGACCCTGAAGTCGTTCTCATCTAAGAGGGGCATGGGCACGGGCGTGCCTCCAACAAAGTTTATGCAGGACTCGTATATGGGGAAACCCGGGTTGGGGTAGATGACCTCATCGCCCTCCTGGATCAGCATCAGCATGGTGAAAAACATGATAGGCTTGCCGCCGGGAACGATGACGATATTGTCCGGGCCGGCGTCTATATGCTTCTGCCGGCTGACATAGTCGGCGATCGTCTTCCTCACCTCCGGGTAGCCGGGTGTGGGGGCGTAGCCGGTATAGCCGTCCAGCATAGCCTTGTAAGCGGCGTCCATGATGTGTCTGGGAGTCGTAAAATCCGGCTGCCCGATCTCGCAGTGGATGATGCTCCTGCCCTGGGCTTCCAGAGCATTTGCCTGAGCCATGATCGCAAATGCGGATTCTGTTCCCAGTCTTTCCATTCTCTTTGCAAAAGAATTCTCAAACATAATTTTTCTCCTTGAAAATTAAGATGGCAGATAGATCCTGCGTCCGCGTCCCTCTGCCCTTTATGAACAGAAATATTATATCATCAGAGTATAATTCTGACAAATGCAGTCTCGGGCGGGTGGGAAAAAACTGTCACATCTTGTAAGAGTTAGTGATACAATATAAGAAATTTACTTTTTTAGGAGGAGGGGGCTATGGAGCACAGACAAGCCGCTGAGTACGCAGAGGACCTGGTAAGAGAAAATTACAGAAAGCTGACAGAGCTGCTGATCGGCCGCGGCCTTACGATCACGACCATGGAGAGCATAACAGCCGGCCAGATCGCTTCCCTGATCACGGACACGGAGGGATCTTCCGCGGTTCTGGAGGGAGCCTTTGTCACGTACTCAAACAGGGCCAAGATCATGCAGGGAGTGCCTGGGGAGATCATAGACCGCTTCAGCGTTTACTCAGAGCAGACAGCCTGTGCCATGGCTCAGGCCTGCAGAGATGCCTACGGGGCGGATATCGGCATCGGGACCAGCGGGACGGCCGGAAATATAGACCCGGCCAATCCGGAAGTTTCCTCTGTAGGCCGGCTGTATTTTGCCATCAGCATGGGTGAGGAGACGAGGGCATATTCTGCATTGCTCCCGCCCATGAAAAACAGGCTGGCCTACAAGCTGGCGGCTGCTCAGGAGGTTTACCTGGCTCTTATGAGTCTGCTTGCCGGTGAGAATATATATTTATCAGAGGAGAAATGAGACATGCTTAAGAGAAGAAAAATTGCTGTGATAGGAGTCGGAGCTGTGGGTAAGAATACGGCCTATGCTCTCTGCCTGAGAGGCCTTACGGATGACCTGGTGCTTGTAGATAAGAAAATAGAGAAGGTCGAGGCTGAGGCTCAGGACCTGAGGGACGCCATGACATACTGCCCGCATCCGGTGCATGTGACGACTGCCGGTTACGGCGACCTGGGGGACTGCGATATCATCGTGAATGCAGTGGGTGATATGGGCCTTATGTGGAAGACTCTGAACCGGCTGGATGAGCTGAATTTTAACATAGCCCAGGTCAACGACTTTATCCCCAGGATCATGGCAGGCGGATTTAAGGGCATATTTATCAATATCTCGAATCCCTGCGATATCATCACATCCCAGGTGGCAAAGCTGTCCGGCCTTCCCAGGGGCCATGTCTTCGGGACAGGCACAGGCCTGGATTCCTCGAGGCTGATCGCTCTGCTCTCGGCAAAGACCGGCATCGCCCACAGGTCCATCGGAGGATTTATGATGGGTGAGCACGGGGCCTCCATCATGGTGCCCTGGTCGCAGATCACATTCTACAGCAAGCCTCTGTCTGAGCTTGAGAAGTCGGGAGACCCCAGATTTCAGATCGATCACGCGGCCTTCCGCAAGCAGGCGGAGGGCAATGCCTATATGGTCCTTTCCGGCAAGCACAGGACAGAATACGGGATCTGCACAACGGCTGCCAGGGTCGTTGAACTTGTCGTCCACGACCAGAAGGCAATCATGCCTGCCAGCATAGGCCTTGAAGGCCAGTACGGTGTGGACGGCGTCAACGCGGGTGTTCCCTGTGTCATAGGGGCAGGCGGCGTGGAAGATATCATGGAGTACGACCTGCCGGAAGATGAGCTTATGGAATTTCGCCGGTGCTGCGAGAATATAAAGAAAAATATGACGCTCAATGACGCGGTGATCAGAGATTGAAATCAAAAAGGGCGAAGCATAAGTAAAATGTTTCGCCCTTTTTAATGAAATCTTAGCGGACCATATCATTGTGGGCATAGTCAAGGGCCCTGACCAGGGGCCTCAGCTTTGCCATGTCCGAGGGGACAGAGCTCATGATCACGATGATGTAGGAGCCCTTTTTGGAATAGACGATCCCGGCGTCATTTGTCACATTGAATCGGCCGCCTGCCGCGATCCAGCCGGCCTTTGAGCGAGTGGTGTATTTGCCGCCGAGACTGCTGTGGATGGCGGATACGGCGGGGTGCTGGAACATTTTTCCCAGCTTCCTGCCGGTTTTGTCTGTCCGGAAGTATTCATAATTGCTGACCCAGATCTTTGCCATATTCTTTGCTGTAAAATATCCGTAGCAGCGGTTGCCTTTTGTTCTCTTGTAGACGGCGCCGGATTTCTTTACCCAGCTGTTGAAAGAGCCGAAGCCGTATTTTTTTGCAAAACCGATATAGGCATTGTTGTCGGAGTATTTTAAGATCTGGTTTATCGTGGATCTCCTGCTTTTCAGAAGATAGGGGCGTTTTCTCACGGCACTGACCACGTAGGGCCCCTTTATCGCGCTGGCTGAGTAGTACCTTCTTCCGGCATTGTAGGAGACGCCCTTCATAGTCTTCACATCCATGACAACAAAGCTCACGTCCCTGCCGCCTCTCCTGACAGACTTTATGGCGGCATTCAGCTTTTTCTTTGCCGCTTTTCCCGGCTTGTATCCGTTTATGCCTGTTATTTTCCGGGAAGAAGAGGCCTGCCCGGTGTATTTGAGCAGTTTTTTATAGCTGTACTTTTCTTTTCTTTCTTTTGTTTTTTTCTTTTTGGATGAATCGGACTTATCCTTGTCATCAGATGTCGTCTGATTGAAAGATTCCGGCTGATCTGTTACATCGGCGGCGTGGGCGGTGAGACAGGGAGAGGTAAGTGGCAGCAGGCTGAGTGTCAGGGCAAATGCGCAGGCGGCTCTGAAAAATTTTCGCAGGAAAATACGGGAGGGTATGTTATCTGTATTTATCTTTTTCATAAAGCTGATCCTTTCTATTCAGAAGATGAATGGTTTTCCCTTTTATAATAGCACCTGGCAGGGCAAAGGAATAGAACATTTTCCCCTGATATGCTAAGATGGAGGAAAATAACGAGACGGGAAGGAGATGAGGCGTTTTGCTGAATATTTCTTTTGGAAATCCGGATCTGATAACTGTCTTTGTCAGACTTGTGCTGGCCCTTGTGTGCGGGGGCGTCGTGGGACTTTTCAGGAGTATAAAGAGGAGGGGAGCCGGATTTCGGACTCATGGACTGGTCTGTGTCGGTTCCTGCCTCGTGTCCATGACGGGCATATACCTTTATTATGCCTTTGGTCAGAACGCGGGGGATGTGACCAGGCTGCCGGCTCAGGTCATCACCGGAGTCAGCTTCCTTGGAGTCGGCACGATCATAGTAATGGGCGGCAGGCATATCAAGGGGCTGACGACGGCTGCCGGGCTCTGGGTCTGCTCCGGGATCGGAGTGGCGCTTGGCGTAGGATTTTACAGCGCTGCCATCCTTTCTGTGCTTATCATCATCAGCCTTTACGTTCTTCTGCCCAATATTGACCAGGCAGTCTACAGCCATTCCAGGATCCTGGATCTGTACATAGAATTCCAGAACAGGAAGGCGGTTGGCAGCTTTATCCGCTATGTAAAGGGCAGGGGCGGCCGGCTCGTTATGATGGAGACGGACAATAATAAGGGGAGCAGGGAGGAGCTTTTCTGCGTGATCGTAGAGCTGGAGATAAAAAAAGGGCGTCTGCACGAAGCGGTCGTTTCCGAGATCATGCAGATGCCGGAAGTAGCCTATGTAGAGGAGATCTGAAGGCGGCGCGCAGTCTTGCTAAGCAGAGGAAATTGTTGTATGATGTAAATATTGTCTAATGATGGAGCCGGGATCAGGGGGCGAGACGATACCGGCCCAAACAAAATGAGGGTATAGATTATGGGGAAGAAGAACGATAACGAGAAAACGTATATACCTTGGGATCAGACGAGGAATTTTATGATTGACGCCTTTGCGGGCTATGGCGTGCCCAGGGAGGATGCGGCCATCTGTGCCGACGTTCTGCTTGAGGCTGAGCGAAGAGGAATAGAAAGCCATGGCTGCAACCGCTTTAAGCCAATCTATATAGACAGGATCCTGAACGGGACGCTTCTGCCGGTGACAAAGCTTGAGGTGCTCAAGGAGACGCCGACTACTCTTGTCATGGACGCGCACGACGGCATGGGCATGGTCGCCAGCTATCATATGATGAAGAAGCTGATAGAGAAGGCGAAGAAGTACGGCATGGCGGGAGGAGCCATCAGGAATTCTACCCACTACGGCATAGCAGGCTACTGGACGGGTATGGCCTCCGACGAGGGAATGATCGGTCTTACCGGAACGAATGCCAGGCCGTCCATAGCGCCTACATTCGGCGTTGAGAATATGATGGGAACGAATCCGCTTACGATTTCGCTGCCGACGGATGAAGAGTTTCCCTTCTGTATAGACTGTGCCACATCCATCGTTCAGAGGGGCAAGATAGAGGTCTATGCAAGAGAGGGAAAGCCTACTCCTGCGGGAACGGTCATATCGCAGGATGGGGAGGCGCTGACGGACAGCGCTGAGATCTTGAAGGATCTTGTGGCAGGGAAGGCTGCCCTTGCCCCTCTGGGAGGCATAGGGGAAGAACTTGCCGGCTATAAGGGCTACAGCTATGCGGCTGTCGTGGAGATCCTCTCGGCTGCCCTTTCCGGAGGGAGTTTTATGAAGGCGCTCACGGGCGTGGATGAGAACGGGAATCCCAGGATGTATCATCTGGGCCATTACTTCTTTGTGGTCGACCCGGATGCCTTTATGGGGCGGGATGTCTTCCGGAAGACGGCAGGCGATATCTGCCGCCAGCTGCGTGCTTCCAAGAAGGCGCCGGGCTGCAGCAGGATCTACACGGCAGGGGAGAAGGAGTATCTTGCCTGGCTTGACAGAAAGGACAAGGGGATTCCTGTGGGCAGGAGCGTGCAGAAAGATCTTATCAGCGTGAGAGATGCCCTGGGCCTTGACTACCATTTTGCATTTGAAGATTAATGTTTTTGGATAAGGAGTTTTCTTATGTATGATTATCTGGTGATAGGAAGCGGACTTTACGGGGCTGTATTTGCCCATGAGGCGGCAGAAAAGGGCAAGTCTGTGCTTGTTGTCGACAAGCGGCCCAATATAGGCGGGAATGTCTACACGGAAGATATTGCCGGCATCCATGTACACAAGTACGGCGCCCATATTTTCCATACAAACGATAAGAAGGTGTGGGAGTATGTCAACAGGTTCGCGGATTTTAACAGATTTACGAATTCTCCGGTAGCCAACTACCGCGGTGAGCTCTACTCCCTGCCCTTTAATATGTACACATTTAATAAGATGTGGGGCGTTGTGACTCCCCAGCAGGCTCAGGAAAAGATCAGGCAGCAGAAGGAAGCTGCCGGGATCAAAGAACCCCGCAACCTGGAGGAGCAGGCGATAAGCCTTGTCGGCACGGATATCTACGAGAAGCTTGTCAAGGGCTATACACAGAAGCAGTGGGGCAGGCCCTGCAGAGAGCTTCCCGCCTTTATCATAAAGAGGCTCCCTGTCCGCTTCACATTTGACAACAATTATTTCAATGCTCTCTATCAGGGCATTCCCATAGGCGGTTATACCAGGATGATCGCGGCTATGCTGGGCTGCACAGAGGAAGGAAAGCCCGCGGCTGATGCCCCGGCCGGTCAGAAGGGAAGGATAGATATCCGTCTGGGGGTCGATTATTTTGACCACAAGGAGGAACTGGACGCTCTTTCCGGCAGGATCGTCTACACAGGCCCCATAGACGCCTGGTTCGGCTATAAGCTGGGCACGCTGGAGTACCGGTCTGTCCGCTTTGAGACTGAGCTTTTGGATATGCCCAATTTCCAGGGAAACGCGGCGGTCAATTACACGGACAGCGAGACGCCCTGGACCCGCATCATAGAGCACAAGTGGTTTGAATTCGGCAAGGATGAACAGGGCAATGAGCTGCCTCAGACTGTGATAAGCCGGGAGTACTCTTCTGAGTGGAAGCCCGGGGATGAGCCCTATTATCCGGTAAATGATGAGAAGAACGGAAAACTTTACGCCCAGTACAAGGAGCTGGCGGATGGTCAGAAGAATGTGATATTCGGCGGCAGGCTGGGCGAGTATAAGTACTACGATATGGATCAGGTCATAGCCGCTGCCCTTGACCTGTGCGAGAAGGAACTGGCCTGAAGGAGGATCATGAGCAAGAGGAAGGAAACATATGAGACCGGGGCCCCGGCAGGAAGATATCTGTGGCCCCTTATCCTGGTTCTCTTTTTTGCGGGGATCTTCCTGCTGCCGGTTCAGCTGAGGTACGTGCTTTTCTACAGCAGGGCAGGCTATTATGCATGGATGAATCTTATCATGACAGGGGCCCTGCTGATCCTGTTCGCCTTAAAGCGCAGATATACGCTGATAGAGATCATATTGACTGTCGTATGGCTGCTGCTTCTGATCCCTATGTTCCTGTCCAATATAGAAGGCGGGGTCGAGTCGTCCAAGATGGCGGCCACGGTCGTCAACACCTGGCTTCCCCTTTTCCTCCTTTTTCACAGGATGGGCACAGATTACAGGAAGAAGGTCATACAGGCCTTTCTGATCATTTTTGACCTGATCGTCATTGCCTTTTTGCTGCTGGCGGTCCATGAGAAGATGACACAGGGCGGATGGCTTGCGGATTTTGACCGGTGGTTGGGGCAGAAGGGATATGACAGCATAAGGGATATGAAACTTTATGTCACTTTTATGCATGCCTCACCCTTCAGATTCTGCTCCTTATGGGGCCATGCTCTGACAAACTGCGCCTTTTTTAACGGCTTTTTCATCCTGAACGATATCTATTTCAGGAGCCTGGGAAAACGTTATCCCAAGCTGTTATTTTTCCTTATCGCGCTTGCGGGCGTTCTGCTCTGCGTGGGCAAGACGGCCATTGTGACTCTTCTTGTCTACCTTGTCATTTCCAACTGGAGACACAAGAAGTGGTTTATCGTCTACGCCGCCGCGGTGCTTGTCATGTACCTGTCGGGATTTTTTGAGTCTATCATAAACCGTTTCACGACGGGAAGTCTTACAAGCGGCAGGGTAGACGCGATTATCGCATATTTTGGGGGCAATGTTTATCCCCTGAAGACCTGGACCGGCTACGGGGCAGGTACGGCTTATCTGAAAGGGATGGCGCCCCTTCGGCCGGCCTTTGAATTCCCGCCCCTTATGTATGCCCTCAATTATGGGATCGTATTTTCCGGGATCATACTTGGCACGATCGTTTTTTATGTTTCATGGCAGATGTTAAGCCGCAGGCAGATCGCTTCCTGGATGGGCGCGGGTCTTTTCTTTCTGCAGATGAACACCTATAACGGCATAGCCCTGTGCAGTCAGGATATGTTCTGGTATACCATGTTTTTCCTCATGATGGCCATAAACTGCGTGGGCATGACGGATTATCTGCCAAAGAAGGAGCCGGCCCCGGTTCAGGGCTTTAAGGGAATGCTTATTCATATTATCTGTTGTGAATAATTTTAATAGAGGGAGGATGCTGGATGTTAAGTGACAAGGTCAGTGAAAGGAGAAGGGCCTCTGTATGGCCCCTCGCTTTGCTATTGCTTTTTCTGGGGATCGCGCTGACGCCGATCGGACCCCGCAGGGCCATTATTATGAAGCTGTTCGACCCGGGATCTTTGGGCTGGGTGAATTACCCGGCTGTTGTGGCGGCGGTTTTGATGATCGTCTGGGGATTTATCCACAGAAAAGAATATGACAGGTTTGACATATTTCTCATGTACCTGGGTCTTGTCCTGTTGATCCCCATTACAGTCTCAGATGGAGATGTCTATTTCCGGAAATACTGCGCGGCCCTTCTGAATGTTGCCCTGCCTTTCTTTGTGATATTTCAGACCATGGACAGGGACAGAAGAAGGATCTGGCTGGGAAGGAATGTGAAGGTTCTCTATGTCCTGTCCTTTATCCTGCTTATCTTTGGGGTCATAGAGATGATAAGCGGCGGAGCCCTGGTCAGGATCGTGAACAGCCTGTTCAACGCCCACGGCATGAAGATCGGCCAGTATGATTCCTTCATAGAGGCTCTTGACGGGGGGAAGAGAAGATTTTACTCCTTCTGGGGTGGAGCTATGTTTAATTCCCTGATATTTATGGGGATATTTATCATAAATGATATCTATTACAGGAGTATTGGCAGGACATACAGGAAGATGCTGCTTGCCATCGTTACGGCGGCAGGGATCGTCCTCTGCCTGGACCAGGCAGCCATGATCCTTTTTGGGATCTATCTCCTTCTGTCCTGTTTTGCCCAGATGAAGGCAGGAAAAGAGGCAGAAGAGAACGGACTCAGCCTTATCGTATGCCTGGCTGTCGGCGGCCTTCTGATCATTGGCGGGGGTCTGATGCAGATCTTTGGGATCCTGGACTATCCCCCTGTATCAAGGGACATGCTTAACGAGCTTCGGGATTACAGGGCAAATTCCGTCGACTCCCTTCTGCTCTATAAGGGATATGGGACGGCGACGATCTACAATTCAAATTTTGCGGATTACGGGGATGCCTTTGGTCTGGCGGCCCTTATGATGTCGCTCGACTACGGCATCGTATTTGCTCTTGTCTTCACGCTGGCCTATTTTGCCTTTTTTACCTGGAAGGTGCTGATCCGCAAAAAGCGCTTTGTATGCTGGGCAGGAATTACAGCCTTCTTCATCCAGGTCAACCTTTTCAGCGGCTTTGGAATGATAAATTACGATGTCAGCTGGATAACATCTGTCTTTATCATGCTGGCAGTAAACGCTGTCTATGCGCGCTATGATCAAGAGGCTTTCAATGGCTGATAAGAGGGATCGCAGACAGGAAAGGGTTGTGAACAGTGTGGCGGTATATTATCTGATATATACCGCTGTTTTTGCTGTATTCGCAGCCCTTGTCTTCTTCCCTTTCTGGTCTCAGGACAAGAGCTTCGTCTTCCGTACGGACGGTATGGTCCAGCACTATACAGCTCTGCGCTATTACGGCACCTGGCTCAGGAAGATCGCATCCGGCCTTGTTCAGACTCACAGGCTGACCATCCCCCTCTGGGATTCTTCCATAGGATACGGGGCTGACGTTCTTACGACTCTGTCCTACTATGTCATCGGCGACCCGCTGGCCCTTACCTCGGCCTTTGTCCCCGAGAGCTATACGGAGCTTTTATATGACGGTTTGGTCCTGCTGAGATTTTATCTGGCAGGGGCGGCCTTCTCGGCATACTGCCTGAGCAGGGGCAAGGGCAGGGCAGCTTCCCTGGCAGGGGCTGTGACCTATACATTCTGTACCTATGCCGTTTACGCAGGGGTCAAGCATCCTTTTTTCCTCAACCCCATGATCTATTTTCCCCTGCTGCTGATCGGGGCAGAACGGGTTCTTAAGAAGAAAAAGCCGGGGCTTTTTGTCTTCATGGTCTTTATCTCGGCCCTCAGCAATTTTTATTTCTTCTACATGATCGTCCTGGGGACCATCATCTACCTGATATTCCGCTATTTCAGCCTGGATGGGAAAAGAACTTTGCGAGGCTTTCTGTCCATGATCCTGCATTTCCTGCTGTACGGAGTCATAGGGACTCTGATGAGCATGGCCCTCTTTCTGCCGACGGTGCTCCTTTTTAAAGGAACTCTGCGCTCGGAGGCGGTAAGTCCCCTCATGCTCCTTTACCCGGCATCCTATTACAAGGGATTTCTCATTGGATTTCTGTCTGTGCAGACAGGGACTGACATGTACTGGACCCTTTTGGGCTACACATGGCCTGTCGTGCCCGCCCTGATCACTCTCTTTGTCAGAAACAGGAAAAAGGATATGAGGCAGAGGGAGGGAAGAGTTCTGGGCGCGGCATTTATCACGCTGACCATCATGCTGATGCTGCCGGTCTTTGGCAGGATATTCAATGGCTTTGCCTATGTCAGCAACCGGTGGGTATGGATCTACTCTGCTCTGATCGCCTTCATACTGGCGGATAGCTGGGATCATATGGCTGAATTTCTGCGCAGGAGGAATGTTTATTCCGGCGCCTTTGTGCTGGGCATCTTTATCCTCATGGGGACCCAGCTTGGCCTCAACAGCTTCTTCCAGTATGACAGCCATTTCGGGGACAGGATCAGCCTCTATCTGGAAAATGGAACAGCCACCGAAAGAATGGATAAGGAGCAGCTGCCCATCCTGAGCGATCTGGCAGCCGAGAGCGGAGCGGAAAATTTCTGGCGCTATGAAAAGAGCACATATGAGGTGGAAAATGAGACTCTGCTCAGCGGTCAGAGAGGGCTTCAGTATTATTGGAGCCTGGCGGCAGCTTCTCCCTCTGTTTTTCAGCTTGATCTGCAGCTCAATCCCATGTGCACCTATAATTACATGGGCCTGGGCGGCAGGACATTTTTGGATGAGCTGGCGGGAGTCCGCTATTACTGCGCAGCCCCCGGGGGCAGCGCTCCTTTCGGTTATAAAAAGCTGATGGATGCGTCTGAGAAGACCGGCGGCTACCGGATCTACGAAAATAAGTATGCCCTGCCCATGGGCTATACCTATAGCGGCTATGTATCTCAGTCCAGGTGGAAAGCCCTGGATCCCTTAAAGAGAGCTCAGACTATGATGCAGGCGGCTGTCATTTCCGACGAGGACGCGAAGAGCTTTAAGGATCAAAAGGCTCAGCTTAAGGAGACGGAGCCAAAGGCGGACAGCATAGAGGTTCCCTGCAGCGTGAGCTCGGATAAAGGCGGGAAAAAGAAGGGTGCCAATACCTATCAGTGCAGGGAGAACCGCTATGCCATCCGGGTGGATTTTCAGGGGAAGGAAAAGTGCGAGACATACCTGCTCATAAAGGGTCTCAAGGCTGAAACAAAGGAGGAAGCCCCTATCATCCGGATAAAGGTCAGGGGGAAAAAGACAGTAAAGACTTATCTTGTTCAGGCCCAGAGCCGCAGCTATTACGGGCAGGATGACATTCTGGTGAATCTTGGCTATTATGAGAAGGCTCAGGATAGGGCCCGGATAAGATTTAACGCCGCCGGCAGCTACTCATTTGACAAGATCCAGGTATTGTGCCAGCCGGTAAATTCCTATGAGGGCTATGTAAAAGCTCTTAGCAATGATACAATGGACGCAAAAGAAGGAGTAAATGAGATATCAGGCTCTATCCATCTTGACAGAGGCAGGCTGCTTTGCCTGGCTATTCCTTATGTTGACGGCTGGAAGGCTCAGGTTGACGGCAAGCCTGCCCGGCTGATACAGACAAATGATATGTTCACGTCCCTCTATCTGCCGTCGGGAGACCACGAGGTGAAGCTGACGTATTTCACTCCCGGACTTAAGGCGGGGATCATAGTCTCTGCCGGCGGATGGGCGGCTTTTCTTGCCCTTCTTGTCCTGGCTTATCAGAAAAGGCACAGGACTAAGGATTTGGAGGTAATTTGAAATGGAAGATGGCATAAAGGTTTCGGTCGTTATTCCGGTCTACAACTGTGCTCCCTATCTGAGACAGTGCCTGGACAGTGTAGTCGGACAGACCCTGAAGGAGATAGAGATCATCTGCGTGGATGACGGGTCTACAGACCAGTCGCCCCAGATCCTGCAGGAATACGCAGACAAGGATAACAGAGTCCGGGTCCTTACCCAGAAGAATCTGTACGCGGGCGCTGCCAGGAATAACGGCCTGGAGCACGCGGGGGGAGAGTATATCATATTCTGGGATTCCGATGACTATTTTGATCTTGACGCCTTAAAGCTCATGTATGACCGGGCAATCTCTCTGGACGCGGACCTTTGCGTGTGCAATGCCCAGAACTTCGATTCCCAGACCGGAAATTTCCTGGCCCATTCCTATGTGAGAAAACCCTATCCCCAGACGGATGTATTTAACATAAATGACTGCAAGGACAGGATCTACACATTTACGTCCACGGTTACATGGAATAAGCTGGTGCGCCGCAGCTTTATGATGGAGCAGCAGATCCGTTTTCAGCAGCAGCAGCATATCAACGATGTGCTGGCTTCCCTTTTGATCCTTTCCCTGGCAAAAAGGATCTGCATCTGCGATAAGAGGCTGATCTATTACCGGATGAACAGGAAGGGAAGTCTCATGGAATCCTACGGCGAGAAGCTGGATTCCGTTATGTCTGCCTATGAGGAGACAGGCCGGGAGCTGAAAAAAAGAGGGCTTCTGGAGGATCCTCAGATCCTGCAGAGCCTCGTGGATAAGGCGGTCGGCGTTTATTTCTTTACCATGCCCTATGTAGACAGCTATGACCAGTATCTGGCCTATTTTGATCGCATGACCCGCCAGGACAGCTTCCTTATCCTGGGCAGGGACAATATAAACGGCAATAAGAATATGCAGCGCTATCTTGATATGAAGAAGATGAGCCCGGGTGATTTCCTTTTCAGCGAATACAGACGCCTGACCGGGCAAAATGAGGAAAAGCAGCAGAAGATCGGTGCCCTCAAGAGGGAAGCCTCAGCGGAGAAGAAGGCTGCCGCGGCGAATCTTAAGGCTGCGAACAAGGAGACAAAAGCGGCAAGAGAAGACCTGCAGAAGACGAAAAATGAGTGCGAACAGCTCCGCGGGCAGCTGTCCCAGAAGGATAAGCTGCTCAGCCTGAGGTCTGTGAGGGCGGCTCTTTCTGTCAGCAGATTCCTTGGCAGAGCCCGCCAAAAGTGAGAAGGAGGCCGGATATGGATATCAATAAACCTCAGATCCCTTTTTTGGATATGATCAGTCAGGAGGAGTGGGAAGACATCGTTTGCGCAGGCCTTACCAGGGTCAGGGAATATAAGAAAAATGACCAGATCCTGCAGATGGGAGAGACGACCCGGGAGATGGGGATCCTTTTATCGGGAAGCGTAAATATTGAAAATATCGATATCTGGGGGACCCGCACCATCCTGAGCAATATAGAGGCCGGGCATGTCTTCGCGGAGACCTATGCCATCACCGGCCAGGTCATGATGGTAGGGGCAGCGGCGGCGGCTCCCTGCAGGGTGCTTTTTCTTAATGTAAAAAAAATGCTTTCCCCTGCCTTTGGCCAGAAGAGCTGGCGGATAAAAGCAGAGAGAAAGCTTCTGATGATCTGCGCCCGGAAGAATCTTGTCTTATCCCGCAGATTTTTCTACACGACTTCAAAGAGTATCCGGGGCAGGCTTATGATGTATTTTTCAAATGTGAGCACGGACTGCAAGAGCCGGGAATTCGATATTCCCTTTAACCGCCAGCAGCTGGCAGAATATCTGAACCTGGACCGGAGCGCCTTGTCAAAAGAGCTGGGCAGGATGCGGGACGAGGGCATGATCGAGTTCCACAAAAATCATTTTATCTTAAAGGAAAGCATGGAAGTCTGAACTATTCCTGGCTTATTTTGTCAGCTTTTTGTACATATCATCGTAGGAAAGACCGATCATGGACGTATCATCGACCTTGTCCCAGATCTTTGTGTCCCCTGTCGGGCTGCTGTAGAGCAGTACGCTTGAGAGCCGGTCAAAACCGTCCGAAAATGCCTGGGATCCTTCCTGGGCACTTACTTCTTTCCCATTGTCCGTGAATGTGCCGCTGCTGTATGCAGAGAGGGCGTCTGTCTTCTCCCCTCCCTGACCGCTGTAGTCATCGTAATCATCATAGGACCCGTCGTCATAGTCTCCATCATCATAAGATCCGTCGTCGTAGGATCCGTCATCATAGTCTCCGCCGTCGTAAGACCCATCGTCATAGTCTCCGTTATCATAAGACCCGTCATCGCCGGATCCATCATCGTAAGATCCATCATCGTAGGCCCCGTCATCGTAAGACCCATCATCATAGGACCCGTCATCGTAAGAACCGTCATCATATGTCGTTGTGAGAGGAAGGCGGACCAGCTCACTGGTCAATCCCCCGGCGGATGCGGTCTGGGAGTCCTGGGTCATCTTCAGAGTTTTCGTCTCTTTCAGACTTCCGTCAGATTCCAGCTCATACCGGCTGAGATAATAGCTGACGGCGCCGTCGCCGTGCCTTCTGTATATCCAGATGGAATCCTTGTCCTTGTCCTGGTAAATGACATAGGAGGTGCCGGTGCCCGTGTTTTCATCCGTAAACATGAGGCTTTCATCGCTCCCGTCCGATATGGACTTAAATGGATATTCTACTTCCACAGCCTTCTTGTTCCGATATGTGTAGATGTGGAGGATGCCGGGACCGTCGTCATCCTTCGATGTGAAGAAGAAGAGCTCCTTTGTCCCGTCTCCGTTTATATCACACAGGGCAGTCGGCCTTGTGTGGGCGGAATACTCCCAGTTATATCTGTCAATGTCATCCTTATAGTAGGAGAGGATGCCTGCGTAGGCGGCAAATGAACTGCCTCCGGTATCCAAAAGGTAGTTTTCTGATGTAAATCCCGACTTCTGGGTCTCATTGTAGATGCCGCAGAATGTCAGCGTCTTGGGGAGCCCGTCATAGAGCTTCCTGGAAGTCTTTATGATATCCCTGAATGTCTTCGGCAGGGAAGATGTCTTAAAACCGGGCATGTAAAGGGTGAGGCTGTCTCCCTGGTCCAGCCCGTAGGCATTTGTCGTGATAGTGCGGACTTTTTTGCTGATTGTTTCCTGACCCGGATTCTTCTTGAGAGTCAGATCGTCCAGCTTCAGCTTATAGGTCAGCTCATCTTTTCTTCCCAGAACGGAAACTCTGCCGGAAAAACTGCTCTTGTAGACAGTTCCCTTGGGATATTTCTTCCCGGTCATATTCTCTTCTTTGTCCCGGTAGCTGCCGGTAAAAGTTCCGTCGCCTCCGAACAGGATGGAAGTCGTCCAGCTTCCGCCGCCTCCGGAATAGGTAAACCTGACCCCGTCAAGAGACTTGAGAAGCTCTGTGGGATCTACAGCTTCTATCCGGACAGACTCGGTCTCGGTCACAGCAGAAGAGCCAGTCTCCTCTGTCTGGAAGCCGCTGCCCTTATCTGACCGGGTGCAGCCGCCAAGTCCCAGAGCGGCAGCAGACGCCACTGCTGAAAAGAGAATGAGATTCTGCCTGATTCTGAACTTCATCTGAGAAAGACCTCCGCATTATCATTGATTCCTACAAAAATTAATTATAGCATGAAAGAATAACGGTATCCATATTAAAGGCAGTTATTCTCTATAAATTCCGCCACCCCGTCCTGGTCGTTGCTCAGCGTGACGAACTGAGCGGATGCCTTGAGCTGGTCAGAGGCATTCCCCATGGCTATGCCGGCGCCGGCATATTCTATGAGTTCCAGATCGTTGAGACTGTCCCCGAAAGCCGCTGTCTCCTCCCGGCTCGTTCCCAGCCGGTCCGTCAGAAAATCAAGGGCTGCCGCCTTGCTGACAGAGCCGTCTGCTATCTCCAGGTAATAGGGGGTAGAAGCTGTTATGTACAGATCGCCTGCCTGGGCGACCTGGCGGCGGGTCCTCTCCTTGAGGGCCTGATCCGCGATCAGCATGAATATGCCCTCTATCTCGCAGCTGTGATCCCGGATAAATGCATACATATCGTCAATGGGTGTCCGGGTCGCCTGTACATATTCCCGCATATGGACAGGAATGCCGAAGAGGGTCGGATCCTCAAAGTAGGCGCGGGGCGTGTAGCATCTGCCCCCTATAGCCGCTTCACAGGGAAAGTCAGCTCCCTCTATCAGAGGCAGGAGCTTTCTGATACTGGCACTGTCTATGTCGTTGGCGTATATCCTTTTCATATCCGGCAGATGGAAGATACTGGAGCCGTTGGATGTGATGGCATAGCTGATCCCCTCTATCTCAAGTACTTCCTGAGGGAGAGCGCTTTTTGGGCGTCCGCTGGCGATCACGATCCGGATCCCTCTGTCCATGGCCTGCCTGAGAGCTGCCCTGTTCCTGACGCTGACATGTTTGGCAGAGTCGAGCAGGGTGCCGTCAAGGTCAAGTGCTATAAGTCTTATACTCATTGAGCCACCTCATTTTGTAAGGATTATACGATGATTTTATCAGTTTTGCCCATACCCTTCAACTCTTTTTCCAATTGGGAGATGAATTGTCCGATAATATGTAAAATGTAGACAAAGTTTCGTATAACAGCCGTCACCCGCCTTTAAAAAAAGCGGATACAAGTATATAATATACAATATAGGCATCAGAGCAGGGGAAAATGGCTCTGCGTGTCTATGAAAGATATTATGCTATGTAAATGTTTTTTCAGGGAGGGTATAGAATGGATTATAAGGAAAAGTATGAGCAGTGGCGTGACGACCCCTATTTTGATGAAGAGACCAGGCAGGAGCTGAAGGCGATAAGCGCGGATGACAATGAGATAAAGGAAAGGTTTTATCAGGATCTGGAGTTCGGAACCGCCGGCCTTCGAGGGATCATCGGCGCCGGCACGAACCGCATGAATGTCTACGTTGTCAGGAAGACGACCCAGGGACTTGCCAATTATATCATTTCTCAGAATGGTCAGGACAGGGGAGTAGCCATATCCTATGATTCCAGACATATGTCGCCGGAATTCGCGCAGGAAAGCGCGCTCTGCCTGGCAGCCAACGGCATCAGGGCTTATATATTCGACGAGCTCAGGCCGACACCGGAGCTTTCCTTCGCCGTCAGACAGCTGGGATGCATTGCCGGCATCAATATAACGGCAAGCCACAATCCCTCCAATTACAATGGCTACAAGGTTTACTGGGAAGACGGCGCCCAGATCACTCCTCCTCATGACACGGGCATCATGGCCCAGGTAAAAGCTGTTACGGACTTTGCCAATGTCCACACGATGGCAAAGGAGGAGGCGGTGAAAGCCGGCCTTTACAAGGTGATCGGCTCCGAGATAGATGACGTCTATATTGAGCAGCTCAAGAAACAGGTAAAGAATCCCGAGATTATAAAGGATTACGCAGACCAGATCAATATCGTCTATACGCCTCTGCACGGCACAGGCAATAAGCTGGCCCGCCGGATCCTGAAGGAGATTGGTTTTAAGAATGTACATGTCGTGCCCGAACAGGAGCTGCCGGACGGAGATTTCCCCACAGTCTCCTATCCGAATCCCGAGGCTGAGGAAGCATTTGAACTGGGACTTTCCCTGGCAAAGAAACTGGACGCGGATCTTGTCCTTGCCACGGATCCCGACGCAGACAGACTTGGCTGCCGGGTAAGGGATTCTCAGGGCGTTTATCATACCCTGACCGGCAATATGTCCGGCTGCCTCCTGGCTGAGTACACGATAAGTCAGATAGCGGCAAAGCAGGGCCTTCCCGCCGACGGCGCCCTGATAAAGACGATCGTTACGACAAATATGGCTGACGCCATCGCCAGGAATTACGGGATCGATCTGATAGAATGCCTGACGGGATTCAAGTATATCGGCCAGCAGATCCTGAAGTTCGAGACGACAGGGAAGGGGACATATCTCTTTGGATTTGAGGAGAGCTACGGCTGCCTGATCGGGACTCATGCCCGCGATAAGGATGCCATCGTAGCTGTCATGGCCCTGGCTGAGGCGGCTGCTTACTATAAGTCCAAGGGGATGAATCTCTGGGATGCCATGCTTGCCATGTATGAGAAGTACGGTTACTACAAGGATGATATAAAGTCTGTCTCCATGTCCGGAATCGCAGGACAGCAGAAGATCCAGTCTATCATGGATACTCTGAGGCAGAATCCCCCGGCTCAGATCGGTGGATACAAGGTGACGGCTGTAAGAGACTACAAGAAGGATATCATTACCGATACGGCTTCCGGTCAGACAAGGTCTACCGGCCTTCCCACATCCAACGTTCTCTACTATGATATGGAAGATGACGCCTGGGTATGTGTAAGACCTTCCGGTACGGAGCCTAAGGTAAAGTTCTATTATGGGATAAAGGGAAGCTCCCTCGAGGACGCGGACGCAAAGTCCGAGGCTCTCGGAAGCGCAGTCCTTGCCATGATAGACACCATGGGCATCTGACAGGGAATTTATCCTATGAAAATGGCTGCCTCCCGGTGAGGGCTGGCAGCCATTTCTGTGATGCTGTGAAAAAGTATATTATTTCAGAGGAAGGATCAGGTCGAAGACAGCCTTGATCTGGTCCGGGTCGGCGGTGTAGAGACCCTTATCATTCTCCTTATAGACGAGGTTTTTTTCGACCGCGTCTCCGGTCCGGATATCTCCCAGGTGATCCCTGAGTATGGACATGACGCCCTGCAGGTAAGTATCAGCGTACTGGGTGCTGGTCTTATCCTTATACTTGTGGGCGTTGTTCTTTTTGTTAAAGGAATCCGTGAACTTCTGGATATCTGATGAGCAGTCGGAGAAGATCAGGATAGGGCTGACTGAGACGATGGCTCCTGCCTCATCTTCTGCCCCGCTGCCTTCGCCGGTCTGGGCTGTGGCCCGGGGATCCGATACTGTATACACAGCCTGTTCATAGAGCATGTTTATGAAATTCCGGATATCTTCTCTGCAGGCGGAGGATGGCCGCAGATTGCCGTACATGGCTATCAGCGTGTCGACCTTCTCGTCTATGAGGTCTTCTCTCTGGGCGGAGAGATCAGCTGTGGTGACTCCGGTGAATTCGGAATAATCTGTATAGTCGGCCTTGCAGACAGAATCGAGCAGGGCACCGGTAAAGGCCGGGGCGCTGAATGTCTTCCCGCAGCCGGAAACAAAAAGGAGACTGGCAAGCAGTGCCAGTATACTGATCCTGCAAAATTTTATCTTAAAAAGTATAATATTTTTCATAACATCTATCATATCACCTTTTGCCTTGAACTTCTTCAACAAAAATCTACGATAATTACAAAATCAATGGTCATTTCTTACAATTTGCGATTAATTCGTATACGAAATATCATCAAAACAGAGAAAAACGGGTGAAAATACTGTGCAAATTGACATTTCGTTGACAATGTTGTATAATATATTCAGTTCACTGCAGTATTTTCTGCTGAAGTTTGAAAGAGGTGGTACTTTTGCAGAAGAGCGATATTATCAATGTAAGGCGTGCCGTTGATGCCAACATTGGGCGCAGGGTACGTGTGAGAGCTAATAAGGGAAGACATAAGTTTGCCATAGCCGAAGGCGTGATCACCAAGAGCTATCCCAGCATATTTACCGTAAGGCTTTTTGATGACGGAGATCTCTCTGACAGGATGGTTTCCTACAGCTACACAGATGTTCTTACGAAGGATGTTCAGCTTGTGATATGTGAGTCGCAGCCTATCTGAGACTGGTATTGCGAATTAGGCAGCCGTATATGGATCCGTAATCTGGGGTCTGTATACGGCTTTTTGCTTGTGTTAGACATTTTTCCCCATTGCGTGTATACTTTATGATAAATAATATTATTTTCCGGAGGTAATCATGACCGAAGAGTTAAGGCATCACAGGCCCAGATATTCAGGCATCCTTCTGCATCCGACTTCTCTGCCGGGCAGGTATGGAATAGGGGATCTGGGGCAGGAAGCCTATGATTTTGTGGATTTTCTTGACAGGGCCGGGCAGAGCCTGTGGCAGGTGCTGCCGCTGGGGCCGACGGGGTTCGGCGATTCCCCTTACCAGCCTTATTCTGCCTTTGCAGGCCAGCCCCTGTTCATCAGTCCGGACAGGCTCTATGAGAGGGGCCTGATCAGGAAGAGGGATCTGCTCTTCAAAGAGAAGGCCTATGCCCTGACCAGGTACAGGGAGCCGAATTTTAATCGATACAGCGTAGATTATGACCAGGTAAGAGAATATAAGGAGTCCATCCTGAGGAGCGCTTATGTAGGATTTTTGTCAGACAGGCATGGGCTGGGACAGGAGTTTGATGCTTTTTGTCAGAGTCAGGCTTACTGGCTCGACGATTACGCCCTTTTCATGGCCCTGAAGGCTCAGCACAGGGGAGCCCCCTGGACCAGCTGGGATAAGTCTTGCCGCAATATGGACGGACAGGCCAGGAAGGAAGCTTTAAGGAGCCTGGGAGACAGGGCGGATTATTTCAGATTCGAGCAGTTTCTTTTCTTCAGACAGTGGAAGGCTCTGAAGAAGTACGCGAACGGGAAAGGCATTTCCATTATAGGAGATATTCCCATATTTGTTTCCCCGGACGGAGCGGATGTCTGGGCAAATAAAGAACTCTTCCGGCTGGACAGGGATTATCTTCCCAGGGAGGTGGCGGGTGTGCCCCCGGATTACTTTTCCGAGACCGGCCAGCTCTGGGGGAATCCCCTCTATCAGTGGAATGTCCACAGAAAGACTGGCTACAGCTGGTGGATCGCGCGGATCAGAAAGCAGCTGGAGCTGGCGGATATCCTGAGGATCGATCATTTCAGAGGCTTTGAGGCCTACTGGGCCGTGAAGAGGGGGAGCGAGACCGCTGTGGGCGGCCGCTGGATAAAGGGGCCCGGAGCGTCATTTTTCAGGGCTCTGAAGAAGGAATTCGGAGATCATCTCCCCATTATCGCTGAGGACCTGGGAGTGATAACGCCTGCCGTGGAGAAGCTCAGAGACCGATTCGGTTTCCCGGGCATGAAGATCCTCCAATTTGCTTTTGAGAGCGGTGAGGAGAGCGATTATCTTCCTTATCTCTATGATGAAAACTGTGTCTGCTACACGGGGACGCATGACAATGATACAGCTCTCGGCTGGTATCTGAGCACAAGTGAAGAAAACAGGAGCAGGGCCCGCCGATATATGATGTGCAGCGGAGATGATATCAGCTGGAACTTTATCCGGACGGCGGTCTCCTCCACTGCCAGATATGTGGTATTTCCCATGCAGGATGTGCTGGGCTACGGCGGAGACTGCAGGATGAACACGCCCGGGACGCCCTCGGGCAACTGGAGATGGCGCTGCACCCGGGAGGCTTTGAATCCTCAGACGGCGGATGGGCTGAGAAGCCTCTGCCGCATATACGGGCGCGATAAGGACAGGCTATTGCATATTTTGGAGGAGAGTAAATGATAAGAACGATCATAGCCCTTTGTTATCTGGCCTTTTATTTTATCATCAGCTTTCCCATGTTCCTTGTGGAGAAGATCGTAAGATCCGTATCCGGCTCTGAAAAGAGCATGGGGATGGCCTGCTCTTTTATCTCCTGGGGTTTTTTGTGCGTAAAAGCCATAGCCGGGACCAGGCTGACGGTGATAGGGAAGGAGAAAGTGCCGGAGGATGAGGCAGTCCTTTACATCAGCAATCACAGGAGCATTTTTGATATCGTGCTTCTCTTTCCCCTCCTCAATAACCCGACTGCCATTCTGGCCAAGAAGTCTATAGAGAAGGTTCCTGTGATAAGCAGATGGATGAAGGTGGTCCGCTGCCAGTTCCTGGACAGGAATGACATCAAGCAGGGGCTGCAGTGTATCCTTAACTGCATCCGCTTTGCAAAAGAGGGAGAGTCCGTTCTCATCTTCCCGGAGGGGACAAGGTCCAAGACCCGGGATATGGGAGAGTTCAAGGACGGAAGCTTTAAGGTCGCCCAGAAGTCGGGCTGCAGGATCGTCCCTGTCGCCGTGACAAACACAGATCAGATATTCGAGGCTCATCTGCCCTGGCTGGCTGCGCAGAATGTAACGATAGAGTTCGCGGAACCCATAGATATGAAAGAGCTGCCTGCCGAGGAGAAGAAACACATCGGGGAGTATGTCCATAAGCTTGTTGAGGATATGTATATCAGGAACAGGGACGCAGTGAATTAATTGTGGACAAGTTGCCGGAAAAATGCTAAACTATTACGGCAGTATTTAATTTTTTGTGAGGAGGATGTATCGTGTCATTATTTCCTGTGGCAGCAATATCAACGCCTACCATTGTGCTGCTGATCGTAATCGCGGCTATGGTTGTGGTGCTTATCGTTTTGACAGTGGTCGGCAACAAGGAGAAGAAGAAAGCTGACGAAGCGCAGGCCCAGCTGGAAGAAGCGGCTATGCCGATGTCGATGCTTGTCATAGATAAGAAGAAGATGAGGATGAACGAGTCGGGACTGCCCAAGATGGTGATAGATAACGTCCCCAAGCGTTACCGCCGCAATAAGGTCCCCATCGTCAAGGCCAAGGTCGGCCCCAAGATCATGTCTTTCATGTGCGATGAGAAGCTGTTTGATATGGTCCCTGTGAAGAAGGAGATAAAGGCCATGGTCAGCGGCATCTATATCATCAGTGTAAAAGGAATGAGGGGAGCCGTGATAGCACCCCCCAAGAAGAAGACAGGATTCTTCAGCCGGTTCAGGAAAAAGTAAGAAAACTACATCTTAAAGTTCTCCAGAGGACTGAACACGTTCGGATCCTCCTTGAGCTGCATAGCCAGTTTGAGGAGGATTTTTTTGTCGTTCAGAGACTGATCATCTATTACTCTTTCCGTAAGTTTTTCCAGGATTGCGCCAAAGAGAGGACCGGGCCGGATGCCCGCCCGGATCAGGTCGCTCCCGTTTATATCCAGGGAAGATGTCTTGTAGCACTGCCCTTCGCGCAGGACTTTCCGGTAAACGGCTTCCTTCTGGCTGAGCAGGTCAAGTTTGCCGGGTATGATAGAAGGATTCTTGCCCAGGATATCGGCTCTCTGCACTTTTATGAAGTCCTCGAATATATCATCCCCTACGCGGTTTAAGGCCCGCCGGACGCTGGCCTGTCTGGGGAAATATTTCAGCCCGTGCCAGCGGACAAGGCGGACTGCCTTCTCTCTGGAATGATTGTCGAACTTCAGACGTCTCATGATCTCTTCCGCATGGCGGGCGCTTGCCTCCGGATGGCCATAGAATATATCCCTGCCGTCCGACCGTGTTTTCCTCACGTCAGGCTTTCCCATGTCGTGCATGAGCATGGTCATGCGCAGGACAGGGTCAGGGTCTATGTTCTCCATGGTGAGAGTCGTATGCTTTTCCACGTCGTATATGTGATTGGCTGTGTGCTGGGAGACACCCCTCATCCTGTCGAATTCAGGCAGGATGACCTCCGTGATCCCCATGTCGCAGGCCAGAGAGATCAGTTGGGGGTGATCAGAACAGATCAGCTTGACAAGCTCTGTGCGGATCCTCTCCGCGCTCACCCTGCTAAGATTCCCTGCCCGTTCCCTCACGGCAAGAGCTGTGGCGGGGTCTATCTGAAAGTCCAGCTGGGCGGCAAAGCGGACTGCCCTCATCATGCGCAGGGCGTCCTCATCAAATCTTTCTCCGGGATCGCCTACGCAGCGGATCAGGCGGCGCCCCAGATCCCGCACTCCACCAAAAAGATCCACAAGCCCCTGGCTGGGGTTGTATGCCATGGCATTTATCGTGAAATCGCGGCGCCTTAGATCCTCCTCAAGACTTCTGGTGAATGTTACCCGGTCCGGATGGCGTCCGTCAGAGTAGGACCCGTCTATCCGGTATGTAGTGACTTCATAGCCGGTTTTGCCTGACATGACGGTCACAGTCCCGTGCTTTATCCCTGTATCTATCGTTCTTTTGAAGAGACTTTTTGTCTGTTCCGGGAGTGCCGATGTTGTAATATCCCAGTCGTCAGGCTCCCGGCCCATGATGCTGTCGCGCACACACCCCCCCACAACCCAGGCTTCATAGCCTGCCTGCCGGAGTTTTTCCAAAATATATGCAGCTCCATCCGGAATATTGATCATATGTACCGCATTCCTTTCGCAAACAGATTTTATTCAGATAATTTTATGCGTGCATAATCACAGATCAGGTCTGCCGTTTTTTCTTCTCCCAGTTTGCCGCTGTTTATGACAAGATCGTAGGAACTGCAGGCCCGCCAGTCGCGCCCTGAGTAATAGCCGTAGTAGTTTGTGCGCCGCCTTTCCATGGCCTTTATTCTCTTCTCGGCCTCAGCCTTTTTGACATTCTCCCGCTTCATGACAGTTTCTGTCTTATAATCCATGTCTGCCGTGATAAAAACGGATATCATGTCGGGATCATCCCTCAGAATATAATTCCCGCACCGGCCTATGATGATGCAGCTGCCCTGATCGGCAAAGTTTTTGATCACATCGGACTGCACATTGAAAAGCCGGTCGCTGGAGAGGGATTTCTGGAAAGAACCGACGGAGGGGAGCATGGAAAATGTATTGTTGGCGATCATGAATAGCAGGCTGTCCGTGGGCTTTTCATCCACTCTCTGGAAATGATTTTCATCGATGCCGCTGTATTCGGACGCGAGACCGACGATATCATCCCCGTGGACCGGAATGCCAAGCCTTTTGCCTGTCTCAATGCCTATGACCCTTCCGTTGCTGCCGTACTCCCTGTTTATCGTTATGATCACGCGATGTTTCATCTTCAGCTGTCACCTTCCTTTTTCTGGCTCCACATATACTCGTGTTCCTTGCTGATCTCCTCGTGAAGAGTGACGGAATCCCATTCCTGGTTGTGATCTGTGATCACGGCCTTCAGGGCGACGGGTCTTACCTTGGCCTGACGGAAACTGTTTAAAAACGCGTCAAGGTCCCGCCCGGTAAAGCCGTCAAGAACAAGCATCTCATCTGTAAAAGAGCTGCCATCGTAAATCGCCTTGTCCATAGAATATCCTGCGTGTCCGGCAAGGGCTCCCAGTTTCTGCCCGTATTCGGAAGGGGCGACAGTTCTGACAGATGCTCCTGCCTTTACGCAAAGAGGCAGTATCTGACGCTGCCTCTCCTTTGATATATTATATAAAAATACTTTTCCTCTGTTCTTCATCTTATTCCTGGCCCTCCAAAGCCGGATGTCACTGACCGGAAAATGCTGAGCCAAAGCTCTGCGTGGGCTTTGCCGAGATATCAAGAGTTATATGGCCCACATATACGTTGTTGAGGGTCAGCCCGTATCGGATCACTGCCCCGAAATTCTCAGCTTTCGGCCTTACGGATACCTCCTCTGTGCTGATGAGCATGGTCATATCGCCTGCCGGGGTGGGGTAGGATGTGATGCTCTTTTCCCCGCTTTTAAAGGCCATATATATCTTCTTTGAACTTTTTCTCATTACGTCTGCCCTGCCGTCGGATATCCTCATGACATTCCTTACTATGTTGCCGTCTCCGTCGTCATCGTCATAGCAGAAGTAATGTCTGCCGTTCTTTATATAGTGCTGGGCGGCGGCGATCATCTCCGTCTCATTTTTTTCTCCGTCATTTTCCTGCCTGCTCAGTATGCTGAGCAATACGTTGTCTGCCACGGATATCACCTCCGGCTGCCCTTGCCGGCGGACCGGGCAGAAGATTCGGCTGAGGATCCGTCATCCTGAAGCTGCAGTTTTTCAATGACGCCCAGTTCCTGGTAATAAATATGCTTCTCTACAAGCTCGGCTGCCTTTATCTTATCCCGCCTGATGATGGCGTCCATGATCGCGTCGTGGTTGTCTGCCAGCTGTTCATGCGTATTCCTGTCCTTGAGGAATTCCAGCCTGTAGCGGTACATCTGCTCGCGCAGATTATTCAGGAGCTGGATCAGCCGGGCATTCTTTGTCGCTCCAAATATGACATCGTGGAAATCCACATCCTTCTGGGCCAGCACGGTTATTTCTATGGTCTTGTCGGCTATCGCCTTCCGGAAGATGCGGGCCTTTTCCTTGAACTGGTCTATCTCCTCGGCGGTTATCCGCTCGCAGGCAAGTTCTGCTGCCAGCTTTTCCAGGGAAGCGCGCACTTCAAGTACATCTCTTAAGTCTTTTTCTGTTATCCTGGCGACCTCAGCGCCCTTTCTGGGGATCATGATAACAAGCCCCTCCAGCTCCAGCTTGCGGATCGCTTCCCGGATGGGAGTCCTGCTCACGCCCAGCTTGTTGGCAAGAGCAATCTCCATAAGTCTTTCGCCCGGCTCCAGCTCTCCCTTGAGAATAGCTGAGCGGAGAGTATTGAAAACAACGTCTCTGAGCGGCAGATATTCATTCATCTTTACATCAAAATTCTTCATCTATCTTAAGAAACCTCCAATAATCTTGTAATTACCCGATACCCTGGCCAATATTTTTTATTCCGCCTGCTTTTCGAAATCCACGGGACTTGTCAGAAATACCTGCTGCACGAGACCTGAATCTCTTATGATATCGTACGCTGCTCTTGCTTTGCCTTCGTCGTCAAATATACCGAAAACTGTCGGCCCGCTGCCGCTCATCAGGGCGCCGAGCGCACCGGCGCTCATGATATTTTTTTTGATATCTGCTATGACAGGATGCATGGAGATGGTGACGCTCTCCAGCACATTGCCCAGCCTTGACACAACCCCCGGGAGGGATCCTGTCTTCATGGCCCGGGCCATGCCGTCTATATCAGGATGAGGGGTATCCCTGTCCAGGATAAGACTCTGGTAGACCTGCCCTGTCGACACGCTCACCGGTGGTTTGGCGATCAGGATATGACAGGGGGCGATCGGGGGGAGAGGAGTCAGGACCTCGCCTATGCCCTCGGCCAGAGCCGCCTGTCTCAGCAGGCAGTAGGGTACATCAGCTCCCAGGGACAGGCCGATCTTCATCAGTTTTTCCTGCCCAAGTCCCAGAGAAAAAAGCTGGTCCATTCCATAGAGAACGGCTGCGCAGTCTGTGCTTCCGCCGGCCATGCCGGCAGCGACGGGGATATGCTTTTCTATAGATATCTTTACCCCGCCGTCAATATGAAAATCCTCCAGCATCCGCCGCGCCGCCTTATAGGCGATATTGCGTTCGTCTGTCGGAAGGAAAGGAAGATTTGTCCTGAGTGAAATGCCCGGCTGCGGCGTGCTTTCGATGTCGATCCTGTCATAGAGCCTGATGGACTGCATGATCATCCTGACATCGTGGTAGCCGTCAGGACGTTTTCCTATGACATCAAGGCCGAGGTTTATCTTGGCCATAGCGTTCAGTCTGATCGTATCCAGAGTACTCACCATCTTTTCTGTCTTGTGATTGTATTTTTATGTATACAATTCAATAATAAAATACAATGCCTGCTTTTTCAAGTCTTTTGAGCGTTTTTATTTTGCCGGGAGAGAAGAATATATTCGAAGCTTCCGCCGGGGGACCATTTCCGTTTTACATGCCGCTAAGATTGTGATAAGATTATGGTCACATAGAATAGTTTTTTTCATGTTCCGGAGGACATTTGATGTTCAATATAAAAAGGATCGCAGCCGTGATCATATCGTATCTTGCGGTATTTGCGGGGACACTTGCCATATATGGATATATACAGAATTCAGGTACTGTCAGCGGCAGCCTTCAGGAGAATTCCGCGGCGCTGCCGCTTCTCTATGTTCAGTCAGGCGGAAGTCTGATCAACGAGATGCACGGATATGTTTCTGATATAGACGGGGGTTATCTGAGGGATACGATGACGCCGGTCGATGACAGCCGGACGGTCAATCTGGTCATTAGAGATTTCAAGGACCACGTTTCGTCTGCCTCCTATGAGCTTTACAATGATCAGAATGCAAAGCTTGTGGAGAAAGGCGCCTGCAGCGATATCGTGAAGAATGATTCAGACAAGGACTGCCGGATAAAATTTGCGGGTTCCCTGAAGACAAACTGCGAGTATGTTCTTAGAATAAAACTCAAGACGTCAGGCGGGAAGAAGATCACATATTATACAAGAGTCAGATACGGCCCCGAACTGAAGATAGACGAGAAACTCAGATTCGTGCTGGATTTTAATGAGAAGACATTCAGCAAGGATAACGCTTCCGCCTTGCAGAATTATCTTGAGTCATCGACAGGATCCGTATCAACGGGACTTGACCATGTAGATGCCTACTCTCCTGTGAATGATGTGACATGGAGGGATCTTTCCCCCAGAAGATCCAGCGATATCTCCATCCGGCTGAAGGAGATCAATACGGAAACCGCCTCATTTACCCTGTCTTACAGCGTAAGGGCCAAGACAGACAGTGTCAAGAATTTTTACAGGATCAATGAATATTACAGAATCCGCCTGGGGGATGAGAAGATCTATCTTCTGGATTTCCGCAGAGATATGCAGCTGGAACCCGAGCTTAAGTCCGCGCAGATACAGAGCGGCAAGCTGTGGCTGGGGCTGGGAGACGGCAGTGATACCCGGCTGACAAATTTCGGAACAGGTAATCAGAGCTACAGCTGTATCTGCAGGGGGAACTCTCTCTGGCTCTATGACAGCACGAGCAATATTCTGACAAATGTCTACAAGGATACGGATATCAGCCATAACTGCGGGCATATGTACGACCAGGGCATCCGGGTGATCCATACGGATGCGGGTACCGGGGATATCTATTTCGCCCTCTATGGCTATATCCATACCGGAAGATATGAGGGCAGTGAAGGGGTAATGATCTATCACTTCTCCTATGCGGATGACAAGCTGGAGGAATTGCTCTTTGTTCCCTATAAGAGAGGCTTCCATCAGCTTGAGGAGGGCATAGAGTCAGTTGCCTGCAAGACGGGAGATTCTATCTATTTCAGGATAGAAGATAAGATATATAGGTATGATATCAGCACAAGCCGGATGACGACTGCCCTGAAGGGGGCGGACAGGGCATCCTGTGCTTCTTCCGACAGCGGCCAGGTCGCCGTATCCCATGAACCTGTCTCCGGCACCGGAGCGGGAGACAAGATTACTGTCGAGTATCTGGGCACGAGCCGGAAGAAAACGATAAAAGAAGATGGCATGCTCGTGATGCCTCTGGGTTATCTGGGAGAGGATCTTGTTTACGGGACTGTGAACAGGGCAGATATCGCTGAGGATTCCACAGGCACTCTTCAGATCCCGGTCAGCCAGGTGCATATCGTGGATAAGGATCTGAAGGAAATAAAAACATACTCCAAGAGCGGCAAGTGTATCATGCGCACAGATATATCTGATGGGATGATAAATTTCACACTCGGGAAGAAGAAAAAGAACGGCAGCTTTACAGACTATGAAGATGCCGGCAGTGACTATATCGTCCACAACGCAAAGAAAGAAGAAGAGGAGGTCAGCCTGGCAGTACAGTCAGACGGCAGCTTTGGAAAGCTGTATTATCTGCAGCTGACGGGAACCAGGAGTTTCGTTCCCGTGACCCAGACGGCAAGAAAGCTGGATCCCGGTTATGACATTTCCAGGGAATATGATCCTCAGAAGTATCCGGATGTCAGGTATTATGTCTACACAAGGGGAGGCCTGGCAGCAGATTTCGCCACTATAAAGGAAGCAGTCGATTATGGCAATGACAATGCGGGAACGGTCATGACCAGCCGCAAACAGATCGCCTGGCAGAGAGCCGGACGGGCCTATGTGTGGGATCTGGGGATAGAAACGATTGACAAGGCAAAGAACAACGGCCAGTACGGAGTCCTGCTCTCGGCTATCGCCTCCTACGAGGGCTGGGAGGCCCCTTCGGATGTTTCCGAGAGCTCACCCCTTTATGCTCAGATGGAGGAGAAGCTGAAGGGGCAGACGGTCAACCTGACCGGTATGGAACTGACAGATGTACTTCATTTTGTATACAGAGACCGTCTGGTGGCAGCCAGGACAGGGAAAGATTCCTACTGTCTGATCACCGGATACACGAATGACAGGATAAGGATCGCCGATGTAAGCAAAGGCGAAGTCAGCAGTATTTCCTGGGACGAAGCCAAGAAGACTTTTGAAGAGCAGGGGAATGTATTTTACAGCTATTTTGACTGAGTGGAGGTAGGATATGAGCGATATCAAGACCATAGCAGTACTCACGAGCGGAGGAGACGCTCCCGGCATGAACGCCGCTATCCGTGCGGTCGTGCGGACGGCTGTTGCCGGTGGGATGAATGTAAAAGGTGTCATGAGAGGATATACCGGCCTTCTGGGAGGGGAGTTCATAGACCTGAGCAGAAGGAGCGTATCTGATATAGCAAGACTTGGCGGGACGATCATCTACACGGCAAGGTGTCCCGAGTTCATGACACAGGAAGGACCGGCCAAGGCGGCAAGGATCCTGAAGGATGCCGGTATAGACGGCCTGATCGTCATAGGCGGGGACGGATCATTCAGAGGGGCCCAGGCTCTGGCGGCCAACGGGGCTAATGTGATCGGCATACCGGGAACCATAGATCTTGATATAGGATGCACGGATTATACGATCGGTTTTGACACGGCTGTCAACACGGCTGTTTCTGCCATAGACAATATAAAGGATACCTCTATGTCCCATGAGCGCTGCAGCATCATAGAAGTCATGGGCAGGAACGCCGGCTATATCGCTCTCTGGTGCGAGATAGCCAACGGCGCCGACGGCATCCTTATCCCCGAGAAGGATGAGTTCGATGAGCAGGACCTGATAGACAACATCCTGTCCAACAGGAAAAAGGGCAAGACGCATCATATTATCATAAATGCGGAAGGGATCGGCAATTCCACAAGGCTTGCCAAGAGGATAGAGAACGCGACGGGAATAGAGACAAGGGCGACAGTCCTGGGCCATATCCAGAGAGGCGGCACTCCGTCTGCCAAGGACAGAGTTTATGCTGCTACAATGGGCGCCTACGCGGTGGATCTTCTCGCCGGAGGCGCAAGGAACAGGATCATCGCCTATAAAGATGGGAAATTTACAGATTTTCCCATAGACGAAGCGCTGAAGATGAAGAAGACGATAGATGAGTATCAGTTTATGATCAGCAGACTGATTGCCATGTACTAGACCGGGGAAATTTCTGCAGGCTACATGATGTCCGCATAGGGATCAAAGCCTATGATGTCGCTGATCAGCTCATCGCGGTTCATGCCCCAGGATATGCAGCTGTCAAGAGATTCCAGCAGGTGAAGACTGCTTGCGATGGCTTCCTCATATATCACGTGGAAGCCTGAGTGCAGCGCCCTGGAACAGCCGGCGCAGGGGAGCCAGGGACGGCCTTCTGTGTTCATATAATCATGCTCGTCAGGGATAAAATCTATATAGATCCTCTTTACAGACAGGGGAAGGATCTTTGTCACGCTGCCGATCAGGACCTTGCGAAAACCGGTATTCTGCTGCAGGCAGATGATGCTTCTCCGAAGATTGCGCAGGCCTGTGGCCAGCTCTGAGGAGGAGATCTTGTAGTGATAGGTAGACCGGACGGCATAGCGCAGGAGTTTCTCAATCTCTGCCAGATCCCGCCGGCTTATGAATGTAAGCGCCTCGAAGTTGAGCTGAGAAGGTTCCATATGGCAGTTTGTCCTCAGGAGGACGGTATCTAGCACGGCCTCTATCTCCAGCCTGCGCAGATATTTTTCCTTACGGCTGCTCCCTGCGGGAGTCATGTGTCCCGCAAAATATGAGATGTAAGGACGTGCGGCCTGGTTGAGCGCGTAATAGCACAGAAAGCCGGCCATGTAGGATACGCATGCGCTGCGCTCACGGCCCTGGAGATTCTCTATGTGATCCAGCATGCTGTTTATGAGGGCTCCGTATTCCTGCCCCCGGACACCGCTTGCGGTCTGATAGGACAGGCCGCGTTTTGATATCGTATGCGGGTTAAATGAGAAGAGATCATAGCCCTGCAGGCCGATCAGAAACGGATGATTATTTTCCTGGATGACATTTTTTATATAATTTTCCGGAAGCTTCTCGAATGATTCCATTCCGAACAGATATTGTGTTAGAAAACCAGCCAATGCAGTCACTTCTTTCGGTCGTAAATAATAAATAGCTGCCTTTATAGTAGAGCAGATGCACTTTTTTTTCAACAAATGCCTTCTATGTTTTATAAAACTTTAATGATTCTATAAGGCCGGGCAGGCAAATAAATTGTGGATTTTTGTCTTATCTGCTGTTAATATATGATGTGTACAGGAGGATATTCAGTTGAGAAAGATACTGACTTTCGCGGTTCCCTGCTATAACTCGGAATCGTATATGCGAAAATGTATTGATTCTCTGCTGCCGGGCGGCAGCAGTGTTGAAATTTTGATCATAGATGACGGTTCTACAGACAGCACCCCGCAGATCGCCGATGAATATGAGGCCAGGTATCCCGGCCTGTGCAGGGCGATCCATCAGGAAAATAAAGGTCACGGAGGCGCTGTCAATACAGGAATAGAGAATGCGTCCGGCATGTATTTCAAGGTAGTCGATTCCGATGACTGGGTCGATTATGACAGCTACATGAAGATCCTGGACAGGCTGGAGATCATGAGGACTCAGCGTCAGTATACGGATATTTTCATAGCAAATTATGTCTATGAGCATGTAAATGACGGCAAGTCGCATACGATAGGCTATAAGCATGTGCTCCCTGAGGACAGGCTTTTCGGCTGGAGTGAGACCAGACATTTCCGGGTAGATCAGAACCTGCTCATGCACGCGGTGATCTACAGGACAAAGGTGCTTCATGACTGCAATCTAAAGCTGCCGGAGCATACATTTTACGTCGACAATCTTTTTGCCTACATCCCTCTTCCTTTTGTGTCGAGAATGTACTATATGGATGTCGATTTTTACAGATATTTTATCGGGCGGGATGATCAGTCTGTCAATGAGAAGGTCATGATCGGCCGCATCGACCAGCAGATCCGGGTGAACAAGATCATGATAGACGCCTATTGTCTGCCCAAGGATGTGAGCAACAGGCATCTGGCCCGGTATATGCTTAATTATCTGGCTATGATCTGCTTTATCACATCTGTTATGCTGATCATATCGGGGACAGAAGAGAACCTTGCCAAGAGAAAAGAACTCTGGCAGTATTTCAGGAAAAAATATCCCAGCATGTACTGGAGAGTCCGGCTGGGCGGCAGGGGCATCATCAGCAATCCCCCCGGAAAGATCGCTTACGGTGTGATCAAGAGGGGCTACCGGATGGCAAGAAAGATCTACAAGTTTAATTAGCGGCTGTCTGTCCGGGCAGCAGATGATCCGGCAGGCAGGAACATGTTTTTTATCATAACAGAGGAGAAAACAGCAAATGGCAGTTTCTGATATAGGGATAGATCTGGGCACATCCAGTGTCCTTGTGTATGTAAGAGGCAAGGGCGTTGTTCTCAAAGAGCCTTCCGTTGTCGCCTATGACAATGACACAAATGAGATCCTTGCGGTGGGCGAGGATGCCAGGAATATGATAGGGCGTACGCCGGGCAATATCTCGGCGGTGCATCCATTAAGGCGGGGCGTTATCTCAGATTATACGATCACGGAGAAGATGCTCAGGCATTTTATCCAGAAGGCCATAGGCAGAAGGACACTGAAAAGGCCAAAGGTGTGTATCGGCGTTCCCGGCGGGGCAACACAGGTGGAGAAGAATGCTGTCTGGCAGGCTGCCCTGGAAGCGGGCGCCAGGGATGTTACGGTCATAGACGAACCTATAGCCGCCGCTCTGGGATCAGGTATCGATATATCCCGGGCCTGCGGAAATATGATCGTGGATATTGGAGCCGGCTCGACGGATATCGCTGTCATTTCTCTGAGCGATACGGTCGTCGGCAAGTCCATATCGACGGCAGGAGACAGTTTCGACGAGGCAGTTCTTGGATTTCTCCAGAAGGAGCATGAACTGCTGATCGGCAGCCGGACAGCGGAAGAAGTGAAGATAAAGGTGGGCGGCGTTTATCAGAGACTTGACGTTGTCTCAGTAGACGTTCAGGGAAGAGACCTGCGGACAGGATTTCCCAAGACAGTCAATGTGACAAGCGAGGATCTCCTCCAGGTCTTTGAGAGCAGGGCACAGAAGATCCTCGATGCTGTCCATGACGTCCTTGAGAATACACCGCCGGAGCTTTCCGCGGACATTGCGACCCGCGGCATCCTGCTGACAGGAGGAGGGAGCCTTCTCTACGGCATGGATACGCTGATAGAAGAAACAACGGGAATACAGACGATCACGGTGGACGACCCCCTTTCCGCGGTAGCTATAGGGACCGGCCGCTATGAAGAGTTCATGCTGTCGAAGGAGTAAAGATCTGCCGCGGTCAGGGAGTGATTGTATGGTCAGTGTCACCGGTATGGTGGATCACATAATATACAGGAATGAGGAGAACGGATATACGGTCTTCATCATGAAATCCGGCTCTAAGGAGCTTACATGCGTCGGCACGGCGCCTGATATCAGTGAGGGCGAATATCTCAGGGCAGACGGCGAGTATACAGAGCACCAGACCTATGGAAAGCAGCTGAAGATCAGCGCTCTGGCTGTTGAGATACCGGAGGATGAATTTGCCATAGAAAGATATCTGGGCTCCGGCGTCATAAAGGGGGTCGGCCCTTCTCTTTCCGGGAAGATCGTTGAGAAATTTGGCAGGGATACATTCCGAATCATAGAGGAAGAACCGGAGAGGCTGGCTGAGGTGAAAGGGATCTCCGCCCGAAAGGCAGCGGATATCTATCAGCAGTTCCATGCCAGGACAGGCATGAGACAGGCCATGATGTATATGGCCAGGCTGGGGATCACAACGAATCTGTCCCTGCGCATATACAAGCAGTATGGAGAGAAGGTCTATACGATCCTGGCTCAGAATCCCTACCAGCTGGCTGAGGATATGACCGGGGTCGGCTTTAAGCAGGCAGATGAGATAGCAAAAAATGCCGGCCTGGGCCTTGACTCCGGCTTCAGGATCCGCAGCGGCATCCTGTATATCATGCAGCAGGCCGCCCAGGCAGGCCATACCTGCCTGCCTCTGGACAGGCTGACAAAAAGGGCGGCGGATATGCTTGACGCCTCGGATCACCTGGTCGATGAGCAGCTGCAGAGCCTTGTAATAGACAGAAAAGTTACAGTAAGAAAATATAATGGCACGGATATGGTTTATCTTGCCATTTATTATTTTATGGAGATGGACACGGCAGCCAGGCTTGCCCGCCTGAATATCAGCTGTCAGATAGACAGGGAGGAGGCCCTCTCCCGCATCAGCAAGATAGAGAAGAATGAGAACATTCTCCTGGATGGATTTCAGAAGGATGCTGTCATAAAGGCTGCCCAGAAGGGAGTTGTTGTCATTACAGGAGGCCCGGGCACAGGCAAGACGACTACGATAAATGCCATCATAGATTATTTTGAGATGGAAGGGCTGGATATCATGCTTGCCGCGCCTACAGGGCGAGCGGCTAAGAGGATGGCAGAGGCGGCAGGCCACGAAGCCAGGACGATCCACCGCCTGCTGGAGGTTGCCGGAGCGCCCCAGGAGGAGCAGGCAGGCCCCATGCATTTTGAGAGAAATGAAGACAATCCCCTGGAGGCGGATGTCATAGTAATTGATGAGATGTCCATGGTGGATCTTGCCCTTATGCATTCCCTGCTCAAGGCCATTCCCGAGGGGACCCGGCTGATCATGGTGGGGGATGTGGATCAGCTGCCCAGTGTCGGGCCGGGCCGGGTACTGGCGGATATCATAGATTCCGGCTGCTTTGAGGTCGTCGCTCTGACAAAGATCTTCCGTCAGGCCCTTGAGAGCGACATCGTGAAAAATGCTCATAAGATAAATGTGGGCCGGCAGATATCCCTGGATAATAAAAGCCGGGATTTTTTCTGCATCAGGCGGGATGATGTCATGAGCGTTCTGGGAGTTGTTGTCGCTCTTGTCAGAGACAAACTGCCTGGCTATGTAGGCGTTTCCCCGGGTGATATTCAGGTTCTGACTCCCATGCGCAAGGGAGAACTCGGGGTGGAGAGGCTGAACAAGGTCCTGCAGAGATATCTGAACCCGCCCTCTCCCGGCAAAAAGGAGCAGGAGATGCACCAGACCCTCTTTCGGGAGGGCGATAAGGTAATGCAGATAAAAAACAATTATCAGATAGAATGGGAGATAGAGGGAAAGTACAATATTCCCGTGAAAAGGGGCATGGGCGTCTTCAACGGTGATATAGGGGTGATCCGGTCTATCAACCATTTTGCTCAGCTTGTCACTGTCGAATTCGACGAAGGGCGGATGGTGGATTATGGATTTGCGCAGATGGACGAGTTGGAACTGGCTTATGCCGTGACGATCCATAAGTCCCAGGGAAGTGAATATCCGGCTGTTGTCATGCCCCTCCTGGCGGGCCCTTCTCTTCTGATGAACAGAAATATTCTCTATACAGCTGTCACGAGAGCCCGGAAATGCGTCGCGATCGTGGGCAGCCCGGATACGGTGGCCGGCATGATCGAGAATGAAAGCCAGCAGAAGAGGTATTCTACTCTGGGAGAAAGGCTGAGGGAGTGCTGCTGAAGCCGGAGGATACAGATAAAAAATGATGTGCAGAGGAAAGGGGCTTCTCTCCGCACATCTCTTCTTGACAGGGCAGGTAAAGACCCTGTCAGGTTTGGGTGTAAAATGTATTGGGTTTACATGTAAATATTAACATGAAGTGCCCGATGAGTGTTCACAAAAAGAATTTATTAATGGAGGCTTTTCTATGCAATATAACGAGAGACCGGGAGGCTCTGATCGGTATGTCCCCCAAAAACAGCAAAATTTTTCGGAGAAAATATTGGATAAATTCTACATGCTGTCGGATATCCTCTATCCTCCGGTCTGCCCGGTCTGCAAAAGACCGCTTCTATTCCGGCAGGGGGGAGGGCTCATCCATCCCTCCTGTTACGCCAGACTCCATAAGGCAGTTCCTCCCCTTTGCATGAAGTGCGGAAAGCCTCTTAAGGATGCCAGACAGGAATATTGTTATGACTGCAGCCGGCACAGGCACAGCTTTGAATCAGGGCACGGTCTCTGGGTTTACGATAAGATAAGCTCGGAGATCGTTTTTTTATATAAATATGGAGGAAAGAGAGAACTTTCTGTCTTCTTTGCCTCTGCTCTGGCTCAGGAATACGGAGCCTGGATCCGGCAGATCCATCCGGATATACTCGTGCCTGTTCCGCTCAGCAGGGAAAAAATGCGCAGCAGAGGATTTAATCAGGCAGAGCTGATCGCCCGCCGCCTGGGGGATGAGATGGGAATAGAATGCGAGAGCAGGGCCCTTGTCAGAGTAAAGAGCACAATCCCTCAGAAAAGTCTGGACCCGGGGAAAAGACAGGAAAATATCCGCAAGGCATTTTCCGCGGATCCCGCATACCTGAAGGGGGTAAAAAGGGTCCTCCTGATAGATGATATCTACACGACAGGAGCTACGATCCAGTACTGCTCCAGGGCGCTGAGAGCGGCTGCCGGCGCAAGGGTCTGGTTTCTGACTCTCTGCATCGGTGCACCCTTCTGAGAGACAATCGTGACAAAAATGTTAACAAAGACGTAACCACTCCGTAAAAATTGAAATCAAAGTGTTGTATTTTTAAAAAAACTGTGATATAATCCCCACTATATGAAGTCGCGCAACGTAATCAGAAAGGACAGATAAACCATGCATAAGCATATAGTCAGGGCTTTTGCCACGATCATTACGGCATCATTATTTGCATTTCCAAGCTATGCGCAGACGACCGGCACAGCTAAGGCTGTTTCCATACAGCACCTTGATATCGTAAGCATTACACTGGATCAGGTCACAGTCGGCGTCAGGAAGAAAGAAGCCGCTGCAAAGGCCGCTAAGATAAAGAAACAGCAGGAAGCTGCAGCAAAGGCTGCCGAGCTGAAGAGACAGCAGGCGGCAGCAGCATCTCTTACAGCAGATTCCCTTAAGCCTGCCGCTCAGACATCAGCAGAGACACAGGCACAGACCTATGCGCAGGCCCAGACAGAGACACAGGCACAGACGTATACAGAGACACAGGCACAGACGTATACAGAGACACAGGCACAGACATACACGGAGACACAGGCACAGACATACACGGAGACTCAGGCTCAGACAGAGACACAGGCTCCCGTCAAGACAGCAAAGAAGCAGTCCTCCTCTTCATCTTCTTATTCCGGTCAGAGGCTCAACGCCACGAACGGTACTGTTGAGGGACCTTCCGGCACAGAGACCTATTACAATCTCAATATGAGCGGTGTCGTATCTAATATGAAGAGTATGGGATATGACAGTGAGTACTGGGTCAGAGATGACGGTGTTAAGATGTACGGCGATTATGTCATGGTCGCGGCAAACCTTGATACACATTCCTACGGTTCAGTCGTAGATACATCTCTTGGCAAGGGAATCGTAGTGGATACCGGTGATTTCGCGGCATCCGATTCAGACCAGCTGGATGTGGCAGTAAACTGGTAATTGAACGACATACTTCAGAATTTGAGCGGCCGGCAGCAGATGCCGGCCGTATCTTTTATATTTTCCTTGACGTGAGACCGTCCGATGTGATATAGTTGTAGGGCTATGTATTGGAAGCGGTCTTTTTTTTATGCCTTAAATTAAGACCGATACCCAGTGCCCCTCTCCTTCCCGGAGGAAGACAGGCGCCGGGACAACTCAGATTTTATTGGAGGTGGAAGTTGTGCGTGTCAAGATCACATTGCAGTGTACAGAGTGCAAGCAGCGTAATTACAACATGACCAAGGAAAAGAAAAACCATCCCGAGAGGATGGAGACCATGAAGTATTGCAAGTTCTGCAGGAAACATACTCTGCATAAGGAGACCAGATAAGCAGTATAAGGAGTGATCTTATGAATGAAAAGACCGGCAGCGGCTCATGGTGGAAGTCTGTGAAGGCTCAGTTTCACAGGATAATCTGGCCTTCAAAGGAAGACACAGCCAGACAGTCCGCAGTTGTACTGGTTGTCTCTGTCATTCTTGGACTGGTTATTGCGATTCTGGACAATGTCCTGATCCAGATCATAGACTGGATCATATCTATTTGATCGAAAGGTGAGAATATGGCTGATAAGAATGAATATCTGGACGGCCCTATGTGGTATGTAGTGCATACATATTCAGGCTATGAGAATAAGGTAAAAGCTAATATAGAGAAGTCCATTCAGAATCTTCACCTTGAAGATCAGATCCTTGAAGTCCAGGTACCCATGGAAGAGGTAGTGGAGATCAAGGATGCGAAGAAGAAGATCGTACAGAAGAAGCTTTTTCCCAGCTACGTTCTTCTTCACATGATCATGAACGAGGAGACATGGTATGTGGTAAGGAATACCAGAGGCGTGACAGGGTTCGTTGGACCTGAGTCCAAGCCCGTGCCCCTTACCCCTGATGAGATGATCCCCTTCGGCATCAGCGAGGACTATGATCCCGGCGAGATGTCTGAGGATGAGATGCCTATCGAGGTTGATATCGAGATAGGAGACCGTGTCAAGATGATCAATGGAGTCTGGGCGGACAATGAAGGAACGGTTACGGATATAGATCTCGCTGATGAGACAGTCACAGTAAGCATTGACAGTTTCAGCCGTGAGACCGATGTCACAGTCGGCCTTCTGGATGTCGTCAAGATCTGACAGGAGACAGTGGGAGGGAATTCCCGACATTACCACAATTTTAGGAGGTGCCATAATGGCAAAGAAAGTAACAGGCTACATAAAATTACAGATCCCTGCGGGCAAGGCAACACCGGCTCCCCCGGTCGGCCCCGCTTTAGGTCAGCACGGCGTAAACATCGTTCAGTTTACAAAGGAGTTCAATGCCAGAACAGCTGACCAGCCGGGTATGATCATCCCGGTAGTTATCACAGTATACAACGACAGAAGCTTCAGCTTTATCACAAAGACTCCTCCGGCAGCCGTTCTTCTCAAGAAGGCCTGCAATATCGAGTCTGCTTCCGGTGAGCCTAACAAGCGTAAGGTTGCCAAGATCTCAAAGGATGAGGTCAGGAAGATTGCTGAACTTAAGATGCCGGATCTGAATGCTGCCAGCGTTGAGGCTGCTATGAGCATGATCGCAGGTACTGCGCGCAGCATGGGTATCACAGTAGAGGATTGATCTGGATCACTGTCGAGTGGGAGGGTTAGCTCCCGATATGACCACAAGGAGGATATACAATGAAAAAAGGTAAAAAGTATGTAGAGTCTGCAAAGCTTGTAGACCGTGCAGCTTTATATGATGTAGATGAAGCAGTAAGCCTTATTAAGCAGACAGCCAAGGCTAATTTCGATGAGACAGTAGAAGCTCATATCAGGCTTGGCGTTGACGGACGTCATGCTGACCAGCAGGTCAGAGGCGCGGTTGTTCTGCCGAACGGTACCGGTAAGACGGTAAGGGTTCTTGTTTTTGCAAAGGGTGAGAAGGTCGACGAGGCAACAGCGGCAGGAGCTGATTTCGTAGGCGGACAGGAACTCATCCCCAAGATCCAGAACGAGGGATGGCTCGATTTTGACGTTTGCGTTGCTACACCTGATATGATGGGTGTCGTAGGACGTCTGGGCCGTATCCTTGGACCTAAGGGTCTCATGCCCAACCCCAAGGCCGGTACAGTTACGAATGACCTGACGAACGCTGTCAAGGAGATCAAAGCCGGCAAGATCGAGTACAGACTTGATAAGGCTAATATCATTCACTGCCCTGTAGGCAAGGCTTCATTTACTGAGCAGCAGCTCGCGGACAACTTCCAAACATTAATGGCTGCCATCATAAAGGCAAGGCCTGCTTCAGCAAAGGGAACTTATCTCAAGAGCGTAAGCATCAGCACAACAATGGGCCCCGGAATCAAGGTTAACCCTCTGAAGCTTGCATAAATTTTTCTCTTTGCTGTGTCAGGATATGATTGACAGCATATAAATTTTCTGGTATAATTTAATACCGAACGACCAGAGACAGCAGGTGCGAAAGCGTAAGATCACAATCGCCTGCCGAGGAAGATGTTTTATCGGATGCCGGGCACACTATGGGCCTGTATCCGCATTATGACAGATTATCATGATCTCCCTCAGATCTCTGAGGGAGATTTTCTTGTTTACTGGCCGTATATTCTACAAGGAGGTATACCACTATGGCAAAGGTTGAGTTAAAACAGCCGATAGTTGATGAGATCTCAGCCATGATCGAGGATGCCAAGACTCTCGTTCTGGTTGATTATCGTGGAATTACGGTAGATCAGGATACAAAGCTCCGCCGTGACCTGAGAGAAGCAGACGTGCAGTATAAGGTTTATAAGAACACCCTTATCAAGCGCGCGATCAAGGGCACAGAGTTCGAACCTGTATCTGATTTTCTGAATGGACCTACAGCTATCGCTGTCTGCAAGACAGATGCAACTGCAGCTGCAAGAGTTCTTTTCAAGGACGCTAAGGATTTCCAGGATCTTGAAGTAAAGTGCGGAATTGTTGAGGGCACTTACTATGATGCTGCAGGTATGGAGCAGATCGCAAGCATCCCTTCAAGGGAAGTGCTTCTTTCCAGGCTTCTTGGAAGCATGCAGTCACCTATCGCGAATTTTGCTCGTGTTATCAAGCAGATCGCAGAGAAGGATGGCGGGGAGGCAGCATAAGCTTTTTGGCTGCCTGATCTTTATTTTAAGAATTTTAAAAGGAGAAGAATACAATGGCAAAGTTAACGACAGAAGAATTTATCGCTGCTATCAAGGAATTATCTGTATTAGAGCTTAACGACCTCGTAAAGGCTTGCGAGGAGGAGTTTGGTGTTTCTGCTTCTGCAGGTGTTGTAGTTGCAGCAGCAGGCGGCGACGCTGCAGCTGCTGAGGAGAAGACAGAGTTCGACGTAGAGCTCACAGATATCGGTCCCAACAAGATCAAGGTTATCAAGGTTGTTCGTGATATCACAGGTCTCGGCCTCAAGGAAGCTAAGGCTGCTGTAGAGGGTGCTCCCAACGTTATCAAGGAAGGCGTATCCAAGGAAGAGGCTGAGGAGATCAAGACAAAGATCGAGGCTGAGGGCGCTAAGGTTACTCTTAAGTAATTTAAGCCTGGATTTTTCGACTGAATTTCTAAGAAGATCGCAGAAGACGTTCTGTGCCGTATGGTGCAGGGCGTCTTCTTCTTTTATATAGGCACAGCCGGCTCATCATCGAAAGCCTGAAGAACTTGACAGGGCAGCGGGAATGCCGGAGAAGATAATAAAGTTGACACTGTCATACCCTATGGTTTATAATTTGTAATAAATATGTAACATAATTTTGAACCGCTGTCTGCGAGAAAGGCATACAGCATTTTACAAGGGAGGGGCATGATGGCAGAGAACGATATGAATGATGACAAGCTTGATATAGATGACAGTGTGTCGACTCCTTCTGAATCTGAGAATGATGATTTTGATTACCAGAAGGAAATAGACGAGATAGAGGCGCAGGAGCGCGAGCTGGCGAAAAGGCGCGAGCAGAAGATGAAGGAGCTGAACGAGCGCAGGCAGGCCAGAGAGGAGAAGAAGGATCCCAGGCAGGCAAAGCGCGAGGAATCCCGCAGACAGAAGGAACTCAGAGAGCGCCGCAAGGAGAGCGAGTGGCTGGGCGAACCTTTTGACGAAGAGGAAGAAGCCCCTGTCTTAAGCTCCGGACCGAAGAAAAAGAAGAGCGGGAAGGGCCTTGTGGCTCTGATCGTCATCCTTGTTCTGATCGCCGCCGGCGGAGGAGCATTTGCCTTTAAGACGCAGATGGACAAGAAGACAGTTTCAGACTTTCAGGCTAAGGTCTCTGCTTTTCAGACAGACAAGCTGGATGGGGCGAGCCTTGGCTCTGATGCTTCCTATTTTGAAGATTTCATGAAGCAGTGTCAGGAAGCGATAGACGCGAAGAATATCTCCAAGATAAAGAGCCTGAACAAGCAGTGGGCGGACATGGAGAAAAAGTTCACGGATGATCAGACGGGCAGGGCTGCGCTTGATTCCTTTGCGGGGACTGTCAAGACGACTCTGGCGAAATATCAGACAACTTCAGACTCCAAGGACCAGTACGACAAGTTCATGGCCAGTCTCAAGAAGGCGCAGAATGATAACGATTTCAGCAGTGTGGATACCCTGAAGAAGAGCCTGGACACACTTGTGGGGACACTTAAGGCTTCTGATATCAAAGAAGCCCAGAAGCTGGAGAATTCCATAAAGGATCTGGATATAGACAGCAAATATGTGACAGATGCTCAGAAGAAGAAGATGGATTCCTATTCAGACGCGGCAGAGAAGGCTGAGAAGGACGGGAATTACGCGGAGCAGATATCCCAGCTCCAGAAGTGGCTCTCCTACGCGCAGGACATTTCAACGTCTATAAAGGCGCAGAAGACAAAGGCATCCTCTCAGGCGGCGTCCGCGGCAGCATACTCTGAGTCTGTAAAGGCCGCTGCTCAGTCAGCGAGGGCTGCGGCGGCTGAATCGACAGCCCAGTCCATTGCCCAGTCCAAAAAGGCAGCCTCCGGATCCCAGTCGACATCATCCACGAAGGCATCAGGTACTTCCGGCAAGAGCGGTTCCGGGACCGGCAGCGGCTCTTATTCAACGATAAAGGGCGATTTCGTATTTCCGGGAAGCAGCAGCAGCTATCTGACAAAGTCCAATCTCAAGGGACTCAGCTCTTCCCAGCTCATGATCGCCAGGAATGAGATCTACGCCCGCCACGGACGTAAATTTGACGATCCGGGCCTTAGGGCTTACTTCCAGAGCAAGTCCTGGTATAAGGGGACTGTTTCCCCCGCGAACTTCTCCGACTCTGTCTTCAACAAGTACGAGAAGGCAAATATCATGCTGATCAAGCAGTATGAGGGGATCTGATCATAATTAGCGCGACATTTTTTCGGGGCCGGCATCTGCCGACCCCTTTTGCTTTACATTTATTTTACTCAGATTGTCTGTAAATGCTTGACAAACGCTTGACACATATGCTATTATTAGACACTGCGTTAAATTGGATGTTTATGCATTTTTGACAGCAGTTTTTCGCAGACTTTTTTAGTACCTTATTCACGTCTACTTACAATTCAGGGAGTGAAAAAGCGTCAATGAATAAGAGCAGAATAAAGCCTGTCAGATCAGGCAAGGGTATGAGGATGAGTTTTTCCCGTCAGAAGGAAGTACTCGCCATGCCAAACCTTATTGAGATTCAGAAGAAGTCTTATGATTGGTTCCTTCATGAGGGACTCAGGGAGGCTTTTGATGACATTTCACCTATATCGGATTACAGCGGCCATCTCAGCCTGGAATTTGGCGATTTCAGACTGGACGATCCCAAGAGGACGATCGAGGAGTGCAAGGAGAGGAAGTCTACTTATTCCGCCCCTCTCAGATCCAAGGTCCGTCTGATCAACAAGGATTCAGACGATGTTCCGGAACTTGAGATCTATATGGGCGATCTTCCGCTCATGACTGACACGGGCACATTTGTTATCAACGGTGCAGAGCGTGTTATCGTCAGCCAGCTGGTCCGTTCACCAGGCATATACTACGATATCACTGAGGATAAGGGAGGCAAACCCCTCTATTCGGCGACGGTCATCCCCAACCGGGGCGCATGGCTCGAGTATGAGACAGACTCTAATGATATTTTCAGTGTCCGTGTCGACAGAACCCGCAAGGTACCTGTAACCGTGCTCCTTCGTGCGCTTGGCCTCGGTACGAATCAGGAGATCATAGATACATTCGGCGAGGAGACCAAGATCCTTGCCACAATAGCAAAGGACAGTTCTGATTCCTACAACACAGGTCTCATAGAACTTTACAAGAAGATCAGGCCGGGCGAACCCGCGACTCCGGACAGCGCTGAGGCTATGATCAGCGGTATGTTCTTTGACCCCAGAAGATACGATCTTGCCAGGGTCGGCAGATATAAGTTTAACAAAAAGCTGGCGCTCAAGAACCGCATAACGGGATTTGCCCTGGCGGAAGACGCGGTAGATGAGACGACAGGTGAGATCATTGCCGAGAAGGGGACCATGCTCACGGAGGAGATGGCGGCACAGATCCAGAACGCCGCGATCCCTTCAGTTTCTGTCCAGACAGAGGATAAGATCGTTAAGGTCCTTTCCAATATGATGGTAGAGCTGAAGTATTACCTTCCGGATGCGGATCCTGAGAGCCTTGGCCTCAACGGCGACTATGTTTACTATCCTGTTCTCAGTCAGATCCTTGAGGAGAATGACGAAGAGGAGGACATTCTCGCTGCGATCAGGAGAGACGCGGCTGATCTCAACCCTCTGCATATCACAAGGGAAGACATTTTTGCTTCCATTAACTATAATATCCACCTGGGATACGGCGTCGGCAATAAGGATGATATCGATCACCTGGGCAACAGAAGGATCCGTGCGGTAGGTGAGCTGCTCCAGAACCAGTACAGGATCGGCCTTTCAAGGATGGAGCGTGTTGTCCGTGACCGTATGACGACACAGGACAGGGAGAATATCACAGCCCAGTCTCTTGTCAACATAAAGCCGATCACTGCGGCAGTCAAGGAGTTCTTCGGAAGTTCCCAGCTGTCCCAGTTCATGGATCAGAACAACCCGCTCTCGGAGCTGACGCATAAGAGACGTCTCTCAGCCCTCGGTCCCGGCGGTCTTTCACGAGACAGAGCAGGATTCGAAGTTCGAGATGTCCATTATACCCATTACGGCAGGATGTGCCCTGTAGAGACACCAGAAGGCCCTAATATCGGTCTGATAAACTCTCTGGCAAGCTACGCCAGGATCAATCAGTACGGTTTCATAGAGGCTCCTTACAGGAAGCTCGATAAGACAGACCCGTCCAACCCCAGGGTTACAGAGGACGTTGTATATCTGACAGCGGATGAAGAGGATAAGTACAGGGTCGTACAGGCCAATGAGCCTCTCGATGAGAATGGCTATTTTATAAACAATAACCTTTCCGGCCGTTTCAGGGAAGATACCACTTCCTTTAAGAAGGACCAGGTCGACCTGATGGACGTTTCCCCGAGAATGGTATTCTCCGTGGCGACATCCATGATCCCCTTCCTGCAGAACGATGACGCCAACCGTGCCCTGATGGGTTCCAATATGCAGAGGCAGGCAGTGCCTCTCATGATAACGGATTCTCCTGTTATCGGAACCGGCATGGAAGAGAAGGCAGCCGTAGACTCAGGCGTATGCGTTATCGCAAAGCGTGCGGGAACTGTCGAGAGATCTGCGTCCAATGAGATCATCATAAAGACAGATGACGGTCAGAGAGATGAGTATCATCTGCAGAAGTTCGCCGGCAGCAACCAGGGCGCCTGCTACAACCAGAGATCCATCGTATTTAAGGGCGACCATGTTGAGGCAGGAGATGTGATCGCGGACGGACCTTCCACTTCCGGCGGAGAGATCGCGCTGGGCAAGAACCCTCTCATAGGATTTATGACATGGGAAGGATACAATTTCGAGGATGCTGTCCTGCTCAGTGAGAGATTAGTAAAAGAGGATGTATACACATCCATCCATATATCTGAATATGAGGCGGAAGCCCGCGATACAAAACTGGGACCCGAGGAGATCACGAATGATGTTCCCGGTGTCGGCGATGACGCTCTCAAGAATCTTGATGAGCGAGGTATCATCCGTATCGGAGCTGTAGTCCGCACAGGTGATATCCTGGTCGGCAAGGTAACCCCCAAGGGGGAGACAGAGCTTACGGCTGAGGAAAGACTCCTTCGCGCCATATTCGGCGAGAAGGCGAGAGAAGTCAGAGATACTTCCCTTAAGGTTCCCCACGGTGAGTACGGTATCATCCTTGACGCCAAGGTATTTACCAGGGAGAACAACGACGAGCTGGCTCCCGGCGTCAACATGAGCGTGCGTGTCTATATCGCGCAGAAGAGAAAGATCTCTGTCGGCGATAAGATGGCCGGACGTCATGGAAACAAGGGTGTCGTTTCCCGTATCCTTCCTGTTGAGGATATGCCTTTCCTTCCGAACGGCAGACCTCTGGATATCGTTCTGAACCCGCTGGGCGTGCCTTCCCGTATGAACATAGGCCAGGTCCTTGAGATCCATCTGGGACTCGCGGCACAGGCACTGGGATTTAAGATAGAGACGCCGGTCTTCAACGGGGCTTCGGAGTCGGAGATCATGGATACGCTGGAGATGGCCAATGATTACGTAAACTCCTCCTGGGAAGACTTTTCCGAAAAGTGGAAGGACAACCTTCAGGAGAGCGTATACAGCTATCTGGATGAGCACAGGGATTACAGAAAAGAGTGGAAGGGCGTTCCTATAGACAGGACAGGAAAGGTCCGCTTAAGGGATGGCCGTACCGGTGAGTATTTTGAGAATCCCACCACGATCGGCTTCATGCACTACTTAAAGCTCCATCATCTTGTTGATGATAAGATCCACGCGCGTTCAACAGGCCCTTATGCCCTTGTTACACAGCAGCCTCTCGGCGGCAAGGCCCAGTTCGGAGGCCAGAGATTCGGCGAGATGGAGGTCTGGGCTCTCGAGGCATATGGCGCGGCTTATACACTTCAGGAGATCCTGACATTCAAGTCTGATGACGTGAATGGCCGTGTCAGAGCATATGAAGCGATCATTAAGGGCGAGAATATGACAGAACCCGGCATACCTGAGTCTTTCAAGGTACTGCTTAAGGAGCTTCAGTCCCTGGCACTGGATATCAGGCTTCTGCGTGAGGACAACACAGAAGTTGAACTTGATGAGTCTGTGGATTACGGCACAGAGGATTACAAGAGTCTTATGAACATGGGGGAGAATGATTTTAACTTCCCCGTGGAGGATAAAGAACTCGGCGAGCATGGATTTTCCATTCAGTCAGATGGCAGCTCTGTCATTGATTTTGAGGAAGACCATGACTCAGACAGCAGCACAGAGGATGATCATTCGGATAACGAATAGGGAGGAGTGTCACTTATATGCCGGGAACTTTAGGTAATGAAAACTATAGATCGTTAACATTTGATGCGATAAAGATCGGTCTTGCCTCACCGGAGAAGATCAGACAGTGGTCACACGGCGAGGTCAAGAAACCCGAGACCATCAATTACAGGACACTCAAGCCGGAGAAGGACGGCCTTTACTGCGAAAAGATTTTCGGACCCAGCAAGGACTGGGAGTGCCACTGCGGTAAGTATAAAAAGATCCGCTACAAGGGCGTAGTATGCGATAAGTGCGGGGTAGAAGTTACAAAGTCCAGCGTAAGGCGTGAACGCATGGGTCACATTGAGCTGGCAGCGCCTGTATCCCATATCTGGTATTTTAAGGGGATCCCCAGCCGGATGGGTCTCATGCTCGACATGACTCCCAAGAATCTGGAGAAGGTTCTTTATTTCGCGGCTTATGTAGTCCTTGACGCGGGAAGCACAACATACAATGTAAAAGATATCCTTTCAGAGAGAGAGTATCAGAAGGCTCTGCAGGAGTTCCCCGACGATCCTGACTTCAGAGCGGAGATGGGAGCAGAGGCTATTCTTGAACTGCTCAAGAATATAGATCTTGAGGAGGCTTCTGCCCAGCTGACAGAGGAGCTGAGGGAAGCTACCGGTCAGAAGCGTGCCAAGATCGTGAAGAGGCTCGAGGCTGTCGAGGCCTTCCGGACATCAGGCAACAGGCCTGAGTGGATGATCCTGACAGCCATCCCTGTTATCCCTCCTGATATCCGTCCCATGGTACAGCTGGATGGCGGCCGTTTCGCCACATCGGATCTGAACGACCTCTACAGAAGAATCATAAACAGGAATAACAGACTCAAGAGGCTCCTGGAACTGGGCGCTCCCGACATCATTGTGAGGAACGAGAAGCGTATGCTCCAGGAGGCTGTCGATGCCCTCATAGATAACGGAAGAAGGGGAAGACCTGTCACAGGCCCCGGCAACAGGGCTATGAAGTCTCTCTCCGATATGCTCAAGGGCAAGCAGGGACGTTTCCGTCAGAATCTCCTGGGCAAGCGTGTCGATTATTCAGGACGTTCTGTTATTGTTGTAGGACCTGAGCTGAAGATCTATCAGTGCGGTCTCCCCAAGGAGATGGCAATAGAGCTCTTCAAGCCTTTCGTTATGAGAGAACTCGTAGCAAAGGGCAAGGCTCACAATATTAAGTCTGCCAAGAGAATGGTAGAACGCCAGGAAGAGGAAGTATGGGATGTGCTGGAGGATGTGATAAAAGAGCATCCTGTTATGCTCAACCGTGCTCCTACGCTGCACAGATTAGGTATTCAGGCATTTGAGCCCGTTCTGGTAGAGGGAAAGGCTATCAAGCTCCACCCCCTTGCCTGCACACCTTTTAACGCCGATTTCGATGGAGACCAGATGGCTGTGCATGTACCTCTCTTTGTAGAGGCCCAGGGCGAGTGCAGATTCATGCTGCTTTCTCCCAACAATCTTTTGAAGCCTTCCGATGGCGCGCCTGTTACCGTGCCTACCCAGGATATGGTCCTTGGACTTTACTATCTCACCCTTGAGAAGCCTGAGGATCTGGGCGACAGGAAGCCGGGCGAGGAGAGGTATTACAAGGATGTGAATGAGGCTCTTCTTGCATACAAGAACCACATTATCACACTCCAGGAGCCGATCCGTGTCAGAATGACCGGCAAGGTAGACGGCGTTATGACTTCAAGAGTCATAAAGTCCACACTGGGACGCTTCCTTTTCAATGAAGGACTCCCCCAGGATCTTGGCTTTGTCGACAGATCCAACCATGAGAACGATCTCATGCCGGAAGTAAACTTCCTCATTAAGAAGGGCGAGCTCAAGAAGATCATAAACAGATGTATTGACATACACGGCGCCACAAGGACGGCGGAGGTTCTTGATTACATAAAGGCAACCGGTTACTACTACTCAACGATCAGCGGCATTTCGGTTTCCATTTCCGATATGACAGTTCCTCCCGAAAAGGAAGATCTTGTCCATGCTTCTGAGGAAAAGGTTGAGAAGATATCCGAGGCCTACAGGCGAGGCCTTCTGTCTAATGACGGCAGGTACAAGGCTGTCATCGATGTGTGGAACGAGTGCCAGAAGCAGGTTTCATCCGCTCTTAAGTCTCATATGGACAAGTACAACAATATCCATATGATGGCTGATTCAGGGGCCCGTGGTTCCGATAAGCAGATAGAGCAGCTTGCCGGAATGCGAGGCCTCATGTCCGATACCCAGGGACGTGCGATAGAGCTCCCTATCAAGTCGAACTTCAGAGAAGGACTTGATGTTCTGGAGTACTTTATTTCCGCCCACGGCGCCCGCAAGGGTCTGTCCGATACAGCCCTGCGTACAGCCGATTCCGGATATATGACAAGACGTCTTGTTGATGTATCCCAGGATCTGATCATCCGCGAGAACGACTGTTCCGTGGACAAGGATACCATCCCCGGCATGTGGATAGAAGCCCTGACAGTTATAGAGGATAAGAACGAGATCGTGCTCGAGAAGCTTTCCGACCGTATCTCAGGAAGATATGCTGCTGACGATGTTGCCGATCCCTCAACGGGGGAGATCATCGTTAAGGCAAATCATATGATCACGCCCAAGCGTGCCTCTATGATAGAGGATGCCGGGATCACAAAGGTAAGAGTCCGCACAGCTCTTTCCTGCAGATCTCATATGGGCATCTGCGCAAAGTGTTACGGCCAGAACCTGGCAACAGGTATGCCGGTACAGATCGGCGAGGCAGTCGGCATCATCGCTGCCCAGTCTATCGGCGAGCCGGGCACACAGCTTACCATGAGAACATTCCACACCGGCGGTGTTGCTACCGGAGCGGATATCACACAGGGTCTTCCCCGAGTTGAGGAGCTTTTTGAGGCCAGGAAGCCTAAGGGTCTTGCCATCATTTCCGAGTTCGGAGGCAGGGCAGCCGTTCACGAGTCAAAGAAGAAGAGGGAAGTAGTTGTTACTTCTGAAGACGGAAACTCAAAGTCATACGCGATTCCTTTCCGTTCCGAGCTTCTTATCGAGGACGGACAGGAGATAAAGGCTGGCGAGAGTATCACGAAGGGTTCTGTCAACCCTCATGATATCCTCAGGATAAACGGTGTACGCGCCGCACAGGATTATATTATCCGCGAGGTACAGAAGGTTTACCGCAATCAGGGTGTTGAGATCAACGATAAGCATATAGAAGTTATCGTTCGCCAGATGATGAAGAAGATCCATGTGGATAAGGGCGGCGATTCGAAGTTCCTTCCCGGAACACTTGTCGATATGCTTGAGTTCGATGATGTGAACAGCAAGCTGGAGGAGGAAGGTCTTGAGCCTGCCCAGGGAACCCATGTTATGCTTGGTATCACAAAGGCATCCCTGGCAACGAATTCCTGGCTGTCAGCTGCGTCATTCCAGGAGACGACAAAGGTTCTCACAGATGCCGCTATAAAGGGCAAGGTCGATCCGCTGATCGGCCTCAAGGAGAATGTCATCTTGGGTAAGCTCATCCCGGCCGGTACCGGAATGAAGCGTTACCGCAGCACGAACATCAGCACGGAATTTGAGAATACAGTGATAGATCCGGACGATGAGATCTCACTCTCAGACGATGGATTTTCAGATGATTTCGATGAGGACATCCCTGTTCTGGCGCCGGAAGATCCGCAGCCTGCAGCAGTTGAAATCGGAACAGATGACACAGATAAGACAGAAGAGTAATATTTTCTGACAGCAAAATGGGGTTGTGAAAAAGCGTTAACTCGTTTTTTCACAGCCCCTCTTTTTTCGTATGAAATTTAATCCTTTGCCCAGCCAAGTGACCTTCCTACGGCTTTATGCCAGCCGTCCAGAAGCTCATCTTTTCGGCTTTCCGGCATATCAGGCGAGAAGATTCTCTCAACAGACAGGATGCTGCGGATCTCTTCCCTGTCGTTCCAGAAACCGGCTGCAAGACCGCCCAGACAGGCAGCCCCCATGGCTGTGGTCTCCACACACCGGGGTCTAATGACCTTCTGGCCTATGATGTCTGCCTGGAACTGCATGAGAAAATTGTTCTGGCAGGCCCCTCCGTCTACCTTAAGAGATTCCAGTTTTACGCCGGAATCCTTCTCCATGGCTGTCAGGATGTCATAGGTCTGGTAGGCCAGGGATTCCAGGGTGGCTCTCACAAGATGAGCCCGGGTAAATCCCCGGGTGATGCCGCTGATACAGCCTCTGGCGTACTGATCCCAGTAGGGAGCTCCCAGACCGGTAAAGGCGGGGACGACGTAGACCCCTGCTGTGTCAGGAACGCTCATGGCAATGGTCTCGGAATCGGATGCTTTCTTTATGATCTCCAGCTCATCGCGCAGCCACTGGATAGCCGCGCCGGCGACAAAAACACTGCCTTCCAGAGCATATTCCACGCTGCTGTCAGCAGAGGCAGCTATGGTGGTCAGAAGCCCGTTCCGGGACTCAACAGCCTGACGGCCGGTATTCATCAGCATAAAGCAGCCTGTCCCGTAGGTGTTCTTTGCCTGGCCGGGCTTAAAGCAGCACTGGCCGAAAAGAGCGCTCTGCTGATCGCCCGCCGCCCCGCAAATGGGGATAGGGTCCCCTGTTATCCTGGGGTCTGTCAGGCCGTAGATACAGCTGGAAGGCTTTACCTGAGGAAGCAGGCAGGAGGGAATATCGAGGATCTTCAGCAGATCCTGGTCCCAGTCCAGCCGGTGGATATCAAAGAGCATGGTCCGGGAGGCGTTTGTATAATCCGTCACATGGACTTTTCCCCCGGTAAGGTTCCATATGATCCAGCTATCGACTGTGCCGAAGAGAAGTTCCCCCTTCTCAGCCCTGGCTCTAACCCCGGGGACATTGTCCAGGATCCACTTTATCTTTGAACCGGAGAAATAAGCATCCGGCAGAAGACCGGTGACGGACCGGATATAGCCGGTAAGGCCTTCCTCCTTCAGCCTGTCTATGATATCCGCGGTCCTTCTGCACTGCCACACAATGGCGTTGTAAACAGGGCGTCCCGTTTTTTTATCCCATAGGATCGTCGTCTCGCGCTGATTTGTGATACCGATAGAAGCGATATCTTTTCCGCAGGCTCCTATTCTGTCCATAGCCAGGAGCATGGTGCCGCGGACGGTCTCCCAGATATCTATGGGGTCATGCTCTACCCAGCCCGGCTGGGGGTAATGCTGAGTAAACTCCTGCTGGGCTGAGCTTACAACATTTCCCGAATGATCGAATATCATGCACCGGGAACTTGTCGTCCCCTGATCGATGGCCAGTGCGTACTTTCCCATAATAATATATGCCTCCCTGCGGCAAATGCTGCCCGGATCAGACGCTGCCAGGAACTTTGCCTTTTTTCATATTTACATACATTTTACCATCGGGCCGGCGGATGCGTCAATGAAGGCCGCAAATTCCGGCAAGCTTTACAAATCCTGCCTCCTGTCGTATAATTCTTAATCAGTACGGGAATGTTTTTTATTTTTATGACCTGCGCAGACCGCATCCGAACGAAGTTCAGATTTAAGATCGGTCTGCAGAAAAATTATATATTCTATATTTCGATATGCTGTGAGAGGAGCATCCATGACTTTATCTGAAAAACTTCGCGCGGCGGCGGCTGATATCTGGGAATCCTATCTGAGACACCCTTTTATCAGGGAGATCGCAGACGGCAGCCTTCCGGTTGAAAAATTTAAGTATTACATGATCCAGGATTATCTCTATCTCTATGACTACAGCAGGGTTTTTGCCCTGGGGGTAGTCAAGGGGGGCGACCCTGAGACCATGCGTTTTTTCGCTGATTTTGTCTACAGCACCCTGAACGGGGAGATGAATATCCACAGGTTCTATATGGCCAGGCTGGGGATCAGCAGGGAAGAAGCGGAAAATGCGAAGATGGCGCTGACCAATGTTTCCTATACCCATTATATGCTCTCGGAAGGGCAGAGCGGAGGGATAGCTGAGCTTCTGGTCTCTATTCTTTCCTGCGCCCTGAGCTATGAGTATATCGGCAGGTATCTGGCGGGAATAGACGGAGCCGCTGACAATGAATTTTTCGGGGAATGGATCCGAGGCTACGTGTCAGATGAATATACAGAGGGAAACAAGAGGCTGATAGAGATGACAGACAGGCTGGGCCAGGGCATTTCCAGGCAGGAGGAAGATCATCTGACAGAGATATTCGTCAACTGCAGTCTCTATGAATCCAGGTTCTGGGATATGGCCTATCAGATGGGAGATCAGGTGCAGAGCGATGCTGGAATTTAGGAATGTAAGCTTTCAGTATGATTCTGAAGATTTTGATATTGTGGACGATCTCTCCTTCCATGTCCACCCAGGCGAATTCGTCTCCCTGGTAGGGATCAGCGGATGTGGAAAGAGTACGATATTCAAGCTGACTGACGGCATTCTGAAGAAGAAATCGGGCAGGATCCTTCTCCAGGGTGAAGATGTGGAGAAGCATAAGGGAGTTGCCGCCGGCTATATGCCGCAGAAAGACCTGCTTTTCCCCTGGAGAACGATAGAGGCCAATATCTGTCTGCCCATGGAGATCGCGGGGGTGGATCCCGGGGAGCAGAAAGAGCGGGCCCTTGCCATGCTGGCGGAAGTGGGCCTGGATCAGATGTACGCGAAAAAATATCCCAAAGACCTGTCGGGAGGCATGCGGCAGAGGGTCTCATTTGCCAGGACCCTGCTGACATCAGCGCCGCTTCTTCTGCTGGATGAGCCTTTCAGCGCTCTCGACGCTCTGACAAGGATGAACATGCAGGAATGGCTCCTGTCAGAGTGGAAGCATTTCAACCGGACCATCATGTTCATCACCCACGATGTGGAGGAGGCTATCTTTATGTCCAGCAAGATCCTGCTGGTGAAGCAGACCCCGATCCACGAGCTTGAGGAGATAGAGGTGCCTATGGGTTATCCCAGGACGAGAGATTTCATGGGAAGACCTGAGATAGAAGAGCTCAAGGAATATCTGATCGATCAGCTGAAAAGGCAGGTGAATTTCTGATGAAGAAAAATCTGGCATCGTCAATATTTCTTTTTGCGGTACTGATCATATGGCAGGCAGGCGCCATGAAGATGAATGCATCCTACATTCTGCCGACTCCCGTACAGATCATTCAGAAGGTGTGGGAGCTGAGAGTGCCGCTTTTCACTGTCCATCTGCCCTACACCATGTCTGTTACCCTGATCGGTCTGGGGATCTCCGTTGCCCTTGGCCTTTTCCTGGCCATTATCATGGATATGAATGAGAACATCCAGCATATGCTCTACCCCATAGTCATCGCTTCGCAGACTATCCCCACGACGGCTCTGGCCCCGCTTTTTGTGCTCTGGTTCGGTTATACCATCTGGAGCAAGGTGCTCGTGACCGTGCTGATGACATTTTTCCCCATCACGATCACGGTCTTTGACGGGTTTCAGTCCACAAAAAGAGAGATGGAAGAACTCATGCAGAGCTTTGACGCCAACTCAAAGGATATATTCCTCAAGCTGAAGATCCCCAACGCCCTGCCCTACATATTTTCGGCCATAAAGATGGCCATTCCCCTCAGCATCATAGGCGCGGCCATCGGTGAATGGCTGGGCGCTCAGCAGGGTCTGGGCTATTACAGCAAGAGAATGATGACCCAGCTGGACGGGGCAGGCGTTTTTGCGCCCATCGTGCTCCTCTCGGTCGTGGCCATGATAATAGTAGGGATCGTGTCAGCAGTGGAAAATGCTGTGATACCCTGGAGAAAAGAGCTTTAGGAGGGAGAAGATCTTATGTTGATGGAAGAATACAGAAAAGAGATAGCGGATTATGGCAGACAGCTCCTTGACAGGGGGCTGACGGAGGGAACATCCGGAAATCTCAGCATATACGATCCCCAGGCAGGGACCATGGCGATCAGCCCTTCCGGCCTGCCTTATCCTGAGGTTGAGCCAGAAGATGTTGTCGTAATGGATCTGCAGGGCAATATAATAGAAGGAAAAAGAAAGCCTTCCAGTGAGTTTGGCCTTCACAGCGCGGTATACAGGGTAAGGAAGGACGTGCAGGCGGTGCTTCATGCCCATTCCATGTACTGTACCACCCTTGCCTGCATGAGGTCTCCCCTTCTCCCGGTCCACTATGCCATAGCAGAGGCGGGCATAAAGGAGATCCCCCTGGTCCGCTATGAGACATTTGGGACACTGGCCCTGGCTAAGGCGGTAGAAGAGACGGCGCCCCGGTGCCGGGCCATGCTGCTGGCAAATCACGGCATGCTCGCCTGCGCGGGAAGCATGAAGGAAGCATTTTCCCTGGCACAGACCATGGAATGGTGCGCCCAGGTCCAGTGGAGATGCATGTGCGCGGGCGGTCCCCGCGTGCTGACCTCTGAAGAGATGGATGGGGCCATAGCCAGGTATAAGACTTACGGTCAGGACGGACCGGGAAAACGCAGCGGATATTTCGGATAGGAGACCGCTGAAAGAAAAGGAAGTAATGTATGGAGCAAAGATCTGCCATAGGCGGCAGGGAAAAATATATCTTCGAGGAAGCGCCCATCCCCCGCGCGGTCAGAGTCATGGCCGCGCCGACGGTCATCACCCAGCTGATAAATATTATCTACAATTATGCCGATACCTGGTTTGTCGGGAGAACGCAGGATCCGGCTATGGTAGCGGCCCTGGGAGTCAGCTTCCCCCTTTTTGTCCTGCTTGCGGCAGTGGCCAATCTTTTTGGGATAGGCGGTTCCAGCGTGATCTCCCGGTCGCTGGGCATGAAAGATCCGGAGAAAGCCCGAAGGGTATTTGCCTTCTGCTTCTGGGGCGGCATGGCAGCTGCCCTTTTCTATATGCTGGTCATGGCACTTTTCGGCTCGTCTGTCATTCTGTACATTGGCGGCGATGAGAATTCATATCCCTATATCAGACAGTATATCTTCTGGACGATCATCGTCGGAGCAGTGCCCACGGTCGGCAATGTCCTGTGCGGCCATCTGGTCCGCTCTGTCGGCGCCTCCCGCCAGGCAGGAATCGGCATGTCCATGGGAGGCCTCCTGAACATTGCCCTGGATCCTCTCTTCATGTTCGTCATCCTGCCTGCCGGCTATGAAGTCGAGGGAGCTGCCATAGCGACCCTGATCTCGAACTGCGCTGCTTTTGTGTATTTTCTGATATTTTTTGCCAGACACAGGGAAGAACCGGTTTTTGATATAAATATCAGGCATGTCTCTTTTTCTGATCACATTCCGGCTGACGTTCTCGTGATCGGGGTTCCGGCCGCTCTGCAGACGACGCTTGCCATGGTATCAAATATGGCGGCAAATGCTCTTGTCAAGGGCTATGGGACGGAGGCTGTCACAGGCCTGGGCGTTGCCAAGAAGATAAACATGATCGCCTTCAACACCTGCATGGGTGTTACCATGGGAGTACTGCCTCTGATCGGTTATAATTTTGGCTCCGGGAATTTTGCCCGGATGAAGAAGATCATCCGCTTTACCGGCCTGTCCGTGTTCAGCTTCGGCTGCTGCTGCACGCTGATCTTCGAGTTATTTGATTCCCGGCTGATCAGCTTTTTCATATCGGAACCGGTATCCGTAGCCTGCGGTGCGCAGATGCTGTCTGTGCTCGCTTACGCCGCGCCGCTGGCCGCGGTCACCTATATGGTAAATGTTGTATTTCAGGCGACAGGGCATAAGACAGAATCCTTTATCCTTTCTGTACTCAGAAAGGGAGTCCTGGATGTGTCCGGCATGTTTATCCTGAAACCTGTAATGGGAGTTATGGGAGTGATGGCGGCCACGCCTGTCGCTGAAGTCCTGTCAGCTGCTCTGGCTGCGGTCCTCTATATCAGACTGATCAGAGGATTGGGCCGGGAAAAAGGGGCAGCGGCCTGAAGCCTTTTCCGGTTAATCTCAAATTGGGACTTGATTTTATTGCTGTAAGGATATAAAATAATATAGCTCACATAATCGACCATGGTCGATTTCACAATTGATTGGAGGAATGCCACAATGGCTAAAGTAGATATTATTTCAGGATTTCTCGGGGCAGGGAAGACCACCCTGATCCGTAAGCTGGTATCAGAGGCCCTCAAGGGCCAGCAGGTCGTTCTCATAGAGAACGAATTCGGCGAGATTGCCATAGACGGCGGTTTCTTAAAGGATGCGGGAATTGAGATCACAGAGATGAGCCAGGGCTGCATCTGCTGTTCACTGGTCGGTGATTTCGGCAAGGCTCTGCGCGATGTCATCACAAAGTACAACCCCGACAGGGTGCTCATAGAGCCCTCAGGCGTAGGCAAGCTCTCAGACGTTGCCAAGGCTGTCCAGCGTGCTGACGGGGATGTCTCCATAGAACTCAACAGCATGGTAACAGTAGCCGATGTGAATAAGGTAAAGATGTATCTGAAGAATTTCGGTGAGTTCTACAGCAATCAGCTGGAGAGCGCGGATACGATCGTCCTCAGCCGTACGCAGAATGCCAGCGAGGACAGGCTGGAGCAGGCTGTGGCCATGATAAAGGAACACAATCCCAACGCAACCGTCATCACAACTCCCTGGGATCAGCTTTCCGGAGATCAGATCCTTGCTGCGATAGAGCATCCCATAAAGCTGGAAGACCTTGTCCTTGCCGATGACGATGAGGACGAGGAGGATGAGTGCGAGTGCGGTCATGACCACCATCATCACCATGATCACGAGCATGAGCATGATCACGAGCATGAGCATGATCATCATGACCACGACCATGACGAGGATGATCACGACCATGAACATCACCACCATCACCATCATCACGGCCATGACGCCGATGAGATATTTACAAGCTGGGGCACGGAGACACCCAGGAAGTATACAAAAGAGGAGATAGAGGCTATCCTGAAGAAGCTCTCCGAGAGCACGGAGAATGAATACGGGATCGTACTCAGATCAAAGGGCATGCTTCCCGCTCAGGACGGAACATGGATCTATTTCGACATGGTCCCGGAGGAATTTGATATCAGGGCAGGAGAGCCTGAGTATACAGGACGCCTGTGCGTGATCGGTTCCAAACTGAACGAGGATAAGCTCAGAGAACTTTTCAAAGCCTGACAGAGAAACTGCAGACAGGAGTTGATAGATATGTCAGAAGATTTACTTACCGTGCCTGTGTACCTTCTCATGGGCTTTCTTGAGAGCGGCAAGACCTCTTTTATGAATGAGATCATGGGCAGCGGAGAATTCGCCGACGGAGACAAGGGCGTGTATATCGGCTGCGAGGAGGGCATAGAAGAGATAGACCGCCACGCGGCGCGTGCCTGCCGGCTGGATATTCTGGAAGTTGAGAATGAGAGCGAACTGGGGACAGAATATTTTGCCCGGATCGATAAAAAGTATCATCCCCAGCGTGTCTTCATAGAGTACAACGGCATGTGGGATCCCGACACTGTCTTCAGTGCGGATCTTCCGGAGGGCTGGGGCATTTACCAGGTCGTGACCCTGATAGACGCCAGCACATTTACCATGTATCTCAATAATATGAAGTCTATTATCGGCAACATCATAAAGTGCACAGAGCTTGTCATATTCAACAGATGCGACGAGACTCAGGATCTGCCTATGTTCCGCCGCCAGCTCAAGGCTGTCAACAACAGGATCCAGATGATGTTCGAACACAAGGACGGCCATATGATAGAGCTGGGCAAGGATATCCCTCCTTATGATATAGACGCTCCGGTCATAGAGATCCCGGATGAGGATTTCGGACTTTTCTATATGGACGCGGCAGAAGATCAGGAAAGATATGACGGCAAGACAGTCCATTTTAAGGGCAAGGTCATGAAGAACCGTAAGTTCAGCCCGGGATATTTTGTGCCGGGAAGGAATGCCATGACCTGCTGTGAGGCAGATATCCGTTTCCTTGGCTTTCTCTGCAAGTGCGACCATATCGACCTGCTCAAGAACGGCCAGTGGATCGATGTGACAGCTAAGATAAGGTATGAAAAGCGCAAGGAATATTACGGGATCGGCCCTGTGCTTTACACACAGCATATCACGAATGCCCAGCCGCCCGCTGACGATCTGGTATATTTTAATTAAAAAAGACAATATGAAAAAGCCCTCGGCCATATCCGGCCGGGGGTTTTGTCAGTTCAGGGAAACTCAGATCAGCAGCCTTACCGGCCGGTTCATGGAAAGTCCCAGATCTTCAATCTGACTCTTGAAGATCTCATATTCTTCTATCCCTATGCGCCAGGACAGACCGCAGCCGGCGGATATCTCGCGGGGGAGAGGGATCAGCCTCCCGGGGATACCCAGATCCGCACAGGCTGCCTCCATAGCCATGGCGTCTGTTGTTGTGTCAAAGGGAATCACGATATAGGGAATTTTTTTTCGCATGGGCATCACCGGCATCCTTTCCTGCTCAGAGGTTCTCCCGCACGATCTCTCTGACCGCAGCAGCGGCTGCCGCCGCCTCTTCATCTGTGTTAAACCAGGAGAAACTGAAGCGGACAGCTCCCTGATCCTGCGTTCCCAGGGCCTTGTGCATGAGAGGAGCACAGTGGGCGCCTGCCCGGGTGCAGATCTCATAACGGTCCCAGAGTATATCACTGACAAGAGAAGAATCCATATCACCGATATTGAGGGTAACGAGAGGTGCCCTCAGGGGAGCGTCGTAATCGCCGTAGAGCCGGATGCCGGGGATATCCCGAACCTGCCGGGCAAATCCGCCTGCCAGTGAGCTTACCTTTTCGTGGATATTTTCGACTCCGGTATCCAGCAGAAAGGCGGCAGCAGCGCAAAGGCCTGCCAGGCCGTGGCCATTAAGGGTTCCCGCTTCCAGAAGAGTGGGCATGAGGGGGGGCTGGTGCCTGTCATAGCTGTGAACGCCGCTCCCGCCAACCTTAAAGGGAACGATGTCAAGTCCGGGGCGGACATAGATGCCGCCGGTGCCCTGAGGTCCCATCATGGCCTTATGGCCGGTGAAACACAGGACGTCTATCCCCATCTCCCTGACATCTATGGGGATCTCTCCGGCGCTCTGTGCGGCGTCGACGACAAAAAGGCCCCCCTGCCTGTGGACAAGAGAACTGATGCGGGCGATATCATTGACATTGCCGGTCAGGTTGCCGGCATGGCTGAGAAATACAGCGCAGGCCGGCCCGGCAGCGGCGGTGAGTTCGTCCATCCGGATCCTTCCCAGGTCATCCGCCCCAATCACGGTCAGAGGCAGGCCTTCTTCTTCCCGGCGAAAGAGAGGCCGCAGAACAGAGTTGTGCTCACAGACGCTTGTGACCGCTCTCTCAAAGGGAAGACAGCTGGCGGCTATATTCAGAGCCTCCGTAACATTTGCCGTAAACGCAATCCGGGAAGGCTGGTCTATGCCAAAGAGCCGGGCGATCCGGGTCCTTGTCTTATAGATCAGCCGGGAGGCGTTAAGGGTAGGCTCATGGGCTCCTCTTCCCGCGTTCCCTATGGTGCCGAAAGAGTGAAATACTGCCTCCGCCACACAGGGGGGCTTTATAAAACTTGTCGCTGCGTTGTCAAGGTATATCATAATATCTGTCAGGGCTTTATGACAAGATCTGCAGTCATGAGTTTCTCCACGATATCATACATATTTGTAACAGTTCCCACCTGGAGCTTCTCTGTGAGGCCATAGTGGTTCAGGCAGGTGCCGCATGTCATGATCTCCACGCCCTGCTCCTGCATATTCTTCAGATCTTCTATGACAGCTTCATTTTCGCAGGTCAGCTTCGCGCCCCCGTTGTAGAAAAGTATGGTCGAGGGAAGAGTATCCTGCTGGGAGAGAGCATAGATAAAGCTCTTTATCAGGACAGCGCCCAGCTTGTCATCCCCTCTGCCCATGGTATCGGAGGATATGGCGACCACCTTATTCTTCCCGGCGGGGCCCACATAACCCTGGGGAGTGTAGAGGGACTCATCGATATCATCGAGTTCACCCTGGTCCGGAGCTTTATCTACTGTGATGAACACCCGGTACTCTCCGTCAGATATCTTTTCGCTTTTCACGGGAAAATGCTTCTGCTGAGCCATCCTTGTCAGGTTCTGAACGGCGATCTCGTTGTCGACGAGTGTCTCCACGACATCACCCTCTGTGAGCTCCATGATCGCCTTCTTTGTCTTTACGACGGGAACAGGGCAGACATCGCCCATTGCATCTATTATTTTCATGGTATTTCTCCTTTCTGAATACACATTATTACCTATTATAACGTATCGGGAAATGCGAAAAAAGGGATTGACAAATATGAACCGCCTTGCTAAGATAATAGGGTATGTCCAGAACAGGGCATACAAGAGGAATTTTAATCACAGGAGGTGAAAATAATGCCCACATTTAACCAGTTAGTAAGAAAGGGCAGGCAGTCACTTGAGAAGAAGTCAACAGCACCTGCACTGCAGAGAAGCTTCAACTCCCTTCACAAGAAGGCTATCAATCTTTCTTCTCCCCAGAAGAGAGGCGTATGCACAGCTGTTAAGACTGCAACCCCGAAGAAACCTAACTCAGCTCTTAGAAAGATCGCCAGAGTTCGTCTTTCCAATGGTATCGAGGTAACAAGCTACATCCCCGGCGAAGGCCACAACCTTCAGGAGCACAGCGTTGTTCTGATCAGGGGCGGTCGTGTAAAGGATCTTCCCGGTACAAGATACCACATCATCAGAGGTACTCTTGATACCGCCGGTGTTGCTAACAGAAAGCAGGCCCGTTCTAAGTATGGCGCAAAGAGGCCGAAGAAGTAATCGGGTTTCGTTTTCTGCTATTTGCGAACGAATGTAGCATTATTTTCCATTTGCTATAAATTTCGAGCGCGAACACATAGCTGCAGACTACGTGAGTACCCGGGACCAAAATGATCCACAAGGAGGGAAGTAACGTGCCTAGAAAAGGACATGTACAGAAAAGAGATGTTCTGGCAGATCCCATATACGACAGCAAAGTCGTAACAAAGCTGATCAACAATATCATGCTTGACGGCAAGAAGGGTGTAGCCCAGAAGATCGTCTACGGTGCATTTGATACCGTAGCTGAGAAGACAGGTAAGGATGCTCTTGAGGTATTTCAGGAGGCCATGAACAACATCATGCCCGTTCTCGAAGTTAAGGCCAGACGTATCGGCGGTGCCACATATCAGGTACCTATCGAGGTAAGGCCCGACAGAAGACAGGCTCTTGCACTCAGATGGCTTACGATCTTCTCACGCAAGAGAAGTGAGAGGACTCAGGTAGAGCGTCTTGCCAACGAGATCATGGATGCTGCCAACAACACAGGCGCAGCAGTAAAGAGAAAAGAAGACATGCACAAGATGGCCGAGGCAAACAAGGCATTTGCACATTACAGATGGTAATGTACATGGGTTTGCACTTACATCGGTACATCATAGTAAGAAGGAGGAATATCCTTGGCTGGTAGAGAATACCCGTTGGAGAGAACCAGGAATATAGGGATCATGGCCCACATCGACGCGGGCAAGACAACGCTCACAGAGCGTATCCTTTATTATACTGGTGTCAATTATAAAATAGGTGAAACATACGAGGGTACCGCTACTATGGACTGGATGGAACAGGAGCAGGAAAGAGGTATCACGATCACCTCTGCAGCAACTACCTGCCACTGGACTCTCCAGGAGAACTGTAAGCCGAAGCCGGGCGCTCTTGAGCACCGTATCAATATCATTGATACACCGGGACATGTCGACTTTACAGTTGAGGTTGAGCGTTCTCTCCGAGTACTTGACGGCGCGATCGGCGTCTTTGATGCCAAGGGCGGTGTTGAGCCTCAGTCAGAGAATGTTTGGCGTCAGGCGGATACATACAATGTACCCCGTATGGCATTTGTAAACAAGATGGATATCATGGGTGCCAATTTCCCCAACACGGTTAAGGAGATCGGCACAAAGCTCGGCAAGAACGCCATTGTTATCCAGCTGCCCATCGGCAAGGAAGATTATTTCAAGGGAGTCGTAGATCTGTTCGAGATGAAGGCATACATTTACAATGATGCCAAGGGCGAGGACATTTCTATCGTAGATATCCCTGATGATATGAAGGAAGAGGCAGAGGCTGCACACAGCGAGCTCATCGAGAAGATCTGTGAGTTTGATGATGACCTCATGATGGAGTACCTTGACGGCAACGAACCTTCCATTGATGATCTCAAGAGAGTTCTCCGTCAGGCTACCATTACGAACAAGGGCGTACCTGTTCTCTGCGGAAGCGCGCATCAGAACAAGGGTATCCAGAAGCTCCTTGACGCGGTCATCGAGTTCATGCCTGCTCCTACAGATGTTGCCGATGTCGAGGGTACAGATCTTGAGGGCAATGAGATCGTAAGACATTCATCCGATGAAGAGCCTTTCTCAGCGCTCGCGTTCAAGATCATGACGGATCCTTTCGTAGGCCGTCTCGCATTCATCCGTGTATATTCCGGTACACTCAACTCCGGTTCCTATACACTGAATGCGACAAAGGGCAAGAAGGAACGTGTAGGCCGTATCCTTCAGATGCATGCAAACAAAAGATCAGAGCTGGACAAGGTATACTCCGGTGATATCGCCGCAGTAGTAGGCTTTAAGTTTACGTCCACAGGTGATACCATCTGCGATGAGCAGCATCCGGTTATCCTTGAGTCCATGGAATTCCCTGAGCCTGTTATCGAGCTCGCTATCGAGCCCAAGACAAAGGCCAGCCAGGGTAAGATGGGCGAGGCACTTGCCAAGCTCGCTGAGGAGGATCCGACATTCAGAGCCCATACAAACGAGGAGACAGGTCAGACGATCATCGCCGGTATGGGAGAGCTTCATCTTGAGATCATTGTAGACAGACTTCTGCGTGAGTTCAAGGTTGAGGCCAATGTAGGCGCACCTCAGGTTTCCTATAAAGAGACCATCACAAAGCCCGTCGATGTCGACAGCAAGTATGTAAAGCAGTCCGGCGGACGTGGTCAGTATGGTCATTGTAAGGTACGCTTTGAGCCTATGGACGCGAACGGTGAAGAACTCTTCAAGTTCGATTCAGAGGTTGTCGGCGGCGCTATTCCCAAGGAATACATTCCCGCTGTCGGCGAAGGTATCGAGGATGCAGCAAAGGCCGGCATTCTCGGCGGATATCCTGTTATCGGTATCCATGCTACAGTATATGATGGTTCCTACCATGAAGTCGATTCCAGTGAGATGGCTTTCCACATCGCCGGATCCATGGCATTCAAGGATGCTATGCAGAAGGGATCACCTGTACTGCTCGAGCCCATCATGAAGGTTGAGGTTACGATGCCTGAAGAGTACATGGGCGATATCATCGGCGACCTGAATTCCAGGCGCGGACGCATCGAGGGCATGGAAGACATCGGAGGCGGAAAGATGGTCAAGGCTTATGTACCTCTTTCCCAGATGTTCGGATATTCTACAGACCTCAGATCAAGGACACAGGGACGAGGAAATTTCTCCATGTTCTTTGAGAAATATGAGCCTGTACCGAAGAATATCGCTGAGAAGGTCCTCAACAACAAGGAAGGCTGATACCTTACTAACTGAATAATTTTAGCAAATAGTCTTGAAACTGCGGGACAAATGCAATATAATCGAAATAGCCGAGTTTACTGCGTCTCGCAGCAGGAGTGCCAGTGGCATTTCCGAGGATTATCATAATAAGCCGGATATAACTAAAGAGACCGGCACATTTAAAGGAGGATATTTAAATGGCAAAAGAGCACTTTGACCGATCCAAACCGCATTGCAACATTGGTACTATCGGCCACGTAGATCATGGTAAGACAACTCTTACAGCTGCTATCACTGCTGTACTTTCCAAGAGAGTACCCGGCAATGAGTTTAAGGCATTTGATAATATCGATAAGGCACCCGAGGAAAGAGCTCGTGGTATAACGATCTCAACTGCTCATGTTGAGTATTCAACAGAGGCAAGACATTATGCACATGTTGACTGCCCGGGACATGCTGATTATGTAAAGAACATGATCACAGGTGCAGCTCAGATGGACGGTGCTATCCTCGTTGTTGCTGCTACTGATGGTGTAATGGCTCAGACAAGAGAGCATATCCTTCTCTCCCGTCAGGTAGGTGTTCCTTACATCGTTGTATTCATGAACAAGTGCGATATGGTTGATGATGATGAGCTTCTTGAGCTCGTTGAGATGGAGATCAGAGAGCTCCTTGACGAGTATGATTTCCCCGGTGATGATACTCCTATCATCAGAGGTTCTGCTCTTAAGGCTCTTGAGGATCCTGACGGCCCTTGGGGCGACAAGATCATGGAGCTCATGGATGCTGTAGATTCTTACATCCCTACACCTGTTCGTGATAAGGATAAGCCTTTCCTTATGCCCGTTGAGGACGTATTCACTATCACAGGCCGTGGTACTGTTGCTACAGGCCGTGTTGAGAGAGGTACTCTCAAGCTCTCCGATGAGGTAGAGATCGTAGGCGTTAAGGATGAGAAGAGAAAGGTTGTTGTAACCGGTATCGAGATGTTCCGTAAGACCCTCGACGAGGCTTATGCTGGTGATAACATCGGCTGCCTTCTTCGTGGTGTTCAGAGAGATGAGATCGAGAGAGGTCAGGTTATCGCTAAGCCCGGCAGTGTAAACCCTCACAAGAAGTTTACAGCTCAGGTTTACGTTCTTACTAAGGACGAGGGTGGCCGTCATACACCTTTCTTCAATGATTATCGTCCTCAGTTCTATTTCAGAACAACTGATATCACAGGTGTTATCACTCTTCCCGAGGGAACAGAGATGTGCATGCCCGGCGATAACGTTGAGATGACGATCGAGCTCATCCATCCTATCGCTATGGAGCAGGGACTTACATTCGCTATCCGCGAGGGTGGTCATACTGTAGGTTCAGGCCGTGTTGCTACTATCATCGAGTAATACGAGATAAAGAGAATTCAGTAGGCCGCCGCATTTTGAATGCGGCGGCCTTTTCTTTCCCATAAGGAGAATTGACAGAGATGAAGTTAGGGGACAAGCCAGGTATCATGCTGAAGTCTCCGGTCAGCGATTATGTTGTATTCGACCTGGAGACGACGGGACTCTCGCCAGCCAGCGATCAGATCATAGAGCTGTCTGCCGTGAAGGTCAAGGGGGGCCGTGTGACAGAGGAGTTTTCCGCTCTGGTGAACCCTGGGATCGCCATTCCCTACAGGGCCAGCATGATCAACAATATCACAGACCAGATGGTGGAAGATGAGCCGGACATAAGCCGGGTGCTGCCCCTTTTTCTTGATTTTATCGGGGACAGTGTTCTTGTCGGCCATAACATAAAAGGATTTGACCTGAAGCTGCTCTACAGGGATTGTCAGAAATTATTTAAAGCACTGCCGGAGAATGATTATATCGATACGCTGATCCTGTCAAGGGTCTGCTATCCCGCTGCAAGGTACAGGAGCCTGAAATTTTTCGCTGAGTATTTTCAGATTCCTTATATTGGCGCGCACAGGGCCTTGAATGACTGCCGGGTCAATCAGATCGTATACGAGAAGTTTGCCGGGATGGTCAGAAGCGGTCAGACCGGTCAGTCCATAGAAGGAGAGAAGATATGCCCCCGCTGCGGCAGAGCTCTTGTCAGGAGGAAGGGGAGATTTGGCAGCTTTTGGGGCTGCACGGGCTTTCCGGAATGCCGCTATACGGAGAATATCAGATAAAGATCATATGACAGGAGGAGCTGCAAGTGGAACCGCTTTACAAAACGCAGACCAGGATAACAAAAGAAGAGTATATCAATTACAGTCTGACTGTGCTCAGGCATTTTCTCCCCTACAGGGGGAATCAGATCTTATTTGAGGCAGCCCTTGCCGTGCTGGCAGTATATTCCCTCTATAAGGGAATCCAGTCTGTCTTCTTTGCGGCAGCTGCCGTTATTGTCCTTTTCCCTCTAGTCCACAGGCATATCACAAAAAGGCAGATCAGGGCGAATTTTTATAAGAATCCCAAGCTGATAGACCGGGTGACCCAGCTTGAGTTCTATCAAGACCGGGTTAAATCAACAGATTCCGGAAGTGTCCTGGAGCTGGCTTATGATAAGATATATGCCATATATGAGACGAGCAGGAATTATTATCTGATGCTGGGGCAGAATGAGGGCATCATAGTCGTCAAGGGAAACTGCGGGCAGGGCCTTCTTGATTTTCTGAATGATCTGAAAAAGAAATATGGAAAGAGATAAAAAAGCCGGATGAGCTGTTCCCATCCGGCTTTGTATATCCTGAAATGTGTCTGCAGGACTTCCTGTCAGATTACTTAATGACGTGGTCGTTGAGGGTCATGTTCTTGCGGATTCCGTCGCAGCACTCGTGGAATCTTCTCTGTTCCTCCTCTGTGAGGGGAAGCTCAATAACACGCTCTACGCCGTTCTTGCCGATCAGGCAGGGAACGCCGGCGAAGAGTCCCTTCTCGCCGTACTCGCCGTCGAGCTCAAAGCTGGCGGGGATGATCTTCTTCTCATCGTGCTCCATGATGCCGACGATGCGGGCTGCCGCACAGCAGATACCATATTCTGTACATTCCTTGCCGACATATGTAACCCAGCCGCCTTTTATAGCTCTTGTCTGCATCTCGTCTCTGTCAAAGACAAAACGGTCGTCTATCTTGGCAAATTCGTCGAGAGACATGCCGCCGAAGCTGACAACGGACCAGGGCACCATCTGCTTGTCGCCGTGTTCTCCCATCATATAGGCAGTGATGGACTTGTGATCGATACCGGTCTGCATGCTGAGAGCGGAAACAAGTCTTGATGTGTCAAGACCTGTGCCTGTGCCGAATACATGTCCCTTGGGAAGGCCTGAGAGCTTTGCAATCTGGCGGGTAATGATATCGCAGGGATTTGTTATATTTATGATATAGCCGTGGAAACCGGATGCCATGATCTTGGGAACGATCTCATTCACCTGCTCTATGGTAAAGTTGAGCTCGGTCAGGCGGTCATGAGTCTCGAGAAGCTCGATCTTGCCTACGGAATCAATGATGATATCCACGTCGCCCAGTTCTGAGAAATCTGCCACATTGACATTGACATGATAATTGCAGAACATAGCCGCGTCTCTGAGGTCCTGACATTCACTTTCTGCCTTCTGTCTGTTCTTATCGACAAGGAGCAGCTCATCTACGAGACTGTCCTTCATCAGGGTAAACCCAACGTGAGCTCCGACATGTCCTACGCCGACAATTGCAATTTTTCTAACATTCATCTTTCCTATTCCTCCTGATAATGCCGGTTTGGGTCCGTCTGCATCTCATATGCATGATGGCGATATCCGGCTGCATAAAAAGATTATTTCTAAAGAGCCTTTCTAAAAAAGCTCTGTATAGACTTTTATAAATCTGTCTCTGTCGAAAGGTACAAAACTGTTCGCAAGCAGCCTCTGCTGGTTGGCAATGACAGAATCCGTAAATTCCTCAATCTGTTCCCGGGTCATGCCATACTCATGGAGGGCTTTTTTGGGGCGGATCCTGCCCGTGAGTTTATCGAGCTGATCAAAAGCGTCCTTTTCCTCGCATCTCAGCAGATAGCTCAGATACCTTACAACTTTGGCCATCTCACCGTCTGTCCGGATCTCCAGATAATTCTTCATGACACCGGTGAACATGGCATAATTCGATTCGCCGTGGGGCACATGATAGAGGGCCCCGAGCGGGTAGCTCATAGCGTGGACGGCTCCGTTGCCGGCGACAGAAAATGACATGCCGGCATAGGTGGAAGCCATGAGGAAATCTGTCATAAGATCTTTCCTTGCATCCGGACCGTCCTGGGCGATCTTCAGATAGCCTCTGACGATCATGCCCATAGCGCGGTAGGCGAACATACGGGTGATCTCTGTTGCCTTGGGCGAAAGAGCGGATTCCACGGAATGGACAAGGGCATCCAGGGAACTTGTCGAAAAAGGATCATAAGGGAGATCCCGGACAAGTTCAGGGATGATAACGGCATCGTCAGCATAGAGCTGGTCGACGGCCAGACCCTTTTTTGTGCCAAGCTTGTTTAATGACAGAATAGATATATTCGTGACTTCGCTTCCTGTCCCGCAGGTCGTGGGTACAAGGACAAGCTTTTTATCTCGTATGATGTCAATTTTCCCGTCGAAGAGGTCACTGGCGGGAGAGCAGGTCTGGAGGGCGAAAAGCTTTGCCAGATCCATAACAGTGCCGCCTCCGACTGCGATGATCCTTTTGTGGCTGCCTTTTATATCCCGGCTCATGGCATCGACCATATCATCGTCCGGCTCACCTTTTCCGTAATCGCCCGGGCTGATCGCATCGCACTCCAGCTTCAGATCTCTGAACTGATCCTCCAGAAAATGTCTGTTGCAAAAAAGCAGATCTCCTTTCCCTATCTGAAATTCGTCTGCAAATTCCCTGACAGTTTCAAATCTGTGGATCGTTGTTTTCAAGAAAAATTCTTTCATAATAGGAACATCCTTATAAACATATATATCGTCAGCAGCTGTGGTGCACATCTTCTGTCAACAAATGTGCATATACAATATAGTTTAATACTTTAGCGCGTTAGAATCAAGTCTTTCGCCGGGCAGAATTGAAAAACAGCAATTTATTTTATCAGCGCTTTGCATAATAAAACATGCAATAGATGCGGGAAAATAATTATAATTGCTGTATTTTGAATAAATATTATGCTAATATATAGGAGAAATATTGTAAAAATGACAGTATTTTATTATTATTGTCAGCATTTTCCAGAAAGGAGGCAGGCATGAATGCATTCATCAGACGGAGACTCAGAGGGCTCAAGAACAGAATGCTGCTTTTTTGGAGACGATTCGGACCGCGCAGAAAAGTTTACTTCTCAAGAACCCTGTCCGCTGCTGCCAATATCGCTCTTGGCATCGGCTGCGTTGCCTTTGCAGACGGCATGTACCGGCTGCTTCCTTATCTGATGGGCATTATGATGATGCTCAGCGGTCTCACTTCCCTGGCTGTCGGTATCCTCAGGAGGGAGTACAGGTCTGAGCAGACCCAGCTTACGGCATCCGGGATCGTATCAATGATAGTAGGTCTGATTATCGCCCTGGGAAGAGGGAAATCTTATGGCCTTGTCGGCGTTTTCTGGGGAATCTCCGGTCTCAACCGGGCTGTGGGAGAGCTGAATCTTTCTATCAGCAGGATCGCGAACGGACGGACAGACTGGAAAAGGCTCATGCTTTTTGCCATCTGGGGCTCTGTCATATCCGTACTTCTGTTGACGGACCCTCTTGATGGGGTGTATGAACATATGGTATATATAGGACTGGAACTTATATTTATCGGCATAGATGAGATAGACGAGATGTATTTTGAAGAATCATGAATGGACAGTTATCATTTTGGGATATAAGCAGCAATGACACCCAGCCCCTGGCTGCCAGGCTCAGACCGGAGTCTCTGGATGAGTTCGCGGGTCAGAAGCATCTTGTGGGACCGGGCAGGATCCTGAGGAGGATCATAGAAAGAGATGAGGTATCTTCCATGATATTCTGGGGCCCGCCGGGGGTAGGCAAGACGACCCTTGCCCAGATCATCGCCAATCATACCAGGTCTGAATTTATCACATTTTCCGCTGTGACCAGCGGGATCAAGGAGATCCGCAAGGTCATGGAACAGGCGGACAGCAACAGAAGGCTGGGCATACGGACGATCGTCTTTGTGGATGAGATCCACCGGTTCAACAAGGCCCAGCAGGATGCCTTCCTTCCCTTTGTGGAAAAGGGCAGCATCGTTCTGATCGGGGCGACGACGGAGAATCCCTCCTTCGAGGTGAACGGGGCGCTTCTTTCCCGGTGCCGGGTCTTTGTTCTCAAGGCTCTGGCGCCGGAAGATATCACGGATGTTCTGATCCATGCCCTAAAAAGTCCTAAGGGCTTTGGCGGCAGACATGTATCCATAAGCCCAGGCCTTTTAAAGATCCTGGCGGATTTTGCCGGCGGAGATGCGAGGATGGCTCTTTCCACCCTGGAGATGGTCGTGCTCAACGGGGAGATCATGAAGGCCTCCGAAGCAGAGAAGCTGGAAGAATTTCACCTGTGGGATCTGGAAGCAGGCGGTTCCCCGGCAGAGGATGATGAGGTCATCACGGTGACGAAAGAGATCGTGCAGCAGTGCACATCCAGCAAGTCCCTCCTCTATGATAAAAAGGGAGAAGAGCATTATAACCTCATATCCGCCCTGCACAAGTCCATGCGCAACTCTGACCCGGACGCGGCAGTCTACTGGCTGGCCCGGATGCTGGAGGCAGGGGAGGATCCTCTTTATATTGCCAGGCGGATCGTGCGATTTGCCAGCGAGGATGTAGGCATGGCTGACCCAAGGGCCCTGGAGATCGCAGTGGCCGCCTACCAGGCCAGCCATTTTATCGGTATGCCGGAGTGCAGCGTAAATCTGACCCAGGCAGCCATCTATATGTCCCTTGCCCCCAAGTCAAATGCTATGGAGACCGCATACTATGCGGCCAGGGATGATGCTCTCACTCAGCTGGCAGAGCCCGTGCCCCCAGTTATCCGCAACGGCGTCACAAAGCTTATGAGGGATCTGGGCTACGGCAAGGGCTACCAGTATGCCCACGATACAGAGGACAAGCTGACCAGCATGCAGTGTCTGCCGGATTCCCTGCTGGGAAGGGAATACTACCGGCCGACAGACCAGGGGCTGGAAGCAAAATATAAGGAGCGGCTGGAGTATATAAAGGAGTGGAAGAGGAAACACTCTTAGGGGTGTCCAATAAATATTTTTGGAATGAAATATGCCATTATTATTGGGAAACGATTGAAATTTGAGACATTTGGGTCTTCACGTTTTTTGAGTAGTAGAAAGATGGTCGACCGGGATTTTCTCGACTTCATTATCCTATTTGTCAAACGGTTCAGGAAAGTGCGATTGACTTAGTGTTTACATAATAAAAGGGGCTGTTGCATTAATGGAAACTTCCATTGATGCAATGGCCTCTTTTCTGTCCTAATACGTATACATTTTGCGGTCTTTCTTTTGCTTTCCTGCCGTTTTCCGCAAAAAAAGCGCACTGATCCAAGCCTGAAAAGTTTGCACTTCCAGACTGCAGACGGCGGAGACCAACGGCCGGTTTTGCGGAGCTAAACGGCCGCGGGGCGGAGCGAGCGGCCATTAATTCCTAACAAATTGCAGTCCTTTTCTCCTATACTTGAAGTAACCATCAATAGTGGTGGGAATTCATTTATAGGAGAATAAAATGAGGTTAACGGATGACCAGAGCATGATCCAGTGAAATGGTTCATAATTATGCAGAGAAAGAAATAAAAAAGTATTCCGACGATATTGATAAACGGGTCGTTTTCCCAAGAAAAATATCGAAGGCTTGACCGAGATGGGGATCATGAGGATATACAAGGGGACCAGTGAAGTTCAGAAAATTGTAATTTCCAGACAGATCCTGAAATAGTATTTTAGGGAAACACTGAATATATTGGGGCTTTAGCGATTTCATTGGTCACTCTGCGTACCGATATACTCGCTGGTTAACAACGGAAGAATGCCTGCAGCAACTTGAACTAAAATAGGAGCTGCAGGCCTTTTAACCTTTCGGACTGGAGGTTTGCCAGAATCAGATGAGCAGTGTATAATGTGAAAAAGAGGTAGATAGGGGCGTGAAAGTCTGTGGGAGGATTTGGGATATGGAATTAAAGGATGCTGTTTTAATGAGACATTCAGTAAGAGGATATACGCATCAACCGGTGGACAGGGAGACGATTCGCCAGGTTCTGGAACTGGGAACCAGGGCTGTGTCTGGGGTAAATTCCCAACCCTGGGAGTTTGCTGTGGCGGCAGGTGAGCCGCTGCAGAGACTAAAGGAATATAACATGGCAGCACTGCGCAGCGGGCAGGAGGCGGATCAGGTTTTTGGGGAACTTCCTGATATAAAGTATCTGAACCGGAGCCGGACAATTGGCAAGGCTCTTCTTGGTGCAATGAAGATTGGCCGGGAGGACAGGGAGGGACGCTTATGGTGGAGCGAGAGAGGATATCGCTTCTTTGATGCACCGGCCGTAATCTTTGTTCTGATGCCGAAGACTTTTGCCGATTCTTTTCTGTTGGATATCGGCTGTGTGACCCAGAATATCATCCTGGCTGCGGCGGATTTGGGACTTGGGACTTGTGTGGAGGAACAGGCCGTGTCATACCAGAAGGGAGCCAGGGAAATCTTGGGTATCCCGGAGGATATGCGGATGGTGACCGGTATCGCAATCGGCTATGAGGATCCGGACTTTGCGGCCAATCATGTGCGCAGCGACCGAGAGGATGTAGATACCATCACCAACTGGTGTGGGTTCTGAGACAAATGAGAAGGCATTTTTGTGATAGATTCACGCTATGAGGCGGAAACATGAAATTGTTTTATCAGCATCTGATAAATCATACAGTGCTTAATAAAAAATTCTTTTTTTTAATTTTGCTTTCACTGATGGCGGCCTTCTTTCTGTCAGATCCAACATCACTGGACACATATGCTCAAAATGAAGAGCAGTTTCAGGCACCCCCTCCCAAAGACCTGCCTGACCTGACAGGCGATGCCAGGGCGGATATGTTGGCTATTGCCCGGTCTCAGATCGGCTACCGGGAAAAGAGATCGGGAGGCAGACAGCTTTCCTGGTTCGGCAGTTGGGCCGATAAGAGTCAGGACATAACGGGGGCTCCCTGGTGCTCGGAATTCGCTGCCTGGTGTGTCCGCAAGGCAGGAATGCCCCGGGAGCTTTATCCCGCCTGTATATCTGTATATGATGCAAGAGACGCTTTGGGAAAGTACGGCAGGGTCTATACCCTTAAGGGTGGGAATCCCTCGTCCGGAGCATGGACCGGGAGCGCAGATTCAGGAGAGATCAGCCTGTCTGAGCTTCAGCCGGGTGATATCCTGCTTGTCAGGAAAAAGGCCGCGAAGGCAGCTTCTCCCAATCACACGGTCATTGCGGAGAGTGTGGACCTGGATAAGAAGATCGTCCACACCATAGACGGGAATGTAGGGAAGGCTCCCCGGCATGTGGCCAGGAGGAAGTATCACCTTCATAATATTTACGCGGTCGTAAAACCCATGTACGAACTTTGTCCGGAGACTGATATTTTGGCCTTCCGATATGATATGATAAGCACAGGAGAGGGAAGATCTGTCAGCCCGGCTTATATCATCTGGAAGGAGAGAGAAGGCGTTTCCGGCTATTATCTGCTGCGCGCCGGGACTGCGGATGGAAAGTATAAGAAGCTGGCAAGTTGTCCGGCCGCTGGTGACTGCGCCTATACGGACAAGAGTGCCGAAAACGGCAAAACATATTATTACAAAGTGATCCCTTATCTGGATACCGGGTCGGGGAGAGTGGACGGGAGCGCTTTTTCTGCTGCAGCGGGTTCAGGCAGCAGAGTGGAGACCCTTCCCATACCCTGGAATTTTATTAAATGAATGGAGAGAAGAGAATGAACAATTTTACTTATTACATTCCGACAAAGATCTATTTTGGCAAGGGACAGATCAGCCATCTGGCCGAGCTGGCTGACTATGGAAAGAATGTGCTCCTGGTCTATGGGGGCGGCAGTATAAAAAAGAATGGCATCTATGACAGCGCCATGAATATATTAAAGGAAGCCGGCCTGGATGTATTTGAGCTGGGCGGTGTTCATCCCAATCCCAGGATCTCTTCCGTGAGGGAAGGTGTAAAGATCTGCAAGGAGAATCAGGTAGATATGGTCCTTGCCGTCGGCGGCGGCAGCAGCATTGACTGTGCCAAGGTGATCGCGGCAGGAGCCCTCTATGACGGCGATGCCTGGGATCTGGTAAAAAACCGCAGAAAGATTCAGGGCGCTCTGCCCATATTTGCGGTTCTTACCATGGCTGCTACGGGTTCAGAGATGAATATCCACGCTGTCATAACAGATCCTGACAAGAACGAGAAGTGGGGGACCGGAGCCCAGTGCATGATGCCCACCATGTCCATCTGTGACCCCGAGTATTCCTATACTCTGCCGGCAGAGCAGACAGCGGCTGGGGTGGCAGATATCATGAGCCACACATTTGAAAATTATTTCAACGGCGTCAAGGGCGCCTTCCTCCAGTCCCGCTTTGCGGAGTCTGTACTCAAGACCTGCATAAAGTACGGACCGATCGCCCTGGAGCATCCGGATGATTATGAAGCCAGGGCCAATATCATGTGGGCTGCTACGAACGCTATAAACGGTCTTCTGAATAACGGAGCCGGGGTTGCCTGGTCTGTCCACCCCATGGGCCATGAGATCAGCGCCTTCTATGATGTGACCCACGGCGTAAGCCTTTCTATCCTCACCCCTCACTGGATGAGATTTGCCCTCAGAGATGAGACAGTGGACAAGTTCGTCGAGTACGGGGTCAATGTCTGGGGACTTGATCCTTCCGGCGATAAGATGGATATTGCCAATAAGGCCATAGACTGCACCTATGATTTCTTCGTCAATAAGCTCCACCTGCCTGCGACCCTCAGGGAAGTCGGTGTAAAGGACGAAAGCCATTTTGACATGATGGCCCGCAAAGCCGCCAGAAAATGCATCGGATCCTATGTTCAGATCCTGGAGCCGGATGTGATCAGCATCTACAGGGCTGCCATGTGATTGATCATGGGATTGAACAGAAAAAACCGTTCTGCAAGCCTGCAGGACGGTTTTTCTGCTCATGGACGAAAAACGGGCCGGGCAATGCCCGGCCTGAAATAATATTTTCTGATCCTTACAGGTCTTTGCCTGTGAGAAGCTTGTAAGCCTGGAGATACTTGGCAATGGTCTTGTCAACGATCTCATCGGGCAGTACCCAGTTATTGCCGGGGTTGGCCTTGAGCCAGTCGCGGGCAAACTGCTTGTCAAAGGAAGGCTGTGAGCGGCCCGGTTCGTAACCATCTGCAGGCCAGAAACGGGAGCTGTCCGGTGTGAGCATCTCATCACCCAGAACCATCTGGCCGTTCTCATCGAAGCCAAACTCGAACTTTGTGTCGGCGATGATGATGCCGCGGGAAAGGGCATAGTCAGCGCACTTCTTGTAAAGCCTCAGCGTGTAATCGCGAAGCTTTTCAGCATACTCTTTGCCCTTGCCGGGAAAATACTTCTCGAGGTGGTCTATGCTCTGCTCAAAGGAGATATTCTCGTCATGGTCGCCTATCTCTGCCTTCGTGGAAGGAGTATAGATGGGCTCGGGCAGCTTGTCTGATTCCCTGAGACCCTCCGGCAGCTTAATGCCGCATACAAGACCGGTCTTCTGGTAGCTCTCCCAGCCGCTTCCTGTGATATAACCTCTTACGATGCACTCAATGGGGAGCATGGTAAGCTTCTTGCACTTCATGCTGTTGCCGGTGAAACGGGGCTGCCTGAAGAACTCGGGCATCTCATTTACGTCTGTCGAGATCATATGGTTGGGGATGATATCTTCTGTCATCTCAAACCAGAACTTTGACATCTGTGTGAGAACGGTGCCCTTCTTTGTAACCTGGTTCCCCAGGATAACGTCAAAGCAGCTGATCCTGTCGGTAGCAACCATGATAAGGCTGTCGCCGGCATCATAGATCTCTCTGACCTTGCCTTCTTTTATGGGTTTCATTTCTTCCATTTGATTTCCACCTCTTAAATAAAATAATGTCTATCAGAATATATAAGGTATTGTAGCACAGGGCCCCCGCCAAAGTCCAGCAGGAGCCCTGTATTTTCCCATGAAATGGATATTCAGAAGCGGATCCCCAGAGCCTGCACGATCAGGCCGGAGAGAACGCCGATAAGGTAAAGGACCAGAGTCAGTCTGATATTCTGTTTCAGATCCTTGTTTGTGCGGAAGAGGACAAGAAGGCCGACGCCGGCCCCGACCATGAGCCCCGCGGTTACCTGTCCTGCCCCGATCATTCCCTTGAGGAAGAGCTCTGTGATCATGACAGAAGCGGCGCAGTTGGGGATCAGTCCGATCAGAGCGCACAGGAGGATGCTGAGAAAAGGAACCTGTCCCAGGAAAAGGGCGATCCTCTCTTCACCGATCCCATCAACAAGAAAGGCAAATACCAGAGAAAAAAGAAAGATAAAGAGTGTCACATGCGCCGTGTGGATCAATGCCGATTTCCATATATTCCCCTCTTCACAGTGGCAGTTTTCCTGTTCACACAGTTCGTGGATGTGCTTGTAGTGGGGCGAGCGTTTGATCAGTCCGTGGACCAGGTCTACGGCTGCGCCGCCTGCCATTGCCAGGATAACCTTTGTCAGCAGAATGTGCCCTATCTTTGCCGGCGATACAGCTTCCGATAACATAATGGGCAGCATCTCGTCCGATGTGGAGAGAAAAACGGCCAGCATGGTGCCGCCGCTGATGATGCCTCCGGAAAAAAGGCTGGCCGCGGCAGCGGAAAATCCGCACTGGGGGATCAGACCCAGCAGGGCCCCGGCGGCGGGGCCGGCCTTCTCATATTTCCACAAGGTCTCAACCATCCTGTCTTCTGCCTTGTCCTCTATATATTCCATGAGCAGGTATGTTATATACAGAAAAGGCAGGAGCTTCAGAGTATCTATGATGACATCCATTAAAGTATCCATTGTTTCTGCCTCCTTCATTTTGACCATTAGCGACTATTATACAATTATTTGCCATTAAATGGAAGAGCAAATTATATCACCGCGGCCGCAAGGCTTTTTTTTAGCCGCAAAATATGATAATCTTTATAAATAATATGCATAATTGTGCAAAAGGAGGAAGAAGAGATGCTCCTGATCAGATCAGCCAGGATCGTGGATCCTGTGACAGGAAGGGACGCAGAAGCCGATATTCTCATAGACGGCTCTTATATAAAGGAAGTAGGGGAAAATCTGACCTGCACGGATGCCAGGGTCATAGAGGCCGGGGGACTGGTGGCGGCGCCGGGACTTGTAGACGGCCATGTGCATTTCAGAGATCCCGGACTCACTTACAAGGAAGACATTTACAGCGGAGCCGCCGCTGCTAAAAGAGGCGGGTTTACTTCCGTTATCTGCATGGCAAACACAAAGCCTCCTGTTGACAGCGTTCAAACACTGGAATATGTGATAAATAAAGGAAAGGATACAGGCATCCATGTCCATTCGGCAGCCACAGTTACCAAGGGCATGAAGGGAAAAGAGCTGACAGACATGAAGGCCCTGGCAGATGCCGGAGCGGCGGTATTTACGGATGACGGCGTGCCGGTCATGGATGAGGGACTTCTTCTGCGAGCCCTGCAGGAGGCAGAGGTGCTCGGCAAGGTCGTCAGCCTCCATGAAGAGGATCCCGCCCTCATGAGTCAGCCCGGCGTGAATGCCGGAAGGATTGCTGACCTGCTCGGCTACGGCGGGGCAGATGCCTGCGCGGAGTATACCATGGCCGCCAGGGACAGCATGCTGGCCCTGGCGGCAGGAGCCAGACTTTGTATCCAGCATATCAGCTCCGGGGTCTCTGTTGAGATCGTGCGCCAGGCAAAAAAGATGGGAGCACACGTCTACGCGGAAGCGACGCCCCATCACTTTACCCTTACAGAGGAAGATGTGCCCAGGTATGGGACTCTGGCCAGGATGAATCCGCCCCTCAGGACAGCCTGGGACAGGGAGAAGATCATAGAGGGACTCTCTGACGGGACGATAGATATGATAGCGACAGACCACGCCCCCCACAGCAGGGAGGAGAAGGAAAAGCCTTTAAGTCAGGCGCCCAGCGGCATAACAGGCCTTGAAACTTCGCTCGGGCTTGGCATAAAGTCTCTTGTGCAGCCAGGGCATATCAGCCTGATGAGACTCATGGAGCTTATGAGCAGCTCGCCTGCAAAGATCTACGGATTTGACCATAAGGGGATCAGGGCCGGAGCGCCTGCCGATCTTGTCCTCTTTGGGGAAAATGAGCTCTGGACCGTAGGAGATTTTGCTTCTAAGGCGTCGAACACGCCCTTCGCCGGCTGGAATATCCCGGGAAAGGTGCATTATACCATATGCTCAGGGAAAATCGTATACCAGGCGGATGAGAGGGGGCAGGGCTGATCTTATGAAATTTTTTTTAAGCAGCCTTCAGGCCGCTGACTGGAGCATCATGCATGCGATCCAGGATATGTTCAGCTGCGGGCCGGCGGACAGATTCTTCTCCCTGATCACCCATCTTGGCGATATCGGCCTGATCTGGATCCTGATCGGGGTGGTCCTCCTCTTTTTCAGAGGTTCCAGAAAATATGGCCTGCTCCTTTTGATCGCCCTTGCGATCGGCGCGGCCCTTGGCCCGGGGCTCATAAAGGCAATCGTCCAGCGGCCCCGGCCATTTTTGCAGGAGCCGGGAGTGGAGCTCCTTATCAGCGCTCCCAAAGACACATCATTTCCGTCCGGGCACACCTTATCGTCCGTGTCCAGCGCCTATATAATAGGAAGGGCGAATAAAGGAGCCGGGATCTTAGCCTGGGTCCTGGCGGCAGTCATAGCCTTTTCCAGAATGTATGTCTATGTGCATTTTCCCAGCGACGTAGTCTGCGGGGCACTTTTGGGGCTGACCGTGGGTGCCCTCGTCTGGAAGATTGGCGGCATGTGGGCAGGGAGACATTAGAATATCTTATTATCTGAGGAGGAATGAATCATGCCCAGTATCAGCTACAAACTGACAGCTCAGCTTTTTAACCATACGGTCAAGTCCATTATGGATGGGACAAAGCAGGGATTTATCGATTATGTATACAGCATGGCGGCCAAGAGAGGACTTGAGATCCCTCACGCTTCCTGGAGGAAAAAATATAATTTCCAGGCTCTCGAGCTGGATGAGATGACAGTGATAAAACTGGCGCCGCCTGATCATAATAGGACGGACGGCCTTATCATGTATTTTTCGGGGGACGGGCTCTATCAGCCGCCATCAGCTGCCGATTTTGAACTCTGCGGTGATCTGGTGGACAATACGGGCAAGGCTGTCTGGCTTGTCTCTTACCCCCTTGTTCCCAACGCGGGGGCTGAGGAGATCGTAAAAAGTTCCTATGATGTCTATCTCAGGGCGCTAAAGGAGTACGCGGCGGAGAATATCATATTTATGGGACTTTCTTCCGGCTGCTGTGTCGCCATGGGGATCTGTTTCTATATTAAGGAAAATGGTCTGGAGACTGCCTTCCCTTCCCGCATGCTGCTGCAGTCGCCTCCCCTGTCCAGTCCACCGACTCCCGGCCAGTTTGAGCTTATGAAGGAGATAGAGCCCAGGGATGTGACCGTTCCGGCCGTATATTTTCAGTATCTGGCGGCCATAACAAATTTTAAGGGCTATGAGTACCTTGTTCGGCCCCTAAAACACGATATGAGTGGTTTCCCGCCGATAGATGTCTTCTACGGAACGGCGGAGATGGCCTATGCCTTCCTTGATGATCTGACAGAAAAATGCAGCAGGGAGGGGGTCAGCCTGACTCCGCATATCGGCAAAGATATGATGCGCTGCTGGTGCCTTCTGGCAAAAACTCCGGAGGCAAAGAATGTAAAGAAGGAGTATTACAGGATCCTTCGCTGAGCTCCTGCCCGGCTAACATTTTCTTGCAATGGATTCACATGTGTGAGATAATTCAATGTGAACTATTATACCCTGGGGGTTATCCTATGCTCGATTTGAAGAAGATCCGCCTGATGACGCGGGCGTCTGTATATGAAAAGGAAGAGGGAGTGCGTGACATGAGCCGCAACTCCTTCTTTGCCAGCGATTATGTGAGATACTGCCTGCTAAAGAATTTTCTGGCAGTCACATTATCTGCCTTCCTGATCCTGGTCATCTATTGCCTGTGCAATGTGGAATATGTCATGACGCTTGTCGCGGAGGTGAATCTGGGGCAGTTTTTCAGGAAAGTCATATTTATCTACATTCTTGCAGTCTGCGTCTATACGGGGATCGGAGTGATCGCCTATTCAGTGCAGTACAAGGCCAGCAGAGACAGGCTGAGAAAATATTACCGCCTGCTGAAGCTTATTGAAAAGTGCGGACAGGAGGACAGATGATGGAAGGTCTGCTGACGTTTAGAGAGAACAGTATCAGATTTATAAAAGAATATGAGACATGGTTCCGTATTGGCAGCAGGTTTGTCGGAATGATGTTCGTTTTCACCTGCATCAATAACAGTATCGGGCACTTTGCCGCTCTATCTTCTCTGATAGCGACCGTACTTCTGTCTCTGATCTGTTCCGTTATTCCGTCCGGTTTTATCGTATTTATCACGGGAGCGGTATGCGCGGCCCACATGATAAAGCTTTCCATGCCGGTCGGGCTGGTGGCGGCGGCTGTTATGCTGATCGTCTATCTGCTCTTTCTCAAGTTTTCGCCCCGTCAGTCAGTGATCCTTCTGGCAGTTCCCGTCCTGATGCAGTTCCATCTGCATTTTATGGTCCCTGTCATAGCCGGACTGATATTTACCCCCTATGCCATAGTTCCGGCGGCGGCGGGTATGTTCCTGACCAGGTTCCTTTATTACTGCGGCGCGTCCGCTTCACTGGCAGGCACGGGAAGTTCTATTAACTATGAGGGCATTATCACAGCCCTGAACAATATATTTACGCAGACATTCGCGGACAAGTATATCTGGGTGTATGCGGCAGGAGCGGCAGCGGCCATCGCGGCAGGCTATCTTGTCGGGAGGGCGTCATTTGACCACGCCAGGTATATCGGGCTGATCGCGGCAGCGGCTGTTGAGATCGCGTTTGTATTCATAGCGGGAGCAGCTGTCGGCGCCGCAAGTCCTTCTGTGATAGCAGGAGCGGCAGCCGGCGTTATTGTCGGAGCTATCCTGCAGTTTTTCCGCTGTATCGTGGATTACTCACGAAAAGAATACGTTCAGTTCGAGGATGAAGATTATTACTATTATGTGAAGGCGGTTCCCAAGTATCTTTCCCGGCGCGGCGGCCAGGAAAAGAAGAAGGCGGCCGGGCCTGAGCAGGCAGAGAAAAGAGACTAAAGAGCAGCTGATCTTATCAGGGGGGTGATCTTGTGGATGGTTTTCTTGACAATGTAAAGAATATCCTGTCACACCTTGGTATGCCCAGAAGCTTTCATTTTTCCTATATTCTTGAGATCCTGATCCTGACGGTCATCATTTATGAACTTCTGGTCTGGGTAAAGAATACCAGAGCCTGGACCCTGCTCAAGGGCATAATCGTGATCCTGGTCTTCGTCGCTGTCTGTTATATCCTGAATCTGACAACGATCACATGGATCATTTCCAAGACAGCCGGCGTGCTCTTTATCATGCTGGTGATCCTCTTTCAGCCTGAGCTGCGAAGAGCTCTGGAGCAGCTGGGCAGAAGAAATTTCTTTGCCTCCTTTATGGGAGTCAGCGGCGGCAGGCTTGGCGAGGAGGATGGCAGAAGCCAGGAAAAGATAAACGATGAGATCGTAAAGGCTGTTTTTGAGATGAGCAAGGCCAGAACAGGAGCCCTCATCGTTATCGAGAATCAGGTGGAACTGAGCGAGTATGAGAGGACGGGCATTCCGGTGGATGCTTTTATCTCGAATCAGCTTCTTATCAATATATTTGAGAAGAATACACCGCTTCACGACGGCGCGGTGTTTATCAGAGATCAGAGAGTGGTCGCTGCGACCTGCTATCTGCCTTTGTCTGATAATATGAGTGTAGGCAAGGAACTGGGCACCAGGCACAGAGCCGGCCTGGGGATAAGCGAGGTATCTGATTCGCTTACCATTATTGTTTCCGAGGAAACCGGTGATGTGTCCGTGGCTGAGGGCGGCGTGCTGACAAGGAGACTGACAAGGGATCAGCTGAGCAGCAGGATGTCGGTGCCGGCCTATGGCAGCAGCAAGACGGTCGAGAAACTGAAAGGGATGTTCGTGAATGCTAAAAAGAAGTCTGACGAATAATCTTGGTTATAAGGTCCTTGCTCTTGTCATTGCTGTCGTTCTCTGGATGATCGTACTCAACGCGGAAGATCCTGTTATCACTCGCGAATTTACAAACATTGCGGTAACAGAGGAGAATGTGAACGTCATATCCGAGGCGGGCAAGGCCTACAGCTACGCGGACGGAGTGAACACGGTCAATGTCAAAGTCTCCGGCCATACATCTCTTGTGAATAACGTGACGCGCAATGACATTAAGGCTGTCGTGGATCTGTCCAAGATATCAGATACCACGGGGGCAGTTCCCGTGGACGTGTCCTGCGAACGCTATCCCAGTCTGGATGTGACAACGGAGGGCAGCAGCGGCATTCTGAGGATCGAGATCGAAGACCTGGTCAGGAAATCTCTCAACGTGCAGGTGACAGTCACAGGAACTGCGGCTGCAGGCAGATATGTCGGCTCAGGAACGGCCAGCCCGAATCTGATCACAGTTTCCGGACCGGAATCTGTTGTCAGCGAGATAGAGTCGGCTCAGGTCAAAGTCCCGGTCGGCAAGGGAACCGTGTCAAATATCAGGACAAACAGTGATGTACAGCTTCTGGATTCCTCGGGCAATGAGGTCAGCAGTTCGGTGCTTACGCTTTCCGAATCCAGGGTTTCTGTTGATGTACCCATCTACAAGACAAAAGAAGTTCCGATTGAGATGGGGATCACCGGAGAGCCCGCTGCGGGCTACAGTGTCATATCTTCGGAATATGAGCCGAAAAAAATAGTGATCGCGGGGCCTGACAAGGCTTTGAAGGAGATAGATTCCATAAAACTGTCCGATTATGATATCACAGGAGGAAAAGGGAAGCTTCAGGAATCTATTTCCGTGATGGATCAGCTGGAGGATTCCCTCCCCAGGGGAATTGTCCTTACAGATCCATCCATTACGGTTGCCCTCGCGGTGGATATAGAGAAGTCCGGTCAGGAGACCTTCAGCCTGCCTGTGGACCAGATAAAGCTGACTGGCGCGAAGGCGGGGTATACTTATAAGGTTTCCGGACTGAAATCCGCGAAAAATGTGGATGTTGTTTTAAATGGTACGTCTCAGAAACTGAAGGAGATAGACGAAAGTCAGCTGAGCGGAGTAATCAATGTGTCCAATCTCACCCCCGGCAGATACAGTCTTTCTGTCCTGGTGGATACAGGCAGCGGGGTCTCTGTTGCCGATACGCCCCAGGCCGCGGTGATCATTGCCCAGGACGAGACAGAAGAATAGCGGGAACTTTCAGTCAGATCAGGGAGGCAGTGCAGATATGATGAATTACAAAAGATATAAGAAGGCTCCGGTCATAGATTATCCGGACAGGCAGTGGCCGGGAAAGACCATAGAGAAGGCACCCATCTGGTGCAGTGTCGACCTGAGGGACGGCAATCAGTCTCTTGTCGAGCCCATGGTGATAGAGGAGAAGATAGAGTTTTTCCGGATGCTGGTAAATATGGGCTTTACGGAGATAGAAGCGGGATTCCCGGCTTCTTCTTCCCTTGAGGCGGAATTTATCCGCACTCTGATAGAGAAAGATCTTATCCCTGACGGGGTGAAGATCCAGGTCCTCTCCCAGTGCAGACCGGACATGATAAAGAAGACATTTGAGACCATTCGGGGCTGCCGGGATGTCATATTCCATATCTACAACCCGGTCTCTCCTCTGCAGCGGGAAGTTGTTCTGGGTATGAGCAGAGAAGAAGTCATAAAGACAGCCGTGGATGCTGTCAGGATGGTCAGGGAAGGAGAGACAGGATTTGACGGCAGACTTGCCCTTGAATATTCACCGGAGAGCTTTTCCTGCACGGAGCCTGATTTTGCCCTTGAGATCTGTGAGGCGGTAAAGAATGCCTGGGAGCCGGGGAAAGACAGGCCGCTTATCATTAATCTTCCGGCTACGGTAGAGGCTGCCGGGCCCAACGTGTTCGCGGATCAGGTGGAATGGATCTCCCGGCATCTGACAGACAGGGACAAGGTGATCCTCAGCGTACATGCCCACAATGACAGAGGCTGCGCAGTCGCGGCCGCTCAGCTGGCTCTCCTGGCAGGAGCGCAGAGAGTGGAGGGAACACTCTTCGGCAACGGGGAGCGCACAGGAAACACGGATCTTGTTGCCTGTGCCTGCAATCTTCTCGTCAGCGGGATAGATCCCGGACTTGGTCTTGAGAATATGAATGAGATAAAGGAAGTGTATGAGCGCTGCACCAGGATGCATCTCGATCCCAGGCGCCCTTATGCGGGCAGGCTTGTTTTTACAGCATTTTCCCCTTCCCATCAGGATGCCATAAACAAGGGTCTGAAGGCGATGGAGGAGAAGGGATCTGATGTATGGCAGGTGCCCTATCTCCCGATAGATCCGCAGGACATCGGCAGAAAATATGAACCGATCATCAGGATAAACAGCCAGTCGGACAGGGACAGCGCCGCCGGTATCCTGGAGCAGTATTATGGTTTTCGGCTGCCTGAGCCCATGAATGAAGAGCTGGGAACCGAGATCCGCAAAATATCAGAACGGCAGGGAGAGGTGTCCCCTTCTCAGATCATGGACACTTTCAGGCAGATGTATATCGGTGCCAAGTATCCTCTTCATTTCAAAAAGATGAGGATAGAGGATGGCCTCGAGGACAGTGATACCAGGGTTTGCCTGACATATACATTCAAGGGCGAGACCCGGACTGCAAGGGGCAGGGGGAATGGCCCGATCGATGCTGCCAAGCAGGCAATCTGCGTGGCAGAGGGCCTCAATATCCGTCTTACCATGTATGAGCAGCAGGCTCTTACGACCGGATCGGATTCGCAGGCTGCCTCTTACATTGAGCTGATGGATGTTGACTCCGGCCGAAAGGCTTTCGGTGTTGGGATCAGCTCAAATATTAACCGGTCCTCCATGAGAGCGATCTTCAGTGCGGTAAACAGATTATTCTTCCGCAGATAACTCAAAAAGACTGTTCGGATGCAGCAATCGTGCGTTAGCTTGTCCGGAAGAAGGAGTATTGTCGTGATAAATAAAGATCAGTATAAGAACCTGATCATGTTTCTTGCATCAACGTTGATCTTGCTGGTTCAGGTAGCTATATTCTATTATATCTGGAATAAGTATTATAATTATTCCTCCGTCATAGGGATCATGTATTTCCGCTGGGGTTACTATGCCCTTCTGGCCATATATGCTATCATAAATTTTTTCTTTTCAAAGATATTCGGCGCGTATAAGGTTGGCTATCTGAAGGTATCCGAGGTCGTTCTTTCTCAGATCCTTTCCGTCCTGTGCTGCAACGCAGTGACATATATCCAGCTGGCTCTGATCGGCAGATGGCGTTTTCTGCATTATGTAAAGCCTGTCCTTATCATGACAGCCTATGATATCATAGCAGTCCTTATCTGGATCGTATTCGCCCGCTGGGTCTATGAGAAGCTTTTCCCCGCGAGAAGGCTGCTTCTCATATACGGGAAGATCAGTCCAAAAGAGCTGATCAGGAAGATCACAACGAGAAATGATAAATATGTCATAGTTGCCGCTGTGTGTCTGGACGAGGGATTTGATGAAGTCGTAGCCAGGATGAAAGAGTACGAGGCGGTCATTATCGGGGATATTCCTTCCACATACCGCAATAAGCTGCTGAAGTACTGTTATATAAACGGAATCCGCTGTTACACGATACCCAAGATCTCGGATATTATGATAAAGAGCTCTACGACGATAAATCTTTTTGACACAGAACTCTATCTTTTCCGCAATCGCGGGCTCACGGTAGAACAGAGCTTTTTCAAGAGGCTTTTTGATATTCTGATCAGTATCATTATGCTTGTCCTCCTGTCGCCCCTTCTCATCGCTACGGCACTGGCGATAAAGCTTTATGACAGAGGACCGGTTCTCTATCGGCAGGAAAGACTGACGATCAATCATCAGGTCTTTATGATATACAAGTTCCGCAGCATGCGGGTCAACTCCGAGGGATCTTCTGCCCGCCTGGCAAATGCAGACGATGACAGGATCACTCCTGTGGGCCGCGTGATCCGCCGGCTCCATATAGACGAACTGCCGCAGCTCTTTAATATCCTCCACGGGGAGATGTCATTTGTAGGTCCCCGCCCTGAGAGACCGGAGATCGCGAAGCTCTACTGCCAGAGCGTGCCGGAGTTTGAATACAGGCTGAAGATGAAGGCCGGACTTACAGGCTATGCGCAGGTATTCGGCAATTACAGGACAACTCCTCTTGATAAACTGAAGCTGGATCTGACTTATATAGAAAATTACAGTCTGGGGCTGGATTTCCTTATCGTGATCCAGACAGTTAAGATCTTCTTCCAGAAAGACAGTTCCCAGGGACTTGAGGGGGGAGCAAAGACAGCCCTCAAGAATGGAGGAAAGCCTGAGACTGTGAGGGAGGATATCGATTCAGAGTTGAAAGAGAGGAAAGGGGAGGAGCAAAGAGCATGAGAGATCCGCTTGTGTCGGTCGTGATTCCTGTGCATAACGGAGTGAGACATCTCATTCCGGCCGTAGAATCTGTGCTTTTGCAGAGGGTTCCCCTTGAGATCATAGTAGTGGATGATGCTTCCGATGAAGATGTGGCAGGGGCTCTGGCAGAGTATATAGATTCTGGCCGGCTGATCCTGCTGAGGAATGAGAAAAATCTTGGCCCTGCCAGGAGCAGGAACAGGGGCGTAAAGAAGGCTAAGGGAAGGTTTATCGCTTATCTTGACAGCGATGACAGCTGGGAACCGGATAAGCTGAGGAAACAGCTGAGGGAGATGAAAAGGACCGGCTGTGTTCTGTGTTCGACCGGACGCCGGCTTATGACGCCGGAAGGGAGAAAGACCCGCCGGACGATAGGGGTCAGGCAAAGGATCAGCTACAGGGGTCTTTTGACGCACAATTCCATAAACTGTTCTTCCGTTGTGATGAGAAGAGATGTTGCCCTGGAATTCCCCATGGCCCACGACGAATACCACGAGGATTATCTTACCTGGCTGAGAGTGCTGAGAAAGTACAGGTACGCCTGTGCGGTAAACGAGCCTCTATTGAATTACAGGCTGTCAAACAAGGGGAAATCGGGCAATAAATTGCATTCTGCCCGCATGACATACGGTGTATACCGTTGTATGGGATTCTCGCTCCCCAAATCCATCCTGTGTTTCATTTCCTACTCCGTCAACGGGCTGCTCAAGTACTCGGATCTTCCGCTGAAATTATAAATATTCTGACAGAAAAAGGGCCGGCGCTTATGTGCCGGCCCTTCTTATCCCATTCTACGCGAACTCACTGGACTCTTGAAGCGTATATCTCGTCTCCTATGGTCTGTACCGTTGAAGAAGGCGAATAGTTAGCGTTGTTAAAGAGATACTGGTGGAGCTCTGTTACGTTCTTGTTGAAACCATCCGCAAAATCATAACTAAAATTATCTCCGGAGAGTGTACCTGTCACGACCTCAAAGGGGAAGCCCTGTGAATCGGCTATATCATAACTTGTAACGTCCTTGGCCAGGGTGAGCATATCGCCCTTTGAGAGGTTTGTGTAGACCTGGGGCATGACCTTGTTGGCGACGGAGATGATCGTAGCAATATCAGAAGATTTTAACTTGGCAAATACTTTGGATATCACGATCCTCTGCCTCTCTGCCCTTTTGAAGTCGCTGTCTGACTTTCTGATCCTGGAGTAGGCGACAGCCTGAGTCCCGTCGACGTGCTGGGTGCCTGCTGACTTCAGATGAGAAGATTTGGAACCTGTCACCTTATTCTGCTCGTCTATCAGGTGATTGATCAGGGCAAATTCAGGCTCTGTGATATCCAGTTCTATGCCGCCGATCTCATCTATGATATTGGCCAGGATCCCGAAATCAACGGTGGCGAAATCCGTGACTGTCAGATCCAGATTCGTGTTCAGAGTGCTCATGGCAAGTCCGGCGCCGCCGTAGGCATAGGCGTGACAGGCCTTTGTCAGGCCATGATCCGGAACCTTTACGCACAGGTCTCTATATATGCTGAGAAGTTTTATCTTTTTCTCGTCATGGTTAATGCTGACGAGCATGATACTGTCGGATCTGGCCCCCTCTTTCAGGCTTCCATCGCGGGAATCAACGCCGAAGAGCGCGATATTCTGATATCCGGAGAGTATAGTCCGGGTCGAGTCGTCTATATCATTTATCATGATATCTTTTTTATTTATATCGGAAGCGCTCTGCATGGAGTTGAACTTGGCATAAATAAAAATTACAGGTACCAGAACAGCGATAAGAATAAGCTCGATGATCAGGATGATCCCCCAGCGTTTTGCCTTAGGCGATGCATTTTTCAGTTTACTCATATGTACTTTCCTTTTGTTTTTATTGACGATTGAAAATTCTCATAAATTATAATATAACCTAAATAGAAAGCTCTGACAAGTTTTTTGGAAAAAACGCTTAACAGTTTTTTCATTTTCCATTCACAATTTGAACACATAGAGATGATAATATTAGCTCAGCAAATGAGAAAAAGCTCGACAGAGCCAGCTATAGGAACACGAGGGTGAGATTATGTACAACAATGATGATTATGGCAGACGCGAATCTGATTCAGACAACAATTACAGCTATTACAGCGATGGGGGGAGAAGTTCCTCGGGCGGATACGATGATCAGACAAGAGGCTCATACGGGACAGATCCCTATGGAGACAGGAATGACGGCCGCAAGCCGAAGAAGAAAGGCTTCGGCGTTCTTGTCGGCAGGGCTGCCGTACTGGGACTTGTATTCGGCCTGACCGCCGGCGGCGTGATGTTCGGATTTAATAAGGCATCGAAGGCTTCATCAGGCGGCTCAGCCTCATCATCTGTCTCCCAGGCGGAGACATCCTCCGGCAAGAGTGTTGGTGTCGTCAAGACTTATTCCGGCACAGCTTCGAATGATACAGCCAGCGGGGTTTCTGATATCGTTGAGCAGGTCATGCCCAGCATTGTGGCTGTGAACACGACCATAGAGAAGACATCTACAGACTGGTTCGGTCGTCAGTACAGCCAGGAGGGGAGCGGAGCCGGCTCCGGTATCATCATCAGCAGCACGGATGATTATCTTTATATCCTTACAAATTATCACGTTGTTGAAGATTCCAAGAAGGTATCCGTCCAGTTTGACGGAGGGACGAGCGCTGATGCCACAGTAAAGGGTTACGATGAGGACGGCGATATTGCTGTCATATCTGTTAAGATGAGCAGCCTGGATAAGGATGTTAAGAATAACATTAAGGTCGCTGTTATGGGCGATTCCGATGCTCTGAAGGCCGGCGAGAGCGCCATAGCCATCGGGAATGCTCTCGGCTACGGTCAGTCAGTTACAACAGGCGTTGTCAGCGCGGTAGCCAGAGATGTCCAGCTGACAGACAAGACGATGACACTTGTACAGACAAGCGCGGCCATCAACCCCGGCAACAGCGGCGGAGCTCTGCTGAATTCAAAGGGCGAGGTGATCGGCGTTAACACGGTAAAATATTCAGAGACTGATGTAGAGGGCATGGGCTATGCCATCCCGATCAATACAGCGATAAAGACAGCCAAGGGCATCATAGACGGCACGATAAAGACAAAAACAGATGACGATACAGCTTATCTGGGAATAACCGGCGGAACGGTCAGCGATACGATGGCTCAGCAGTATAATATACCGGAGGGTGTATATGTAAGCAACGTTGAGAAGGATTCCGCGGCAGCCAGCGCCGGTCTTACATCAGGCTGCGTTATCACGAAATTTAAGGGAACTCAGATAAAGTCCATGGAAGAACTTCAGACAGCTTTGGGCAAATGCTCACCCGGCGATACGGTAGAGATGACGGTTCAGTTCCCGGATTCCAATGACAAGTATTCCGAGAAGACGATAAAGGCTGTCCTCGGCGCCAAATCTCAGTCATCGGCTGATTCTTCCTCCTCGGACAGCAGCGGCAGCGGGAATGGAAACAGCGGCGGCAGCTGGGGCGGATCCTATGAGAGCCCGGAAGACTTTTTTGAACAGTTTGACGGCGGACAGTAAATAAAGATCAGGGGAACTCCCTTTGCGGGGCTGCCATCCTGAGAGATCAGGATGGCGGCCCCTTTTTCGCGGAAGACAATCTCTATAATGAGCTTGTAGACTGCTTGCATTTGGAATATAATATCGGTTATGATATCGATATAGCCGGCAGGGCTGTATCACACAGGAAATGGTGAATATAATATGGAAGATAACAGAGATAAAAATAACAACGACAGCGGCGAGAACAGGAAGCATGAGGATGTGTGCTATGTCTGCCGGAGACCCGAGAGCAAGGCAGGGAGGCTGATCCGCATTCCCAACATGCCGGATATGTGCATCTGCGTTGACTGCCTGGAGAGAAGCATAAACCTTATGGGCAGTTCCGGATTTAACTATGCGGATATGTTTAAGGGCCAGGATATTTTTGGAGGGAATTTCCAGTCCGCTCCTCCTAAGCCGCAGCCGGAAGAAAAGAAAGAAAAGGAGGCTGGGCCTGCCTTTGATATAAAGAAGATACCGGCGCCCCATATTATCAAAGGGAAGCTGGATGAATATGTCATCGGTCAGGATCAGGCCAAGAAGGTGATATCCGTTGCCGTATATAACCATTACAAGAGAGTGGCGACAGATACCATGGATGACATAGAGATAGAGAAATCTAATATCCTGATGATAGGACCTACGGGCAGCGGCAAGACATATCTTGTACAGACCCTGGCAAGACTCCTGGATGTTCCCCTTGCCATCACGGATGCCACATCCCTGACGGAAGCCGGCTATATCGGCGATGATATAGAGAGTGTTGTCTCCAAGCTTCTGGCGGTTTCCGATAATGATGTTGAGAGAGCCCAGAAAGGGATCATTTTCATAGATGAGATAGACAAGATAGCCAAGAAAAAGAGTACGACAAGCCGTGATGTAAGCGGCGAGTCCGTCCAGCAGGGCCTCTTAAAGCTATTCGAGGGGAATGACGTGGAGGTGCCTGTCGGCGCGACGAACAAGAATGCCATGGTGCCTCTGGAGACAGTGAACACCAGGAATATCCTCTTTATTTGCGGCGGCGCCTTCCCGGATCTGGACGGCATCATAAAGTCCAGACTGACCCAGGACAGCTCGATCGGCTTCAGCGCTCATCTGAAGGATACCTATGATAAAGATCCTGATATCCTCAGCCATGTGACATTTGATGATCTGCGCGCCTACGGAATGATACCGGAATTCCTCGGCAGGCTTCCCGTCGTTGTGACCCTGCAGGGAATGACAAGGGATATGCTTGTCAATATCCTCAAAAAGCCGAAGAATGCCATCTTAAAGCAGTACCAGAAGCTTCTGGCTCTGGACGGGGTGGATCTGGAGTTTGAGGACGAGGCCATAGAGGCGATCGCGGACAAGGCTCTGCAGAAGAAGACCGGCGCCAGAGCCCTCAGGTCTATCATAGAAGAATTTATGCTTGATGTCATGTATGAGATACCAAAGGATGACAATATCGGCAAGGTCGTGATCACGAAAGATTACATAGAAAAGAAGGGAAGTCCGCTCATCAGCATAAAGGACAGCATGTGCCTGCCGGGCTGAACGACGCTTTGAGTTAATTGTCATATTTACTTTTCTATCCAATCAGGTCTTTATATGCTATAATTACCATATGAATTTGTTAGAGGAGGATAAGGAAGCCGCATTTTTGCGGCCATTACCATAAACATGAAGAAGACATTTATGATACTCTTTGCTCTGCTTACTCTCCTGGCCCTGACAATGACAGGGTGCGGGAAGCGCAGCAGCGGGATATACAGCAGCGAGGAGATGACTCAGATCCACGACGTGTCAGGCTCTGTTGAGAATATGAGCCGGGTCTACGATAATGTGGTCAATAAGAGTCTGCCATCAACGATAAACTCACGGCTTGCCAAAGATCCGGGATACGGAGAATATCTCTCGACCATGACGATAGATCCCAGCAAGCCGATGATCGCGCTCACATTTGACGATGGCCCCAATGATTCTTCCACTGTCCAGATACTTGACACTCTGGAGAAGTACAACGCCCGGGCAACATTTTTCGTTGTCGGGAGCAATGCCAAGGAGCATGGGGATATCCTCAAAAGAATGAGCACCCAGGGATGTGAGATCGGCAATCATACCTATGATCATGTGGAGCTTACAACGCTGGACGCGGACAATATCAAGAAGCAGCTGTCTAAGACAGATGAAGTGATAAAGCAGTATACCGGCCAGGACTGCAAGGTAGTCAGGCCGCCCGGCGGCGCGGTCACGGTCGACACGAGAAAGACAGTCGACAGGCCCATGATCCTCTGGTATATTGATACGAGAGACTGGGAGAGCAGGAACGCGGCCTCCGTTATCTCGAATGCGGAGACATACGCTGAGGACGGCGCCATCGTTCTTATGCATGATATATATGATTCTACCGCTCAGGCTGTTGCCTCTATCGTGCCTGACCTGAAGGACAAGGGCTATCAGTTCGTTACCATCTCGCAGCTTGCCTATATGAAGGGCGAGAAGCTGGTCGGAGGCGGAGAGTACTTCAGCTTTGTCAAGAACAAGGGAGGCAATGAGAATATTACAAGCGACGTATCAGAAGGTGAATACGTAGATATGTCCGGCAACGCCGGCAGCTACAGAAAGTCCTCCGGAAAGACGCCGGGAGTTTCTGAGACATCAGCCGAAACGTCGGTATCTTCTGATGAGGGATCTTCCGATTCGGGAGACGATTCACAGGATGAAGGTTAATATTACAGCCGGAGGAATATCCGGAAGATAAAGACATAAAAAAGATCCGGGAAGCAGATCCCCGGATCTTTTTATGCAGGATATTTGCGTATTACCAGCGGCCGAACTCGGAGAGCACGAGCCCCTTGTTCTTGTCAAGAACGGTCTGAGGCGCCCATTCGTGGACGAAGAGGAGAAGAGGATTGCCCTTGAGATCTTTTATCCTCTTCATATCCGATGTGCCGATGATCTTCTGCACATCCACATCGTCCTTGTTGTCTATCCAGCGGATGTACTCGTGAGGCATGGGCTCCATGCGGATCTCCACGCCATATTCTGTCTTGAGCCTGTGCCTGAGGACATCAAACTGGAGTACGCCGACAACGCCGACGATGATCTCCTCCATACCGGTGTTGTATTCCTGAAATATCTGGATGGCTCCTTCCTGAGCGATCTGGGAGATACCCTTTATGAACTGCTTTCTCTTCATGGTATCCACCTGGTATACCTTGCAGAAATGCTCAGGGGCGAATGTAGGGATCCCCTCAAAGGCAAAATCATTTCCCGGGGTGCAGACGGTATCTCCGATCGAGAAAATACCCGGATCGAATACACCGATGATATCTCCGGCGTAAGCTTCGGATATGACCTTTCTCTCCTGAGCCATGAGCTGCTGGGGCTGGGAAAGTCTCAGCTTCCTCTTGCTCTGTACATGATAGACTTCCTTATCGGCCTCGAACTTGCCGGAGCAGATCCTCATAAAGGCGATCCTGTCCCTGTGGGCCTTGTTCATGTTTGCCTGGATCTTGAAGACAAAGGCGGAAAATGAAGGGGAAAAGGAATCTATCTGTCCCTGGTCGGACATCCTGGCCAGCGGAGGCATTGTCATATCCAGGAAATAGTTGAGAAAGAGCTCTATTCCGAAATTGTTGAGGGCGGATCCGAAGAAAACAGGAGAGAGCTGGCCCTTTGTGACCTTGTCCATGTCCAGCTCGTCGCTTGCCCCGTCCAGCAGCTCCACGTCATCCCTGAGCCTCTCATAAAGCTCAGTGCCCAGAGTCTCTTCCAGCTCAGGTGAATCCATGGTAAGGTCTGTATCTCTTGCCTCCTTGGCACCGTTGTTCATCTCCGTGAAAGAGTGGATATGGCGGGTATGCCTGTCGTATACGCCCTTGAACTCTTTTCCGCTCCCGATCGGCCAGTTTATGGGGCAGGTATGGATGCCCAGGACAGACTCAATATCGTCCATCAGATCAAAAGGATCGCGGGCGTCCCTGTCCAGCTTATTGATAAATGTAAAAATCGGGATATGCCTGAGTACACAGACCTTGAAGAGTTTTATCGTCTGCGCCTCGACGCCCTTCGAGGCGTCAATGACCATGACAGCTGAATCCGCCGCCATTAGGGTACGGTAGGTATCTTCGGAGAAATCCTGATGGCCGGGCGTGTCCAGAATGTTGATGCAGAAATTCCTGTAATTGAACTGCATGACAGAGGAAGTAACGGAGATACCTCTTTCCTTCTCTATCTCCATCCAGTCAGAGACGGCATGTCTTGCCGTGTGCTTGCCCTTTACAGATCCGGCGAGATTTATTGCACCTCCATATAGAAGAAATTTCTCAGTCAGTGTCGTCTTGCCGGCATCAGGATGCGAAATGATCGCAAATGTCCGGCGCCTTTCTATCTCGCTCCTCAGATCAGCCATATTCATTCCTCCGCTTAAATGATCTCTCGAAAATATGATGCTGCCTGCATGCAGTGCAGACCTCTGACATTTTAGCGTGTAGACGAGGGTTTGTCAAGAATCCTGCGGCTCCTGCAACTGCCTTTGCAGGGGGTATCTGTCCTTATGTTGAACTTGCAAATTGCCCTGCTATCATGTAATATCATAGCCGGAGAATATGTTTTTTTACTGAGAGAGCAGGAGAATATGTTTATTACTGAGGGAGGCATATATGAGTAAAGTTGCAGTGATCACAGACAGCAACAGCGGCATCAGACAGTCAGAGAGCGCGGATCTCGGCGTTTTTGTCCTGCCCATGCCATTTGATATAGATGGAAAGGCCTATCTGGAGGACATCAATCTGACGCAGGACCAGTTTTACGAGAAACTGCTGGCAGGCGCTGACGCGTCGACATCGCAGCCCGCTCCGGGAGACGTCACGGATCTCTGGGATAAGGTGCTCGCTGATCACGATGAGATCGTTTACATTCCCATGTCCAGCGGGCTGAGCGGATCCTGTGCCACAGCTACGATCCTTGCACAGGATTATGACGGCAGGGTACAGGTCGTCAACAATCAGCGGATATCCGTTACCCAGAGGCAGTCAGCCCTGGATGCGGTCAGACTGGCGAAGGAAGGAAAAAGCGCTGCCCAGATCAAGGAGATCCTGGAGGCGACAAAGTTTGATTCCAGCATATATATCATGATGAGTACTCTAAAATATCTGAAGAAAGGCGGAAGGATCACACCCGCCGCCGCAGCCCTGGGAACCCTTCTCAGGCTGAAGCCGGTCCTGCAGATCCAGGGGGAGAAGCTGGATGCCTTTGCCAAGGCCAGGACAGTGAGGCAGGCCAAGAATATCATGATCAACGCGGTCAAAAAGAATATGGCAGAAAAGTATGATCATCCTCTCAGTGACGATGAGGTCATCATTTCCGGTGCCTGGACGCCCGGGACGGATGAGAAGGAATGGATAGAAGAGGTCAAAAAGACATTTCCCAATAACGATATCTATATGCAGCCTCTGGCTCTGAGCATAGCCTGCCATATCGGAGACGGAGCCCTGGCCCTGACTGTGACAAGGAAACTGAAAGACTGATATCCTGCGTGAGAGAGGCGCAGGAGGGGGAAGATCATTATGAGAAAGAAGCTGGCAGCAGCGGCAGCCTTTCTTCTGGCGGCAGTTATGCTGATCGGTGGCTGCGGGAAGAAGGTGACGGTCCGGTCTCTGCTTGAAGATGTGCAGAAGAAGACAGAGTCACTGGGGGCCATGAAGTCAAGTGTTCAGTTCAGCACAGAACTGGAAAGGTATGCCCCCTTTTACTATGGACAGGCGACATTGACTGCGGACGTGGATATAGAACAGACGGCAAACCCTGCTGCCTCCCGCATTCAAGGCGGTATGCATCAGTCAGGTACCGTTCCAGAAGAAAGTCTGGATATCGATTCCTATACTGTCGTCGAAGGCGGCAGGACGGTCTGTTACATGAAGAGGATGGATCAGTGGGTGAAGCAGGAACTTGGCTATGACAAGGAGAAGATGAGTCTGCTTGATACCTCAGCAGGGGATCTTCTCACCTGTGTCGATGATCTTAAGATCGACCGGATGGACAAGGACGCGAATACGGGCAGACCCATTTATATTATTACAGGAACTGTTGAGGGGACAGCAGTAAGGGATCTCATGCAGTCTTACCACGCAGTGCGGGACATCTTGGAAGATTCTCCTGGCGAGTCGTTCGATGATTCCTACTACTCGGATCTGAAGATAGATATAGAGTATGCCGTCGATAAATGGAAAAAGCTTCCGCTCTATCTGGATATGAAGTTCAGCGGCCTTGATAGTATCTACCCTGATGATATCAAGCTGGACGACACCAGCTTGCATACGGATTATAAAAGTTTTAATAAGATCGACCAGATCAATGTTCCGGATGATGTCATAAAGAACGCACAGGATCTCGGCCCCATAGACGGTAGTAAGGCAGCGGAGACAGAATAGAAGCAGTGTAATAATTATGTCATATTAATATTATATTATTTTAATACTTTCTACATATAATATTCACATTAACGGTATATATTATAGCCTTGTAAGTATTAATTAAGGCCTTTGTAAAATTTTTCTTTTTGCTTTACAGAGGCGAAAATGGAGGGTATTATAATGTTAAGAAAGAAAATCGGCGGTATCGTAATCGCAGCAGCTATGGCATCAGTTCTCGCACTTGGAGCTTGCGGCGGATCTTCTTCCAGCGCAGCATCAACAGCTGACACAAACGCTGAGTCAGTTCAGACAACAGCTCCCGCTGCTTCAGAGACAACAAAATAATAACTGCCGCGCATTGTTTATATGCAGGGAATAAGTAAGAGAAAACAGTACCAGGATCATTATTGCAGAAATCTGACCAGGAAGATTACAGCCTTTATTGCTGTTCTTCTGACCGCGTCACTGGCTTTATGCGGATGCAGAGCCGGCGAGGGCAGCGGAAGGATTTCTGAAGAATCGAATGATCCGGGTACTGTTTTCGCGTCTAAGGAATCTGGCTCTGCCGGGGACAAGGTTCCTTCTTCTGACGGTGAAAGTTCACAGGAGGCCTCTTCTGATGCTGTCCGGAATGGCTCGCTCTTCATGGACAGCCCCTGCAGCATACGCCTGAAAGACCGCGTTCTTGACGGCCAGATCCGGGATAAGAGCAAAGAAGGCAGAAACTGGAATGTTATAGCAGCAGGCGTGGATAAAGACGGACTGATCTCATTTTCCATGAAAGGCGGCAGGATAGCCGCGGCAGAGGATGGCATATTCTATACGACAGACAACCGCTCGAGCTTTCAGCTTTCGGGCGTTAAGATAGAAGGTTCCGACGAAGACCACATATTATTAAAGTGTACCGGCAATGCCGGTGACAGCGGAAAAAGCGGCAGCAATGGCTCTGACTGCGTTTTTGAGGCAGCATGCCAGGATATGACGGGGAATGTGGTATTTGACAGTATCAGCACTCTGAAGGTAAGACTTACAGATAAGAGCAGTCTGACCGGAGCCCTGCTTGACGATGAATCTCAGGCAGGAGAAGGGGGAGAAGGATATGCGGATCTTTCTATAGACAAAACATCCGCATGGATCCTCACGGCGGACAGCACAGTGAGGAATCTTCGCAGCAGCGGGACCATAAAGGATTATGACGGAAAGACGGTCACTATCGTCGGCAGGGATGGAAAGAAGTATGCCGAGGGAGACAGTATACTGAGCGTGACCGTAGAGACATACGGGCCTTATGAAGAAAAGGAATGAAAAGAGCAGCTGCAAAAGAAGCTGCCTTTTTTCTGGCAAATACTTCTAATTAAGAAGATAATTTGATACAATAAAGGTAGATTGTTTTTAAATTTGTACAATGAAAGGAGATTTTTCAATGGGGAAGGAAATGATTGCAATGCTGCTGGCCGGCGGCCAGGGGTCACGTCTGCATGTTCTCACGCAGAAACTTGCCAAACCGGCAGTGCCATTTGGCGGTAAGTACCGTATCATAGATTTTCCGCTCTCGAACTGTGTTAACTCAGGTATCGATACGGTGGGTATCCTCACACAGTATCAGCCGCTTGTCCTTAACGAGTATATAGGCAACGGCCAGCCCTGGGATCTGGACCGCCTCTACGGAGGAGTTCATATCCTCCCGCCTTATCAGCAGGCTTCGGGGTCTGACTGGTATAAGGGAACTGCCAACGCCATATATCAGAACATAGATTTTATCCAGAGATATGATCCCAAATATGTGATCATCCTTTCAGGCGACCAGATCTGCAAGCAGGATTACAGCGATTTTCTCAGGTTCCACAAGAGCAAGAACGCCGAGTTCAGCGTTGCCGTCATGGAAGTTCCCTGGGAAGAGGCCTCCCGCTTCGGCCTGATGGTGGCGGATGACGATGACAGGATCATCCAGTTCCAAGAGAAACCCAAGGAACCCAAATCAAATCTTGCCTCCATGGGAATCTATATCTTTAACTGGGATATCCTTAAAAAGTACCTGCAGGAGGACGAGGAGGATGAGAATTCGGAAAATGATTTCGGCAAGAATATCATCCCCAATCTCCTGAAGGACGGGCGCAGGATGTATGCCTATCATTTCAACGGCTACTGGAAGGATGTGGGGACGATCAGTTCTCTCTGGGAAGCCAATATGGAAGTTTTGGATCCGGAGAAGAGCGGCATCAATCTCTTTGATGAGAACTGGAAGATCTACAGCCGAAACAGTGGAATGCCCGGTCATAAGATAAATCCCGGGGCACAGATCAGTGATTCCATGATCACAGATGGCTGCGTCATTGACGGAACCGTCAGACACTCCGTCCTCTTCTCAGGTGTTATTGTTGAGAAGGGGGCCGTGATAGAGGACGCTGTCGTGATGGGCGGAAGCATCATAAAGGCGGGGGCCAGAGTCAGCCACTGCATCATCGCCGAGAACGCGGTGATCGGAGAGGAAGCTGTGGTCGGGGCCATGCCTGCTAAAGGGGAGAGCCCGTCACAGGGTGTTGCCACGGTTGGATCAGGTGTATATATCGGAGATAAGGCGGTGATCGGGCCGGATGCCATGATCAGTGAGAATGTAAAGGACGGTGAGCAGAGATGACCAATGCCAGAATGGACGCCATGGCGGTAATGTTTCCCAATAATTATGACAACATGATACCTGAATTTACGGAGATCCGGCAGATGGGTTCTCTGCCCTTTGCCAGCAGATACAGGATCGTCGACTTTTACCTCTCAAGCTTTGTCAACAGCGGCATTGACAATATCGCGGTGCTCACGAGGAAGAATTATCACTCTCTGCTCGACCATATCGGGTCCGGGCGTGAATGGGATCTTGTCAGGAAAAACGGCGGCATCTCCATCTTCCCTCCTTACGCCATCAAGAATATCGGCATATATGAGGGCTGGATAGAGGGTCTTGCCAGCATAAGGAATTTCCTGGAGACGCAGAAGGAAGAATTTGTCATCCTTTCCGACGCTCACATCGTCATGAACTTTGACTTTACAAAGCTCATTCAGTACCATGTCGATCACAAGGCAGACGTAACGATCGCCTACACCAGGGATCCCATGCCGGAAGAAGTGCTCAAGGAAGGGGATCCCAGCAAGGGCACCTTCTATGCTCTTGACCTGGACGATGAAGGACACGTGACGAATATAGACATCAATCCCAGGCGGGAAGGCCTGCTGAATCAGTCCATGAACATTTATCTGATCAGAAGAAAATGGCTCATAGACATCGTGGACAAGACATTTCTCCGCGGCGGTGTCTACTTCGTCAGGGATATCCTGATCCCTGCCCTGTCTACACTGAATATCCAGGGCTATCTCTATGAAGGCTATTCCTCACGCATTACAGATATGAAGCAGTATTTCATTCAGAATATGAAGCTGCTGGAGGGAGACAATCTTTCCCGGCTTTTCTCGGGCGGTCCGATCTATACAAAGATCCGTGACGATAACCCTACAAGATACAAGGGCGATTCCAGGGCAAGCAATGTTCTGGTAGCCGACGGCTGCGTGATAGAAGGCGAAATAGAGAACAGTATCCTCTTCAGGGGCGTCAAGGTAGCTAAGGGCGCCAAAGTAAGGAACTGCATCCTCATGCAGGATACCCAGGTCGGAGAGGACGCGGATATAGAGTACGTGATCACAGATAAGAGGGTAACCGTATCCGGCGGCACGAAGCTAAGCGGAAGCGAGTCGTTCCCCATCTACATCTCCAAGGGACATGTTGTCTGATTTGTGGTTTTATGCAGATGCAGGCAGGCCGGCCGGATGCCGGTTCTGTCTGCATCAAAATTTTTTACAATAATTTACATTTTGGGTTGCCATTCCCGATAATATGTGTTATTCTCTAACGTAAGGACAAAGAGGTCTTATCGGGCTAACTTTGTCCTGTTTTCGTATAGAAAGTAAAAAAGGAGTAAAGCCGGACACAGCTGCCTGATAAATATACTAAGATAGGATAGTGATATGTTTATGCGACAGCAGGAAAAGAAGGCTTTATATGACCCCTCTTTTGAGCATGATGCCTGCGGCATTGGTGCCGTAGTCAGCATCAAGGGTATAAGGACCAACAAGACAGTTCAGGACGCGCTCACCATCGTAGAGACGCTTGAACACAGGGCCGGCAAGGATGCAGAAGGCAAGACCGGTGACGGTGTCGGCATCATGCTCCAGATCTCACATAAGTTTTTTCAGAAAGTCACAAGACCCCTGGGATTTGATATCGGCGAGGAGAGAGAGTATGGTATCGCCATGTTCTTCTTCCCCCAGGACGAGCTGAGGAGAAACCAGGCCAAGAAGATGTTCGAGATCATCGCATCCAAGGAAGGTATCCCCTTCCTGGGCTGGCGTGATGTTCCCATTCGCAAGGATATCATAGGACAGAAGGCGCTTGACAAGATGCCTTTTATTGCCCAGGGATTTGTAAAGAAGCCCTTTGACGTGGAGAAGGGACTTGATTTCGACCGCAGGCTCTATATCGTAAGACGTATCTTCGAACAGAGCAACGAGGATACATACGTCTGCTCATTTTCCAGCAGGACCATCGTCTATAAGGGCATGTTCCTGGTAAGCGAGCTGCGGGGCTTCTATGACGATCTTCGTGATCCGGATTATGAGAGCGCCATCGCCCTTGTTCATTCCCGTTTCAGCACAAACACCACTCCCAGCTGGTACAGGGCCCATCCTTACCGTCTGATCGTTCATAACGGCGAGATAAACACGATCCATGGGAACGCCGATATGATGCTGGCCCGTGAGGAGACCATGTCCTCCAAGGCTTTAAAGGATGATATGGGCAAAGTCGTCCCTGTAATAAATGCGACAGGATCGGACTCCGCTGAACTGGACAACACGCTCGAATTCCTCATGATGAGCGGCGTTCCTCTTCCCAAGGCGGTTATGATCACCATTCCCGAGCCCTGGCAGAACGATACCTCTATGAGCCAGAACAAGCGTGATTTTTATCAGTATTACGCGACCATGCTTGAGCCCTGGGACGGCCCTGCCTCCATTGTATTTACAGATGGCGACATGCTGGGCGCTGTTCTGGACCGCAACGGTCTGCGCCCTTCCAGATATTATGTGACGGATGGCGATTATCTGATCCTTTCTTCCGAGGTAGGCGCTCTGCCCATTCCTCAGGAGCATATCGTTCTCAAGGACAGGCTCCGTCCGGGCAAGATGCTGCTTGTCGATACGCAGGCAGGCCGTCTGATCTCCGACGATGAGCTGAAAGAACAGTACGCGGCCAGCCAGCCCTACGGCGAGTGGGTCGATGCCAATCTCTACCATCTGAAAGATCTGAAGATCCCCAATGAGAGAGTCCCTGAATATACAAGGGAGGAAAGGATCCTCCTCCAGAAGGCTTTCGGCTATTCCTACGGCAAGCTGAAGGATGTCATTCTCCCCATGGCCAGGAACGGGGCTGAGCCTATTGCAGCCATGGGAACGGATACCCCTCTTTCCGTGCTCAGTTCAAGGACAAAGCCTCTCTTTTCATATTTTAAGCAGCTCTTTGCCCAGGTCACAAACCCTCCCCTTGACGCCATTAGGGAGAAGGTCGTCACATCGACGACAGTATATGTCGGCAAGAGCGGCAACCTGCTCGAAGAGGCACCGGAAAACTGTCATATGCTGAAGATAGACAATCCCATCCTGACAGATACGGATCTGCTCAAGATAAAGAATATGAATATAGAGGGATTCAAAGTTGTGACCCTTCCCATCACCTACTATGTCAATACCCATCTGGACCGGGCAATCGATCATCTTTTTGTAGAGGCTGACAGAGCTTACAGAGAGGGCGCCAATGTCCTGATCCTGTCTGACAGGGGCGTAGATGAGAACCATGTCGCTATCCCTTCGCTGCTTGCGGTATCTGCTCTGCAGCATTATCTGGTCCGCACGAAGAAGAGGACAGCTGTCTCCATTATCCTGGAAAGCGCTGAGCCCAGAGAAGTTCACCATTTTGCGGCCCTCATGGGCTACGGTGCCTGCGCGATAAATCCCTATATGGCTCATGAGTCTATCAGGGAACTTATTGACATGCATATGCTTGACAAGGATTACTACGCGGCTGTTGACGATTACAATGAATCCGTTCTCAAGGGCATTGTAAAGATCGCTTCCAAGATGGGCATTTCCACGATCCAGTCCTATCTGGGTTCCCAGATATTTGAGGCTGTCGGCATCAGCCAGGATGTGATAGACAAGTACTTTACGGGAACAGTAAGCCGGATCGGCGGCATTACGATAAAGGATATAGAGAAGGATATCAATGATATGCATGCCAGGGCCTTCGATCCGCTGGGCATGGATGTCGATATGTCTCTGGACAGCACAGGCTACCACAAGTTCCGCAGCCACAAGGAAGCTCATCTCTACGATCCCAACACGATATTCCTTCTCCAGCAGTCTACGAGGACAGGGGATTATGAGCTCTTTAAGAAATATTCGGATGCCGTAACTGACGAGTCAAGACTGATGAACCTGCGGAGCCTGCTTCAGTTTAAGTTCCCTGAAGACGGCGGGATCCCTATAGATGAGGTAGAGAGCGTAGATGAGATCGTAACCCGCTTCAAGACCGGCGCCATGTCCTACGGCTCCATATCCCAGGAAGCCCATGAAGCCCTGGCTATCGCCATGAACACGATCCATGGCAGATCGAATTCGGGCGAGGGCGGCGAGAGCCTGGACAGACTGACAGTAGGAGCGGACGGCTATAACAGGTGTTCCGCTATAAAACAGGTTGCATCCGGACGTTTCGGAGTTACATCCCGTTATCTGACGTCGGCCAATGAGATCCAGATAAAGATGGCCCAGGGAGCAAAGCCGGGCGAGGGCGGTCATCTGCCTGCCGGCAAGGTCTACCCCTGGATCGCCAGGACCAGGCTTTCCACGCCGGGCGTTGCCCTTATCTCTCCTCCTCCTCATCACGATATCTATTCGATAGAGGATCTGGAGCAGCTGATCTATGATCTGAAGAACGCCAACAGGAGAGCCAGGATCTCAGTAAAGCTCTGCTCAGAGGCCGGTGTCGGCACGGTTGCCGCCGGTGTTGCCAAGGCGGGAGCGCAGGTTATCCTTATATCCGGTTACGACGGCGGAACAGGCGCCGCGCCCATGACATCCATCCACAATGCCGGCCTTCCCTGGGAGCTTGGCGTTGCCGAGACACATCAGACCCTTCTCAGGAACGGACTGCGCTCAAGAGTCCGCATAGAGACAGACGGAAAGCTGATGACAGGACGCGATGTCGCTATGGCAGCTATTCTGGGAGCGGAAGAGTTCGGCTTTGCGACGGCCCCTCTTGTTACTCTGGGCTGCGTGATGATGAGAGTCTGCAATCTTGATACCTGCCCTATGGGCATAGCGACCCAGAACCCCGAGCTGCGCAAGAGATTTACCGGCAAGCCCGAGTATGTCATAAATTTCATGCACTTTATAGCCCAGGAGCTCAGGGAGATCATGGCCCGGCTGGGCATCCGCAGGCTGGATGACCTTGTAGGCAGGACAGACCTGATAAAGATGCGTGAAGATCTGGATCCGGAGCTTTACGGCAAGCTGGATCTGTCAGCTATCATAAACAATCCCTACGCGGATGAGGAGAAGCATTGCTTCATACCGGAAGACCAGTATGATTTCAAGCTTGAGAAAACGATAGACGAGAGGATCCTTCTCAAGGAGTTTAAGTCCGCTCTTCACAATAAGAGGAAGAAGTCTGTTGATATTGAAGTAAGGAATACAGACAGAACAGTCGGCACGATCCTGGGATCAGAGATCACCTGGAAATATCCGGACGGACTGGCGGATGATACATTCACAGTCCGCTGCAAGGGCAGCGGAGGCCAGAGCTTCGGAGCTTTCATTCCCAAGGGTCTTACCATGACCCTGGAAGGGGACAGCAACGATTACTTCGGCAAGGGTCTTTCCGGCGGCAAACTTGTCCTGTATCCTCCAAAGAATATAAAATTTGATCCGTCCGAGAATATTATAGTCGGAAATGTCGCTCTCTACGGAGCGACGAGCGGCAAGGCTTTTATAAGCGGTGTCGCAGGTGAGCGTTTCTGTGTCCGCAATTCCGGAGCCTATGCGGTAGTCGAGGGTGTCGGGGATCATGGATGTGAATATATGACAGGCGGCAGAGTTGTCGTCCTGGGCAAGACCGGGAAGAATTTCGCTGCAGGCATGAGCGGCGGCATCGCCTATGTGCTGGATGAGAACAGCGACCTGTACAGAAGGCTCAATAAAGAGCTGATCCTCTTTGACACGGTTTCATCCATGGCTGACGTAACAGAACTCAGGTCCATGATTCAGGAGCATGTGGAAGCTACGGGATCTCAGAAGGGCCGCAGGATACTGGAGAATTTCTCTTTCTATCTGCCCAGATTCAAGAAGATCATCCCCAGAGACTACAGCAATATGCAGAATTCGATCTTTTCCATGGAAGCCAAGGGCTTTACCTATGACCAGGCACAGATCGAAGCATTTTACGAAATGAAGAAAGCACAGGCTTAAGGAGGGACAGGAAAATGGGAAAGCCGACTGGATTTTTAGAATATGAGAGAGAAAATGGCAGAGTGATCCCTCCTGAGCAGAGGATCAAGAATTTTAAGGAATTTCACATTCCGCTCAGCCGCAAGCTTCAGAGGATTCAGGGAGCAAGATGCATGGAGTGCGGCGTTCCATTCTGCCAGGCAGGCATGATGATAGGCGGTATGGCTTCGGGATGCCCCCTGAACAATCTCGTGCCTGAATGGAACGACCTGCTCTACCGCGGAAACTGGGAACAGGCAGTAAGACGTCTTCTCAAGACAAACAGTTTTCCGGAATTTACATCCAGAGTCTGCCCGGCTCTGTGTGAGGCAGCCTGCACTTGCGGTGTCAACGGGCAGCCTGTATCGACGAAGGAAAATGAGTATGTCATCATAGAATATGGTTTTGAGAGCGGACTTTTGGATCCCAGACCGCCCAAGGTGCGGACAGGCAAGAAGGTAGCAGTTATCGGGTCCGGCCCTGCCGGCCTGGCAGCGGCAGATCTTCTCAACAGGAGAGGCCATTCTGTCACGGTCTTTGAGAGGCATGACCGCGTAGGCGGCCTGCTCATGTACGGGATCCCCAACATGAAGCTGGATAAGAGGATCGTTGACAGAAGAGTAAAGCTTATGACCGACGAGGGTGTTAAATTCGTGACCGGCGCGGATATAGGAGGCGACCCTGAACAGGGCGGCATCAGTTCCGAACGGATCATGAATGAATTTGACAGCACCGTTCTGGCCTGCGGGGCAGCCAACCCCCGTGATATCAATGTGCCGGGCAGGGAGGCAAAGGGCATCTATTTTGCGGTGGATTTTCTGACAGCGACGACAAAGAGCCTGCTGGATTCCCAGTTCCAGGACGGGAAATTTATACCAGCCAAGGATAAAAAGGTCATGGTCATAGGCGGCGGCGATACAGGAAATGACTGTGTGGGAACTTCCATCCGGCTGGGTGCTGAGAGCGTTATCCAGCTTGAGATGATGCCCAAGGCTCCGGATGAGAGAGCAGAGGATAACCCCTGGCCTATGTGGCCAAAGGTCTGCAAGACAGACTACGGTCAGGAAGAAGCCATCTACAAGTTCGGCCAGGATCCCCGGATCTATGAGACGACTGTAAAATCTTTCCTCTCAGATGAAGACGGGAATGTCTGCGGGGCAGAGCTTGTCAGCCTTTCCTGGACAAAGGATCCGGAGACGGGCCGTATGAATATGAGTCAGATAGAAGGTTCCGAGCGGGTGATCCCTGTTGACCTTGTCCTCATAGCGGCTGGATTCCTCGGAGCCCAGTCCTATGTGACAGACGCCTTCGGCGTCAACATTACTCCCAGGACGACAGTGCAGACAGATGCCGGCAAATACGCGACCAGCGTGCCGAATGTCTATACAGCGGGAGATATGCACAGGGGACAGTCTCTGGTCGTATGGGCCATCCACGAGGGCAGAGAGTGCGCCAGGTTTGTGGACAAAAATCTCATGGGCTACACGAATCTCAGCTGAGCCAGAGAAAAATCAGAATATAATAAGAAAATAAAGAAATCTTTTAGGGGACCGGCCTGCGCCGGCCCCGATTTTTTATAAAAATTTTATTTTTATCTTGTACAAATGTTATTTTGCTGATAGAATAGATTCAGTTGACTGCACATAGGCAGTCTTATATGTTATATAGGGAGGTATTATCAATGAACAGCTTGATGTTTGTTGCGGTTGCCGCAGGCCTTATTGCTGTCCTCTACGCAGCGATTCTTGCTGCAAGGGTAAGCAGAGCTCCTGAGGGAACCGACAGGATGAAAGAAATCTCATCCGCTATTGCAGAAGGGGCAAGAGCGTTTCTCTTTTCAGAGTATAAGATTCTTATCATCTTTATCGCGGCGCTCTTTGTTATTCTCTGTTTTATCAGGAACCCTGCAACGGCAGTATGTTTCGTGATCGGAGCATTTTTCTCCATACTGGCAGGATTCATTGGCATGACAGTTGCTACAAAGGCTAACGTGCGCACAGCGAACGCAGCCCGCACAGGCGGTATGGCCAGCGCTCTTTCTGTCGCATTTTCCGGTGGTGCCGTAATGGGTATGTGCGTAGCAGGTTTCGGCCTTTTCGGTGTCAGCATCGTTTACGCCGTAACAGGCAACGCCGACATTCTTTTCGGATTTTCACTGGGCGCTTCTTCTATCGCCCTGTTCGCCCGTGTAGGCGGCGGTATCTACACAAAGGCAGCCGATGTAGGCGCTGACCTTGTAGGCAAGGTAGAGGCAGGCATCCCCGAGGATGACCCCAGAAACCCGGCCGTTATCGCTGATAACGTTGGTGACAACGTAGGTGATGTGGCAGGTATGGGAGCCGATCTTTTCGAGTCCTATGTCGGATCACTGATCTCTGCTATCTCACTCGGTATCGCAACAGCAGGCGGCGATATGGATCTGGCCAAGGCACAGGCTGTATTCCCTGCACTTCTCTCCGCACTCGGAATCATTGCAGCTATCCTCGGTACATTCTTCGTAAGGACAAAGGAAGGCGGCAATCCCCAGAAGGCCCTCAACAGGGGTTCTTATTTCGCGGCAGTTGTAGTTGTGATCGGAGCCATCTGCCTGAGTCTGGGATACCTTCACAAGAGCGGTCCCGCAGTTGCCATTATATCCGGCCTTGTCGTAGGACTTGTCATCGGTATCATTACAGAGGTTTATACATCAGCTGACTATGGTTCAGTCAAGAAGATCGCGGAGCAGTCTGAGACAGGAGCTGCTACGACTATCATATCCGGTCTTGCCGTAGGTATGCAGTCCACAGCTATTCCTATCATCCTGATCTGTGTCGGCATCTTCCTCGCTTACAATTCATGCGGACTTTACGGTATCGCTCTTGCGGCAGTCGGCATGCTTTCAACAACAGGTATTACGGTAGCCGTTGATGCATACGGCCCCATCGCTGATAACGCAGGCGGTATCGCAGAGATGTCAGGTCTGGACGAGTCCGTTCGTGACATCACAGACTCTCTCGATGCAGTCGGCAACACAACAGCTGCTATGGGCAAGGGCTTCGCTATCGGTTCCGCAGCTCTCACAGCTATGGCGCTCTTCATGACATATGCTGACGCTGTTAACCTTGACTCTATCGATGTCCTGAACCATACAACGATCGTCGGACTTCTGATCGGCGGTATGCTTCCCTTCCTCTTCTCAGCATTTACCATGGAATCTGTTTCCAAGGCTGCTTATAAGATGATCGAGGAAGTAAGACGTCAGTTCCACGCAGATGCCGGTATTCTTGCAGGAACTTCAAGACCTGACTACAAGCGCTGCGTAGCGATCTCCACGCAGGCAGCCCTTCATGAGATGATCATTCCCGGCGTCATGGCCGTAGTTGCTCCTATCATCGTAGGTGTGCTTTTCGGTTCTGAGGCAGTCGGAGGTCTCCTGGCAGGCTCTCTTGTAACAGGTGTTCTTATGGCTATCTTCATGGCTAACGCTGGTGGTGCCTGGGATAACGCTAAGAAGTATATTGAGAACGGAAACCATGGCGGCAAGGGCAGTGAGGCTCACAAGGCTGCTGTCGTTGGCGATACAGTCGGCGATCCTTTCAAGGATACTTCAGGTCCTTCCATCAACATCCTGATTAAGCTCATGACGATCGTAGCACTCGTATTCTACGCTTGCTTCATCGGAGTACTTGTATAGTTCGGATCGTATATGATATGATAAGGTTCCCGGAGCCCCTGCGGCTGCCGGGAACTTTGTTGTATCCGCAAAAAAGCTGAGTGGAAAGGAAGTCATGACAGCTTGAAGAGAGAGATTGCTTTTCGTATGGAAAGACCGGGGCTTCTTAAGGAAGGAGACCAGGTCCAGATGACGGAATCAAAATTGAACACGCTGGCGGGAACAGTCTATTACTATACGATAGAGCCGGCGCTTGCCATGAGTGGAAACATTCCTGCCAGAGAGCGGCTGACAAGTCCGGAAGCTGTAGTAAAGGAAGTTAAGTTTGAGAACAGTGTTTATACTGTGATCGCGGAGTGCTCATAATATTTACGGGAAGGTGTTTATGACAGAAAAAATTTTTGAAGCCATCAGGGAAGAAGAGGATGTCCGAAAGAATCTGATCCAGCTCAGGAGTATTCTCAAGTCTCAGCCGGAGCTCATTAAGGAGATAGACGAGGACAGGAAGGACCTGCTGGTGGATCTCTTAAGCAGCGAGGATGCCAAGACCAGGAAGAATGCAGCCCTTATCCTTGGCCTGCTGAAAGATCAGGAACTGCTCTCTGTTCTCCTGTATGCATACAGGCATGAGGAAAAACTCTTTATCCGCGGCGATTATTTAGACGCCATTTCCTGCCTGGATTATTCGCCGGTCCTGGATGACCTGAAAAAAAGCCTGGACATGATCGAGAAGACAGACCTTACGGAAGAAAACAGGAAGCACCTTCTGTCAGAAGCCAGAACTCTGCGCGATATGATCTCCAGGAAAGAGCCCCACAAGAAGCACAGATTTACCGGATGGAAGAAGCAAAGTGATATGGTACTGGTCGTAAGTCCCGGCATGGAGGACCTGTGCCTGAATGATCTTCCCCGGGAAGACTGCACCGGCATCAGGAGGGGAAAGGGAGCAGTATTCCTCAGGACAGGAGCTCTGCGCCGGGTGCTCTGTCTTCGCACGGTCAAAAGTTTTCTCTTTTGTTTCTGTGCCAATCCGCTGGCGGGGAGGAAAGCGGATGAGATTGCGAAGGAAGTGCTGGCAGGAGGAATCGTGGATTTTCTCGATGAGAGGCATGAAAGCCAGAATGGCCCCTATTATTTCAGAATAGACATGTACAGCCATATGGTTCTTGAGGAGAAGAGCAGATTTGTTTCCCGCCTGGCTGCCGGTATAGAAAGCGGCAGTGCCGGCCGCCTGGTCAATTCTGTATCAGACTATGAGCTTACGATCCGGCTGAATGAGAACAAGGCGGGGGCTTTTTCTGTCTATATCCAGCTGGAGACGATTGAAGACAAACGTTTTGCCTACAGGAAACAGGCAATTGCCACGTCATTGAATCCGGTCAGAGCGGCAGAGATTTGCTCGACCGCATCCGGCTATCTTGCCGGGGACGCTGCCGTGCTGGATCCTTTTTGCGGGACCGGTACGCTTCTGATCGAGCGGAATATGCGCCGCCGGGCGAAATATCTGTACGGCGTTGATGTCTACGGCCAGGCGGTCAATATGGCAAGGCAGAACGCTAAAGTCTCCGGCACGGATATCTTCTTTATCAATAAGGACTGCCTGGAATTTAGCCATAGATATCTCTTCGATGAGATCATAACAGAACTTCCGGCTGCAGGCGGGAAGATGACAAGACCGGAACTGACCCGGCTGTACAGAGGCCTGGCGGGCAGGATAGGGGACTGGCTGAAAAAGGGCGGCTATGCCATCATCTGTACCAGTCAGCCGGAGATCCTTCTTGCGGCCCTGAAGAGAGCCGGTTCAATAAGGGTTGAGCAGGTCCGGCAGCTCTCCGGTAAGAGAGGAGATACGATCGTCATTTGCCAGCTCCAATAAAATAGGGTGTGGACTTTACTCCTGTAAAATGTTAAAATATTAAACAGTATGGACGTTATTTGCGATCATACCCGGTATTTCCGGAGAAAGCAGGAGTAGACTATGAATAAAAAGATTATGACCAAGGATGTTGAGAACCTTTTCAAAGCAGTCCTCTGCCTGAAGGACATCAAGGAGTGCTATGCCTTTTTTGAGGATATCTGTACGATAAATGAACTTCTATCCCTTTCACAGCGGTTCGAGGTTGCCCGGATGCTCAGAGAGAAGAAGACCTATCTTGAGATAGCCCAGAAGACAGGCGCCTCGACTGCTACGATCAGCCGTGTCAACAGGTCTCTCAATTATGGCAATGATGGTTATGATCTTGTTTTCGGCCGTTTAACTGACGTAAATAAGAATGAATAGGTTAAAGAACAGAAAAGTCTTCAGGGCTTTACTTACGGCAGTGCTGTGCGCTGCCGTATCCGTATTTTGTGTGGCATGTATGAGCAGGGATTCCGAGGCCGATGATATGGATACTCAGGCCGAATCTGCGTCAGATCTTGACATCGCGGCCAAGATCCAGGCGCAGGAAGCGGGGAAAAGCGCCCTTTACGGAGTTCTGACAGACGAAACGCTTGTGGCAGGCTACGAGTATGTCCTTGACGGGATCAGCCAGGGCAGCTACTATCTCTATGATCTGACAGACGACGGTATCCCGGAACTTATTGCGGGTGATGCACAGAAGACGATCTATACCAGCAGGGATGGCAGCATTTCTGCCATAGGGACAGTAGATGCCGACAGCCTGTACAGTTCGGAGGAGTATGGTCTGCTTGCCGTCGCAAAGACAGCCGCCGGCTGGGAACTGGACTCTTATTCTTACAGCAGCGGACTCATGAACAAGAAGAGCCTGGCGGCGGAATCGAACAGGCAGGATTTTAACGGGAAGACAGAAGATGTGCTGAGCCGGTCAAAGGAGCTTACCCGCTTTGATGTGAGCGACAGGTCGGTATTCAGAAACTAAGAAGGATAATATGATAATAAGAGTTGGAGGAGAGAGATCTCATGGCAGATAAACAATCTGTTGAAGATAATAAAAAGGGCGGCAGCGTTTTGCGGGAAGTGCTCAGCTGGGTGAAAGTGATCGTAGTTGCTGTCATCATAGCCGCGGCAGTGGACTTCCTTGTGATCGCCAACGCTTCCGTACCGTCCGGTTCTATGGAAGATACCATACCGACGGGAGCCAGGATCGTTGGCCTGCGGCCGGAATATCATTTTCGCAAGCCTCAGCGCGGAGATATTGCTATCTTTAAGTATCCGGATGATGAATCCACGGATTATGTTAAGAGGGTGATTGGGCTGCCGGGGGAGACGGTCGAGATCAAGGATGGCAAAGTCTATATAGACGGATCTGACACACCCCTGAATGAACCCTATGTCAAGGAAACACCGACAGGGGATTACGGTCCCTATCATGTTCCTGAGGACTCCTATTTTATGATGGGGGATAACCGGGAGTATTCCAAGGATTCCAGATTCTGGGAGAATAAGTATGTGAAGCTTGACAAGATGGTGGCAAGGGTGCATTTTATGTATTTTCCCAAGATAAAGGATCTGACATTCTCTTATGAGGAAGGTCAGTAAAGCCGCTCGTGATAATGATAAAAATAAAAGGCTCCGGAAGGCGTTAGCTCCGGAGCCTTTTTTGACAGAAGAGTAAAGAATACTGTCTGTCAGGAAAAATATCAGTCGAGTTTGATATCCTTGAGGAGATCAGCAAGTCCTGTTGTAGCCTTGCCTTCCTCTTTGTATGAATACTCGGGGTCGTTGGCCCTGAATCTTCTGTTGCTGCTGCTGGAAGGTGTATAGTTATCAGTGCCTGCCTGCTTCATGCTGAGCCTGATCTTGTCATCTTCCTTGCCGATAACTCTTACCTTGACGGTATCGCCGGCCTTGCAGATCTCCTCGGGTGTCTCAACACGCTTGTTGGCCATCTGAGAGATATGTACGAGGCCGGAAAGTCCATCGTTAAATTTTACAAATACGCCGAAAGGGGCAGTCCTTTCAACAGTACCTTCGAAAACATCGCCGATGTTGAGAGCTTCCATCTTCTCTGCTGTTGCAGCGGCGAGCTTCTCCTTCTCAACTGCCTTGCCGGAGAGAACAAGACGTCTCTCATCGGGCTCAACTGTGATGACCTTGACATCGATGGTCTTGCCAACCCAGTCTTCCAGGTTCTCAACATATGCTACGGAGAGGAGAGAAGCAGGGATAAAACCGCGAACTCCCTTGACATAGGAGATAACGCCGGCCTTTACCGCATCGTTGATCTTAACGGAAAGGACTTCTCCGTCATCCATAGCCTGCTTGAGTTCATCCCATACAGCAGGGTCTACCTGTCTGCGGGGTCTGCGGGCCTGTCTCTTAGGCTGAGCATCTTTCTTCTCTGCCTCAGCACTCTCAGGCTCTGCCTGAACCTCTACCTCGGGTGCGGCTTCAGCTGTCACTTCAGCTGTAGTTTCAAGATCTTTCTCTTCTGTACTCATAATAAAATCTCCTTAATACGTTCTACGCGCTCTTATATAACTGCGTGCATGAGTCTGACAGGGTATGACCGACCTCTGTACCGCGGGGGATCACTGATCCTCTGCATCAGTCGTATCGGCATCCTTCTCATCGTCAGCAGCTGCAGCATCAGCCTCTGAGGCAGCCTGCGCGGAGGGTTCGGGGTCATCTTCAGATTCTTCAGCATCATCAAAGTCGAAATCATCGAAATCATCATCAAAATCATCGTCAAAGTCTTCCGCGAGTTCATCGCGTCCAAATTTTTCTTTGATCAGATAAATGACCATGGCTGCGCCGGCTAAAATAACAACGGCAGAAAATGCTCTTTTTAAGAACTTTTTCATAAAATCACCCTTTCTGTTGTCGTACTCCCATCTATTTTAACACAACGAGAGGAAAATACAAACAGTATTTTACAAAATTTAATAAATCTGTGAAATCTTTGTGGAATCATCCGGTATACAATTGAAGTTTTTTCAGGATTCATTTATAATAAGGCTCATATGATGCATTATTATATGTATATTTTTGCAGAATTGTTAATGAATCGTTTCCTTATATAAATGAGAGGAGTATTTTGTTTACTATGAGCAGAAAACTGAAAGCGGGTATACTTGGAGCAACTGGTATGGTAGGGCAGAGATTTATCAGCCTGCTTGAGGATCATCCCTGGTTTGAAGTGGCGGCGGTTGCTGCCAGTCCCAGATCAGCGGGCATGACCTATGAGGAGGCAGTGGAAGGCAGATGGAAGATGGACACCCCCATACCGGAAGCTGTGAGAAAAATGAAGGTCATGAATGTTATGGACGTTGAGAATGTCTGCGCGCAGGTCGATTTTGTGTTCAGCGCTGTGGATATGTCCAAGGAAGAGATAAGGGCCATAGAGGACAGATACGCAAAGTGTGAGACCCCGGTCGTATCCAACAACAGCGCGCACCGCTGGACGCCGGATGTGCCCATGGTGATCCCGGAGATAAACCCGGAGCATTTTCAGATCATAGAAACTCAGAAGAAGAGACTGGGCACAAAGAGGGGCTTTGTAGCGGTAAAACCCAACTGTTCGATCCAGTCCTACACTCCTGTGCTGACAGCCTGGAAGGAATTTCATCCCACTCAGGCCGTTGTCACGACCTATCAGGCGATATCGGGGGCAGGCAAGACATTTAAGGACTGGCCGGAGATGAAGGGCAATGTCATTCCTTTCATCAGCGGTGAGGAGGAGAAGTCGGAGGTGGAACCGCTCAAGATCTGGGGACATATAGAGGGTGATGCGATCGTCAAGGCCCAGTCTCCGATCATTACATCCCAGTGTATCCGCGTCCCGGTCCTCTACGGCCATACGGCAGCTGTTTTCGTCAACTTTGCAGGAGAGAAAAAGCCTGACAAGGACCTGCTCATCAGGAAGATGGAAGAGTTCTCCGGCCTGCCGCAGAAACTGCAGCTTCCCAGCGCTCCTAAGCAGTTCATCCGTTATATGAGAGAAGATAACCGGCCTCAGGTGCTCGCGGATGTCGACTACGAGCATGGAATGGGCATTTCCATAGGAAGATTGAGGGAAGATAAGATATTTGATTACAAATTTGTGGGACTTTCTCACAACACGGTAAGAGGCGCGGCGGGCGGCGCCGTTCTGTGTGCTGAGCTCCTCAAGGCTCAGGGCTATCTGGATTGATATCCGGCAGGCGAAAAGAGAACAGGGGAATATACGAGCGGGAGAGATATTATGAGTGATAAAATGGTGGTTGTACCCTATCAGGTCGATCAGGGACTGGTCAGCGCAACAGTAATTGATATCAGGTGGCAGAGGATATTTCTGTATATTACCGTGAAGATAGAGTATGCTGCAGGGGCTGACAAAACGGCGCCTCCGGACTTCTATTTTGTAGACAGCAATTACTATCCCGGTTTTATGGGGAAGATCGTATCACAGGAAGATCAGACCTATACGCTTGAGATCAATATCACCAACAACGGAGCCTCCAGGGCGATCGCCTGCGGAGAGTATGCCATCATAGTCGTCCAGAATAAGGTTCAGGTCGCCAGGGCAAGATTGTCCTATGAGATCGCGGCAAGACTGGAGGAGGTATCCAGAAACTTCCTTTACAGCAATAAGAACAGGGTGTTTTCCATATCTTTTGTCCTGGATGGCGACGATGACAGGCTGCCCTTCTATATGTATATTCTTCCAGCCCAAAAGGTGGGGGCGGGCACACCTCCCAATCTGAGGGATAAGCCCAAGAAAAAACCCCTTGTGCTCAATCCCAAGACAAGGGCGGTCAATTGGTTCAACAAGAACAACAAGAGGCTTATCACGTCTATGTACTGGAAGTACAGGGCACAGAAGCCGGCAGGGGAGAAATATATCCTCTTTTACTCTGAGCAGAGTGATACGCTGGGCTCGAATATTACGGCGGTCCGCGACAGGATGAAGAAGCGCGGCCTGGATAAGGAGTATCATTTTGAGGAATATTCCTGCTCCATAAAGGAGCACCCTTCCCGGTCAAACAAGCACTGGGTGGATTATCTGAAGAAGGTTGCCTATGCGGATATCATTCTCATGGATGATCACTCTCCGACATTTGACTGGCTGACCTTGGATACCGGCACAAAGATCATTCAGCTCTGGCATGCAGGGGCAGGCTTCAAGTCATCCGGATACAGCAGATGGGGACATCTGGGCTGTCCTTCTCCCTGGTCCTGCCACAGGCAGTATTCCTACGGAATAGCCGGGTCCAGGAAGATCGCTCATTTCTTTTCCGAGGTCTGGGGCATGAATACCTCCCGGGTGCTTCCCACAGGAATGCCCAGGCTGGATGAGTATCTGGATGAGGACCACAGGAAGAAGACGGTGGAGCATCTTTACAAGAAGTTTCCCGCTGCAAAGGGCAAGAAGGTCATTCTTTTCGCGCCCACTTACAGGGGCACAGACAGGAGCAACGCCTTCTATCCCTATGACATGATAGATTTTGACCGCTTTGCTCAGGTATGCGGCGACGAGTATATTGTCTTCTTTAAGATGCATCCCTGGGTATCAGCGGGGACTCCTATCCCTGATAAATATAAGAACATATTCTTTGATGTGGGCAGCTATCCCAATATAAACAATCTGTTTTATATCACGGATCTGCTGATCACAGATTATTCATCCAGTATATTTGAGTATTCTCTCATGAGAAAGCCTATGCTCTTTTTCGCTTTCGATGAGGTTCAGTACTCCCTCTCCAGAGGATTTCACAGGCCATACAGAGAATCAGCTCCCGGAAAGGTCTGCGCTAAGTTCTCAGAACTGATGGACGCCATAGAGAAGAAAGACTTTGAATATGAAAAGGTTGAGGAGTATGTCAGCAGTTCCTTCGACTATATTGATACGCATTCTTCGGACAGGGTCATAGACTGGCTGATCCTCGGCAATATCCCTGAGGAACTTCAGAAGGAGATAGACAGGGAGGACGCGATCGGGAAGAGACTGGCGAGACTGGACTTTAAGCCTCCGTTCGCAGAAAGGGAAGAGATACAATGAATATTGCCATAGTATTTGCAGGCGGGAGCGGTGTGCGCATGGGGGCCGGCATCCCCAAGCAGTTTCTCGAGATAAACGGAAAACCCATCATCATCCATACGCTGCAGCTTTTTCAGTATCACAATGAGATAGACAAGATCTACCTGGCCGTTCTGGAAGATTATATCGATTATATGAGAGTCCTGGTGGAGGAATATCACCTGACAAAGGTCGTCTGCATCATGCCCGGAGGCTCGACTGCCCAGGATACCATTTACGGTGAGCTCAAGAGGGCAGAGTCGGAGAATCCGGATGATTCTATCGTTCTGATCCACGACGGTGTGCGTCCCTTTGTCTCCTACGATGTGATATCAAGGAACATCCAGGGAGTTAAGGATTACGGGAGCGCTATCACAGCCACGGCGTGCTATGAGACTATCATCATAAGCAAGGACGGCAAGGGCGTGGACGCTGTGCCTTTCCGGAAGGAGACATTCACAGCTCAGGCTCCCCAGAGCTTCTACCTTAAGGATATCATTGCGGCTCACGATTATGTGCGCAGCCTGTCCACAGGCTACAGCAATATGGTGGATGCCTGCACGATCATGACATCCCAGGGGAAAAGTGTTCATCTTGTCGAGGGCAACAGGGGCAACATAAAGGTTACGACCCCGGAGGATGTGTATACATTCCGGGCCCTGATGCAGTACAGGGAGAATGAGCAGGCCTTCGGCCTGGGAGGTCTTTCCAATGAGATCAGCGCAAGAATGAGACAGGCAGGGAGTATGCACCGAGATGACAAATGAATCATTAGATCCGGTCCTTCAGGAGGATCTGGAGAATATTGTAAGAGGCGGCTTTGATTTCAGAAAACTGGATGGGCGCAGGGTCCTGGTGACAGGCGCGACGGGCCTTATCGGTTCACAGATCGTGAAAGCCATCCTCTGCGCGGACAGGCTGCTGGGAATATCCGTTCACGCAGTCGCTGCTGTCAGAAGCAGGCAGAAGGCTGAGAAAGTATTTGCAGGGATCATGGACAGACCACAGCTTGATATCCTGGTGGGAGATATCCGGGATGAAATGGACTGGGAGGGAGATGTGGATTACATCGTTCACTGCGCCAGCGCGACCAGTTCCCGCTATTTTGTGGAGAATCCGGTAGAGACGATAGCCACTGCCCTGGACGGAACAAGGGCTGTCCTGGAATTTGCCAGAAAGAAGAAGGTAGGAGGGATGGTCTACCTGTCCTCCCTTGAGGTCTATGGGGTTCCCCAGGCGGGCAGGGAGACCGTGACGGAAGAGGACTACGGTTATATAGATCCTCTCAAGGTCAGAAGCAGCTACTCGGAAGGGAAAAGGATGGCTGAGTGCATCTGCGCATCCTATGCCGGCGAGTACGGCGTGCCCGTGAAGATCGCCAGGCTTTCCCAGACATTCGGGGCCGGGGTGGAATATGACGACGGCAGAGTGTTTGCGGAATTTGCCAGATGCGCCATAGAAGGGAAAGACATCGTCCTTCATACATCCGGCTCTACCGTGAGGACCTATCTCTATACAGCTGACGCGGTGAGCGCTATCCTTACGATCCTTCTTCAGGGAGAGGAGGGCACCGCTTACAATGTGACCAATACAGCTGCCCGCATCTCTATCCGTGATATGGCATCTCTCGTCTGCCGGATATTCCCGCAGGCCGGGATCCATGTGACATTTGACTGCCCGGAGGATATCTCTTCCTTCGGCTACAACCCGGAGATGGTCATTGTGCTTGACGATACAAGGTTAAGGGCTCTGGGCTGGCAGGCCCGCGCTGATCTTGAGACCATGTTTTCCAGACTTGTAAGGTCCATGACTCTGAGCAGAAAGGATCATTGACTTATCTGCTCATCTGGTATATGATAGGACATATATGGAAAAGGTTTACCAATGTAAAGCTGAGGCTGAACGTTTGGCATTCCCGATGAATTTTATTAATTTAGAATAGTATCAACTTTAACGGCAAGGTGATCCAAGCGGAAATTGTTGAATGGAGCCAGGAAGGCGGGATGAGTCTGTTCCCTGCTTTTTCTGCTGCGCGATAATTGCCCTCCTTTGTGCAATGGCGGATGACCCTGCACATTGGAGGTTTTTTTATGCTCAGCATAGCGGTATACGGCAAGGGAGGAATCGGCAAGTCTACGGTAACAGGAAATCTGGCGGCAGCATTTGCCTCTCTCGGCAAAAGGGTCGTGCAGATCGGCTGCGACCCCAAGGCAGATTCTACGATCAACCTGCTCGGCGGACAGCCGCCCATGCCTGTTATGAATTTTATGAGAGAATACGACCGGGAACCTGAGAGTCTGGATGAGATATCCAAGACCGGTTTCGGAGGAGTCGTGTGTATTGAGACCGGAGGCCCGACCCCGGGCCTGGGCTGCGCGGGGAGAGGCATTATTGCGACATTCAGCCTGCTTAAGGATCTGAAGATATTTGAGACGGTAAAGCCGGACGTCGTTCTCTACGATGTGCTGGGAGATGTAGTCTGCGGAGGCTTTGCCGCTCCGATCCGGGAAGGCTACGCGGACAAGGTCCTTATCGTTACATCCGGCGAGAAGATGGCACTGTATGCCGCCAATAATATCTACACGGCCGTGAAGAATTTTGAAGACAGAAGCTATGCCTCTGTTTACGGGATCGTTTTAAATCACAGGAACGTGGCGGATGAGACACAAAAGGTAGAGGAATTTGCCCGGGAGAGAGGCCTGAGCGTCGTGGGAGAGATCCCCAGGAGCCAGGATATCAATGACTGCGAAGAGCAGGGGCAGACCGTGATAGAGGGAAGGCCGGACTGCCAGGTCAGCAGAGCCTTCATGAAGCTGGCATCAGACCTTCTGGCAGCCGAGACAAAAGACTGAGGATATGAACCATGACGAGTGAGAAGAAGGGAAGAGCATACTTTATGACAGCGGCAGAGCTTGCCGCTCTGGGGAAGAAACCGGCTGCTTTTACATCTTCGGAGCATCTGATATACAGTTCTCCCGCGACTCTGGCCTTTAATTCACCGGGAGCCCAGGGCTACGGGGTAAAGAGAGCGGGGCTGTCCATCCCCGGTTCTGTGATGCTGCTTGTTTCACCCGGCTGCTGCGGCAGGAATACGACCATACTCAGCGAGATGGGCGGCTACAGCGGAAGATTTTTTTATCTGCTCATGGACAGGACGGATATCGTGACGGGACGGCATCTGAAGAGAATAGAGGATGCGGCAGCAGCTGTCTATGACAGCCTCCAGGAAAAGCCCGGTGTGATCGTGATCTGTGTCACCTGTGTGGATGCCCTTTTGGGGACGGATATGGAGAGAGTCTGCAAAAAGGCTTCGGACAGGGTTGGAATACCGGTCCTTCCCTGCTATATGTATGCCCTGACAAGGGAGGGGAGGAAGCCTCCTATGACTTATGTGCGCCAGACCATCTATTCTCTTTTGACTCCCTCCCGGAGGGTCAGCACCACTGTCAATCTCCTGGGGAATTTCTGTCATCTGGAGGATGACTGTGAACTTTATGATATCCTTAAGGGCATGGGTGTGCAGAGGATAAATGAGATCGGGCGGCTGAAGACATTTGACGAGTACAGGCAGATGTCGCAGGCTAATTTTAATATCGTCCTGAATCCGGATGCTCTGCCTGCGGCAGAGGATATGATGAAGGAACTTGGCATCCCCTATATCGAGCTGCACAGGCTTTACCGCATGGACAAGACAGAAAAGCAGTACAGGCTTTTTGCCTCGGCACTGGGGGCCCAGGCAGACGTCTCTGTCTGGAAGGAGAGGGCGGCAATGGCCCTTGCTGATCTGAAGGCGGAGTATGGGAATATCCGTTTTGCCGTCGGGGAGGGCTGCAACGCGGATGCGTTTGAGCTGTCCCTGGCACTGATAGAGTATGGATTTTCCGTGAGAGAGATATTTGCCGAGATAAAAGACAATGATATGGCATATATCAGGAAGATCGCCAAACTGAGTCCGGACACGAAGATCTATTCCAATCTTGCCCCGACCATGATCTATTACGAAGAGGATGAAGAAGGCGTTGATATCAGCATAGGCAAGGATGCCGGCTATTATCATCCGGACAAGCCCCGTCTGGAGTGGAGCGATGACGTGCAGCCCTTTGGATTTACGGGGCTTGAGCACTTCTTCCGGGCCTGCTCCGGTGCTCTTTTGGCTGCCCGCGGCGGACAGAAGATGGAGCAGGCGGCAGCTGACCCTGATCGATGGCAGCCCTGCGTCAGCTCGCAGGCTATGCCGGATGTCAAGGGCCTTATGCTTAAGACATCCCCTTTTGCGCCGGATCAGTCAGGGGCAGCTGCTGTCTTCTGCCAGCTGGGCGGGTTGACAGTCATTGTCGATGCCGGGGGCTGTGCCGGCAATATATGCGGATTTGACGAGCCCAGATGGTTTTCTTCCAAAAGCGCCATTTTCAGCGCCGGCCTGCGTGATATGGACGCTATCCTGGGTAGGGATGACAAGCTGGTCGAGAAGATCTGTGATGTGAACGGCAGCGTAAGCTCTGATTTTACGGCATTGATCGGGACGCCTGTGCCGGCAGTGATCGGGACGGATTACAGGGCCCTGTGCCGGATGATAGAGAAAAAGACAGGCCGGCCTGCCCTTTTTGCCGACTGCGACGGGACAGGAAATTATGACCAGGGCGAGTCGCAGGCTTTTCTGGCCCTCATGAAAGAATTCGCTTCTGAGAAGCCGGCAGAGCCGGGAGAGCATTTTACAGGGGTCCTGGGGGCGACTCCCATGGATCTGGGCGATATAGACGCCCAGGCGGTTATCCGGCCCATGCTGGAGAAAAGAGGCATTAAAAAGGCTTATATCTATACCATGGGCGCCGGGCTTAGCGAGATAGGGTCGGCAGGCAGGGCAGACCTTAATATCGTCATATCACCCGCCGCTCTCGGGGCGGCCAGGTATCTGAAGGAAAAGTTTAACACTCCTTACGAAGAAGATTTTCCTCTTGAAGCCATACCGGATCTGGACCGAATCCTGGAAGAGTGCAGGGACAGATCTGCCGGCAGGATCCTTATCGTCGCCGAGCAGATGCTGGCGAATGCCCTGAGAAAGCGGATCCTGGTGGGCAGAGACCAGAATCCTCCTCTTGTCAGGGCGGCTTCCTGGTTCATGATGGACGATGAGTTTACAGAGGAAGGCGATCTGCACATAGACAGTGAATACGAATGGAAGAAGATTGCCGAGGAAGGCGGCTGGGATATCATCATAGGCGATTCCCTTTTTGCGCGGGCGGCCGCTTATGAAGGAAAGTATCTTGACCTGCCCCATTTCGCGGTTTCCGGAAAGTTCTGAGGGCGGCAGAAGATGGAAGAGAAGAAGACGATATGTCTGAGAGTATATGGGATCGTCCAGGGAGTCGGATTCCGGCCGACAGTCAGCCGGCATGCCATCACCACCGGTGTGCGCGGAAGTGTCAGCAATATGGGCCCTTATGTGGAGATCATTGCCCAGGGAGAGGCGGATCAGGTGGAAAAATTTGCGGATCTTGTCATCCATGAGCCTCCGGTGCGGGCAGTGATTCTGAAATCGGACAGGGAAGAGCTGAGGGAAGACGATGAACGTTTTCGCGTCTATGACAGCTTTGATATCATAGAAAGTGAGAAAAAGACAGGGGAGATATTTGTCTCGCCGGATATAGCGACCTGTGATCAGTGCAGGCAGGAACTCTTTGATCCATCAAACAGAAGGTATCTGCACCCCTTTATAAACTGCACCTGCTGCGGACCCAGGCTGACTATACTAGATGGAATGCCCTATGACAGGGTAAGGACTTCTATGGCTGAATTCCCCATGTGCCCTGCCTGCCGCGATGAGTATACAGATCCGGACTCGAGGCGCTATGACGCCCAGCCTGTCTGCTGCAATGACTGCGGTCCTGAAGTATACCTGTTAGGCAGCGATAAGAGGCGCGAGGAGGCTATCCGCCAGGCAAGACGGATGATAGCGGACGGGAAGATCATTGCGATAAAGGGAATCGGAGGATTTCACCTGTGCTGCGATGCCTCGAATGAGGAGGCTGTGGCCAGGCTCAGGGAGAGGAAGAAAAGGCCGGTCAAGCCCTTTGCCGTCATGATGAGAGATATAGATGCCGTCAGGCGGGAATGCCAGCTGGATGATATCCAGGAAGAGATGCTGACCGGTCATCAGAAGCCTATCGTTCTTCTGAAAAGGAAGAAAGGAAACGGCAGGTCCGGTCTGTGCCAAAGCATATCCCCGGGCAACCCCAAGATAGGAGTTATGCTGCCTTATGCCCCCATCCAGATGCTGATATTCGATTATCCGGGGGATCAGACGTCTGTCTCAGACTGTCTTGTCATGACAAGCGGCAATATCTCGGGCGCCCCGATCTGCAGAGATGACCAGGATGCCGTCAGCCAGCTGGGCCATCTGTGTGACGCTGTGCTCTCGCACAACAGGCTGATCCGGATCCGGGCAGATGACTCCGTCATGGATTATTTCCGCGGCCGCCCTTATATGATCCGGCGGTCAAGAGGGTTTGCCCCTCTGCCCTTTATTGTGGGCGGCGGGCATTTTCAGGGAAGCGTGCTGGCAGTTGGGGGAGAACTGAAGAATACATTCTGCATTTCAAAGAATGATCTTTTTTACCCTTCGCCCTATATAGGGGACATGGAGGACGTGAGGACCGTCAAGGCCCATATGGAGTCTGTCCGCAGGATGGAAGAGCTTTTGGAAGCCAGTCCCCAGCTGATCGTGAGCGACATGCACCCAGCCTATCATACTGTGGAGGCGGCCAGAGAGCTGGCACAGAAGCGGGAACTTTTGCATCTGCAGGTGCAGCACCATTATGCCCACATCCTGTCCTGCATGGCAGAGAATGAATATACGGATCCTGTCATAGGGATATCATTTGACGGGACCGGCTATGGCCAGGATGGAACGATCTGGGGCGGTGAGATCATGACAGCCGATCTTGATTCCTATGTAAGACGGGGAAGCATCCAGCCCTTTATGCAGGCAGGCGGAGATCTGTCCGCCAAGGAAGGCTGGAGGATAGCGGTATCACTGATCCGGGACTGCCTGGCTGATGTACAGGAAGGCGGTCTGGGGCAGATCATGGACCGGGTGAGTGCTCTTAAGCTTTGCGATGAAAAGAGCGCAGCTGTCCTGCTCAGGCTGATAACACTTGGAGTCAACAGTGTAAAGTCTACGAGCGCCGGCCGCCTCTTTGACGGCGTGAGCGCCCTGCTTGGCATATGCAGGAAGTCGACATTCGAGGGAGACGCTTCCATGAGGCTGGAATTTGCAGCTGAGGCCTTTGAGGAGGAACAGAAAGATGAGGCGGCAGGTATCTGGCATGACATCATGTCACAAGGTCCGGATCTGGCAGCGGATACCGGCCTGGATGCAGCTATCTTAAAGCCTGCTGCCGAGGAAGGCCTTTACCGCTGCAGGAGTACAGACCTCTTTGCCTGGCTCATGAGGATGCATCTGGAGGGCACAGACCCGGGCAGGCTGAGCTATATCTTCCACGCGGCCCTGGCTGCCCAGGCAGCTGAGGTCTGCTGCCAGGTCCGTGAGGAGAGCGGGATCAACACCGCTGCCCTTTCCGGAGGCGTTTTCCAGAATCAGCTCTTTCTGCGCTTTTGCGCAGAATATCTGGAGATGAAGGGTTTCAGAGTCCTGACTCATTCCCTTCTGCCCCCCAATGATGCCGGTATCTGCCTGGGCCAGGCGGTCTATGGTGCCAGATATCTGCAAAAAACGAGATAAAGTAAAGGGTTGGCCAGAAGGGCAGGTTTTGCCTTTTGGGCGGCTCAGGATAGAAAATATTTATATAATACGGGAGGATAAAATATGTGCGTAGGATTACCGGCAAGAGTTATGAAAATTGACGGAGGAAGGGCAGTTGTCGATGCCTCCGGCGCTCAGAAGGAGATATCTTCCGAGCTTCTCTCAGACCTGGAACCCGGAGATTATGTTATGGTACATGCAGGGATCGCCATAGCAAAGATCGGAAGCGACGATATGAGCGAGTCCGACCAGATCCTTGACAGCCTGCTGTAAGGTGAACTGCCATGGGTAATGCAAAAGAAAAAGCTTTGGAGATCATAAGAGCCTATGACGGCCCCCATATCCGGATGATGGAGGTTTGCGGGACACATACGCATGAACTGTTCAGGCTGGGCGTGCGCAAGATCCTGCCTCCCCAGGTGGAGCTCATATCAGGTCCCGGCTGTCCGGTCTGCGTGACCGGTCCGGGTTTTATCGATGAGGCCGTATGGCTGGCTCTTGAGAAGGGAGCAGCGATCTGTACATTCGGGGATCTTGTCCGGGTCCCCGGCTCAGAGGACAGTCTGGCATCGGCCAGGGCAAAGGGAGCAAAGGTAAAGGTCGTATATTCACCGCCGGATGCGGCAGACTACGCGGCAGACCATCCGGACGAGGAGGTCGTATTCCTGTCTGTAGGATTTGAGACAACGACACCTTCATCCTGTGTAGCCTTAAAGAGCGCCCAGGAGAGTGGACTTAAGAACTTTTCCCTTCTTGTTTCCAACAAGACGATGCCCCAGGCCTATAAGATGCTTAAGGGCAGCGCGGATATCTTCCTTTATCCCGGCCATGTGAACGCTATCGCCGGCAATGAAGTCTGTAAGAGCCTGGTCAGCCAGGGAGTCAGCGGGGTTGTGACAGGATTTACCGCCGCGGAGATCCTCACGGCTATTGCCATCTCACTGAAAAAATACGGAGAGGGAAAGCCCTTTTTCGTAAATGCTTATCCCCGTGTCGTGAAGGATGAGGGCAATCCGCAGGCTCAGGCGATCGTCGACAAGTATATGGAGGCCTGTGACAGTGAGTGGAGAGGTCTGGGACTCATTCCCGGATCAGGCATGAAGCTCAGGGATGAGTATGCAGCATTCGATGCCCGCAAAAAGTTCCAGGTTCCGCCTATGAAGGGCAGAACCAATCCTGCCTGCCGCTGCGGGGATGTCCTTCAGGGCAGATGCAGGCCCGTCGACTGTCCGCTCTTTGGAAAGGCCTGCACGCCGCTAAAGCCTGTCGGAGCCTGCATGGTATCCGGGGAGGGCGCATGTTCGGCATATTATCAGTACAATGAATAACAGATGAGGAGACATGATATGAACGACAGAGTAACGCTTGCCCACGGGGCGGGCGGAAGACAGACGGCAGAACTGATAGATAAGGTTTTTAAGGCACATTTTTCAAATCCCCAGTTTACATCGGATGACGCGGCCGTGCTCCAGATGCAGTCGGGAAAACTTGCATTTACGACGGACGGCTTTATCGTCTCCCCTCCCTTTTTCCCGGGCGGGAATATCGGCAAGCTCAGCATATGCGGTACAGTGAACGATCTGTCCTGCATGGGGGCAAAGCCTCTTTACCTTTCCTGCGCCTTTGTCATTGAGGAGGGATTCGAGATGGCAAAGCTGGAGGAGATAGCAGCGGCCATGGAAGAGACGGCTGCCAAGGCAGGCGTGAGGATCGTCGCGGGCGATACGAAGGTCGCAGGAAAAGGCCAGGTCGACCAGCTTTTTATCACGACGACCGGCATCGGTCAGATCCAGGAGGGAATGGACACATCAGGCGCCTATGCAAAGCCGGGCGATAAGGTGATCGTCAGCGGAGATATCGGCCGCCATGGCTGCACGATCCTGCTTGCCAGAGATGAGTTTGGCATTGACGCGGATGTGACGAGCGACTGCGCTCCCCTCTGGGCCAATGTGAAGGCCATGATGGATGTTACAAATGATATCCATGTCATCCGTGACGCTACAAGAGGCGGGGTCGGCACGGTGCTCTACGAGATAGCAGAGCAGAGCCAGGTCGGCATCCGTTTAGACACCCAGTCTATCCCCGTTCAGGACGGCGTAAAGGGCGTCTGCGGCATGCTGGGACTTGAACCCTTATATCTTGCCTGCGAGGGAAGGCTTGTCATATTTGCTCTCGCTGATAAGGCTGACGCCCTGGTAGAGGCTCTCCGAGGCTGTGAGAATTCCGAGAATGCGGCCATCATAGGAGAGGTTACCTCTGATCTTCCCGGCCATGTCATCCTGCGCACGGAGATCGGAGCCCAGACTATGCTCTCAAGGCCTACGGGAGAACTTTTGCCCAGGATCTGTTAGGCCATGCGTTTTGCGGGGCAGAAAGAAAGGAGGCAAGGCAGATGAAAGATCTGGACGAGAAGACGATCCGGCTGATCGACAGACTGGAGGCAGAGCACTGCCTGACTCTGGAAGAATACAGGTATCTGGTAGAGCATGAAAGCCAGGAGGCAAAGGCCTATATCGCGCCTAAGGCAAGAAGGATCGCAGATCAGGTCTACGGGCATGACATCTATGTGAGAGGCCTGATAGAATTCAGCAATTACTGCAAAAATAACTGTTATTACTGCGGCATAAGGGCTGACAACAGCAGGTGTGACCGCTACAGGCTGACAGAGGACGTTATATTAAAGTGCTGTGATGACGGATATGATTATGGCTACCGCACTTTCGTCCTCCAGAGCGGGGAGGATCCCTATTACACGGACGATATGCTCTGCCGGATCATCTCAAAGATCCGGGAGCGCCACCCGGACTGCGCCGTCACCCTCTCCATAGGGGAGAAGTCTTACGAAAGCTATAAGCGGTATTTTGAGGCCGGCGCCCAGAGGTATCTCCTGCGCCATGAGACAGCGGATAAAGATCATTATGGCAAGCTCCATCCTGCCCGGATGTCCTTTGACCACAGGATGAACTGTGTCAGGCAGCTGCGGGAGATCGGATATGATGTCGGGATCGGCATGATGATCGGCGCTCCCATGCAGACATCCCTCAATCTTGCCGAGGATCTGAAGTTTATCGAGCAGTTTCAGCCCGAAATGTGCGGCATGGGTCCTTTTATCCCTCATGATGATACGCCATTCAGGGATCAGCCCGCCGGCACTCTGGACATGACTCTCTATCTTCTGTCCATCGTCAGGCTGATCTGCCCCCATGTTCTTCTGCCGGCGACGACAGCCCTGGGCACGATCCATCCGCTGGGGCGGGAGATGGGAGTAGAGGCTGGGGCGAATGTCGTGATGCCCAATCTGTCCCCCACGGAAGTGAGACAGAAGTATCTCCTCTACAACAATAAGATCTGTACGGGCGAGGAATCCGCCCAGTGCAGGGGCTGCCTGCAGGCCAGAATGTCAGGCATAGGCTATCAGGTAGTCGTATCCAGAGGAGACGTAAAAAGACCGGTGGCATAAGCGCCCAGTCCATTAAGAAAAAATAAGAGCAGCAGGTCACATTCGTGGTCTGCTGCTCTTTGTCAGATATATATGCTATTAGAGGATGCCCGTGATCTTTCGATCACTCTGCTTTGTCCTCATCAAACATCTCTTCCAGTGTGTGCCAGCCAAGTACGGCACATTTTACTCTGGCCGGCATGTGGGAAACATCTTCAAGAACAGACGCCTCCTCCAGCTGCCTCTTCTCTTCATCTGTGATCTCGCCCTTTATCATGCGGAGGAAAATGTCCTTGAGCTTCAGGGCTTCTTCCTTTGTCCTGCCTATTACCAGGTCCAGCATCATGTCAGCGGAAGCCTGGGAGATGGCACAGCCGTCTCCTACATATGCTCCGTCAACGATCTTGTCGGTGTCATCTACCTTAAGGCTGAGCACGATGTCGTCGCCGCAGCTGGGGTTGACCCCCTCCAGGACGAAGTTGGCCCCCTCCATCTTGTGCTTGTGGAAAGGATGGATATTGTGCTCTGTCAGGATCTCATTATAAAATGTACTTGCCATTGTGATCTGCCTCCCTTACAGCTCAGTCTTTAAAGCCCATCTCGCCGCGAAGCTTTGAGACAGCATCTACAAGTCTGTCAATCTCATCCTCGGTGTTGTAAAATGAAAGACTGGCCCTTGAGGTAGAGAATACATCAAAATGTCTCATGAGAGGCTGAGCACAGTGATGGCCAGCCCTGATATCCACATTCTGAGAATCCAGAATGTAGGCAACATCGTGGGGATGCACGCCGTCTATCGTAAATGTCAGGATACCGTGGTGATCCTCGGGTTTATCGGAACCGAGGATGTGCAGGTGGGGAACAGCTTTCAGCTTATCCATGGCGATCTGAGTGAGAGCCTTCTCTCTGGCTTCGATCGTGTCAAATCCTATGTTCTGAATGTAACGAATCGCAGCCTCGAGACCGACGGCGCCGCCTGCGTTTACCGTACCTCCCTCAAATTTGTGAGGGATCTCGGAAAATTTAGCGTCAAAACGGGAAACAGAATCTATCATCTCTCCGCCGAAGAGGAAAGGAGGCATCTTCTCGAGAAGGTCTTTTTTGCCATAGAGAACACCGATACCCATGGGAGAGTACATCTTGTGGCCTGAAAATGCCATAAAATCTACGTCCAGATCCGTCACGTTCACGGGGATGTGGGGAACGCTCTGGGCTCCGTCACAGACGAAGATCGCTCCGTGTTCATGGGCGATGGCGGCAAATGTCTTCACGTCGTTGACTGTTCCCAGGACATTGGACAGCTCGGTCATGGCGACGATCTTTGTCTTGTCTGTGATAGCTGCCTCGAAGGCCTCCCTGCTGATCTTGCCCTGCTTATCGCAGTCTACATATTTGAGGACCGCGCCCGTGGCTTTTGCTGCCTGCTGCCAGGGGATCATGTTGCTGTGATGCTCCATGATGCTGATGAGGATCTCATCGCCCTCGTGCAGGAAATTCCTGGCATAGCTGTAGGCAACAAGGTTCAGGCTCTCTGTCGTGTTCCTTGTAAATATGATCTGATCACTGTCGCCTGCGCCAATGAAATCAGCGACGGTCTTTCTGGCACCCTCGTAGGCCTCTGTCGCAGCAACGCTGAGCTTGTAGAGCCCCCTTAAAGGGTTTGCGTTCAGAGATCTGTAATATTCTTCAACTGCCTTGATCACGCATTCCGGCTTCTGAGTCGTAGCGGCATTGTCAAGGTATGCTGTCTCATCATTTAAAATGGGAAAAGCACTGCGGATCTTCGCGTCATCCGCCTTATTATAAACTCCGCTCATTATTCCGCCTCCGTATTGTAATGTCTGTCCTGATAAGAACTGATCTCATTTCTTGTCTGCTCGTCAGGGATGAGAGCGCTAACCGCGTCTATCCTGGCCCTGGCCATCATCTCATAAACATGCTGCTCGTCCAGGCCTCTTGACTGAAGATAGAAGAGGAGGGACTCGTCCAGCCTTCCGATCGTAGCGCCGTGATTGCCGACGACATCTTCCTCATCGCAGAGGATAAGAGGAATGGTCTGGTTGACAACGTCGTCATCTATCAGGAGAACATCCTCCTTCTCATTGCCGACGGAGCCCGCGCAGCCTCTGTGAAGATCTATGGTGCCCCTGAAAAGCTTGTGGGCGGTATTCCTGAGAACGCCGGACGCGTTGATCAGGCTCTCTGTCTTCTTGGCGGGATGGTCTGCCACATAGTTGATATCAAGCTTTCCATTGCCGCCGACAACATAGCCAAGGTCAGCTCTGAAATAGCTCTGTTTTCCCTTAAGGTCTGCCCTTGTTCCAAGATAGGTCTGTCCGTTGCCCAGAACGATCTGGATCACCTCGATGCGGCCGTTGTCATCGCACTCACCGCCTATATCGTTAAGGAAGGTAAAATGCTCGCCCAGGGTCTGTACCTGGATGATATGAAGGACGGCTCCCTGAGCAACGTGATATCTTGTCTGAACAGCCGCAAGGCTGTCCACTGCCGCATCCTCGTCGTCTGTGCCAAACTTCATGATAACGGTCATCTCACTGCCGGCAGCAGCGGTCAGGTCAACATTGTTTATATCGCGGCAGCCCGGCTGGTAATTAAAATCAAGCCTGAGGGGCTCTGTGATCTTTTTGCCCTCTCCCGCGGTATAGCTGCAGGAGGAGACGCCGGCGCTTACGCTGAGAGCGCTCATCTCGGGGCCCATTCCTGTCTTGGCATCCGCGTATCGGGAAGCGTCAAGAGTCTCGGCGTTTATGCCGCCGGGAACCTGAGCTTTCATGTCTCCTGTCTTTTCTACTTTAACGCCTTCTATATGCGCCTCATTCATCCTGAGCCAGTTCCAGGTGATGGAGGGCAGGCGGTTTACTTTCATATTAACTGCACTTTCCATTCTTATTCCTCCTAGCCTATGCTGCCCTTCATCTCAAGTCTGATCAGATTGTTCATCTCTACAGCGTACTCAAGCGGAAGTTCCTTGGAAACATTGTCCGCGAAACCGCTGACGATGAGAGCTCTTGCCTCATCCTCGGAGAGGCCTCTTGACATGAGATAGAAGACTGTATCATCGCTGATCCTTCCGATCTTGGCCTCATGGCCGATATCTGCCTTGGATGTGCGGATATCCATAGCCGGGATGGTATCGGACCTGGAAATATCATCGACCATCAGGGACTGACAGGAAACAGCAGACTTGCTGCCGACGGCATTCTTATTGACTACTACGGAGCTTCTGAAAGTGCTGATGCCGCCATCCTTTGAAATGGATCTTGTATTCACATAGGATGAGGTATCGGGGGCTGCGTGAACGACCTTGCAGCCGGTATCAAGGTTCTGTCCCTTGCCCGCGAACGTAACGCCCGTGAACTCGGAACGTGCTCCCTTGCCTGCCAGGACACTCATTGGATAGAGGTAGGAAACGTGGGATCCAAAGGAACCGGATATCCACTCCACCTTGCCGCCTTCCTCTACTCTGGCACGCTTTGTGTTGAGGTTGTACATGTTCTTGGACCAGTTCTCTATGGTAGAGTAGCGCAGGGTAGCGTTCTTGCCCACATAGAGCTCAACACAGCCGGCATGGAGGTTGGCTATATTGTACTTGGGCGCTGAGCATCCCTCTATGAAATGCAGGTATGCGCCTTCGTCGACTATGATCAGCGTGTGCTCGAACTGACCGGCGCCGGGAGCATTCAGTCTGAAGTAAGACTGAAGAGGGATCTCAACAGAGACACCGGGCGGAACATAGACGAAGGATCCGCCTGACCAGACAGCCCCGTGGAGGGCAGCGAACTTGTGATCCTGGGGAGGAACAAGCTTCATGAAATGCTTCTTGATCATCTCGGAGTAAGGCCCGCGGATGGCATCCTCAATTCCCTCGTAGACAACGCCCTGGTCTGCAACTTCCTTCTTAACATTATGGTAAACGAGCTCGGAATCATACTGGGCGCCTACGCCGGCAAGAGATTCACGCTCTGCCTGGGGGATACCCAGACGCTCGAATGTATCCTTTATATCATCGGGGACATCTTTCCACTGTCCCTTCATGGTCGTGTTGGGACGGACATATGTAACGATGTGATCCATATCAAGTCCGTCTATCGGCGGTCCCCATTCGGGGATGGCTATCTTGTTGTATATCTCAAGAGATTTCAGTCTGAAGTCATGCATCCACTGAGGATCATTCTTCTCCTTGGAGATCTGCTCGACAATGTCAGGCGTAAGACCCTCGTCGACCTTGTATGCATCCTTCTCCTCATACCTGAAGTCATACATACTGCGGTCTATATCATTTACCTGCGTCTTTTCTTTCATCTTCTGTAACTCCTTATGTATGATCCGGCTTTTACTTGTCAGCGGCAGCAAGGAACTGCTCAAAACCGTTTTCGTTTATCTCATCTACGAGCCTGCTGTCGCCTTCCTTTATCACGCGGCCGTCAGCGAGGATGTGAGTTACATCTACGTCGAGGGCTTCAAGGATACGGGTGCTGTGGGTGATGATCAGAAGAGCTCCGCCTACGTTCTTCTTGTAAGCTTCCACTCCTTCGGAAACTGTTCTTGCCGCATCAACGTCAAGACCGGAATCTGTCTCATCGAGTATGGCGAGCTTGGGCTCGAGCATAAGGAGCTGAAGGATCTCGGCTTTCTTTTTCTCACCGCCGGAAAATCCTACGTTCAGGTCTCTTGTCGCATAGGAAGGATCCATATGGAGTATGTTCATGGCATTCTCCAGCTTGTCCTTGAAATCAAAATAGCGGACTCTCTTTCCTGTTTTCTGCTCAAGGGCAGTCCTTATGAAATTGGAGAGGGTGATACCGGGAACCTCCACAGGAATCTGGAAAGAAAGGAACATGCCGGCCTTGGCGATCTTGTCTGTGGGCTGGCCTGTTATATCATTTCCGTCGAAAATGACGCTGCCGTCTGTGATCTCGTATCTGGGGCTGCCCATTACGGCATAGCCGAGCGTGGACTTGCCGGCTCCGTTGGGACCCATGAGAACGTGCGTCTCATTGGCGCCGACGGCCAGATTCACACCGTGCAGTATCTCTTTGTCTTCAACGTTGACCTTAAGATTTTTTACTTCAAGTATATTCTGTGACATCTTGATCCTCCATAGAATAATATATCTGACAGTAGAATTTCATACTTATCTAATAAGCAATGCTATGGTAACACCTGAGGGTAAATTAGTCAAGGAGTTTTCGACATTTGTCGAAAAGAATCCGACATTTGTCGGAATGAAAAATGCTTTCTATAATACCGGGGGCAAAAAGGGTCATTCGATGACAAGTCCGGCCTGCCTGTGGTATAATCTGAAATAAGAATAATCAGAAAAAAATCAAGTCTTTCAGAATTTTTTTGCCGCCCTTAGATACGGGCGGAGAGAAGGAGATATTCTATGAAGATCAAGACGGTTGCAGTTATCGGAGCCGGGGCTGTCGGTTCTTATGTCATATGGGGACTTTCGGACAAGCTGGGGGCTGATCTGTGGGTGATCGCAGAGGGAGAGCGCGCAGAGCGCCTGAAGAAGGGTCTTGTGATAAACGGAAGGCATTTTGACCTCAATGTGAGGACTCCCGAGCAGGCAAAGGGAGTGGATCTGATCGTGACAAGCGTAAAGTACGATGCCCTGGACAGCGCGATAGAGTCCGCAGCCAGGGCGGCAGATGATCATACGATCGTCATGAGCCTCATGAACGGCATAGACAGTGAGGAACGCCTGGGCGGGCGCGTCGGCATGGAGCACATCGTATATTCTGTGATAAAGATAGCCTCCCACCATACGGCGGACGGCTTTGAGTTCAATCCCCCTGCCGGAAAGCTGGGCATCTATTACGGGCCAAATGATGATCTTCCCTCTACGGATCTGCTGGATCAGGCTTCTTCCGTACAGGCTCTCACCCAGCTTTTTGAGGATACTCCTGTCTGCACGCATCTGACCGGTGATATCATGAACGCTCTCTGGTCAAAGTTTGCCATGAATGTCAGCGAGAATCTTCCCCAGGCTATCGTGGGCTGCGGCATGGGAGGATATTCGGACAGCCGGCATGTGGATTTCCTCAGGACAAAGCTGAGAGAGGAAGTATTTGCCCTGGCAAAGGTCAAAGGCATAGAGCTGGATGCGGCTGGCTGCACGACCAGAAACGGGGCCTTCAAAGATGATGTCCGTTTTTCAACACTCCAGGATCTTGACGCCGGCCGTCACACGGAGGTAGATATGCTGGCAGGCCAGGCCATCCGGCTGGGCAGAGAGTATGGCATTCCCACGCCCTGCAATGAGGTGGTCTACCACCTGGTCAAGGCGCTGGAAGAGAAGAATGACGGACTTTTTGACTATTGATCCTTTCTATGATCTGTGACGCAGGCTGCCGGATGAGGACAGCAAGGGATGGAGGGGTTTTATGGATCATATGGGAAAATATAAGGACTGGCTTAAGAGGATGCCCGCAGGCGATCCGCTCAGGCAGGAGCTTTATGATATAAAAGATGATGAGGGCCAGATCAGGGAACGTTTTTATAAGGATCTGTCCTTTGGAACGGCAGGGCTGAGAGGGATCGTTTCAGCCGGCAGCAACAGGATGAACCGCTATACGGTCGGCCGGGCAACTCAGGGGATTGCCGACTATATCAATGAATGCGGTCCCCAGGAGGCAGGCAAGGGTGTCGTCATAGCCCATGATCCCAGACATTTTTCAAAAGAATTCTGCCGGATCGCCGCGGCCATATTTGCCGCAAACGGGATAAAGGCCTATGTATTTCCTGAGCTCAGGCCAACGCCGGAGCTGGCCTTTATGGTCAGAAGGCTGGGAGCCGTATCCGGCGTGAACATAACGGCCTCCCACAATCCGAAAGAGTATAACGGCTACAAGGTCTACTGGTCGGACGGCTGTCAGGTGGGGAGTCAGATTGCGGATAAGATGACAGAGAAGATAGAGGCCGTAGATTACTTTGACGGCATAAGATGGGGCAATTACCAGGAAGCATTTGCATCCGGCATGATCAGCGTGCTGGGAGCAGACGCGGACGGGGAATATCTCGACCTGATAGAAGGGCTCGCCATCCACGGAGGGGATGAGCTTGACCTGGATATCCCTATCGTATATACTCCCTTAAACGGCGCCGGCTCTGTCCCCTTCTCAAGAATGATGAAGGACAGGGGTTTTACGAACTGGCATATGGTTCCTGAGCAGAAGGATCCGGATCCTGACTTTGCCACGGTCGGCTATCCAAATCCGGAAGATCCGGGGGCCTTTGCCCTGGCAAGGGAGCTGGGAGCGCGTCTTGGCGCCAGGCTTCTCATGGCAACGGATCCCGATGCCGACAGATTTGCCATAGAGATAGCAGACGACAGTCAGCCGGGACACTTTATCCACCTGAACGGCAACCAGACAGGATATCTGCTGGTCAATTATATCCTGGAAGGGAAAAAGAGCGCCGGCACTCTGCCGGCTAAGGGGGCCATGGTCAAGTCAATCGTGACGTCAACCATGTCGGCGGATATCGCTGCCTCCTACGGGGTAAAGATGTTCGAGTCCCTGACAGGATTTAAGAATATCTGCGGGAGGATCCCGGACGTCGTCGGACAGGGATATGATTACATGTTCGGCTATGAGGAGTCCGTGGGCTACGCCGCCTGCCCCTATATCAGGGACAAGGACGGGATAAGCGCCGGCATGCTGATAGCCGAAGCCGCGGCCTACTATGCGAAGCAGGGAAAAACTCTTCTCCAGGTCCTCGATGGACTTTATGAGAAATATGGCTGGTATTGCGAAGACGAGCCGAATCTTGTCCTTAAGGGGATAGAAGGTTCCCGGAGGATAGGCCGCATGATGGCCTATATCCGGGAGAACCCGCCCGGGCAGGCAGGAGGGCTTCCTGTCATTAAGACCGTGGATTATAAGGACGGCTATGAGGATATCGCCCCCTCGAATGTGCTCAGATTCTGGCTGGAGGATGGCAGCTGGTTTGCCGTGCGCCCTTCCGGGACAGAGCCCAAGATAAAGTTTTATTTCTATACAAGAGGGGAGAGCGCCCAAAAGGCCCGCCAGAGCGGCCAGGCCGTAAGGGAGGATTTCATGAACCTTGTAAATGCAGTAAAATAGAGCAGGAGGGATAAATTTGAAAAAGAAACTATTGACGATAGGGACGATAGCCCTGATCATGATGTTCACTGCCGCGTGCGGCGGGGGACAGAAAGGCGGGGAAAGTGCCGCCGCCCAGAGTGCGCAGGAGACGGGCGCCGGTGAGGAGACTTCCGGGGGAGAAGGCGAAGCGGCTGCCCCGGTTTCGGAAAACCCGGTCAGAACAAGTGAGTATTCATCGGGGGGCAAACTTATCCAGTTTACAGACTCCGAGTATGACGGGAAGGGAAATCTGAAAAAGGAAACGACATACACGGCGGACAAGATTCTCAGCTCTTATGTAGTCTATGAGTACGATAAGGACAGCAATCTTACAAAATATACCTATTACAATAAGGACGACAGCGTCTACAGCTATACGAAGCTGAAGAACAGCTCAGAAGGGAAACTGATAAAGGAAGAGTATTATTCTGCCGATGACAGCGACGAGCCAGAGCTTAGCCTTATCCGGAAGTACAGCTATGACAAGAATGGCAGGACCTCGCGGGTGGATACCCTCGATTCGGATGGGGAGAAGATGGGATACAGTGAGTTTTCCTATGATAAGGAGGGAAAACAGACCGGCTTTGTCTACTATGACCCGGACGGAGAGAAGAATGAATATGCCGAGGATAAGTACGACAAAAATGGTCTTCTGATCTCCGAGACAAGCTATGACGCGGACGGGAATGTGACCTACGCCTCCAAATATGACTATGATGAGAATGGCAGAAAAGTTAAGACTTCCAATTTCACGGAAGACGGAAGTTCTGATGGCTATATAGAATATCAATACTGATCCAGGCCGAGCATGGCCTGCCTGAAAGGAGAAAAATTATGGGTTTGATAGGGGCGGCAGCTCAGACTGCCAGCAGCACACTGGCCGATCAGTGGCTGGAATTCTTTTACTGTGACGCGCTTCCGGCTGACGTTTTAGTCAGCAGGGGACATAAAAAGAGCGGCCGTTCATCCAACAAGAAGGGGAGCGACAATGTGATCTCGAACGGGTCTGTGCTCGTCGTGGCTGAGGGCCAGTGCATGATCATCGTGGATCAGGGCAAGATTGTCGACGTCTGCGCCCAGCCGGGCCAATATACATATGACGTATCCTCGGAACCCTCTCTGTTCTTCGGTGATCTGAAGGAGAGCGCGGGCAAGGTCCTTTCTGAGGCGGTCAGGAGATTTGCCTTCGGCGGCAGACCGTCCAAGGATCAGAGAGTCTACTATTTCAATATCCGGGAGATCATAGGCAACAAATACGGCACGCCGGCCCCGGTTCCCTTCCGCGTTGTCGACAGCCGGGCAGGCATAGATATCGACATAGGGATCCGCTGTTTCGGAGAATACAGCTACAAGATCGTCAATCCGGTCCTCTTCTATGCCAATGTGTGCGGCAATGTCGAGGATGTCTTTACCAGGCAGGAGATAGACAGCCAGATGAAGAGCGAACTGCTCACTGCCCTTCAGCCTGCATTTGCCAGGATATCTGATATGGGGATCCGCTATTCCGCCCTTCCCGGACACACGGATGAGCTCGCCTCGGCTCTGAAGGAGGAGCTTTCTGAAAAATGGTCCGGCCAGAGGGGCATCCAGATCCAGCAGATCGGTATTTCCGCTGTCAATGCCAACCCGGAAGACGAAAAGATGATAAAGGAGCTTCAGAGGAATGCTGCCTTCAAGGATCCTTCCATGGCGGCTGCCCAGATGACAAGCGCGGCGGCGGATGCTATGAAGCTGGCGGCAGGCAACACGAGCGCCGGCCCGGCTATGGCCTTCATGGGCATGAACATGGCCCAGCAGGCAGGCGGCGTAGACGTACAGTCTCTCTACCAGATGGCTGCCCGGCAGTCTCAGGCAGACGAAAAGGAGAAGGACTCCTGGACTTGTCCCAGGTGCGGGGCTGCGGCTTCCGGTAAGTTCTGCCCTGAGTGCGGGACTCCAAAGCCTACGGTAAAATATGACAAAAACGGCTGGACCTGCCCTTCCTGCGGCACGGTCAACAAGGGAAATTTCTGCACGGAATGCGGGACAAAAAAGCCGGCGGACGCACCCAAGTACAAATGCGACAAGTGCGGCTGGGTGCCGGAGGATCCTTATCATCCGCCCAAGTTCTGCCCTGAGTGCGGAGACCGTTTTGACGAGAACGATATCGTATGACAGAGGAAGGGGAAAGAAGGCAGGCAGTATTTCTGGACTTTTCCGGAGTCTGCGGGCAGGAGGACTCCGAAGATATTTCCGGTTCCCTGCCCGGGGATGGCTGGGTAAAGAAAATGTTTGACCTGACGGGTATGGGCGGGACAGAGATGTACTGCAGCCAGGAGGCAGAAAAGGCTCTGACTGATCTGTGCGCTCAGACCGGCCCCGGCGGCATCCATTTCATAGACAATGGGAATTATCACTATATGTCAGAGATATTCATGAGTCGGATCCGCCGGCCCTTTTCCCTGCTTTTGCTTGACAATCACACGGACATGCAAAGACCTGCCTTTGAGGGTCTGCTCAGCTGCGGCAGCTGGGCAGGCAGGGCTCTGTCAGAGAATCGTTGCCTGCGGCAGGCTGTCCTTATCGGGCCGTCTGATGAAGGGCTTCTGGACGTAGACCCCGCCGCCGGGAGATCAGATCTTATCAGGGTCAGGAGAGAAGAGGCTGCGGATATCCTGGCGGGCAGGATGAATGCCTGCCTGCAGGGCATAAAGAGGGATCTGCCTCTTTACATCTCGGTGGATAAGGATGTCCTGGACAGCAGATATGTGAAAACGAACTGGGATCAGGGCATCATGAGCCCGGAACAGCTGAGCGCTCTCTTAAGATATTTTTCAGAAGGCAGAGAGCTGATCGGGGCGGATATCTGCGGCGGGCTGACCCGGGAAGAGCTCTTTCGGATGCCGGGCGCCCAGGAGCAGAACCGGCAGATCGACTGCATGCTCTCTCAGATCATAGGAGAGATGATCAGCACATCATAAAGGAGGGACCTGATGGCAGGACTGGACTTTGCCTTTTTTCAGCTTTTATATAAGATGCTTTCCCACCAGACCGGCAGCATCAGCCGGGTGGATTTTCATCCCCAGAAACCCCGTTTCGAGGGAAGAGAGATTCCCATGCAGTTTCCCAGGACATCGCCGGAGGCCCAGGGAATATCATCAGACCATATCCGGGAGTATCTGCAGACGCTGGCGGGAAGCCAGGCATCAAGCCCCCATCACAGCATGATCATGAGACATGGCAATGTCATATCTGAATGCAGTTTCTTTCCCTATGAAAGGGGGATTTGGCATATCACTCATTCCCTCTGCAAATCTGTGACCGGTATGGCGGTCGGATTTGCGGTGGATGAAGGGATCCTTTCCCTGGATGAGAAGATCCTGGACATATTTTCCCGGCATGCGGGGGTCTTCTCCCATATCAGAAGGGGCGGCCTGACGGTGGAAGATCTCCTGAATATGACAAGCGGGGTTGATTTTTCCGAGGCCGGCGCGATCTCGGGCAATACCTGGAGAGCCGGATATATGAATGCGCCCCAGAAGTTTGAGGCGGGCAGCCAGTTCGAGTACAACAGTATGAATTCCTACATGCTTTCCGCTGCCATTCAGGAAAAAACCGGGCTTACCATGATGGAATATCTGCGCCCCAGACTCTTTGAGCCCCTGGGTATAGACGAGATATTCTGGGAGAGATGTCCCCAGGGAGTGACAAAGGGCGGCTGGGGCATGTTTATCAAGCCGGAAGACGCCTTAAAGCTCGGCTATCTATATCTGCACGGCGGCAGCTGGAAAGGAAGACAGATCATCCCCAGAAGCTGGGTCGAGGCTTCCACCGCAAAGCATTCGGATGGGGGTGCCTTTGGATACGGCTATCAGCTCTGGATGGATGAGAGGCCGGGCAGTTTTGCCTTTAACGGTCTTTTCGGCCAGGATGTAGTCGTAGATCCCGATATCGATATGGTCTATATGGTGAATGCCGGCAGCAGGGAACTATTCCAGACCGGGGAGCTGACCTCCATCATGCGCTATTACTGGGGAGGGCATTACAGACCCTCAGACACGCCTCTGCCTGAGGATCCGGAGGCCTATGCCAGGCTGATCCAGCTGGAACGCAACCTGATGGACGGCATCTGGAAGCCGGCTCAGGAAAAGCATGAAGGCTTCTGGATCTATCCGGCTCAGAGCCACAGTTTCCGGACAGAGGATCTGATCAGGCAGCTATCCGGCCGCAGCTACCGGATGGAGCAGGGGACGATCGGCCTCTTCCCCCTTATCTGCCAGGTCATGCACAATAATTTTACAGAAGGCATCAGCCGGATCGGTTTTGAGGAAGATGATGGGACTCTGGCAGTCCTTTTCCGGGAGGGAGAGAGCACCCAGAAGATCCGCATCAGCTTTGGCGGTGAAAAATACATCAGTCAGATCGATCTTCGCGGGGAGCCCTATCTTGTCAGTATGACAGGCAGGATCACAACAGACGAGATGGACAGGATCGCCCTGGTCCTTGAGCTGTATTATATGGAAGAAAGCTGCTCCCGGGTATTTCATATGTTTTTCTCCGGCAAGGATCTGGAACTTCGGGCGACGGAAAAACCGGGGGACAAGGTGATCATGGAAGCCCTCGACTATACGGGAGGCGGAAGTCTCATGGAAAACAGGATCATCCGCAGGATCATACCTCAGGGGACGGAGAATATCATGGACGAGAGCCTGTATTTCACCGTTCACCCGACAGATATCGGGCATGTTGAGGAAGGAGGCTCTCAGATGCTGCTGGAGGAGAAGTAAGACAGGCAGGACTATGATAGATCTGACAAGAAAACAGGAGACCGTCATTCTTGCGGCGGTCTCTCTTTATGGAAATGATGAGTCTGCTCTGCGCTCTCTGAGTGAGCTGGAGCAGCTGGTCCGGACAGCGGGGGCAGCCGTGCTGGGAAAGACAGTGCAGAAGAGGGAGGCAGTCGACCCTGCCACATATGTTGGCAGCGGCAAACTGACAGAGATCCGGCAGATGATGGACGAGACAGGAGCCGACGGCCTTGTCTGTGATGACGAGCTGACGCCGGCCCAGATTTCTTCTCTCAGCCAGGCCTTAGGCTGCAAGGTCATGGACAGGACCATGGTCATACTGGATATATTTGCCCGCCGGGCCTCTTCCGCCGAAGGAAAGGTGCAGGTGGAGCTGGCCCAGCAGCGCTACCGTCTGTCCCATCTGGCTGGTCTTGGAGTCTCTCTCTCAAGACTTGGCGGAGGGATCGGGACAAGAGGGCCGGGCGAGAAGAAGCTGGAGACAGACCGCAGGCATATCAGGTCCAGGATCTCTCAGCTAAAGAGGGAACTGGAAGAGATAGTGCAGCACAGGAGCGTGACCCGTGCCGGCAGGCAGAGATCCGCCAGCAGCCGGATAGCTATCGTCGGCTACACGAATGCGGGCAAATCCACCCTCCTGAACAGGCTGACGGACGCCGGAGTCCTGGAGGAGGATGAACTTTTTGCGACCCTGGACCCGACGACAAGACAGTTTATAACGCCGGGCGGGCAGAAGATCCTGCTCACGGACACAGTAGGATTTATCAGCAAGCTTCCCCACAATCTGATCGACGCTTTCCGGTCAACTCTGGAAGAAGCCAGGTATGCTGATCATATCATTCATGTGCTCGACGCATCCAGCCCGGACATTGACGAACATATCCGGGTGGTATATGATACACTCTATGAACTCGGGATCAGGGACAAAAAGATCCTGACTATATTCAACAAGATGGATCTGGCGGGAGAAGATGTAAGGCTCACAGATCCCTGTGCCGATTATACAGCTGCCGCGTCTCTTAAGACGGGAAGCGGTCTGGATGAGATCTGCCGGCAGATAGAGATCATGGTGAGAAGCACAAGAAAGTATATCAGTCGTGTCTTTCCCTATTCCCAGGCAGGCCTTGTCCAGAGGATCCGGCTGTACGGGGAGCTGATCAGTGAAAGCTATGAGGAAGACGGGATCCATATCGCGGCTTTTGTGCCGGAGGGCTACGACCGGCTTTGATGAAATATTTTCAGTGAGGGGATAGCATGACGAAGAAAGAGAGAGCACATGAGGTGATCAGGCTGCTGAAGGAAGAATATCCGGACGCGGACTGCACGCTGGATTATGACCAGGCCTGGAAGCTGCTGGTGAGCGTCAGACTTGCCGCCCAGTGCACGGATGCCAGGGTGAATGTGGTGGTGCAGGATCTCTACGCGAAATATCCGGACGTTGACGCCCTGGCAGGGGCTGATCCGGCGGATATAGAAGCCATAGTCAGGCCATGCGGCCTTGGCAGGAGCAAGGCCAGGGATATCAGCGCCTGTATGCGCATGCTGAGGGATCAGTACAAGGGTCAGGTGCCGGATGATTTTAATGAGCTCCTGAAGCTCCCGGGGGTCGGCAGGAAGAGCGCAAATCTGATCATGGGAGACGTTTTCGGCAAGCCGGCGATCGTCACGGACACCCACTGCATCCGTCTGTCAAACCGGATAGGACTTGTGGACGGGATAAAGGATCCTAAGAAAGTAGAGATGGCCCTGTGGGAGATCATCCCTCCTCAGGAGGGGAATTCCTTCTGCCACAGGCTGGTAGAGCACGGGCGGGCGGTCTGCACGGCAAGGACAAAGCCTCACTGCGGCCTGTGCTGTCTGGCAAAGGTCTGCCAGAGAAACGGAGTCTGATCATGGGTATTATTATTGGACTGGACGTCGGGACTTCCATGACAAAACTGGCAGCCCTGGACGATGAGAAAAAGCTTGTATATACAGAGCGCGTGAGCGCTGCGGACCAGCTGACCGCTATATTCGGGGCTGTGGGCAGGCTGATCTATGAGAAGGGCATAGGCCGGGATCAGATCAGGAAGATCATGGTCACGGGAGTCGGCGGTTCTTTTCTCAAGGGAGATATCTTCGGCATCCCCTTTACCCGGGTCGATGAGATAAAGGCCATAGGAAGAGGGGGACTCTATATTTCCGGACTTGAGAGGGCTCTTGTGGTCAGCCTGGGGACAGGGACTACATTTGTACAGGCCGGTCCGGGGCAGATCCTGCACGCCGGGGGAATGGCTATGGGAGGCGGGACCCTTATGGGAATGGCTTCCTGGATGCTGGGAGTCAGGGATTTTGAGGATCTTCGCCGGATGGCAGACAAGGGAGACCTTCACAGGGTGGACCGTTTTATGAACGAGATCAGCCTGGATCAGGTATCCATGCTGCCGGACTACGCGACTGCCTCCAATATGGGCAGGATGGATCCGGATACCAGGAAGGAGGACGCGGCTCTGGGCCTTTTCAATCTGATCTATCAGAATGTGGGTATCACAACGGTTTTTGCCTGCAGGAATATGAATGTAGATCAGGCCGTAATGACAGGATCTCTGGCCTGCGCAGACCAGGTCAGGCTTTTCCTGACCCAGGTCGCGGACCTTTACGGGATGGATTTTTATTTTGATAAAAATGCCGCCTGCGCGACGGCTGCAGGGGCTGCCCTCTTTGGATTTGACGGGCAGCGGGAAGGAAAATGATATGCCTTTTATCAGGACAACTACAAATGTAAAACTGGATGATGACAGGGAGACAAGGCTGAGGGAAGGACTTGGCCGGGCTGTGGACCGGTATCTGGGCAAGGATCCCGTCCGCATGATGACTGTCTTCGAAGGCGGTATGCATCTGCAGAGAGGGATCGGAGCCAGGATGGATATCCCGGCAGCCTTCGTAGAGTGCAAGTTTTTCGGGGGAGACGATCTGAACTCATTTGAGAAGTTTGACGAGGCCGTGAAAGACCTTTACAGGAAGGAACTGTCGGCGGCCCCGGAGGATCTTTATATTAAATATGAAGTGATAAATGGCTGGGAGTCAGATTCCCGCATTTTCAAGTTGTAAAAAATCTTTTCTTTACGGATATTTACCTGTGTGATAAACTATATTCGTATGTATAATGGCACTGGTATACAGTGATGGTTGTAGAAGGGACGGCGCCTGGCAGCCGGTTAGGGGCTGCGGGCAGCCACGGAAGATATTATGAAGGACAGGATAAGGGACAGAGTACTCTCTGGTATTTTAGATAGTCTGACATATGCAGGGCTTGTGATCATCGGTCTGGTGGAGAAGGCAGGCTCTCTTTTCCGTGCCTTTCTTGCGTCAGCCCGTAAGTTTGCCGGGACATTTTTCAGCAGCAAGTCTGTCAGAAGCCTGCTGGTCTTTGTGTCTGCTACGGCTATGCTTTTCCTTCTGCTTATCGTGAGGCTTACCCAGCTGGGAGTAGGTCCCGCGGCGGGTACATCAAAGCTCATCCGGGTCACATCGGCGAGCAGTCCGGCAGCCCAGGAAGAGGTCACGGAGTACGGCAGGGTCAGCGTTTCCAAGGACGTCATGCAGTACGAGAAGGAGGTCACGGACTATGCTGCCCGGTACGGCATGGATGATTACATACCGCTCATCTACGCGGTAATAGAGCAGGAGAGCGGGGGAAGCAGCGCGGACGTCATGCAGTCATCTACCTGTTTCTACAACGAGGAGTATTCTCAGATCGTAGGCGGCATCACGGACACGGATTATTCTATCCAGTGCGGCGTGCAGTATCTCAAGTACTGCCTCGGTCAGGCGAATGTCAGTGGACCCGCGGATATCAGCAAGATAAAACTTGCCCTGCAGGGATATAATTACGGACATAATTATATCGGCTGGGCTTTGAAGCGCGACGGCGGCTACACGAAGGAGAACGCAGAGGCCTTTGCGGATCTTATGCAGAGATCGCTTGGCTGGACAAGCTACGGAGATGAAGATTACCCCGAGCATGTACTCAGGTATTATGTCCTGAAGCAGTCGGGCTGAATAACAGAACAAATGACAGCCGGGCACCATCATGGCGCCCGGTACATAGTTTTTTAGAGTTTTTATTTTCTGGAAGGAAGACAGCGAAATGGAGAAAAAGAGACTGATCAAGGTTCCTCATAAGATTGGCAGAAACGATCCCTGCTGGTGCGGGAGCGGCGTAAAGTACAAGAACTGCCACGAGGATTTTGACAGGAGGATCTCGATGATCAGGATGCAGGGCCATGTGGTTCCCACCCACGATCTGATCAAGAATGAGCAGCAGATAGAGAAGATCCGCCAGAGCGCAAAGATAAATATAGCGGTTCTGGACGAAGTCGCTGATAAGATCAGGGCAGGTATGAGCACGGAGGAGATCGATAAGATCGTCTATGACACGACGACAAAGATGGGCGGCATTCCCGCACCCCTCAATTACGAGGGATTTCCCAAGAGTGTGTGCACTTCCATCAATGAGGAGGTTTGCCATGGAATCCCTTCCCCCAACATTATTCTCAGGGACGGGGATATCATAAATGTAGACTGTTCGACCATACTCGACGGATATTTTTCAGATTCTTCCCGCATGTTCTGCATAGGGAATGTCTCCGAGGAGAAGAAAAAGCTCGTGCAGACAGTAAAGGAGTGTGTGGAGCTCGGTCTGGAGCAGGTCAAGCCCTGGGGATTCCTGGGCGATATGAGCCAGGCTGTCTATGATCACGCGGTAAAGAACGGCTACAGTGTTGTCAGGAACATAGGAGGACACGGAGTGGGACTGGAGTTCCACGAGGAGCCCTGGGTCGGCTATATCTTCAAGCGCGGGACCCAGATGCTCATGGTGCCCGGCATGATGTTCACGATAGAGCCCATGGTGAACATGGGCAGGGCGGAAGTCGAGGTCGATGAGGTCAATGACTGGACAGTCCGCACGGTAGATAAGTCACCTTCCGCCCAGTGGGAGATCCAGGTCCTTGTAACAGAGGACGGCCATGAGGTCATCTCATACTAAAAGGCGGAGAGAATAAAGGAGGCAGGCTTATGTCAGGATGGTTTATTGCGGCAGCCGCGGCAGCAGGCGCAGATCTTGCTGCCAAGCACTATATTGACAGAGAATTTACGGAAGACGAGAAGAGGGAGACCGCAGGCGGCAAGGTTGTCATTACGAAATATGAGAACAAGGGCGGAGCTCTTGGCCTGCTTGGGGACAGGCCGGACCTGCTCAAGGCAGTTTCCGCTGCCGGCCTTGGAGCGGCAGCAGCCCATCTGAAGGATGCCCAGGACGGCAGACGCCCCTGGCTTGTCAGGCTGGGGCTGGCCCTTATAACAGGCGGCGGCATCAGCAACGTGGGCGAGCGCATCGCAAGGGGAAAGGTCACAGACTATCTGGTATTTCCCAAAACTCCGAAGTTTATGAACAAGATCGTTTTCAATCTGGGCGATCTGGCAATATTTTCAGGAATATTTATAACCCTGCTGGGTGAACTTTTTTCGAAGAAGAGAACAGGCAGATCTTAAAAGAGGGAGGATAAGATGGCAGTAAAATATGTTTTTGTTACCGGCGGCGTCGTTTCCGGACTTGGAAAGGGCATCACGGCAGCTTCTCTTGGAAGACTTCTTAAATCACGCGGTTACTTTGTAACGATGCAGAAGTTCGATCCCTATCTCAATGTGGATCCCGGTACAATGAACCCTTATCAGCACGGAGAAGTATTTGTCACAGACGACGGCACAGAGACAGATCTGGATCTCGGCCATTATGAGAGATTCATAGACGTCTCTCTCGATAAGAGAGCGAATGTCACCAGCGGCAAGGTCTACTGGGATGTTCTCACAGCAGAGAGAAGAGGAGATTACGGCGGCAGTACGGTCCAGGTGATCCCTCATATCACGAATGCCATCAAAGACAGATTTTACCGCAATCCCGAGTCAAAAAAGACAGAGATCGCCATCATAGAGGTGGGCGGCACGGTTGGAGATATAGAGAGCCAGCCCTTCCTTGAGGCCATCCGTCAGTTCCAGCATGAGATCGGCCAGGAAAACTGCATGCTGATCCATGTTACCCTGATCCCTTATCTTGTCTCATCGGGAGAGCTCAAGACAAAGCCCACGCAGAACACGGTAAAGGATCTGCAGGGACTTGGCCTCAGACCGGACGTCATTGTATGCCGGTCTTCCCGGCCGCTCGACGATGCGATCAAGGATAAGATCTCTCTTTTCTGCAACGTGGATATCAACAACGTCATACAGAACCTGAATCTCAAGGTTCTCTACGAGGCTCCCCTTGCCCTGGAGAAGGAACATCTCGCTCAGGTCGTCTGCAAGAGGCTTGGCATAGACTGTCCGGAACCGGATCTGGCAGACTGGGAAGCTATGGTCGAGAACTGGAAGCATCCCACCAGAAAGGTACGCATTGCCCTTGTGGGTAAATATGTCCAGCTACACGATGCCTATATCAGTGTTGTGGAGGCTTTAAAGCACGGCGCTTATGCAAATGGCGCGGAAGTGGAGATAAAGTGGGTAGATTCTGAACTTGTGAGCTCCTACAATGTCGATGATGTCCTGGGGGATGTTGACGGTCTTGTCGTGCCCGGCGGATTTGGCAACAGAGGAATAGAGGGCAAGATCACAGCCATAAGCTACGCGAGAACTCATGGGCTTCCTTTCCTTGGCCTTTGTCTGGGAATGCAGATGGCCATTGTTGAATTTGCCAGAAATGTTCTCGGCTTCGCGGATGCCAACAGTGCGGAGATCAACCCTGATACGGAACATCCTGTCATTCACATTATGCCGGACCAGCACGGAGTAACAGATCTGGGCGGCACATTAAGGCTGGGCGCTTACAAGTGTCTTCTCGATGAGGATTCAAAGGTATACAAACTCTACGGGCAGAAGGTGATAGAGGAGAGGCACAGACACCGCTATGAGGTGAACAACGACTATCGTGATCTGCTGACAGAGAACGGAATGCAGCTGGTGGGTCTGTCCCCGGATGGCCGCATCGTCGAGATGATAGAGCTCAAGGATCACCCCTGGTTTGTAGCGACCCAGGCCCATCCCGAGTTTAAGTCCCGCCCCAACAAGCCTCATCCGCTCTATAAAGGATTTACAGAGGCTGCTATCAGGCATCAGGACGCAAGACTCTAGTCTGATAACTATGACAGGTTTCGTGAAAGCAGGCAGATAAAACTAAATGGATAATAATTACAACAACAGAAGGCGCCCGGATCAGGATCCCGGCGGCGGCGACAAGAGAAAAAAAGACGATATGAACAAGCAGAATCTTATCGTCATGATCGTTATTGCCGTATGTCTTATGCTCATTGTCCAGCTGTTCGCTGGCAAGGTCGCTTCCTCCTCCAAGAAGGAAGTGACATACAGTGAGTTCGTCCAGGACGTGAAGGCAGGCAAGGTAAAGGAAGCGGAATTTGAGAATGACAAGATCAATTTCACGCTGAAAGACGATAAAACCGTTCATTACTACACAGGTGATGTGGGTGATGAGAGAATATTTGAGACTCTGGATAAGTATGATGTGTCCTATTCAAAGAAGATCGTAGACACTTCTACCTATGTGATCTCCAATATCCTGTCGTTCGTCCTGCCGCTTGTAGCGATGATAGCCGTCATGATGCTCTTCTACCGGTATGCCATGAAGAATGGCAGCGGCATGATGGGAGTCGGGAAAAGCAACGCCAAGATGTATGTGCAGAAGAGCACGGGCGTGACATTCAACGATGTTGCCGGTCAGGAGGAAGCAAAGGAATCCCTGCGGGAGATCGTCGATTTTCTCCATTATCCGGAGAGATATACAAAGATCGGAGCCAAGCTCCCCAAGGGAGCTCTTCTGGTCGGCCCTCCCGGAACGGGCAAGACTCTTCTTGCCAGGGCGGTAGCCGGCGAGGCGGGTGTTCCCTTCTTCAGCCTTTCCGGATCTGATTTTGTAGAGATGTTCGTCGGCGTCGGCGCATCCAGAGTGCGTGACCTCTTCAAGCAGGCGGCTCAGAACGCCCCCTGCATCATATTCATAGATGAGCTGGATGCGATCGGCAAGAGCCGTGATTCCAGACTCGGCGGCAATGACGAGAGGGAGCAGACCCTCAACCAGCTGCTGGCCGAGATGGATGGTTTTGATCCCTCAAAGGGAATCATCATCCTGGCTGCCACGAACAGACCGGAGATCCTGGACAAGGCCCTGCTCAGGCCGGGTAGATTTGACAGAAGGATCATTGTGGAGAGGCCTGACCTCAAGGGCCGTATCGACGTGCTCAAGGTTCATGCCAGGAATGTAAATATGGATGAGACCGTCGACTTTCACGAGATCGCGCTTGCCACAAGCGGAGCTGTAGGCTCGGATCTGGCCAATATAATAAATGAGGCAGCTCTCATGGCCGTAAGGAATCACAGAAACGCTGTCTCTCAAAAGGACCTTTTCGAATCAGTAGAGGTCGTTATCGCGGGAAAAGCCAAGAAGGACAGGGTGCTCAGCCCCGAGGAGAGAAGGATCGTTTCATTCCACGAGGTCGGCCATGCTCTGGCGGCAGCCCTGCAGAAGCATTCGGAACCGGTTCAGAAGATCACGATCATACCCAGGACGATGGGCGCTCTGGGTTATACGCTCCAGGTGCCTGAGGAAGAGAAGTACCTGATGAGCAAGGCAGAGATAGAGACAGAGCTTGTTACTCTCCTGGCAGGAAGAGCTGCCGAGGAGATCATGTTCGAAAGCGTGACGACAGGCGCTTCCAATGATATAGAGCGCGCGACAAATCTGGCCAGGGCCATGATCACTCAGTATGGAATGTCGGACAAGTTCGGCCTCATCGGGCTGACGACAGTGGAAGACCAGTATCTTTCCGGCCGCCAGGTACTCAACTGCGGCGAACAGACAGCATCCGAGATAGACAAGGAAGTCATGCTTGTCCTTAAGGATGCCTACGAAAAGGCAAAACAGCTTCTAAAGGATAACAAGGCAGCTCTTAACAGGATCGCGGATTTCCTCATAGAACGCGAGACGATAACCGGCAAGGAATTCATGAACATTCTGGAGAGTGTTCAGGAAGAAGAAGCCAGATATAAGGCTGCTGCCGAGGAGAAGGCCGCCATGCTGGCCGCTCAGGCCGCGGCAGAGAAGGATCTCGGATCTGACGGGGCTGACCCTGCCCAGACAGATGGTTATGTTTAATATAGCTGAAGAATTAAAAAAACTCCCGGTCAATCCGGGAGTGTATCTTATGCACGATGAGCATGACGATATCATATATGTCGGCAAGGCAAGAAGGCTCAGGTTCAGGGTCAGGCAGTATTTTCAGAGCAGCAGAAATTTGTCTCCCAAGATCCAGCAGATGGTCAGTCATGTCAGGCGCTTTGAATATATCATAACGGATTCCGAGCTGGAAGCCCTTGTCCTGGAGAACAATCTCATAAAAGAGCACAGGCCAAGGTACAACACCATGCTGCGGGATGACAAGACCTATCCCTATATCAAGGTGACAACGGGGGAGGCCTATCCGAGGGTCATACTCACCAGGCGGATGAAAAAGGATAAGGCCAGATACTACGGCCCATATACAAGCGCCCAGTCTGTGCGGGATACGATAGATCTCATACAGAAATTATATCAGATCAGGAACTGCAGCAGAAAGCTGCCCCAGGAGATAGGCAGGGGAAGACCCTGTCTATACTATCACATGGGCCAGTGCCTGGCTCCCTGCCAGGGATTGGTATCCGCTCAGGATTACAGGAAGCATATCGATCAGGCTCTGCATTTTCTGGACGGCAATTTTGATCCTGTCATTGAGATGCTGACTGAGAAGATGAAGAAAGCAGCCTCCGAACTTGATTTTGAGAAGGCCGCACAGTACAGAGATCTGCTGGCCAGCGTTCAGCAGATCAATCAGAAACAGAAGATAACCAGCTCCGATATGGATGACCGAGATGTGCTTGCGTTTGTAAAAGAGAAAAATGAAGCCCTCGTCCAGGTCTTCTTTGTCAGGGGAGGAAAGATCATAGGCCGGGAGCATTTTTACGTGTCCGGAGTGGAGAATGAGCCGGACTCCAGGATCCTGAGTTCCTTTGTCCGCCAGTATTATATGTCGGCGCCCTTCGTGCCTGCCAATATCATGCTCCAGTGCCCCATAGATGATATGGAGCTCATAGAGAAGTGGCTGTCTGAGGCCAGGGGGAGAAGCGTTCACCTGACAGTCCCGCAGAGAGGACAGAAGGAAGGCCTGGTCGAGCTGGCCAGGGAGAATGCCCGCATGGTCATGGACAAGGATATGGAGAAGATCCGTCTGGAGCAGGCAAGGACGACGGGGGCTGTGAACACATTGGCCCAGATGCTTGACCTGCCGGGAGGGATCCACAGGATGGAGGCCTTTGATATATCCAACATCAGCGGCGTGGAGACTGTCGGTTCCATGATCGTCTTTGAGGACGGGAAAGCCAGGCATAACGCCTACAGAAAGTTCCGCGTCACCACGGTGAAGGGGCAGGATGACTATAAGAGCATGGAAGAGGTGCTGACAAGGCGCTTTGCCCACGGACTCAGGGAGAGGGAAGAGGGAGGCAGCTCATTCTCCGCATTTCCCGATGTGCTCATGATGGACGGAGGCCGCGGACAGGTCAATGTTGCACTCAGAGTGCTGGATAAACTGGGCCTTGACATACCTGTGTGCGGCATGGTTAAAGATGACAGGCACAGGACCAGGGGCCTGTACTACAACTCGAAGGAACTGCCCATAGATACGCATTCCGAACTCTTCAAGCTGATAACCCGGATGCAGGATGAGGCTCACCGCTTTGCGATAGAGTATCACAGAAGCCTGAGGTCAAAGAAGCAGGTCAGGTCTGTTCTGGATGATATTGAAGGGATCGGCCCCACCAGGCGCAAGGCCCTTATGAGGCATTTCGGAGACATCAGCAGGATAAAAGAGGCAGATGAAGACGAGCTTGCCGGCGTCGAGTCCATGGACAGGAAGAGCGCGCAGGCGGTCTATCGTTTCTTTCATTGACATACAGGGGGACTAATGGATAATATCAGTACGGGGAAATACAGCGTAAAACTGAGCAAGGTCATAGAAAAGTTCGGCCTGAGGAATCTGACGCCCCAGGTCAGCACGGACAAGATCAGGATCTATCAGTCAGATATCAACAGACCTGCTCTTCAGTTTGCCGGCTATTTCGATTATTTTGACAATCAGAGGATACAGATCGTGGGCAAGGTCGAATGCAGATATCTGAAGACTCATCCGGACGAATATATCAGAGAGATGATAAGTCATATCTGCCGCAAGGGGGTTCCCTGCATCATATTCTGCAGAGGGATCACGCCCAATGAAGTATTTATAGGGCAGGGAAACAAGTATGGGATCCCCATCCTGCAGACAGATGAAGGCACATCCTCTCTCCTGTCAGAGTTGAATCGCTATCTCAAAGAAGAGCTGGCTCCCAGGATCTCCATTCACGGGGTCCTTGTCGACGTGTTCGGCGAGGGAGTTCTCCTGATCGGCGAGAGCGGGATAGGAAAGAGCGAGGCGGCTCTGGAACTTGTAAAACGAGGCCACCGGCTTGTGGCGGATGATGTTGTCGAACTTAAGAGGACGAATTATGACGAACTGATCGGCAGCGCGCCGGACGTTACAAGATATTTCATAGAGCTCAGGGGCATCGGGATCGTCGATGTTAAGACTCTCTATGGCGTTCAGAGCGTCGAGGATAATATAAAGGTCGATCTGGTGATAAAGCTGGAAGAGTGGAACAGGGAGCGCGAGTATGACAGGCTGGGTCTGGAAGAAGAGTATGAAGAGATCCTGGGCATGAAGGTCGTCTGTCACAGGATCCCTATCCGGCCGGGAAGGAACCTGGCTATTATCGTTGAATCCGCGGCTGTCAATCACAGGCAGAAGCAGATGGGATACAACGCGGCACAGGAGCTCTACAGAAGAGTGACTGAGAGAATGAACAGTGAGACAGAGCAGGATGACGACAAAAACTGAAAGGATAGTGTATGGGATTTTATGAAGAGCTGGCTGCTGCGGTCGGCGGCGATCATATCAGGCGCGATGAGCCGATGAGCAGTCACACTACATTCTGTATAGGGGGCCCCGCGGATTATTTCGTCACCGCTGTCGGGGAGAATGAGCTCAGAGAGGGCATCAGGCTCTGCCTGGAAAGGGGGATCCCCTGGTTCGTATCCGGCCGGGGCAGCAATCTTCTGGTAGGAGACGGAGGTTATCGCGGTGTCATATTCAATATCTGCAGGACCATGGATGATATCATGCTGGATGAAGGATCAGATGCCCTGACAGTGACAGCCGGCGCCGGCACCCTTTTTTCTGCCATGGCCAGAAAAGTCTGCTCCCTGGGCTACAGCGGCTGCGAGTATGCGGTCGGTATCCCGGGCACTCTGGGAGGGGCCGTGACGATGAACGCCGGGGCCTACGGCGGGGAAGTGGCAGATGCTGTCATCTGGGCTGACCTGATGGACAGAGAGGGGAATGTAAGCCGCCTGAGCCGGGATGATCTGAACCTGAGCTACAGGCACAGCATCATAATGGACCAGGGCGGGATCGTTCTGCGCTGCGCCTTTGCATTTCCCAGGGGAGACAGAGATACGATATCAGAAAAAGTAACGGAATTCACAAGGGCCAGGAGGGAAAAACAGCCTCTGGAATATCCCAGCGCAGGCAGCACATTTAAGAGACCGGCGGGATATTTTGCCGGGAAGCTGATCCAGGACTGCGGTCTCAAGGGCTGCAGCATAGGAGGGGCCCAGGTATCCATGCGCCACAGCGGCTTTATCATAAATACCGGGAACGCTACAGCCCGGGATGTGCGCAGGCTCATAGAGCATGTGCAGGAAGAAGTATATAAGATGTTTCATGTGAGGCTGGAGCCGGAAGTGAAATTCCTTGGCGATTTTATCTGATCGGGAGAGAGAAATATGCGTTTTGTTATAGTCACCGGCATGTCAGGCGCAGGAAAAAGTTCTGCCCTCAAGATGCTTGAGGACAATGGGTACTTCTGCGTTGACAATCTGCCAGTCGGCCTTCTGCAGAGCTTTTCTAAGATGATCTGGGAGGAGAAGAACCAGCTGGGAAATGCTGCCGTCGGCATAGATATCCGCAGCAGGGCTCATCTGAAGATGCTTCCCCGGGTCCTGGACAGTATGAAGGAGGCAGGATTTTATTATGAGATCCTCTTTCTGGACTGCAGAAATGAAACCCTGGTCAGGCGCTTTAAGGAGACAAGAAGGAGTCATCCTCTGGGCAGGGGCCGCAGGATAGAGGAAGCCATAGCAGACGAGCGCATGCAGCTGGAATTTCTCAAGCTGCGCTCAAATTATATCATAGACACCAGCAATCTGCTGATCCGGGATCTGACTCAGCAGATGCGCAAGATATTTGTGGAAAACAGGGAATTTGAGAATTTCATCGTGACTGTGGAGTCCTTCGGCTTTAAGTATGGGATCCCCACAGACGCGGATCTTGTCTTTGATGTGCGCTTTCTGCCGAATCCCTATTATGTGGATTCCCTGAAACGCCTGTCAGGCAAAGATGCCCCGGTAAGAGATTTTGTCATGAAAGCCGAGGAGGCGGGCATATTCCTGGACAAGCTTTATGATCTGCTCACATTCCTCATCCCCCTCTATATAAAAGAGGGGAAGAATGAGCTGGTTGTGGCTGTCGGCTGCACAGGAGGCAGGCACCGCTCTGTCGCCCTCGCTGATGAGCTGAGCCATATGATGCAGAGTCTCAAGTACGGCGTCAAGACAGACCACAGGGATCTGGACAGGGATCTGCGCAGATCCTGACGCAGGTGACAATAAGAGGCAGGTGAAGGGGATGCCGGCATCATTTTCGGCAAAGGTAAAAGAAGAACTCGCCAGAACGATCCCCCCGGCAAGGCACTGCAGGATAGCAGAAATCGCTGCTATGCTGTCTATAGGCGGCAGATTTGCCATGGATGACGGGGGAAAAGACATCATTTCTTTCCGCACGGAAAATGTTCCCATAGCAAGAAAGTACTTTACATTATTAAAAAAAACATTTAATATAGAAAGCAGTGTATCGGTACGACGGGAAACTGGTCTGAACAAGAGCAGGATCTACAGTCTGGAAGTGATCGATGACGAGAAGGCATCCGGCCTTATCATGGCCTGCAGTCTGCACAGGACCCGGGAGGGGCGTTTTGTTCTGAAGGACGATCTGCTCCTGCAGAGGGACTGCTGCAGGAGAGCATTTATCCGGGGCGCCTTTCTCGCGTCAGGTTCAATAAGCGATCCGGTCAGATCATATCACTTCGAGATCGTCTGTTCATCCCGTACGCAGGCAGAGCTTCTGCAGAGCGCTGTATGCAGCTTCCAGATCGGAGCCAGGCTGGTCATGCGCAAGTCGCATTATGTCGTATACGTTAAGGACAGTTCCCAGGTTGTGGATCTGTTGAATGTAATGGGAGCCTATAAGGCACTGATGGACATGGAGAATGTGCGCATCGTTAAGGACATGCGCAACCGGATTAACAGAGGTGTTAACTGCGAGACAGCGAATATCAGCAAGACTGCCAACGCTTCGGCCAAGCAGATACTGGATATTACGTATATCATGGATTCATCAGCATTTCACAGACTTCCCGAGTCACTCAGGCAGGTTGCCAGCCTGCGGCTGAGCCATCCGGAAGCTACACTGACGGAGCTGGGTGCGATGCTTGATCCGCCTGTAGGCAAGTCCGGGGTGAATCACAGAATGAAGAAGATCAGTGATTACGCACGGGATCTCAGGGACGGATCCGGAGAGAAAACAGTAAAGTAAGGGATTAAAAAGAGAGGTATGGTTATGATATCGAAGAATATTACGATTAATATTCCTTCACAGAGAGACGCCAGGCCGGCAGCTCTCCTTGTTCAGGTAGCATGTCAGTTTGACAGCACTGTCTATCTGGAGACTGAGGACAAGAGAATCAACGCCAAGAGCATCATGGGCATGATGAGCCTTTGCATTTTACCTGGAAAGGAACTTACAGTTATCACGAACGGATCGGATGAGGAAGAAGCCATGAACAGGGTGGAGGAATATCTTACATCATCCGGAAAGCAGAATTAAGCACGAGTGTCAGAAACATTCATCATGATATTTTGTCAGGCTGTGGGCATTTTGCCTGCAGCCTGTAGTTTTATACACATATTGCGGACGAGATCGGGGAAAATGTCCGGATCTGTCTGTACAGGAAAAGGTGAAGAAATTGAATTTTACACATCTCCACGTGCACACGGAGTACAGTCTTCTGGACGGATCCAATAAGATAAAAGATCTTGTCAAAAGGGTAAAAGAGCTGGGCATGGACAGTGTGGCCATCACGGACCACGGCGTCATGTACGGCGTCATAGACTTTTACCGGGCAGCCAAAGAGGCAGGCATCCATCCGGTGATCGGCTGTGAGGTCTATGTGGCTCCGGGTTCCAGATTCGATAAGACAGCCGGCAGCTCTGAGGACCGCTATTACCACCTGATCCTTCTGGCGGAGAACAATGAGGGTTATCACAACCTGATAAAGATCGTATCCAGAGGATTTACAGAGGGCTTTTATTACAAACCCAGAGTCGATAAGGAACTTCTCAGATCCTACAACAACGGGATCATCGCCCTCAGCGCCTGCCTGGCCGGGGAGATCCCGACTGCCCTGCGCATGGGCCAGTATGAGACGGCGAAAAGATCAGCCCTGGAGATGGAAGATATATTCGGGAAGGGGAATTTCTTCCTTGAGCTTCAGGATCACGGCATTCCCGAGCAGAAGATGGTCAACAAAGGCCTGGTCAGGCTGAGCCATGAGCTGGGGATAGAGCTAGTCGCTACGAACGATGTCCATTATACCATGGCAGAGGACGCAGCTTTCCACGACGTTCTTCTCTGCATCCAGACAGGGAAAAAGGTCACTGACACAGACAGGATGCGGTATGAGGGCGGCCAGTACTATATAAAATCTCCCGAAGAGATGGCAGGACTCTTCCCCTATGCCCCTCAGGCCCTGGAGAATACCCACAAGATCGCCATGCGCTGCAATGTGGATATCCGGTTTGGAGAATATAAGCTGCCCCATTTCGAGGTGCCCAGGGGCTATGATTCCTGGACCTATCTGCAGAAGCTTGTCTGGGATGGCTTTGATGAGCGCTATCCACAGCGGACAAAGCTGCTGGAGGAGAGGGTCAACAAAGAGCTGACCACGATAAAGAACATGGGATTTGTCGACTATTTCCTGATCGTCTGGGATTTTGTCCACTATGCCAAGACTCACGGGATCATGGTCGGGCCCGGAAGGGGTTCGGCAGCAGGAAGCATCATTGCCTACTGCCTGGATATCACGACACTTGATCCTATCCGCTATGATCTGCTCTTTGAGAGATTCCTCAATCCCCACAGGGTGACCATGCCGGATATTGACATAGACTTCAGCGATGAGAGGCGGCAGGAAGTAATAGACTATGTCATCCGCAAGTACGGCGAGGATCATGTTGTGCAGATCGTCACATTCGGAACCCTGAAGGCCCGGGGCGTCATAAAGGATGTAGGCAGAGCTCTTGACCTTCCCTACGCCGTCTGCGATAAGATCTCAAAGATGATCCCAAACAACGAGATGAATATGACCATAGGCAGAGCCATGGAGGCGAACCCGGAGCTGGCTAGGATATATGAGAGCGATGAGAGCATCCGCAAGCTGATAGACACGGCAAAGCGGCTGGAAGGCCTGCCCCGTCATACCTCTGTCCACGCGTCCGGTGTCGTGATCAGCCCCCGGCCTGTCGACGAGTTCGTCCCTCTGGCAAGGGGCACGGACGGTGTAGTTACCACCCAGTTCACCATGACGACCATAGAGGAACTGGGCCTGCTGAAGATGGATTTCCTGGGACTCAGGACTCAGACGCTCATCCAGAATGCCATAAACCTGATCAATCAGGACCGGCCTGGGGAGGATAAGATCAGTCTCAGCTCTATGGATATCACGGATAAGGCGGTTTACAATTTCATAGGGACCGGCAGGACAGACGGAGTCTTCCAGCTGGATAAAAGCGGCATGCAGGATTTTATGAAAAAGCTTAAGCCTGACTCCCTGGAAGAGATCATAGCGGGAATCTCCCTTTACCGTCCCGGCCCCATGGCTTTCATCCCCCGATACATAGAGAGCAAGAACCATCCGGAGCTCATAAGCTATGACACACCGCAGCTCAAGGAGATCCTTGAGCCCACAAACGGCTGTATCGTATATCAGGAGCAGGTCATGCAGATCGTTATGAAGCTGGCAGGCTACGATCTGGGGCGAAGCGACCTGGTGCGCCGTGCCATGGCCAAGAAAAAGCCGGAGGTAATGGCAAAAGAGAGGGAGTATTTTGTCCACGGCAATGAAGAGCTGGGCGTGCCGGGCTGCGTGGCAAAGGGGATCAGCGAGGAGACAGCAAACAAGATATTCGACGAGATGACAGATTTCGCCTCCTATGCCTTCAACAAATCCCACGCGGCTACCTACGCCGTAGTCTGCTTCCAGACAGCCTGGCTCAAATATTACTACCCTGTCCAGTTCATGGCTGCCCTTATGACCTCATATATAGACAGCGGGTCAAAGGTGGCGGAATATATGATGAGCAGCAAGGCAATGGGTATAGAGATCCTGCCTCCTGACATAAACAAGAGCCTGAGTCTTTTTTCTGTAAAAGACGGCAGGATCGTCTACGCTTTAACTGCCATAAAGGGCATAGGAGAGCCCGTTGCCCAGGCTGTGGTAGATGAGAGGCGGGAGAACGGGGCATTTGCCAGCATGACAGACTTCATAGAGCGCATGTACGGCAGGCATAATGATGTAAACAAAAGAGCCATAGAAAGCTTCATCCTGGCAGGAGCCTTTGACTGTATGGGCAAGACCCGCCGCCAGCAGATGCTGGTCTATGACAGGATCCTCAGCCATACGGTGCAGAAGATAAAGAAAAACATACCCGGCCAGATCACATTCGGGGATCTGATGAGCGGTGAGGAGAAGAAAAAATTTGAGATAAACTATCCGGATGTGGGCGAATACAGCCGGCAGGAGCTTTTGTCCTACGAGAAGGATGTGCTGGGCGTTTATCTGAGCGGTCATCCTCTGGACGGGGACAGGAAGGACTGGGAGAAGAATGTGACGGCAAATGCTTCCATGTTTGCCGTTGATGAGGAGAGCGGGGATGTGCAGCTTCCCGACCAGACCCAGGTCGTCATAGGGGGCATCATAACCGATATCACGGTCAAGACAACAAAGACAAAGAAGCTTATGGCCTTTGTGGAGCTGGAGGATCTTTACGGGACGGTGGAGGTCATAGTATTTCCGGGCGATTATGAGAGGCACCAGAACGAACTGCGGGTCGATGCCAAGATCTATGTCCAGGGCAGAGTATCTGTCGGGGAGGATACCCAGTCCAAGCTGGTTGCCTCCCGGATCATTCCCTTTGAGAAGATCCCCATGGAAGTCTGGATCCAGTATCCGGATATAGATGCCTACAAGGCTGGCTCCTCCTCCCTGGCTGCCCTGCTGGCCGGCCACAGGGGAAATGACAGGGTTATCATATACTGCAGGGCGCAGAAGGCGATGAAAAGGCTGCCCCTCAGCCAGAGCGTGGACGCGCGGGACGGGCAGCTCATGGAAGGGCTGCGGGCGCTTGCGGGGGAGAAAAATGTAGCGCTGAGGCAGGCTCCACTTATGAGAAAAGGCCGGTTTTCCTGAGAAAAAGCACAGTTTACATTAGGGACAAAGTGTTATACAATTACTGACAGGAGGTAAGACCTTATGGGCAGGAAGATTAGTACAATCGGAGTCCTGACAAGCGGCGGAGACGCCCCGGGCATGAACGCGGCTGTACGCGCGGTCGTAAGGACGGCGACAGCGCACGGCCTCAGAGTCATAGGCGTACGCAAGGGCTACAACGGACTTCTGGATGAAGATTATATAGAGCTGGATGCGAAGAGTGTTGCTGAGATCATAAACAGGGGAGGCACATTTCTCTATACGGCGAGAAGCCCCAGATTCATGACAGAGCAGGGGCAGCAGCAGGGAGCTGACATGTGCAGAAAGCATGGGATAGAGGCTCTCATCGTGATCGGCGGAGACGGATCCTACAGGGGAGCCCAGAAGCTGGCTTCTCTTGGGATAAACACCATTGGAGTGCCGGGGACCATAGATCTGGATATCGCCTGCACGGACTATACCATAGGATTTGACACGGCTGTCAACACAGCTATGTCAGCGATAGACAAGGTAAGAGATACATCCACATCCCATGAGAGGTGCAGCATCATAGAGGTCATGGGCAGGCATGCCGGCTATATCGCCCTTTCCTGCGGCATAGCCAACGGAGCAGAGGACATCCTTCTGCCGGAATTCTACGACTATGATGAGGAGAAGCTTGCCCGGCATATCATAGATACAAGGAAGAAGGGCAAGAGGCACCATATCATCGTGAACGCGGAAGGCGTCGGCCACTCGACCAGCATGGCCCGCAGGCTTCAGGCAGCCACGGGCGTCACGACAAGAACTACCGTGCTCGGCTATGTGCAGAGAGGCGGAAGCCCCACGGCAAGGGACAGAGTCATGGCTTCCATGATGGGATCCTATGCCGTCGATCTCATTTTGAAGGGTGCCAGGAACAGAATCGTCTCCTGGAGAAACGGTACCTACGTGGATTATGATATCGATGAGGCTCTGGCCATGCAGAAGGAAATAGACAGCTACGAGATCAGAGTGTCCAAGGCGCTCTGCAGGTAATATCCTATGATAACAAGCACATCAAATCAGCATATGAAGCAGCTCAGGGAGTTGATCAGCAAGTCCCGGGCCAGGAAGAAGGCCGGCTGTTTTGTCGCCGAGGGGCTGAGGATGGTATCCGAGACGCCCGCAGACAGAATAGAAGAGCTCTATGTATCCCAGAGCTTTATGAAGAGCGCAGGGAATTTAAAAGATCTTCCTCTGTATCTTGGCTCTGCCCAGATCGTGGAAGACAGGATCTTCCGGGCAGTTTCCGATACGATGAACCCTCAGGGTATCCTGGCCGTTGTCAGGATGGAAGAGCATTCCGCATCCGACATCATATCCGCCCGGTCACCCCTCGTTCTTATGCTGGAGAATATCCAGGATCCCGGCAATCTCGGCACGATGATCCGGACAGCGGAAGGGGCGGGAGCTGCCGGCATCATACTCAGCCGGGAGACTGCCGATATCTACAACCCCAAGACAGTCCGTTCCAGCATGGGATCCCTTTACAGAATGAAGATCGCCTATGCGGACGATATCTGCGCTGCCGAAGAGCAGCTAAAGGCTGCCGGGATAGAAGTCTACGCAGCCACTCTGGAGGGCAGCGTACCTTACACATCGCCGGATTACAGAAAGCCATGTGCATTTCTTATTGGAAATGAAGGAAGCGGTCTTACGAGCGGGGCTGTCGCCGCGGCGGGAAGACGAGTGCGCATTCCCATGGCAGGAAAGCTTGAGTCCCTAAACGCGGCGTCAGCGGCGGCTGTACTCCTCTATGAGGCGGCCCGCCAGCGCCAGCTCCCGGGAGCTTGAACTTAGGAGGTGTTTTATGCACAATGCAATCTATCTTTGGCTTGTTCTTGTGATCATCCTGCTTGTGACAGAGGTCTGCACGCTTGGCCTTACAACGATCTGGTTTGCGGTCGGAGCCGCATGCGCCCTTATCTTATCACTTTTCCATGTCGGATTTATCATTCAGCTCATCGTATTTTTCGCGGTAGCGTGCGTTATGCTGATCTTTACGAGACCCTTTGCCGTCAAATATCTGAACAGCCGGACGTCCAAGACAAACGCCGAAGCCTATGTAGGCAGAAATGTCCGCGTCACAGAGGATATCAACAACCTCAAGGACCAGGGACACGTTATCGTAGGCGGTCTGGAGTGGATGGCAAGAAGCTCTGATGACACGGTTACGTTCAGGAAAGACGAAATCGTAACCGTGGCAGGCATAGAGGGAGTAAAGATGATAGTCGAGAAGAAAAAGGAGGACAATGAATGCAGATAATATTAATCGTTATACTTGTGATTGTTATCATCCTGATCGCAGTATCATGCTTCAGGATCGTTCCCCAGGCTCACGCCTATGTCATTGAGCGTCTCGGAGCCTACACAGGCACCTGGTCCGTAGGATTTCACGTAAAGCTGCCCATCATAGACAAAGTGGCCAAGAAAGTCATTCTCAAGGAGCAGGTCATCGATTTCGCTCCCCAGCCTGTTATCACGAAAGATAACGTAACCATGCGGATCGATACGGTCGTCTTCTATCAGATCACAGATCCCAAGTCATACAGCTACAATATCCAGAATCCCATCGTTGCCATAGAGAATCTCACGGCCACAACCCTGAGAAATATCATCGGTGACCTGGAACTGGATGAGACTCTGACCTCAAGGGAGCTGATCAACACAAAGATGAGGGCGACCCTGGATGTAGCCACAGATCCCTGGGGCATAAAGGTAAACAGGGTAGAGCTTAAGAATATCATTCCTCCGGCAGCTATTCAGGATGCCATGGAGAAGCAGATGAAGGCAGAGCGCGAACGCCGTGAGGCTATCCTGATCGCGGAAGGCGAGAAGAAGTCAGCCGTCCTCAAGGCAGAGGGTATGAAGGAATCTGTCATCCTGGAGGCCGAGGCCAACAAAAAGTCAACAGTCCTCAGGGCAGAGGCTGTCAAGGAGGCCAAGATCCAGGAGGCCGAAGGTGAGGCTCAGGCTATCCTTAAGGTCCAGCAGGCAAAGGCAGAAGGCATCCGCATGATAAAGGAAGCCGGAGCCGATGAAGCGGTTCTTTCCCTTAAGAGCCTGGAGGCATTTGCCCAGGCAGCAGACGGCAGGGCCACAAAGATCATCATTCCATCCAATCTGCAGGGAATAGCAGGTCTGGCAACGACGATCGGCGAAGTTCTCAAGGAGAACAATATCGATATGAGCGCCCGCCCCGCTGTCAGCGAGAGTAAGGACGGTCCTGCCGAGTAAATTGAAGAACTGATGACCCGGGTCAGCTCAGGCCGCGGCCTGAGCTGGCTTTAACTGTGCCGCGTTTTAACTGGAGGTTCTGAAACATGAAGAAAATAGCCAGGTGGACAGTAAAATATCCTCTTGCTTATGCAATTAAATTTGTCCTCATATATTTTACATGGTTTCATCTGCTGGAGGTCAACGTAAGTCCTCGCATTATCCTGCATTCCAGAATAGACGATATGATCCCCTTCTGCAAATATTTCGTCATCCCCTATTATATGTGGTTTGCCTTTATCGCGGGATTCACGGCATATTTCCTTTTCAAGTCCCCGAAGGATTATCAGAATGTGACCCGCTATATGTTTACGGGAATGATCCTGGCGCTGACGATCTATACGATACTGCCAAACGGCCTTGATCTCAGGCCTCAGCTGACAGATACAGATCTGTTCACCCATATCATCACCATGCTCTACCGGTCGGATACTCCGACAAATGTCTGTCCTTCCCTGCATGTCTACAACAGCCTGGCCATGACAGCGGTTATCTGCCGGTCGGAAGCTTTTGGCAGGAATAGGAAAGTAAAGATATTTGCCATTATCCTGTGCATTTTCATCATATTATCGACCCTGTTCATAAAGCAGCATTCCATCATAGACGTATTTTTCGGGGCAGTAATGGCCCTTGTGCTCTACCCCCTGGCGAAGAGATCCTATATCATAAGTGATGATGAGGAAGACATCGCCCGGGAAGGACTGAAGGAACAGTAAGCATTTTCAGGAGGAAAGCAGATGTACGATGACAGGATGGTCCTGTGCGGATCCAGTGCCTACGAAAAAAAATATTACTTTAACGATGATTTTGACGCCCTCCCCCAGCAGGTAAAAGATGAACTCAAGATCCTCTGTGTTCTTTTCACTGAGGATGTGGGCGGAGTTCTCACCCTGGAATTTGATGACGAAGGCAATCTTCTTTTAAATACATCAGCTGAGGAAGAGGACGTCCTCTATGACGATATAGGGAGCGGTCTGAAGATAAAGCAGATGCAGAAGGAAAAAGCAGAACTTTTCCGCTCCCTTGAACTTTTTTATAAAGTATTTTTCTTGGGAATGGACGCCGATGAGGCGGCCGGGAAGCATGAGGAAAGCGGACAGGAGAACTGATCAGAAAGAGGAGGAAGGCGAAAGATATGCTGACAGTAATCGACGTGAGTAATACGGATACGACGATTGGTATTTTCAGCGGGGACGAACTAAAACGTGTATACAGGATCACGACGAAAACTCCGCGGACGTCGGATGAGTACGGCGTTCTTCTGCGAGATATCGTCCGCCTTTCGGGCGCCAGCCGCAGGGATATCACGGGAGTCATCATTGCTTCTGTCGTTCCCAATACCATGCATGCGCTCACGAACGCCTGCCTCAAGTATTTCAACATCACTCCCATCATCGTGGGTCCGGGCCTTAAGACCGGGGTAAAAGTGCGGTCAGCCAACCAGAAGGAGGCGGGCGCTGATCTTATCGTGAATGCGGCGGCGGTAAAGGAACTTTACGGAGGGCCGGCCATCGTGATAGATTACAGCACAGCGACATCCTATCAGCTTGTCCTGGAGGACGGCACCCTGGATTCCGTCGTGATCGCTCCCGGCATGCAGACAAGCCTTAAGTCCCTTGTCTCGAATGCGGCCAGGATCATGGACGTTGAGATCAAAAAACCGAAGACTATCCTGACAAATGACACAACAGAGTGCATCCAGGCGGGCATCGTCTATGGAACCATAGGGCAGACAGAGTATATCGTGCGGAAGATGAAGGAAGAATCCAATCTTTACAATGTCAAGGTCGTAGCGACAGGAGGCTTTGGCCGTGTTATTGCTGACGAGACAAGCTGCATAGACTTTTACGATGAGAGGCTGACTCTTCAGGGCCTTCGCATTATCTATCAGAAATGCGGCGGGAAGAGCAGAATATCAAAGAAATGAAAATAGGAAATATTGAACTTGAAACGCCGGTCATACTCGCACCTATGGCCGGCGTTACCGATAAGGCTTTCCGCATCCTGTGCCGGGAGATGGGAGCCGGCCTTGTCTGCACGGAGATGATAAGCGCCAAGGCAGTCGTCTATAAGAATAAAAAAACAGCCCTTCTTGGTCAGACCAGCCAGAAAGAGCGGCCGGTCTCCCTCCAGCTGTTTGGCTCAGACCCGGCAGTCATGGCCGAGGCCGCAGCCATGATCGATGACTGGGATTTTGATATCCTGGACGTGAATATGGGCTGCCCGGTTCCCAAGGTCGTGAAAAACGGGGAGGGCTCGGCCCTTATGCTGGATCCGCCCCGGGCGGGCGCTATTGTAAAGGCTCTTGTGAATGCCTCATCCAGACCGGTCACCGTGAAATTTCGCAGCGGTTTTGACAAGGACCATCTGAATGCGGCAGAATTTGCCAGAGTCCTGGAGGCAAACGGGGCCAGTGCCCTGGCTGTGCATGGCAGGACCCGGGAGCAGTATTACAGCGGCAAAGCAGACTGGAATGTGATAAAAGAGGTAAAGGATGCCGTGAATATCCCGGTCGCGGGAAACGGGGATATAAAGACCGGAGCGGATGCCCTTGCCATGTTTGACAGGACGGGCTGTGACGCTGTCATGATCGCGCGCTCTGCCAGGGGCAATCCCTGGATATTCCGCCAGATCAGGGCGGCGCTTGACGCCAGGGAAAAGGGGGAGGATATATCGGATATCTTAAAGAGTCCCGCCGTTAAGCCCGGGATAGAGGAAATCTGTCAGGTCATCCTGAGGCAGACCCGCATGAGCATAGAATACAAGGGCGAGTATATCGCCCTGCGTGAGATGAGAAAGCATACTGCCTGGTATACGGCAGGCTGCCGGTGTTCTTCCTCCCTGAGACGGGCTGTCAACCAGATCAGTACCTATAAGGAGCTTGAGGACCTGCTTGCCCAGATGGTTGACAGAAAGGAATAAATTGGGCTATAATAACACGCAGTGCATTTACAGAAATTGCAGAACGGAGGAACAAAGATGCCTGATACAACAAAACATCTGCTTACTGCCAGCGGTAAAAAGGAACTTGTCGACGAGCTGAGCGATCTTAAGGTAAATAAAAGGAAAGAAGTTGCCCAGATGCTCAAGGAAGCAAGAGAGCAGGGCGACCTTTCAGAGAATGCAGAGTACGATGCTGCCAAGGATGAGAAGGACAGGATAGAGGCAAGGATCAAGGAGATCGAGCTGATCCTCAAGCATTCCGAGCTGATAGAGGAAGACAACAGCGCTCTTGATACCGTTGTCATCGGACGTAAGGTAAAGCTTCTCGACGTGGAAAGCAATGAGGAGATGGAGTTCATCATCGTAGGCGGCCAGGAGGCAGATCCCTTCTCAGGACGTATATCAAATGATTCCCCTGTTGGCAAAGCGGTCATAGGAGCTAAGGTCGGTGAGACCATCACCGCGGCAACACCCGGCGGTGACCGCCCCTACAAGATCCTTGAGGTTTCCAGGGCAGACTGATAAAGCGTTTCAGGCAGATTTACGGAGAAGGCGGCCAGACACCGCCTTTTCGTGGTGTTTTTTACAGATAATAGATAGGAGAGAATAAAGTGGCAGACGATAGCAAGAAGCAGGGACCTGACGAGAATGAGCAGATAAGGAACAGGGTAAACAAGCTCAAGGAGCTTCAGGCTGAGGGCAAAGATCCTTTTCAGATCACAAGCTATGACCAGACTCACCACAGCACGGAGATCGTCAGCGGATTCGCGGAGCTGGAGGGCAAAGAGGTTTCCATAGCCGGAAGAATGATGTCAAAGCGTGTCATGGGCAAGGCTTCCTTCTGCCATGTCCAGGATCTTAAGGGCAGCATCCAGGCCTATATTTCCAGAGACGATCTGGGTCAGGACGAGTACAAGGCCTTCAAGAAGCTGGATATCGGCGATATCATCGGCATCAGGGGCTTTGTATTTAAGACAAAGACGGGTGAGATCTCTGTCCACGCCAGGGAGCTGACCCTCCTGTCCAAGAGCCTTCACCCGCTCCCGGAGAAGTACCATGGCCTGACGAACACAGACCTCAGATACCGTCAGAGATATGTTGACCTGATCATGAATCCGGATGTCAAGGAGACATTTGTCAAGAGATCCGCCATCATCCGTGAGATCAGAAGCTTTCTGGACGGCCGAGGCTTTATGGAAGTTGAAACTCCCATGCTCGTGTCTAATGCCGGCGGCGCGGCAGCCCGCCCCTTCGAGACCCATTACAACGCTCTGGACGAGGATGTAAAGCTGAGGATCTCTCTGGAACTCTACCTCAAGCGCCTCATCATCGGCGGCCTGGAGAAGGTCTACGAGATTGGACGTGTTTTCAGAAATGAGGGTGTTGACACCCGACACAATCCCGAGTTCACCCTTATGGAACTCTATCAGGCCTATACGGATTACAACGGCATGATGCGCCTGACAGAGGATCTCTTCCGCCATCTTGCTCAGCAGGTATGCGGCAGCACGATCATTAAATATGGGGACAATGTGATAGATCTGGGCCAGCCTTTCCGCAAGCTGACCATGATAGAAGCCATAAAGGAGCAGACCGGCGTAGACTTTGACCAGATCCGTGATCTGGAGGGCGCCAGAAAGGCAGCCGACGAGCACCATCTGGAATATGAAGACCGCCACAAGTGGGGCGATATCGTGAATCTCTTCTTTGAGGAGTACTGCGAGGATAAGATGATCCAGCCGACATTCATCATGGATCACCCGGTCGATATCTCTCCTTTGACAAAGAGAAAGCCTGACCGCCCTGACCAGGTAGAGCGTTTTGAGCTCTACATAAACGGCTGGGAGATGTGCAACGCTTACTCAGAGCTGAACGACCCCATAGACCAGCGCGAGCGATTCGCGGCTCAGGATGCCCTTGCGGCAGCAGGCGATGAGGAAGCAAACCACACGGACGAGGATTTCCTCAATGCCATGTCCATCGGCATGCCTCCTACGGGCGGCATCGGCTACGGCATAGACCGCCTTGTCATGCTGCTCACGAACAGCGCAGCCATCCGTGACGTCCTGCTCTTCCCGACAATGAAGACCCTCAAGTCTGAAAACAATGAAGCACATGCGGACGAAAAGGCCGATGAAGAGAAGGCTTCCGAGACTGTTTCTGAT